>JBMYXS010000069.1:0-19427 GCA_049608645.1 Pikeienuella sp. | reverse complement strand
TCGCTTTGCCGTTGATTTTGATAATGAAGGTGGCTTCATCACCCGCCCGTTTCGACCCGCGATTATGATGGACATGGCCGTCGTCACATCAATAACCCGCCCCATGTCGCAAATCGGGCAGGAATTTCTGACGTTGTTACTTGCCGAATTACAGCCGTTTTCCGCTGTGCTGCGGGACTGATTTCACCCCATCCACCGCCGCACAGGGGCGCGGCTTTCCTCAAGCGGTTGGGTTACCACATCAACCAAGGTCGGGCCGTCATGTGCGATGGCTTCGCGCAAGACACGCTCCAAATCCTCAGGGTTTTCCACGCGCCAAGATTTCACACCATAGGCGGCGGCAACGGCGGCCTGATCTGTTTGGTTGAAATCGACATTGTAATACCGCGCGTCCTTGTCAGCGAACTGACTGGCCTTGATCCATCCAAAATTCGAGTTGGAAAAAACGATATAGGTGATGGGCGCACGGCACCGGCATACGGTTTCCAATTCCCCCACCGTGAACCCAAAAGAACCATCCCCCATCATGGCAATGATCTTGCTGTCGGGCCGTCCGAACCACGCGCCGAGCGCGGCTGACATTGCGTACCCCAATGCACCGTGCGCGCGGTTCGTAATGAACCGCCGCCCCGCATGTGGACTTTCAAAATAGGCTGAATAATACGGGCAAGATGTGCCGGGGTCACTCAGCACCGTTGCATCTTCGGGGGCTGTTTTCATGAGCGCATCAATCACGCGTTCCGGCCTGATCGGGGTTTCATTGCTCGCCGCAAGTGCCCGGAACCGATCAAACTTTCGCCGCTTGATATCGGCAACCAGACGGGCACCATTGAAACGCCCGGCATCGCGCCGTGCATCAAGTACCGCGTTTACCTGCTCCAACGCCAACCGCAAATCGCCAACGACGCCAACTTCTGTTTGGTAGTTCGCACCAATCACCATCGGATCATTGTCAAAATGAACAATCCGAGCACCGGGTTTCGGGGCTTCCCATCGCGAAGTTGTGGTGGAGCCTGCCCGCGCGCCCATGAAAATGACAAGATCTGCGGCCTCCATCATCTCCCATGTCTCATCCGTACCGCCGTTGGAACCAACGACGCCAAGGCTGTTCGGGTGCGTATCCGCGAGCGATCCCTGCCCCGATATTGACGTCGCCACGGGGATGTTCAGCCGCCGCGCCAAGTGATCCAACGCTTCCATCGCGCCCGATATCACAACCCCGCCGCCGCAGACGATAAGCGGGTTTTGCGCGCTCAATATCGCATCCACTGCCGCCTCTGCCGCGCCGGGGGCCGGGGCCTGCGGGTATGCGGGATAACTTGTTGTATTGGGATCAGCCCAGATGTCTGTCGGGTCAACCGGGTCGTATTGCACATCATATGGCAGCCCAAGATGCGCTGCACCGGAACGGCCCGTTGTCATCGCCCGAAAGGCCCCCCGCACCATCCTGGGAATATGGTCGGCACGTTTGATGACCGTGTTCCATTTCGTCAACGGGCGCATCAACGCTTCTTGATCAACCTCCGTCAGCGGGTATTTGCCGTACGACGCAACGGAAATATCAGTCGTGATGCCAAGCACGGCGTAAGAGCTTTCACTCGCCTCAATCAGGCCGGGCAGAATATACGTGGCCCCACCGCCTGATGGCCCCTCCGCCACACCAACGCGCCCTGTTACCCGGCTGTATCCATCCGCCATATAGGTCGCGCACCGCTCATCACGGGTCAGCACATGGGTGATGTTATGATCGAGCCGCAACATCGCATCGTAGAACGGCAGCGTGGTATCACCACACAGGCCAAAAATGTGCTGAACGCCTTGTGCCTCAAGCATCCGCACCATCGCCTCTGCGCCGTTCATCGTGTTTTTTGTCGCTTTGGTCATCGGCGGCACCTTTCAACTGCATTCAAAACTGTATACAATTTTTGCCATCAGGGTGCACGCGGTAAATCCGACGCTATTGCCCGAAAATTGCACCCAAGGGAGCGAAATGGCCAAAACCGCCAGCAACGTGGATCGCCTCTATGCAGAACTGCGCCAAATGGCGGCGGCGTTTGCATTCAAGCCTGATGAACGGCTGAACGAAAGCGAACTTGCGGTGCGTCTTGGCGCCAGCCGCACACCGATGCGCGAAGCCCTTAACCGTTTGGTCGCGGAGGGGTTCTTGACCTTTCAAAGCGGCCGCGGCTTTTTCTGTCGCCCGTTGACGCCCCAAAGAATACTGGAACTTTATGAGGCGCGGGTGGCGGTGGAATGCGAAGCATTACGCCTTGCCTGCACCCGCGCATCCGATCAAGCGATCACCGATTTGGGCATATTTCTCGACCATGCAGAGCCTACCTATCAGGCCTGCGATGATCTTGATCAGCTGCTGGCGATGGATGAAGACTTTCACATGCGGTTGGTAAACCTGTCTGAAAATCAAGAGCTTGCGGCAATGCTCAACAATTTGAATGATCGTATCCGCTATATTCGCCTGATCGACCTGAACCGTATCAACCAATCCGAGCTTGTGACACCACATGCCCCGTCAGCGCACCGTGAGATTTTTAGCGCCCTGAAAAGGCGAGACATTAAGGCCGCCGATACCGCAATGCGGCGGCACATCGAGCGACGCCGCGAACAGGCAACCGAAGCGGTGCAAATCGCCTATGCTCAACTCTACGTCCCTAAATTCTAAAGGAAATCCAATGCAACGTGGTGGAAAAACGGTTTACGGCGCATCGGTGGGCATTCTGATGCTGGAAACACGGTTCCCCCGTATTCCCGGCGACATGGGCAACGCATTGTCCTGGCCGTTTCCGGTGCAATACCGCGTGGTACGCGGCGCCACGCCCGACAATGTTGTGCGGAACGACCCGACAAAACTGGTCGATGATTTTATTGAAGCGGGCCGTGATCTGGTTCGAAGCGGCTGCGATGGCATCACGACCAACTGCGGGTTCCTGTCCCTCATTCAGGATCAGGTGAAAGAAGCGTTGGGCGTTCCTGTCGCCACATCATCGCTCATGCAGGCGCCGATGGTTCAGGCCATGCTACCACCGGGTCAGCGCGTCGGCGTGATCACTATTTCCAAGACAACACTGACAGCCGCGCACCTGAAGGCGGCGGGCGCACCATTGGACACGCCGATCGTTGGCACAGACGGTGGCCGGTGCTTTACCCGCGATATTCTGCGCGACGCGGCAGAGATTGATTTTGATGAAGCCCGCCTCGACCTGCGCGATGCTGCGCATTCGATGCGAAAAAAACACCCCGACGTCGGTGCAATCGTTCTGGAGTGCACAAATATGGTCCCCTATGCGCAAGAGATCAGGGCAATAACCGGCCTGCCAACCTATTCTATCTATTCGTTTATTCAGTGGTTTCAGGCGGGGCTTGCGCCAAGGGGGTTTGAACCGGGGCTACATGACCCGCGTTATTGACCAGCGGCGCGCGCTGCGACGGTAACAGTCCTACAAGGTCTTCCTGAATCGTGTTGCGAAGAAACCATCAGAACGATCGCCCGGTATCAGTTTCAGCGTGTCTTCGCGGTTCAGATCACTGTGGGTTTGGGCGAAAAACGCCGCCTGTTCTTCGTTTTCCTGATCAAGGATGGAGCATGTCGCATAGACCACAACACCGCCGGGTTTAGCGAAGGCACAAGCCGCCTCAAAGGCAGATCTTTGCATCCCGACAAGTTCCGACAAGCGCTCCGGGGTCAGTGCCCATTTCGCTTCTGGCTCCCGCCGCCATGTGCCTGCCCCGGAACAGGGCGCATCGACGAATACAATATCGCAGGCATTTTTGAGCGCGCTAACGTCCGCCCGCACTTCAATTCTGGCACCCGCGCGCTTGGCACGCTCGGGGATGTCCTTCATGCGATCCGGTGCAACGTCATGGGCAATCAGACGCCCCGTGTTCTGCATCGCAGCGGCCAGCGCCAATGTCTTGCCACCGCCACCCGCGCAATAGTCCAAGACCGTCATACCGGGCTGCGCGGCGGCCAATGCCACAGCTGCCTGACTGGCGGCATCCTGAATCTCTACCAATCCATCGACATAGGCGTCGGTTGAAACGATGCGGGTGCCAGGTGCGGCGCGCACCCCGTCGGGGGCCACGTCCACCCGAACGGTTTCAATACCCTCTACAGCCAAAGCGGCCTGTGCCTGCTGGCTTGTCGCCTTCAGGCGGTTCACGCGCAGATCAAGCGGCGCCCGCGCTGCCAATGCCGCCATCGCATCCCCATAGGCATCGCCAAGCGACGCCTTCAAATGCGGTTCCAGCCAATCCGGGTGATTGCCTGCAACCGCATCGGGTGCCGTACCGCGGTCGGCAAGTTCTTGCGCCGTAAGAGGCGCCGGCGCGTACCCTTCACCGGTGAATATCTCAGCAGGCGGCGGCCCCTCTGTCAGGCAATGGCCAATGACAAGGCCCCTGCCCCCATCCCCACCATTGGACCACGCATAAGACCGTTTCTGGCGCAAACACGCATAAACGATGTCCTGAATGGCCCGGCGATCTTTGGAGCCTGCATAGCGGTTGGCACGGCCCCAGTCCCGCAAAAGGCGTTCTGCCTTTCCACGCCCTGCAAGCCATTGGTCCAAAACCTCTATCGCAGCGGCGGCGCGGGCACCGGGGGTCATCAGCTCATCCTGTAATTTGGGCTTTCGCGGGTGATCTGAACATCATGCACGTGGCTCTCGGCTAGCCCTGCATTGGAGATACGAACAAATTTGCAGCCGGTGCGCATGGCCTCCACATTGGGAGAGCCAGTATACCCCATTGACGCCCGAAGGCCGCCGACCATCTGGTGCAGAACCGCGCTGGCCGCCCCTTTGTAGGCCACCTGCCCTTCAATGCCCTCAGGCACCAATTTGTGGCTGTCGGTCATCTGTTCCTGAAAATAACGATCAGCGGAGCCGCGCGCCATCGCACCAACCGACCCCATCCCGCGATAGGATTTATAGCTGCGCCCCTGATAGAGATAAACTTCGCCGGGGCTTTCTTCGGTGCCTGCCAGCATCGAGCCGACCATCGCGCAGGACGCGCCCGCCGCAATCGCCTTTGCAAAATCGCCCGAAAACTTGATACCGCCATCGGCAATGACCGGAATGCCGTGTTTCGCGGCTTCCTCTGCGCAATCATTGATCGCCGTTAGCTGCGGAACACCTACGCCCGCAACCATACGCGTGGTACAGATGGAGCCGGGGCCGATCCCCACTTTGATCGCGTCGGCACCCGCATCAATCAGGGCTTTGGTTGCCTCCGCCGTTGCGACGTTGCCTGCAACCACCTGCGCGGAACTGGAAAGGCGTTTCACGCGGGAAACCGCCTCTGCCACCGCGGCGGAATGACCGTGCGCCGTGTCAATCACGATCAGGTCGGCATGCGCATCAATCAGCATCTCTGACCGCTCAAACCCCTTGTCACCAACGGTTGAGGCCGCGGCGACACGAAGGCGACCGAGGTCATCTTTGCATGCCAATGGGTGAAGCACTGATTTCTGCATGTCCTTGACGGTCAGCAGACCAACACAGCGGTGCTCCCCATCAACCACGATCAGCTTTTCGATGCGCCGCTGCATCATTATGCGGCGGGCTTCCTCGTGGTTTGCAGGTTCGCGGATTGTGGCAAGGTTTTCCGCCGTCATCATTTCGGCAACGGTCATGTCATGGTTGTCTGCAAACCGCATGTCGCGGTTGGTCAGGATGCCCACGACCTTGCCCTGCTTGTCCACCACCGGAAAACCCGTGATGTTATACCGCTCCTGCATTGTGCGGGCGTCTGCAAGCGTATTGTCGGGCTGCAAGGTGATCGGGTTATAGACGATGCCGCTTTCGAAACGTTTGACGCGGCGCACCTGCCGGGCCTGTTCTTCGAGATCAAGGTTACGATGAATAACCCCCATGCCACCGGCCTGCGCCATGGTAATGGCCATTTCCGCCTCGGTAACAGTATCCATTGCCGATGAAAGCAGCGGGATATTCAGCTTGATCGACTTGGTCACAAAAGTCGTGACATCAGCCGTCGCAGGCAACACATCAGATGCACCGGGAACAAGCAAAACGTCATCGAAGGTCAGGGCCTCACGAATCTCCATGGGTGGTCTCCATCAGAGGGGTTCAGTTGGCGCTGCCTTATTCCACCCATCGCGCCCCTTGAAAAGGCCTGATCGACACTTGCGTCGTTTCGCGCGTAAGCCTCGACAAGAATGAACGGCCTAACTCGCAGTCGCAGCCCCTGTTGCCGGCGCGAGACGCCCGCGTGACCACGCCCACATCGTCAGAGTAAACAGATAAGCGATAATCGCAGAGGAAATGATCAAGACGATCCAGGCCGCATATTCCCACGCGCCGCCGTACCGGTTTGCCGCAATCACCATCGTGGCGGTGAATGCCGATAGCGGAAAGGTGAAAGCCCCCCAAAGCGGCGTCCAGCCCCCCGCCGTCAACCACCGAACCCCCACAAGCAAACCCGCGGCAACTGCACAGGCCGCGATGAAAAAGAGATCAAAAAACCGCTCCATGCCCAAAATGAACGATGCCGTCGCCAGCAAAGATACCGGCGCAAGCAAGATCGCCGCCGCGGCCCTTTGCGGAATGGCTGTTGGCCAAAGCAAAAAGCGTGGCGCGCTGAACACGAAAATAAGCAGGAAACTGGGTAACGCTGCCCAGAACAGATAATGAGACAACGCCTTTTGCCCAAGGTCAGGCCCACCGAAGGTGGCAACGATAAACCCGACAAAAGGCAGAAACAGCACCGGAGAAAACCTGAAATTGCGCAGGCCATCGGCCCAGATCGCATAAAGCACGCACAAGGCATAAACCGCATGCAACCCCAGCCCAAGACACCACAGGGCTAACGCAGGCTGCGCCGCCCCTGTCAGCCGCACCAATGCCGCTGCCAGTACCAGTAAACACATGGAGCCCGCTGACACGGCCGCCCGCCCCGGTGCCGGGTTGAGGTCGATCAGCAAAACCCGTGGCGCCACCATCAATTTGGCCAAATAAGAAGCCATGCAAAACAAGACCGCCACAGCCGAAACGCTTATCCACGCGCCCGCGAACCACTTCGGCCCGCCCATTGTTTCGGCAACGCTCAACCATGGCAGGCCAATTCCGATCATCCCAAGGCACACAGGGAACAATGCGGCAGGCGTACGCCGCCAGAAATTCGTGGTTGAGATGGTCATGCTGCCCTCATTCGTGATGCGCTCACCTTGTTGACGTGAGTATGCCTGACACAAGGCGGGCACAACGCGGCGAGTTAACCTCTGTTGTCACTGAGCAATTTTCCAACCGCCGACCGCCACCCGGCACATGCGGCATCGCGAGTGGTATCATCCATCTTTGGCTCGAACCGTTGATCCATCGCCCAGGTGTTCGCAAACTCTTCAGGCGCAGGGCAAAGGCCCGCGCCAAGCCCGGCCAGATATGCCGCGCCCAGTGCGGTCGTTTCGGTAACGACAGGCCGATCAACTGGCGCACCTGTAAAATCCGCAATGGCTTGCATGGTCCAATCAGATGCGGTCATGCCCCCATCAACACGCAACACACCCTGCCCTTTGGCCCCATCAGCTTTCATCGCCGCCAACAGATCAACCGTCTGAAAAGCGACGCTTTCCAGCGCGGCCCGCGCAAAATCGTCAGGGCCGGAATTGCGTGTCAGGCCAAAGATCGCGCCACGCGCATCAGCATCCCAATGTGGTGCGCCCAGTCCGGTGAACGCCGGAACCAGAAAAAGGCGATTTGCTGGATCAGATCCCGCTGCCATAGCCTGAGTTTCAGAAGCATTTTCAATAAGTTTCAGCCCGTCTCTCAACCATTGCACCACCGCACCAGCGATAAAGATCGCCCCCTCCAGCGCATAGGTGGGCGCACCGTCAAGTTGATGGGCAATGGTCGTCAACAGCCGATTGTCTGATCGCACAGCAGTGGCACCTGTGTTCATCAGCGCAAAGCACCCTGTGCCATAAGTGGCTTTCATCATACCCGGTTGAAAACAGGCCTGACCAACCGTGGCGGCTTGCTGATCACCCGCAACCCCACGAATAGGTACACTGGCCCCAAGCACCGCTTCATCAGTCACACCAAAATCAGCGGCACAATCCAGAACCCTTGGCAACATGGCTTTGGGCACACCGAACAAGCGCAGCAGGTCATCGTCCCACCCGCCATCATGGATGTTGTAGAGCATCGTGCGCGATGCATTCGTCGCATCAGTCACATGGGACGTCCCCCCCGTGAGACGCCAGATCAACCAGCTATCAACAGTTCCAAACGCCAGTTCGCCGGCTTCAGCGCGGGCACGTGCACCGTCTACGCTGTCCAACAGCCAGGCGATTTTCGTGGCCGAGAAATACGGGTCCAGCAACAGCCCGGTTTTTGCCGAGACCATTTCCTCAGCCCCCTCTGCGCGAAGCTGGGCACAGGTTCCCGCCGTTCGACGGTCTTGCCATACAATCGCTTTATGGATCGGGCGGCCCGTTGTTCTGTCCCAGATCACAACGGTTTCGCGCTGATTGGTAACACCAATGGCGGCTATATCGCGGCCTGCCATGGCCTGCATCGCCGTTTTCAGTGTGGTTGCCCAGATTTCCTCAGCATCGTGCTCTACCCAGCCAGAGGCGGGATAATGCTGTGCAAATTCCTGCTGCGCGGTTTCAACCGGCGTCAGTGCGCCTGTCTCCGCGACATCAAACAGGATTGCCCGGCTCGAAGTGGTGCCTTGGTCCAGCGCCAGAATATGGGTCATACCGCCTCCGCTCGTTGGCGGTATCTGGCCGCACAATGGCGAGCTTGGCAAGGGGTTGTGCCAAAGGCCCGGCAATGGTCCTCTGATGCAAACATGGGAGGGCTCCACAGTGAAAATTCTTTATGAAACTGACGGTCGCATCGCGCGGATTGTGCTCAACAGACCAGAAACCATGAACGCCATTGACGACGAAATTCCGGCCCTGCTTTCGGAAATGGTCGCACGGGCGAACGCTGATCCCGCTATTCACGTCATCGTACTTTCCGGTGCAGGCAAGGCATTTTCGGCCGGATATGACCTGACGTATTATGCCGAAGGAAACGGCGCAGGCGATGTCACGCAATCCATGCCGTGGGATCCGATGAAAGACTATGCCTTCATGTCCGGCAATACCCATCAATTCATGTCGCTCTGGCGCTCCCATAAACCCGTCATTGCAAAGGTACATGGGTTTGCCGTCGCGGGCGGGTCCGACATTGCGCTCTGCTGTGATTTCGTGGTGATGGCCGAAGACGCCAAGATTGGCTACATGCCCGCCCGCGTTTGGGGATGCCCGACAACCGCAATGTGGGTCTATCGCATCGGCGCAGAACGCGCCAAACGTATGCTGTTGACGGGTGACAAGATTGATGGCCGGGAGGCTGAGCGCATCGGTCTGATCCTCAAGGCCGTGCCCGCACAGGAACTGGACACCGAAGTTGACGCCCTCGCCGCACGCATGACGAGCGTTCCCATCAATCAGCTGATGATGCAAAAGATGGTCATAAATCAAGCGATAGAGGCACAAGGCCTTGCCGAAACACAGCGTCTGGCGACCATATTCGACGGGATCACCCGCCATTCGCCAGAGGGTATCGCGTTCAAGGAACGGTCTGAGGAAGTAGGCTGGAAACAAGCCGTGGATGAACGTGACCGCGGTACATATGACTGGACTGAACAACGCCCGATAAACCCGCGCGGCTAAAACTTGCGCTTGCAATAACAAACCGCTGCGCTGCTTTCGGGTGGCGTTCCGGCCGGGCCGGGGTGGCAATACTTCGAAAAATCATCGCATTCTTTCGCCGCCGCCACGCGCAATGCAACCACGCGACGAATGCGATTGCTGACGCAGATTGTCATGCGATGATGCCCTTTGCCAAAAAGCCGAAAAATTGGTGCTATGCGCGTTGACAGAATGAACACGATTCCCTAAACACCGCCCACGCTCTACTGGGGAATAGGTTAACGGTAGACCCGCAGACTCTGACTCTGTTAGTCCTGGTTCGAATCCAGGTTCCCCAGCCAAGCGCCCTCCAAATCAGCATCGAAAACAGCGGCAACAAACGCTGCCAGCCGCGCGTGATATGTCCTGACGGAAGCCCTGCTACGCTCAGGCTTCGCCCATTCTCTTTGTTCTCAAAATATCCTGCGGGGGTCTGGGGGCGCAAAGCCCCCAGCCTCGCCGCTTTGGCGAAATGCGGCTAAAGGATCAATCCTCGCCCGCAGCCTCTGCACGGCTTTTGCCGGAGACTTCCTGCGCCAGGGCCGCGCCCATGAACTCATCGAGTTTTCCGTCAAGCACACC
This sequence comes from Pikeienuella sp., assembly GCA_049608645.1. GTDB lineage: Bacteria > Pseudomonadota > Alphaproteobacteria > Rhodobacterales > Rhodobacteraceae > Pikeienuella. The sequence continues at coordinate 9,127 of JBMYXS010000069.1, read as the reverse complement.
CTGACTGTCAGAGGTTTCCACACCGGTACGAAGATCTTTAACCATCTGATAAGGCTGAAGAACATAGGAACGGATCTGGTTCCCCCACCCGATCTCTCCCTTGGCATCATGCGCATCCTGAATGGCCTGTGTGCGCTTTTTCATTTCAAGGTCGTACAGCCGTGATTTCAGCGCCTTCATGGCGATTTCGCGGTTCTGATGTTGGGATTTTTCAGACGACTGCACAACGATACCCGTTGGCGCATGGGTAATACGCACCGCAGAATCGGTTGTATTCACGTGCTGCCCGCCAGCCCCGGAGGAGCGATAGGTATCAATGCGAATGTCATTTGGCGAAATTTCGATTTCGATACTGTCATCAACCACCGGATAAACCCACACCGACGAAAATGACGTATGGCGCCGGGCGTTACTGTCATAGGGCGAAATCCGCACCAATCTGTGCACGCCGCTTTCGGTTTTCAGCCATCCGAAGGCGTTTTCTCCCCTGATCTGATAGGTCGCAGATTTGATCCCCGCCTCCTCGCCGGCGGTTGTGGACATCAGCTCAACCTTATAGCCGTGCTGCTCTGCCCAGCGGACATACATGCGCGCCAGCATGGATGCCCAATCGCAACTTTCGGTGCCGCCTGCGCCCGCATTGATCTCCAGGAAGGTATCATTGCTGTCGGCTTCGCCATTCAGCAACGCCTCAATTTCCTTGGCGGCGGCAATGTCGCGCAGCTTCTTCAGCCCATTTTCGGCTTCCGCCACGACGTCGGCATCGTCTTCCATCTCGCCAAGCTCGATGAGTTCCTTGTTGTCCTCAAGCTCCTGCGCGAGTGACTTGTACCCATCAATGCTATCAGCGAGTTTTTGACGCTCTCGCATGGTTTTCTGCGCTTTGGCCGGGTCATTCCAAAGGTCAGGGTCTTCGGCAAAGGCGTTCAGTTCCTCCAGCCGATATTCCGCTGTTTCCCAGCCAAGACGCTGACGCAGCAATTCAAGAGATTTCTCAATTTCGGCGACAACGCCTTCGATTTCCGCGCGCATGGGGCGACCCTTCTTTCTGCTTTGGCGTTGTCATATCGCCCTGTAACGAACCGGACAAGCGCGCGTAAGCCGCGCGCGCCGATCTCTAGTAAAGACCACCGCTTTCCAGATCGTCGTCAAAGCTCTCTGGCGCTGCGGGTTTCGCAGGGGCAGCGACACTTTCGCCGGCAGGCGCGCTGGCCGCTTCTGCCCCTTCATCTTCGCCAAGCGGCAGTTCGCCCCCGATGGGCAGGTCATCATCGCCGCCAAAATACAGGCCGCCGCTATCGTCATCACCGCCAATGACCCGCGCTGTCTGATAAAGGCCCGGTGCTTGCCCCTCACGGAATGGCTCCATGATCACATCACTGCTTGCACCTTCCGGCAGGCGAATACCTGTTGTGCGTTCGATGGCGACAAATTCAATTTCAGGGGGTGCCTTGAAAACACCGGGGTGGCGATTTTTCATGGCTTCACGCATGAAATCTTCAAACACTGGCGCACACATGCCACCACCTGTGCCCCCCTTCCCCATGGGGCGCGGGTTGTCATAGCCAACAAAACACCCGGCTACGATATTCGGTGTAAATCCGATGAACCACGCATCCTTGCCCTCGTTGGTGGTTCCGGTCTTACCGGCCAGTGGCAGCCCCAATTTGCCCAAACGCCCCGCGGTGCCGCGTGTTGTCACGCCTTCCATCATGGACACCAGCTGATAGGCCGTCACACGATCCATGATCCGTCGTGCGGTGGGAACCGGCCAGGGTTCATGCCCGTTGTTTGTATTTTCTACCGCGCAATCGGAACAAATGCGTTTGTCCTGACGATATATCGTACGCCCCCGCCGATCCTGAATGCGATCAACCAATGTCGGTTCCACACGTCGCCCACCATTCGCGAACATGCCATAAGCCGCGACGAGTTTATAAAGCGTTGTCTCCCCCGCGCCGAGCGAATAGCTGAGGTGCGCGGGCATATCATCGTAAACTCCAAACCGTTCAGCATAATCCGCGACAACGTCCATCCCGACGGATTGCGCCAGTCGAACAGTCATCAGGTTGCGTGATTTTTCGATGCCGAGGCGAAGCGGCGAAGGCCCATAAAACTTGTTGGAATAGTTCTTTGGCTTCCACGGCTCACCTGTGCCCTGATCAATCACGACCGGGGCATCAAGCACGATTGTTGCCGGGCTATACCCGCTATCAAGTGCGGAGGCATAGACAAACGGCTTGAACGAGCTGCCCGGTTGCCGATTGGCTTGTGTCGCGCGGTTGAACACGCTTGCCTCATAAGAGAACCCGCCCTGCAATGCCAAGACCCGGCCTGTCTGGGCATCCATCGCCATGAAGGCCCCCTGCAATTCAGGAACCTGACGCATGGACCATTGATCAAATGAGCCGTCGTCATTCTTCAACGCTTTCACCAGAATGACATCACCAACAGCCCACACATCGGCAGGTGTCTTGGGGGGGGGACCAATATCCAGGCCGTCGCGACGGCGTGCCCATTTGACGTCATTCATCGAAATGTAATGACCGTCGCTGTCTTCCTCGACCTCGTGAATGCCAATGCGCACGCCGTTCTTGCCGACGCGCAGCACAACAGCCTTGTGCCAGTCAGGAATGTCAGAGGGGGCCTTTGCTTTGGCCAGCGCATCGCGCCAGGCATCTTCGTCATTCTCATCAAGCGCGCCAATATTTGAAAGCGGCCCGCGATAGCCGTCACGCTCCCGGTCCCAGCTTTCCAACCGCTCGCGCAGCGCCTTCGCCGCAAGGTCTTGCAGTTCGGGGTTGATGGAGGCGCGAACGGTCAGGCCGCCGCCATAAAGGGCGTCTGCACCAAGGTCAGCGGTTAATTGGCGGCGGATTTCGTCGGTAAAATATGTGGCCGAGGGAATCGGTGGCAGTTGGCTTTCGATCTCGCCCCCGAACACCGTTTCCAGCGGTGTCGCCTTGGCGGCATCCGCCTCTGCACGACTAAGGTGCCCGTTTTGCGCCATCTCTTCGAGCACATAGTTGCGCCGCTCCACGGCGCGCTCTCTGCGGCGAACAGGGTGGTAACTACTGGGGGCCTTGGGCAGAGCGGCCAGATAGGCCGCTTCTTGCGGTGAAAGTTCCTCCAGCGTTTTGCCATAGTAACGCCGCGCCGCAGCCGTGACGCCATAAGCGTTCTGCCCCAGGAAAATCTCATTCAAGTAGAGTTCAAGGATCTGATCTTTGGTGAGCGTCTGACTAATCCGGGGTGCAAGGATGAATTCCTTGATCTTGCGCTCATAATCATTGTCGTCGGCCAGCAGAAAAACCTTGAGCACCTGCTGGGTGATGCCAGAGGCCCCACGCCCGCGCTGCCCGGCCAGTTTACGACGCACGTTATCGGCCATTGCCTTTACAACCGCGAACCAGTCAACGCCTGCATGGTCATAGAAATTCTTGTCTTCCGCGCTGATGAACGCGAGTTTTACCAGATCAGGAATCTCATCAATCGGCGTAAAAATGCGCCGCTCTTCGGCAAATTCAGCGATCACTTCGCCTTCACCGGAATAAACGCGGGTCAGCGTCGCAGGTTCATAATTGGCCAGTTTTTCGTGGCTGGGCAGGTCAGAGCCATACATGACCACAACCATCCCGATGCCCAAAACGCCCGCAATCGCCGCAAGTGCGGCTGTGCTGAACAAAAATCCCAAAAAGCGGATCATGCTATCTCGTCTCCGGTCAGGTCGGCCAATTTCTGTCGTCGCGCCGCACCGCAAGAGGGCTGGCGCGACGCACTTATGCTGTGCGAGTCGGTCCCAAACTAGGGCAATTTGAACAGAATTTCAGCATTATGCCTGCGAATGGCGTCTCAAAACATCACAACCATAAGCCAAACCATCGTTTCATTCGCCATTTGCCCGCCGAACCACATCGAAATGCTCGCCCTTCTGGCGCATGGCCCATTTCACAATCCCGGTCTTGATTGCCGCCACCAAACCCTTTCGACCTTCGATTGACAGCAAGCGGTTACGGTCCCGCGCGCTAGAAAGAAAGCCCAGTTCGATCAACGCCGAAGGTGTATCGGGGGCCTTTAACACGCGAAACCCGGCCGATTGAAGCGCCCTGCCCTCTAGCGTCACAGACTGCACTTCAAGCTCCCGCACCAATTCGGCGGCAAGATCCTTGGAGGCGGCATCCGTTGCCCGCCGCGCAAAATCAATCAACACCAGCGCCACATCATCAGCCGCATCATCAAAGCGAACGCCACCGATCACATCTGCGCGATTATTCCCGCTTGCAAGTTCCTCTGCCTCAACGTCGGACGCCTCTTTCGAGAGGGTGAAAACCGTGGCACCCGTTGCGACGCCCTGCTCCAACGCGTCGGCATGAAGTGAAATCATGGCATCTGCGCCCGCGCGACGTGCAAACTCCACCCGCTCGCGAAGCGTCAGGAAAGTATCATCGGTTCGTGTCAGAACGGCGTGCATCCCCTCAACCGCCGAAATCGCGGCGGCGATATCCTGCGCGTAAGAAAGGACAAGATCCTTTTCGTTGACATCCCCATGAACCGCGCCCGGATCAATGCCGCCGTGGCCCGGATCAATCGCGATCACGACACCTTGCTTTGGCCGAGGGCTCGGCGACGGTGGCCACTTTTGCTGAGGATCCCCCCGCACTACACGTTCCCGTTCCTTAGCTGCACGGGCGTCAAAGACCGATTGTTCCTCCCCGGTCAATTCAATGACAAATCGCGGTGGCAGGTCTGATCTTGTTTCTTCGGTGAAGGCATGAAGCACACGCGCCGGGGCGCGCAGGTCGATCACCATGCGCGACGCACCGGGCCGCACCAGGCCAAAGCGCACACCATCCACATATTTGATTGAGGCACCCGGCCGGGGGGCCGCGATACGCCAGTCAATCTCAGGGAAATCAACGACGATACGATTGGGTGTTGTGAGTGTCGAAATCTTGAACCCGGCACGAAAAGTCATCCCAAGTTCGATGCGATTTATGTCGCCATCTTGCGTTAAACGAATGGTGAGAGCGGCTTTTTCTTCCGCAGATGCTGAACTTGGCGATAAATTTATTGCCATAACCGCCGCGCACAACAGGAAAACAACAAAAAAAGCGTGCTGCGCGGAACGCCTCACAACACCCCCAAAAGCCAAGCACACAGTTGCCTTTGCCAAGGCCCACGGCAGGGAAGCTCTTGCTGGAACGGCAATAATCTTGCGCATCGAAAAATCCACTTGGACATCACAGTAAACTCCGCCTAGTATCGCCACGTCGATCTCAGCCGCGCAAGTGCGCATGACGCTCAGGATCGACATTGCTGGTTTCAGCCGGGGTCCGCCGCAACCGACCACACTCAGGATCGGGCGACGCTATTCCCCAAAAGGCGCAAGTGCGCGCCGCCCGACATCGCTTGCGTAGCCATAGCTGCGCACAGGAACATTATGACGAGAACGACGATCCAGTCACGAACCCTCACGCCGCCCGGACGGGCGTATGCGGCGGGCGTGTCTCTGGCGTGTCTCGCCCCATCAGGACAGTCAGCGCCGCCTTCTCCAAGGCGAAGGCGCGCGCCGCAAAGGAATCAATGGCGAAGAAAATGCTCATTGACGCCACGCACCCGGAAGAAACCCGGGTCGTTGTCGTCGACGGAAACAAGGTCGATGAATTCGACTTTGAATCGATTAACAAGCGGCAGATAGCCGGAAATATATATCTCGCAAAAGTAACCCGTGTGGAGCCTTCGCTTCAGGCGGCGTTTGTGGACTATGGCGGCAACCGTCATGGGTTCCTCGCGTTTTCCGAGATTCACCCGGATTACTACCAGATCCCGGTCGCTGATCGCGAAGCCCTGCTGGAGGCAGAGGCCGCGATTGAAGCCGCCGCAGAAAATGAAGACGAAGAAGAGGCTAAACCGGCCAAGAAATCCCGGTCACGCCGCCCTTCCCGTTCGCGTTCACGGCGAAAGAAATCCGACGACGAAACGACGGCTGACGAAACGACGGCCGATGGCGCAACGTCGGCCCATGACGCAACAGTCAACGAGGCGGGTTCAGAAGCGCCTGAAACGGCTTTGGCAAATGAAGCGGGCGATGCAAGCGCGACCGATGGGGCCGCGTCGCCTGAACAGAATGACGCCGCCCCGGCGACGACTGAGCCTGCATCTCCAGAGCAGTCAGACGCTGAAACGACAACAGAGTTGGCCGCGACAGCTGATGCGCCAGGCGACGTTGCGGAATCATCTGAGACGCAGGCCGAGGATGCGCCCGCTGCCGAAGACCCCGCCGCAAGCACAGCGGTTGCCGAAGCATCAGAACAGACGACATCGTCAGCCGCCGAAGCCGAATCTGGTGAAGCGCAAGCTGCGCCCGAAACCACCGACGCGCCATCAGATGACACCCCACCTGATGACGCCGAAAACACCGGACCAAGGTCGATCGCCGAAAGCACGGGCACCGAAGAAGACGAAAGTGTCTCTGAGCCTGTAGAAGACAGCGTTGAAGACCCCGCGCCAAAACCAAAACCGCGCGCGCGCCGGAGCCGCGCCAAGAAACCTGCACCGGCTGCAGAGACTGAAACGGCAGAAACCGTTGCCGAAGACGTAGCAGCGACAGCGCCTGCGCCATCCACCGATGCAGAGCCAGCCGAGGCCGTTGCAGCGCCTGAAGCTGCAAGCCCGGCTGCCGAAAACGCGGAAACCAGCGAAGAAGCACCTGCCGAATCCGCATCCGTTGAGGTGGCCCCCGCCCCTGAAAAAGCGGCAACGGAAGACGCTTCAACGGAAGATAGTGCAGCGCAAGGCGACGCGACTGAAACTGCGGCCCCCGCGGGTGAAGATGACGACGACGATACGGCCGACAACAACAACCGCTCCCGCGCAAAGAAAGACGTGGAAACGGTCGGCGCAGACTCGGTGGAAGAAGAAGTACGCCCGCGGAAATTCAATCACCGTCGGTACAAGATCCAGGAAGTGATCAAGGTTCGCCAGATCTTGCTGGTTCAGGTCGTCAAGGAAGAACGCGGCAACAAGGGTGCTGCGCTGACCACATACCTGTCGCTCGCGGGGCGGTATTGCGTACTTATGCCAAACACCGCGCGTGGCGGCGGCATCAGCCGCAAGATCACCAATGCTGTTGACCGCAAGAAACTCAAAACCACCGCTAATGAACTGGAAGTGCCCAAGGGCATGGGCCTGATCATTCGCACCGCGGGTGCAAAGCGCACCAAAACCGAGATCAAGCGCGATTATGAATTCCTGCTCCGCCAATGGGATCAGGTGCGCGAACTGACGTTGCAGTCAGTTGCGCCCGCGCAGATCTACGAAGAAGGATCGCTCATCAAGCGGTCGATCCGCGACCTTTATGGACGTGACATCGACAGCATCGTGGTTGACGGCGACGACGCATACCGCGAAGCCAAAGACTACATGAAGATGCTGATGCCTTCGCATGCGAAAAACGTGCAACCGCATCGCGAAATCACGCCGCTGTTCGCCAAGCATGGTGTCGAGAACTATCTCGCCGCGATGTTTAACCCGACTGTGCAACTGAAGTCCGGCGGCTATATCGTCATCGGTATTACAGAAGCATTGGTCGCCATCGACGTGAACTCTGGCAGGTCAACGCGCGAACATTCCATTGAAGAAACCGCGCTTAAAACAAACCTCGAAGCGTCGGACGAAGTTGCGCGGCAGTTGCGCTTGCGCGACCTCGCTGGTCTGATCGTCATCGACTACATCGACATGGAAGAGAACCGGAACAATCGGGCCGTTGAAAAACGCCTGAAAGACCGTCTCAAAGATGACCGTGCCCGCATTCAGGTTGGACGCATCAGCGCCTTTGGCCTGATGGAAATGTCGCGCCAGCGTCTGCGCCCCGGCATGCTGGAGGCCACAACAGCCCCCTGCCCGCATTGTCAGGGCACAGGCATCATCCGCTCTGCCGACAATATCGCGCTTGCTATCCTGCGCGACGTGGAAGAAGAGGCCGCGCGCCGCCGCGTGTCCGAAATCAAGGTTTGCGCTCCGGTTGAGATTGCCAACTATCTCATCAATCAGAAACGCACCCACGTTGCAGGCATCGAAGATCGCTACGGCGTATCGGTGCTTGTTGAAGGTGATATCTCGCTGGTCACGCCTGACTACAGGATTGAAAAGGTCAAGGGTGCGCCGCGCCCGATCCGAAACAATGCCCCTGCTGCCATCACTGCTGAAACTGCCTTTGAAGACACGGTAGAAGATGCAGAGATTGTCGAGGAAACCGCGCCACAGCAACAAAACCGCGCGCCGCAACATGCAAATGATGCCGACGGCGATGATGACAACGGCGGCAAGAAACGGCGCCGTGGCAAACGTGGTGGTCGTCGTCGGCGCAAGTCCGAAGGCCAGGTCGCCGCATTGGATGGTGAAGGTTCCGATAATGGCCCCATGGCCATCAGTGACAGCCCCCTTGGCGAAGTCATAGGCGGTGACGACGATGGGGACCATGACCCCATTGTGGATACCGAAACGGTACAGAAACCCAAGCGCAGACGCCCAAAACGCCGGAACAAATCCGACAATGCAGGCGAAGCACAAACGGGTAACGAACCTGCGCCGCAGCAAGAGGCCGTTGCCGCTTCTGAAGGCAAAGAAAGCAACGCCGGTGAAGACACACCGGTTAAAGCGCCCACCCCTCTGGACGAGGGGGCGAACGCTACCAAAACGTCAGAACCTTCCGCATCCCCGGCAGAAGCGCCAGCCGATGTCGCAGAACCTGTCGTGGTGACGCCAGAGGCCGAGGCTCAACCTGAGCCTGAGCCAGTATCGGCAGCAGACCCAGAGCCAGCCATCGCAGAGACGGTCACCGCCTCAACAGAGGAACCCGCCGACAGTGCACCAGCAGAACCTGCCGCACCAGCGGAGCCTGCTGCGCCAGCCGAACCCGCAAAGCCAAAACGTCGTGGGTGGTGGTCTTAACCGCTGATTTGCTTTTGAAATAGAAAGGGCCGCCTGAATGGGCGGCCCTTTTTCTGTTTAAGGTGGTGAACAACGAAAGCGCAAAGTGGTCCAGCAAACCTCAGCCCGCCATCTACCACACAATTATCAAGAGATATCAAAGAGGTGCGCGATGACTCTCACCTCAACCATTCGG
>JBMYXS010000068.1:0-19573 GCA_049608645.1 Pikeienuella sp. | reverse complement strand
TCTGACGGATAATTCTGATCTGCGTGCATCCCAACTCCCGCATCCCGCGCTGAGGCGCTGGCTGATTGCAAAACTAAGTCGTGATCGCGGCAGGGTGAAGTTCGGGTAAGCGCAGGCTCCGTGTCAGGGCGGCCCGGAATTGGTGTGGCGAGGCTGGTGTTCCTGGCGCGATCATCCTGTGATGATGCCGCGCCCGGTTGACCTCCGCCCATCAAACGCCCATCACAATACCTGAAGAAGGAGCGCGCGATGACGGTCAAGGAACAGGCGAAATGGTGGGGCGTGGGGTTGGTGGTGTTTATCGCACTGCTTATGCTTCTGTCTGAAGTTCTGACACCGTTCTTGCTGGGCGCAGCGATAGCCTATTTTGCCGACCCGATCGCGGACAAATTGCAAACGCGGGGCATCAGCCGCGTGTGGTCGACTGTGATCATCACCGTTGCGGCCTTGCTGGTCGCGATCATTATGATGATCCTCGCGGTGCCTTTGATTATTGAACAGGTACAACTCGCCATCAAAGCGACGCCGGGCATAATTGGCGGCATCAAGGATTTTGTTGAGCTGACGGTTCTGCCGAAAGTTGGCCCAGACCTGTTGGGCGGCACGTATCTTTCGGATGCCTTGTCCAAATTCCAGGGCCAGTTACAGGAATTGTCCGCCCGCATTCTGTCCGGAGCGTGGTCGGTCACGGCGGCGGGTTTTCAGATCATTTCCGTTGCGGTGATTACGCCAGTGGTGGCGTTCTATCTGTTGCTGGACTGGGACAATATGATCGCGCGGATTGATGACCTTTTGCCCCGGCACCACGCCGCCACCATTCGATCACTTTCCACGCAAGTTGATCGTGTGTTGGCGGGGTTTGTGCGCGGGCAGCTAACGGTTTGTCTGATCCTTGGCGCGTTCTATGCGTTGGGGCTGATTATCGTGCAGTTGCCGTTTGGCCTGTTGGTCGGGGTTTTTGCGGGGCTGATTTCGTTTATCCCCTTTGTGGGGTCAATCCTGGGCGGCGCGCTGTCTATCGGGATTGCCCTGGTTCATTTTTGGGATGAGCCGCACAAGATCGTCATTGTCGCCATTATCTTCGGGATAGGGCAGGCGGTTGAAGGTAACGTGCTTTCACCTAAACTGGTCGGCGGTTCCGTTGGCTTGCATCCCGTGTGGCTGATGTTTTCGCTGAGCGCATTCGGCGCCTTGTTCGGCTTTGCAGGCTTGCTGGTCGCGGTGCCGGCGGCGGCAGTCATTGGCGTTTTCCTGCGGTTTTCAGTGTCACAATACAAGGAAAGCCGCCTTTATCAGGGTGGCTCTGAATCAGAATGACAGCCGCTGAGACACAATCGCAGATCCCGCAGCAACTTCCGCTTTCGCTGGCGTTGCCACGCCGTCGCGCGCGCGGGCGGGCTGGGTTCATTGTTTCTGCTGCCAATGACGATGCGCTAAAGCTGATTGATGGGTGGCGAAACTGGCCAGAGGGGCGTCTGGCAATCTTTGGCCCCGAAGGATCGGGCAAAACCCACCTTGCGCATGTTTGGATGCAAGATGCTGGCGCTGAAAAAGTCGCGGCAGTGACATTGTCCGCCGAAGATGCCCCGGCGTTGATTTCTGCCGGGGCCGTTGTGGTTGAGGACGGCGATCGGATAGAGGGGCGGGCGCAGGAACATGCGCTGTTCCATCTCTTGAATCTGGCTCGGGCAGAAGGCTGTGCGGTTTTGCTGACCGGGCGCACGGCCCCCGTGCGATGGCGGGTGGCAACGCCTGACCTTGCCTCACGCCTGACGGCAACGCCCGCTGTCGCGCTTGAACCGCCGGATGAGGCTTTGATGCGTGATCTGTTGATCAAGCATTTTTCTGACCGGCACCTGAAAGTCGGGGAAGATGTGATTGCGTTTCTTGTCCCGCGTTTGCCCCGCGCAGCGGCGGCGGCCGGGGCGATTACGGCGCAACTTGATGATGCGGCGCTTACCCAAAGCCGCAAAATAACGGTACCTTTTGTGAAAGAGGTGCTGGATGTCTGAGACAAGGTAAACAGAAAGCGGTTCCCTTATTGTTAAGGGTCTCCGTGATACCCATGTCTGTGACACACCAAGCAGGAGCATATATGCGCGCGGATTTTCTAAATCTGCCGCCGGAACCGTATCCGGCAGACAGAATTCCCGAATTTGATGCGGCGTCCCCCGACCGGTTTTTCAACCGTGAAATGTCGTGGCTGGCGTTTAACTGGCGTGTGCTGGAGGAGGCGGAAAACCCACGGCACCCGTTGCTGGAACGTGTTCGCTTTCTTTCCATATCTGGCGGGAATCTTGATGAATTTTACATGGTGCGCGTCGCGGGGTTGCGCAGCCTGGCCAACACAGGCGTTACCAAACCCAGCGTCGATGGCCGTACACCCGCTGATCAGCTTGAACTGATCGAGGCAGAGGCACGACGCCTCATGGCGGCGCAAGATCGGATATGGGGCACCCTGCGCGAGGCGCTCGCGGCCGATGGCATTGTGCTTGTTGGCCCTGATGACCTGAACGACGAAGACAAGATGGCGTTGGAGGCGCATTTTCTGGATCAGGTGTTCCCAATTCTGACGCCCCTTGCGATCGACCCGGCGCACCCCTTTCCGTTCATCCCGAATCTGGGCCATGCCCTCGCGTTACAGTTGCGACGTGTGCGTGACGAAGACCCGCTTGAGGCGCTTTTGCCGATCCCCGGCCAGGTTGAGCGTTTCCATCGCCTCGCGGATCGTGATGGCGTAGTACGTTTTATGCCGCTCGAAGCGATGCTGGAACTTTACCTGCCGATGATCTTTCCGGGCTATGTCGCGAAGGGGTTGTGCGAATTTCGCGTATTGCGGGACAGCGACCTTGAGGTGGAGGAAGAGGCAGAAGACCTCGTGCGGGAGTTCGAAACAGCCTTGAAACGCCGCCGCCGGGGAGAGGCGATCCGCCTTCAGGTTAACCATGACGCGCCTGAGGCGCTCCGTGATCTTGTCGAAGGCGCAATGCATGTGAATGAGCGGGAGCTGATCCCGGTTGAAGGTATCGTTGGCGTTTCCGAACTTGCGCAGCTTGTCGATTTGCCGCGCAATGACCTGCTTTGGCCGCGTTATCAGCCGCGCATGCCTGAACGGGTGCGTGACCATGATGGTGATGTATTCGGGGCGATCAGGCAAAAAGACATGCTTTTGCATCACCCTTACGAAAGCTTCGAGATTGTCGTTCGTTTTCTGGAACAGGCGGCACGTGACCCCAACGTATTGGCGATCAAGCAAACGCTTTACCGCACGTCGCGGAACAGCCCGATTGTGCGCGCGCTGTGCGCAGCAGCCGAAGATGGGAAATCTGTCACCGCGCTGGTGGAATTGAAGGCCCGCTTTGATGAGGCAGCGAATATTCAGCTAAGCCGCGAATTGGAACGTGCAGGCGTTCAGGTCGTATTTGGCTTTGTAGAGTGGAAGACACACGCCAAGATTTCATCCGTCGTTCGCCGCGAGGCCGGCAAGCTGGTGACTTATACCCACTTTGGCACGGGGAACTATCACCCCATCACCGCCAATTTTTACACGGACCTTTCGCTGTTCACTTGCAATCCCGCTCTTGGCCGTGATGCAACGCGCATGTTCAATTTTGTGACAGGCTATGCCGAACCACAGGGTTTGGAAGCCATCGCATTGTCACCACTGACGCTCAAGAAAACCATTCTTGAGAACCTGGCGGCAGAAGCAGAGCACGCGCGAAACGGCCATCCGGCCTATGTGTGGATCAAATGTAACTCCATCACGGAACCCGAAGTGATTGATGCGCTTTACGCTGCCAGCCAGGCAGGGGTGCAGGTCGATATGGTCATTCGTGGGATATGTGGTGTGCGCCCCGGTGTTCCCGGACTGAGTGACAACATTCGCGTCAAATCGGTTGTCGGGCGTTTTTTGGAACATTCGCGCATCATTGCCTTTTCAAGTGGCGGGCCGATGGGCGGGGAGGCAACGCGTGTCTATATCTCCTCCGCGGATCTGATGGGGCGCAACCTGAACCGCAGGGTGGAAACCCTGGTGCAGATTCTTAACCCCACAGTGCGTGATCAGATCATTGATCAGGTGCTTGCCGCCAACCTTGCTGATGAACAGCAAAGCTGGGTTCTGGGGCCGGATGGCGTTTATGATCGGGCGATGCCCCCTTCGGACGTGGTGCCATTCGCCTGCCATGACTTTTTCATGGCGAACCCGTCGTTGTCCGGGCGTGGGCGGGCTGGGGTCAGCGACGCACCGCGTTTGATTGCACGGGGGGGCATGACCGGGCGGGTGTGAGGCTTTCGATGTTTATATTCGAGCTGCATGAAACGACGTAAATATCTGATATATATGTGATTGATTCAATTTCGTTTCGCCGTCATGCGCTTCTCCCTTGACGGTGTCTGCGGGTCGCGGTCTAACCGATTCAGGGGTCGGGCTGTTTGAGGGCGGAACGCATGAACGCAACAGCGGCGCAAGCACATGTGGGGTGTTTGTTTGGACGGGGCTTGATCGGCGTCATTGATGTCGGTTCAAACTCTATTCGTTTGGTTGTCTTCGAAGATGGTGTTCGAAGCCCGGACTATGTTTTCAACGAGAAAACCATTTGCCGTTTGGGTGAGGGGCTGGCCGACACAGGAAAGCTGAGCCCAGAAGGCCGCATTCGTGCCGCTCATGCCCTACGCCGGTTTACGGGGCTTACCAAACGGATGGGCGTTACCAAGTTGTTTGCGGTTGGCACAGCGGCCCTGCGCGAGGCGGAGGATGGCCCGGAATTTCGCGAACAGATACTGGCCGAAACAGGCGTCGAAATCCGTGTCGCCTCCGGGCGGGAGGAAGCCCAGCTCGCCGCACAGGGCGTGCTGCTGGGGTGGCCTTCGGTAGAGGGCGTCATCGCAGATATTGGTGGCTCTTCGTTGGAACTTGCCCATATTTCAAACGGCGAGGTTCTCTCCGCTGTTTCAACGCCGGCAGGCCATTTGCGCATGGGTGACAGTTCCGAGTCGCGCGGCGAAAGTGAAACCGCGCGTTCAGCCCTGCACGCATTGGACAGTGCTGCGGCTGCCTTCGCGCATGTTTCCGGTGATCTGGTGTTGGTGGGCGGGGCATGGCGTGGCCTTGCCAAGGCACAGATGGAACGCACGAATTACCCCCTTCACGTGCTGCAGGGGTATGAGCTTTCAGTTGCCGAAGCCGATGACCTTTGTGAATGGGCGGTCAAGGCGAACCCGGCTGAGCTCAAGAAACTGTCCGGCTCGTCTTCGGCGCGGGCCAGTTCGCTGGCGAATGGCGCGATTGCCCTGCAACGGCTGCTCCGCACGTTAAAGCCTGATACGGTTACCATATCGGCGTTCGGCCTTCGCGAAGGTCTGATTTATGAACAAATGCCGCCGGGCATGCGCCGCCTCGACCCTTTGATCGCGGTGGCCAAGGCAACCGAAGATCGCTCTGCACGCTATCCGGGGTTTGGTGAGGAATTGTTTGAATGGATCCGGCCGCTGTTGGGGGTGGTGCCTGGTCTTTCCGAACGGTTAACCCGCGCTGCATGTTTGCTGCATGATGTGAATTGGCGTGCGCACCCTGATTTTCGCGCGGCCGCTTGTTTTGCAACGGTTGCACGCGCGAACCTTAGTGGCGTTAGTCATTCTCATCGCCTGTTCCTCGGCGCGGCATTGGTGCATCGCTATAAAGGTGCCTTGACGGATGTGGCGGCCAAGGCTGCGGTTCGCACCCTTTCGGAAGATGCCGCCCGCGGGGCGGAGGTCGTTGGTCGGGGGCTGCGGTTAGGGGCGATGATTACGGGTTCGGTTTCCGGGATGCTCGCCTCAACGCGGCTGAGTGTTACCGAAGAAGACCTGATATTGTCTGTTCCCCCTGATGTTGGCGCGTTGCTGGGCGAGCGGGTAGAGCGCAGGTTCATTGCGCTGGCCAATGCGTTGGGGCGAACCGGGCGGATCGAACCAATCGGCTGATTGTGTCGCCTTTCCGTTGTTGGCGCATGGGGTTATGACAGGTCACATGATGACAGATGAGTTGTGCCCGCTGAAAGATATCCTGACCCATGAAACGCCGGAATTATTCGGTGCAAAAGCCGTGCGTCTGGCGCAACTGAAGAAAGCGGGTGCCAAGACACCCCCCGGCTTTGTGATCAGCTCTGCTGCTGGTGACCCTGATCTGAGTGATGCAATCAGTGCTTTGGAGGAGCGGAGCGGCCTCGCGTTTGGCGCCGGGCTGATGGTTGCCCTGCGTTCCAGCCCTGTGGATAGTGCTGCACCGACTGTCCCTGCGATATTGAATATTGGCCTTACGGCTGATGCGCTGCCTGTGGTTGCCTCCCGCGTCGGGTGGCGTGCAGCGCAAGACCTGCGCCGCCGTCTTGTGCAGAACTATGGTGTGCAGGTGATGGGGGCCGATCCAGATGTATTTGAAGGCGCGCTTTATGAGCGGTTGAAACGTGCGGGCGTTGAAGACGAGGCGGGCCTTGATGCCGATCACCTTGCGGCATTGACCGAAGAATTCCTGGCCTTGACCCTGGATGAAACCGACGAAGCCTTTCCTGAGGACCCCCGTGAGCAGCTCACCGGGGCGTGCCGCGCGGTGAAACGCGGGTGGAACAAGCCGACTGCGCGCATCCTGCGGCAGGCGCGCGGCGCTGACCCGGCGCTGGGGCAGGGGATGATCGTGCAAGTCATGGCATTGGGTGTCGGGCCCGTACCCTCCGGCGCTGGTGTTGCATCGCTACGATCCGAAGCGACAGGCGCAGTTGACCTGAATGGGCGGTTTTTGCCGCAAGCCCAGGGGGAAGATGCCCTGTCCGGGCTACGTACACCCCACTTGCTGAGCAAGAGCGCCCGCATTGCTGCCGGGCTTAGCGCGGAATCTGTCGAGGAAATTGCCCCATCAGTTCTGCCGCAAATCCATGAACTTGCCGAGATTGCCGAGCGTGAATTAGGCGATGCCTGCACGGTTGAATTCACGTTGGAGGGGGGGGAACTCTGGGCGCTCGATGCACAGCCACAGCGAGCTGGTGCCCGCGCAGCGGTGCGTGTTGCGGTTGATCTTGCCAACAAGGGCGCGATCAGCCGGGGCGATGCGGTGCTGCGGATCGATCCTTCTGCGCTGACCGGATACCTGCACCCGACCATTGCCGACAAGGCACCGCGCGACGTGATTGGCCGGGGCCTGCCAGCCTCACCGGGCGCCGCCACCGGGGCCTTGGTGTTTTCGCCCCTCGCGGCAGAAGCATCTGCTGCACGTGAGCAGGCGGCCATTTTGGTGCGGGTTGAAACCAGCCCCGAAGACATTCGCGGTATGCACGCTGCAACGGGCGTTCTGACGGTGCGTGGTGGTATGACCAGCCACGCTGCCGTTATTGCGCGCGGGCTTGGCGTACCCTGCGTGGTTGGCGCATCTGATATCCAACTCGACCTTGCCGCGCGCCGTATGACCGCCGCTGACGGGCGCGTTTTTCACGAAGGGGACATCATCACTTTGGATGGCTCCTCCGGTGAAGCGATTGTTGGGGCGCTGCCACTGGTTCAGCCTGAGATTTCCGGTGCTTTTGCCACGCTTATGGAATGGGCAGATGCCGAGCGCCGCATGAAGGTGCGCGCCAATGCCGACACCGCGCAGGATGCGCGCATTGCTCGTGGTTTCAATGTGGATGGCATCGGCCTTTGCCGAACTGAGCATATGTTCTTTGACAAGGTGCGCATCACACGCATGCGCCAGATGATTTTGGCTGATGATGAGGTGAGCCGCCGCGCCGCGCTCGATGATCTGTTGCCCATGCAGCGGTCTGATTTTGTCGGTCTGTTTGAGATTATGGCCGGTTTGCCGGTCACAATTCGATTGCTTGACCCTCCCTTGCATGAATTTCTGCCCCACGGCGAAGAGGAAATGCGTGAGCTTGCGATGGCGATGGGGCTTCCCTTGGCGGTGGTCACGGACCGGGCGGAAGACATGCGTGAGTTTAACCCGATGCTTGGCAAGCGCGGGTGCCGTGTTGGTGTTGCTTTTCCTGAAATCTATGAAATGCAGGCGCGTGCCGTTTTCGAAGCGGCGATCATCGCAGGAAAGGCAACCGGTGCGCCGGTCAGCCCGGAAATAATGATACCGCTTGTATCTGCGAACAAGGAAATTGAATTGCTCGCGGAGCGGATCGAAGCGGTCGCAGAGTTGGTTCGCAAGGAATCCGACGCGCCCCTTACCTACAACATCGGCGCGATGGTCGAGACGCCACGTGCCGCGTTACGGGCAGGGGATTTGGCGCAAACGGCGGAGTTCCTTTCATTCGGTACAAATGACCTCACGCAGATGACCTATGGGCTAAGCCGCGATGATGCGGGCCGTTTCATGCGCGATTATGTGGCCAAAGGCGTGTTTCCCGAAGATCCGTTCCACAGCCTTGATGTATTGGGGGTGGGCGAATTGATCTTGCTCGCGGCAGAAAGGGGCCGGGCAGGGCGTGATAGCATGACCCTTGGCCTATGTGGGGAGCACGGCGGCGACCCGGCCTCGGTTCGTTTTTGCGAGTTGGCCGGGTTTGACTATGTGTCATGTTCGCCGTTTCGGGCACCGATTGCACGACTCGCGGCCGCGCAGGCAACGCTTTTGGCAGCACGTGGGGAAGCGTCGAGCGTTACCATTGGAAATTAAATGAAACCCAATCGCGAGAAATAACGCCTTTTTCACGGTTATTGTGTTCGTTTTGCCACCAAATCGCGACAAGCTGGCGCGGGTCGGTTTCAAAGTCGCAAAATAGTGGACGTATGAAATTCGCCCCCCTAGGTTCCGCGGCATCCGGGAGGCGTAGCAGTAACTATCCGGGCCAGCCACAGGGGTATGGGGGCAGGTCACGACCAAAACAGCGGGATAACTTCGGATGACGATCATCAGTAAGATTTTTGCAGCGACGCTGGTACTTGCCGCGCCGTTTGCACAGGCATCTGACCAGGGCAGCACCCTTTCAGCAATCAACAGCGAAGAAGCGCGCCGCGTTCTGCGTCTTCTTCAGGCTGAGCGCGCGGCCTTTACAGCTTTGTCGCGTGATGAGGATTATCAGCTGACCAATGTGGTCTGGTTGCAGCCAAACTGGTCTGCGGCACCGTCGGTCACTGACCCGGATCTCGCGACGCTCGGCAGCGAAGACAGTATCGCAGCGGAAATGGGTGCGCTCGCGAAAGAGCTTGATGTGCACGAAATCATGATCGGCGGTGGCGTAGACAAGCTCACGAAAAAGGCACGTAACGCTGAAACAAGCGCCCTGTCGTGTTTGTCCTACGCAATCTATTTCGAAGCACGTGGCGAGAGCATTCAGGGCCAGGTCGCGGTCGCAGAGGTTATCCTTAACCGTGTTGACAGCCGCCGCTATCCCAAAACGGTCTGTGGCGTCGTCAAACAAGGGGCGCAGCGCCTCAACGGCTGTCAGTTTTCCTATAACTGCGATGGACGGCCTGAAACGATTTCTGAAGCTGACGCATTCGCCCGCGCGGCTAAGATTGCAGCAATGATGTTGGAAGGACGTCCACGGGTGTTGACCGGGGATGCCACTCATTACCACACAACCGCGGTTAGCCCCGGTTGGTCAAAGCGCCTGACCGAAACAACCCGGATCGGTGATCATATTTTCTACAAGATCCCCACGAAAGTGTCGTCTAACTGACGCAGGATCTGAAAAATGCCCTTTTGTGCAGAAAAACAGCGCCATTGATGCACTGATTGCACAAAAGGGATAGAATTCAGCAATAATATCGGTATGAAACGCTCACATTTGGCGTTTAGATGCTTGTGGCATCGGCCGTCATGTCCCGCTCTGGGATGTGGCACGCGCGCTGCGGCATAAAGCGTTCCAAAGGCGGGGCATGACGATGAATGAGCAGAGTTCGGTGCTGGACACGGTTGATGGCGCAATTCCAGTAACAGGCTCCGCAACGCCGGATCGGATATTCCTCCGCGATCATATCCGCAATGTAGAGATTGGCTGCTATGAGGAAGAATTCGGCGTAACGCAGGCCCTGCGCTTCAATGTGGTGCTTGATGTACCCCGGTTCACACCAGAAGCCGCCGATGAAGAGGCCGCCATTGTTTCCTACGACTTGATTGTCGATGCGGTTGAGGCGCTCATCTCAGGGCAACGCATTTCATTGGTCGAAACCTTTGCTGAACGACTGGCCGCGCGCCTTTTGGCTGATAGCCGGGTAAGCAGGGCGTGGATTCGTATTGAAAAGCTGGACAGGGTAAGTGGCTCGCTCGGCGTGGAAATTATTCGAAGCTGAACGCCCGCTGTCGGTGGTAGCAACCAACGGCAGGTGAAGGCCTGTCGTTAGCGATTAATTTACCATGTTTGTGCAGGGTGGATCCTCTCGGGAGGATCGCATGAAGCCATTGATATTGCATTGCCATATGCCGAAAACTGCGGGGAGTGCGCTGAACCGGCAGGTTTTTATGCCACGCCATGACCCTTCACGCATTAAACTCGCATATGGCGTTAAATTTGAAAGACGGCGGCGTTTTCCCACTGATGAAATGGCCTTGCCCAACGATGTTGAGTTTATCGCAGGGCACGTTCCTGTCGGCTATGCTGATGATCTGGGGCGGCATGTGCTGCACGTCTCCATCTTGCGCGATCCGGTGGAGCGTATGTTCAGTTTCCTGAACTTCGTGGCGGTTGCGCCGCGTCATGGTCTGCGCCGGCGTTTTGACGTTGATATTGTTGCTTTGGCTCAAACCGATCCGGCGGAATATGTGTCGCTGATGCTGGCGGATGATATGGTTCGCTTGCGGCAAACAAATGTGATGACGCGCCTTGCTTCAGGTATGGCCCGGCTAAGCAAGAACAGCCCGGCGGAACCGCAACTGCGCCGCGCGCTGAAATACATTCGGTCTGGCTGGTATGAGATTGGCACCCAGGAAAATTTTGATCACTTCGCTAAGCGACTGAAAGATCGCCTGAACACCTTAGACAGCGGTTGTGTGCAGGCAGGGCCACTGATCGCCGGATCCGGCGTCGCTGAAAAGCGGTTGCCACGTATCATATCAAAGGCAGACGCGACCCCAAGGATGATCGACATGGTGAGGGACGCCAATACCCTTGATCAGCGGCTCTACGATTTTGTCAGCGACCAAAACGCCCGAACCGCGCATTGAAGGGCTTTGGGGGGCAAGCCAAACCGCTGCATAAGTGGGGTGGCTTGGACCTCTGAGCGGCGCTCTGGCCCCAACCGCCCTACAGTGCAGAGCGGCCCGGCAACATCGCGCTTATTGGCGATTTCAGCAAATCGGCTGCAAGTTGGTGCATTTCGGGAGAGGGGTAATAACGGTTTTCGCGGATCGGCATGCCGAAAGGCGTTTGCAGAACAGGGTCACCCTTAACCAAAAGAGATTGGGGTAATCCCGCAGAAGAGACGCAATAAACGATTTGATCGACCGATGGCGCGATCTCGTCAATCATGGCTTGATCGACATAGTGAGGATATTTGAGCATATCTTTGTTAGGCCGATGACGCATGTTTTCGTCAGGTTGCCGTTCGGAAAACCAGAGCAAGATTTTCTTGGTGTGAATAGCCTCCAGCATCAATCGGGTACGTGCAACCCATGCCGATTTCAGCTCACGCTCCACCGCGAGGAATTTTTCCGGATCATCGGCAGAGATTTGGTTGAGCATATTGTGGGCATAGGTGAAGGTTTCAAAGTCCATATGCGGAAACAGGCTGGAAAGCGCGTTCGAGACTGCCTTGATCTGTGCGTTACGTTTCGGTTTGACCTGAAACATTCTGTTGGACAGGGAGCGCGCGCTCATAACCTGAACGATACAAACCTCTGCATTTGAAGCCGCTTCCAGCACCATACTGTCGCGCAGGAAAAAACCGGGGCCGGCACCCCCGGTGCCGAAATTGGCGCATGGCATGTTCAGGGCCTGCCCGAGAAGAGTGGGAAACGGATGTTTTGCATAACGTCCGAATGTCTGCGCGGCCCCCAGGCAGGCGACATAGGGCTGCTCAAAGCTGATCTGCGGACCACGATAGATCTGTTTCAGGCGCCCCCACTGATACACGTCATAGTTAATGAGGGCCTGATCGGGCTTTTGATATGTCATCCTGGCTTCCTGCGTCAGATTCGGGAATGTGATCAATCTGCGCAAACTGTCTTTCGGAATGGTTAAACCACCTGAGCAACATCCCGTTCCAATGGCTGTGCGGTTGCACGGATGGTTGTCGCCAAAGACTGGCTGAAACTGTTGCAGGAAAGGATGTCATCCAGTTCCAGTGCGTCAGCCTGAAAGGCGCGTACTAATTGTGCCGCTTCGCCTTCGGTCCACACGGGCCGTGAACCGGGGATCGCGGCGGAGGCCTTTGCGCGGATCAAGGCAGCGTTGGCGCGCGCGCCCCGTGCGCCACCATTTGCAAAGTGGATCTGTCCTTGTTCCTGCATGATCTTCAGTGCATTGGCACAGGGGCTTTGGTTCGCCTTCGCACATCGTATCTGAGGCGGTTCAGACCTCAGGAAGTGCAGGAAAAAGTCATCAACCATATCGCCCCGGTACAGCAGTTCAGGTTGGAAAACGCGAATCTTCAGTGCCTCACGGCCAAAGGTTTTCTGCCACCTGCGAACCCGATCAGCGAAATGGAACCGCCTCGTGCCAATAGCGTGGTTCAGAAATTCCGCACGTTCAAACGGGCCAATGCCGCGTTTCAGACGTTCCGCATAAGAGGCCAAAAGGCGAGGGGCATGAGGGCGGATGTAGAGTGCAATCTCAACTTGCTCAACCGAATGAGGGAGCTTTGAAAACAAAGCCTTATGTACAGGTTTTGGGCGCTTGAACTCAAATGCCTCACTGGAGAGCAGAACCGTTTGGGGGAGTTGTGCGCGGACCTCCTCCCAGACCTGATTCCACCCCCCTTTGCCGTTGGAGAATCGGGGGTCAGCACCGATGCTCCACGCAAGGTTGTGATGGCCTGCGCCATTGGCACGCCCCGCAATAGGATACAGCACCCCAGCGGGCAAATGCCCGGCGGCACAAAGGCGTTGAAGCGAAGATGTACCGGTCTTGTGATCACCGATGTGGAGCAAAACGCGCGTCATTGAGGGCCCCTCGTTGTGGTCGAGCATACCCTTGGGAAATGACTGATCCATTAACGCAGCACGGTTTGTTGCTGCTGTTGCGCTCAATGCATCAAAATTTTGCGGAAAAACTGGCGCCGGCTGAGGGACTCGAACCCCCGACCCACTGATTACAAATCAGTTGCTCTACCATCTGAGCTAAGCCGGCGCACCGGCGGGTTATTAGCTGGTCTTTTCGTGGGGCGCAACGGCTGACAGGCAGAGTTTTTGCGAAAAAATAGAACTTTGTGCAGCTAGCCATGGTTTCCCTGACCCGGCCGCGATTTCATGGTGCGGATCAGGATGGCAACCGGGATCAAACCGACGAGAATAATCGCCAATGCGGCCGGGGCTGCGTCGGCGAGGTGTTCGCGGCTGGCATAGTCATAAACGTGGGTCGAAAGCGTTGTGAAATTGAAGGGGCGAAGGATCAGTGTTGCCGGTAATTCCTTTACCGCATCAACGAAGATCAGCATTGCCGCGGTGATCATCGACCCGGTTATCATCGGCAAGTGCACCCGACGCAATGCGCCGCCCGCGCTTTCACCAAGCGTGCGCGCTGCGGCCTCCATCGACGGTGTGACGCGGCCAAAGGCCCCATCGATTGCGCCAAAGGCAATCGCATTAAAGCGGACAACATAGGCAAAGATGATCGCAAACGCGGTTCCGGACAAAAGCAGGCCAGTGCCGAAGCCGAACAGATCAAGTGACGTATAGTGTATGATACGATCCAACGCAGCGAAGGGGATCAACACACCTACCGCAAGAACAGCGCCGGGGGCTGCATAGCCGATCATGGTGGCTTGCGCGATGAAGCGCGGCAACTGGCTGTTCGCACGGCGCGCCCCAAAGACGAGGAACAGGCCAGCGGCAACTGCAATCAGGGCGGCAGTTCCAGCCAAGAGGATTGTGCGCGTCAATGCGCCCCAAAACTCGGCACTGGCCCAGCCATCAAGGTGGTCGAGCGCGTGCCACAGGATCACACCAACCGGCAGCCCGAAGCCAAACAACAGCGGCAAGGCGCACGCAACGGTCGCGAGAATGCCAACACGAGGGCTGAGTGGTTCAGGTTCAATCGGGCGATAGCGGCGCGACATGCCGTGATACCGCTGTCCCCGGCGACCGGCTCGTTCCAGTGCCAGAAGAGAAAGCACAAACACAAGAATAACGCATGAAAGTTGCGCGGCACCACCTGCGTTGGAACTTTCCAGCCATGTGGAAAAGATGCCCGTCGTCAGCGTGCGGACGGCAAAAAAGTCGACTGCACCAAAGTCGTTCAGCGTTTCCATCATTACAATAGCGGCCCCGGCGGCAATGGCGGGGCGCGCCAGCGGCAATGCGACCCGGACAAAGCTCTCCCATGGACCACAGCCGAGCGAGCGCGATACCTCCAACGCGCAAACCGATTGTTCGCGAAACGCTGCACGGGCCAAAAGATACACATAGGGATACAGCGACAGCGTGAGCACGAATATCGCTGTCCACATGGAGCGGACTTCGGGAAACCAGTAGTCGCGGGATGATGTCCAGCCAAATACGTCGCGCAGCATGACCTGTACCGGCCCGGCATATTCAAAGAAATCGACCAGCGCATAAGCGCCGATATAGGCAGGCACCGCCAAAGGCGCGAGCATCGCCCAATCAAAGAAAGCCCGCCCCGGAAATTTTTTCATCACCGTTAGCCACGCAGCGCCAGCACCTATTGCCGAAGCGCCCAGGGCGGTGGAGGCCATCAGGATAAGCGAATTGACCAGATAGGTAGGCAAAACCGTAGCGAGCAAATGCGGCCAGATGTTTTCACGCGGGAAAAATGCGAGATAGGCAACCGCCAGCAACGGCGTCAGAATCGCCGCCGCGATCAGCATGGCGCCGATGGTCCAGCCGTCTAGTCGCAGACGTTTCGGTGATGTGTCCGTTAGGGCCATGTGTTCCCGACTGATTTCATAAGGCATTCAATGCAATGTACCGTGGCGCATGTCCAGCCTGTGGTCGGCATCGCGTGCGTGACAACACATCGCGCCGATGCTGCGAAACGCCATGCACCGGCTGTTTTGCGGGTGGTGGAGTGCTTGGCTGTGGCTTGACCTAAGCTTCAAGGCGGCGCAGGTTTTGCCACTGTGTTAACGGGAGACAAGGGCACATGGCCACTCGATACTCTGCGCGGGAAATGTTGGAGAAACTGGTGGCGTTTCCCACAGTTTCGCGTGACAGCAATTTGCCCCTGATAGATTTCGTTGAAGACTATCTGAACGGTCATGGGGTCACGTCCCGGCGCGTTTATGATGAGACGGGAAAAAAGGCCAACCTCTATGCGCTGGTTGGGCCGGAAGCGCCGGGTGGCGTTATTCTTTCCGGCCATACCGACGTTGTTCCCGTTGACGGGCAAGCCTGGGATACGGACCCGTTTGTTGTCACAGAGCGCGATGGCAAACTATTTGGACGCGGCACCTGTGATATGAAGGGCTTCAACGCCATCGGCCTGGCCATGGTTCCTGATATGTTGGAAGCGGGCCTGAAGCGGCCTGTACAAATCGCGCTGTCTTATGACGAGGAAGTCGGCTGCCTTGGGGCGCCGTCGATGATCGCAGAAATGGGGGAAACCTTGCCCCCCGCAGCGGCTTGTATCGTTGGGGAACCTTCAATGATGAAGGTCGTGACGCAACATAAGGGATCAGTTGGTTTTTCCACCAGCGTGCATGGTTTTGAGATCCACTCCAGCTTGATGCATGAAGGTGTTTCAGCGGTGATGACCGCAGCGCGGTTGATTACCTGGCTGCATGAACGCACGCAGGAGAATATGGCGAACGCTGACCCGAATTCCCCGTTCTACCCGCCTTTCACGACGTTGCACGCGGGCATGATAAATGGGGGGACAGCGGCGAACATCACGGCGAAGGATTGCACATTCTCCACCGATATCCGCGTAACACCACCAGAAACGGCGCAAGGGTGGTTTGACCGTTATTGTGCCTATGCCGCAGACATTGAGCGAGAAATTCAAGCCATCAGGCCAGAGGCGCGGATCGAGGTGAAAATGCGCGGCATCAACCCCGCTTGCCTGCAAGAGGCGGAGGGCGAAGCGGAAATGCTGGCCCGTGCGTTGACAGGCGACAATTCCCAAAACGTGGTGTCTTACGGCACTGAGGCTGGTCAGTTTCAGGAAGGTGGGTTTTCGACCTGTATTTGCGGGCCGGGTTCCATTGAACAGGCCCATCAGCCCAATGAGTATATTTCTGTCGCGCAGTTTGAGGCGGGGCAGGACTTCATGCGTAAACTCATCAAACGATTGGCGGTCTGATATGCCCACAGTAAACCGATTTGCGGACCTTCATGGTGAAATTACCGAATGGCGCCGTGATTTCCACACCCACCCTGAACTGATGTATGACGTTCATCGCACAGCAGGGATTGTTGAGGCCAAACTCAAGGCGTTCGGCTGTGATGAGGTCGTCCCCGGCATTGGCCGTACAGGCGTTGTCGCGGTGATCAAAGGCAAAGCAGATGGCCCCACCATAGGTATGCGTGCAGATATGGATGCGTTGCCGATTGAGGAAATCACAGGTGCTGAATATGCCTCTCAAACACCGGGCAAAATGCACGCCTGTGGCCATGACGGGCACACCGCGATGCTGCTCGGCGCGGCGAAGTATCTGGCGGAAACCCGGAACTTTGCGGGCACCGCGGTGATGATATTCCAACCCGCCGAAGAAGGCGGCGCGGGCGGGCTGGCGATGGTTGAAGATGGTATGATGGACCGCTTCAATGTCGATCAGGTCTATGGCATGCACAATATGCCCGGCTTGCCTGTCGGGGAATTTGCCATCCGCCCCGGACCACAGCTTGCCTCATCAGATGAATATACGATCCTCATTACGGGTAAGGGGGGCCATGCGGCCAAACCCCATATGTGTGTCGACAGCGGCCTTGTTGCGGCCCATGTGGTAACTGCGCTGCAAACCGTTGTGTCGCGCAACCTGAACCCGATTGATGCGCTGGTGCTGACTGTCACATCGCTGCAGACCGAGGGAGACAGCTTCAACGTCATTCCCCATACCGCCGAGCTGCGCGGCACAGTGCGGTGCTATACCGAAGCAAATCGCGACCTGGCCAAAGAGCGCATATACGCGATTGTCGAAAATACGGTCGCGGCATACGGTGCAACTGTAGAAATTGAATGGGAGCGCGGCTACCCCGCCACCTATAACCACCCTGAGCAAGCCATGTTCGCCGCTGATGTCGCGGAAGAGGTCGCCGGGCAGGGCCGTGTTGACCGGGATATGGAACCAATGATGCCCGCCGAGGATTTCTCCTATATGCTGCAATCACGGCCCGGGGCGATGATCATGTGTGGCAATGGTGACAGCGCCCAGTGCCACCACCCTGCTTACGATTTTGCTGATGAAGCGATCCCGCTCGGATGTTCCTTCTGGGTACGTCTGGCAGAGACCGCAATGCCATTGAAAAGGACATAACATGCCAACCATCAACCGTTTCGCTGACCTGCATGACGACATCACCGCATGGCGCCGTGACATTCACATGCACCCGGAATTGCAGTTCGATGTGCACCGCACTGCGGGCATCGTAGCTGAAAAGCTCAAGGAATTTGGCTGTGATGAAGTTGTAACCGGCATTGGCCGCACCGGCGTTGTCGGCGTTATCAAGGGCAAAACTGACAAATCTGGCCGTGTGGTGGGAATGCGCGCTGACATGGATGCCCTGCCGATTGAGGAGGCAACAGGCGCCGAACATTCCTCCACCATCTCGGGCAAAATGCATGCCTGTGGCCACGATGGGCATACCGCGATGCTTTTGGGCGCGGCGCAGTATCTGGCTGAAACCCGCAATTTTGATGGTACAGCCGTGATGATCTTCCAGCCCGCCGAAGAAGGTGGCGGCGGTGGCCGGGAAATGGTGAACGACGGCATGATGGACCGTTTCGGCGTGCAGGAAGTTTACGGCATGCACAACATGCCTGGCATTCCGGTGGGTGAGTTTGCCATCCGTCCCGGCCCGTTCATGGCTGCTGCTGACCTTGTGGAAATTGATATCAAAGGCAAAGGCGGCCATGCGGCGATGCCGCATATGGCGGTTGATACCACTGTAGTTGCGGCGCAGATCATGCTGGCGCTTCAGACCATCGCGTCACGCAATGCCAACCCTGTTGATACCATTGTCCTGTCGATAACGTCATTCCACACGGAAACGGACGCGTTTAACGTGATCCCTGATACTGTGAAGCTGAAGGGCACCGTGCGCACCTTTTCCACCGAAATGCAGGATATGGCCGAGAAACGCATGGGCGAAATCGTTGAGCATGTGGCAAAAGCCATGGGCGCAGAGGCTGTGCTGAATTATCAGCGCAATTATCCTGCAACGGTGAATGAGGCCTCCAGCACAGATAAGGCTGTGGCTGTAGCTCGTGAAATCGTGGGTGAGGAAAAGGTTGTTGATAACATCGAACCTGTGATGGGGTCTGAGGACTTCTCGTTCATGCTCAATGCGCGTCCCGGCGCGTTCATCTTTGTGGGCAATGGAGACACAGCCTCGGTTCATCACCCTGAGTATGACTTCAACGACGAGATCATTCCGATCGGTTGCAGCTATTGGGCGAAATTGGCTGAAAAACTGATGCCCGCTGCCTAAAGGGGCCTGAGCCACCTTTTTTCGATATCGAAGGCCCCGACCAGTAAGGTGCGGGGCCTTTTTTTGTTCGCACGGGCACCCACGGGCTGTTTTGCATGATCAGTCAACACACCCTACATAGGGGGGGAAAGTGAGGACTGTTCGATGCCCTGGGAAAAGAGTTTTGACCTGGATGACGCGACCGACAAGGCCGCTGCCGTTTTCTGGGCCAAGGGTTATGAGGCCACCTCAATCTCTGATCTGGTTGCCGCGATGGGGATCAACAAGGGCAGTCTCTACAATGCTTTTGGTGACAAACGGCGTCTCTTTATCCGTGCGTTGACGCGCTATGACGCAAAGCGGCGCTCAAGCTGGATGGCCGGGCTAGAGCAAATGAATGACCCTGTCGCCGCCATTGGCGCGTTCTTTGACCGTATCGTTGAGCAGTCTTGCAGCGAAATGTCAGCGCGGGGGTGTTTTATCGTGAACACCGCGCTGGAGGCCCCGCAGCAGACACCAGCGGTGCAACAACTCGTCGCCGCCTCCCTGGCTGACATTCAGGCCTTCTTCCGCCGTTCGATTGAGCGGGGTAAAGCGGCCGGTGAGATTGATACCGCGCTCGAAGCGGATGAGGTCGCAAAGACCATGGTCGCCTTGATGATGGGAATGCGTGTCTTGTCCCGAACAGGTGTCGCGCATGATGATCTTGCCGCAATGCGCGCGCAGGCCCTGCGATTACTGATACCTTAGCGTCTCGCTGGCAGTGCTGTGTGTCAGCGGAGTGGCGCGAAGGTCTGGCGTAGTTGGGCTTGACGCTTACGCAGCTACGATAGGGCAGGGCGACCCGATCAGAGG
>JBMYXS010000067.1:0-20029 GCA_049608645.1 Pikeienuella sp. | reverse complement strand
ACAGGAAGAGGATGAAGTGCTGCTTTTTGAAGATGTTACATGTTCGATTTGGTCATGCCGTTACGACGCTGACGTCGTCTTGCCACCCCACGAACACTGCATGACGGTTCACATCGCGGTTTATCGCGGCACTGAGGTTGAAGTTCTGTATCGCCGTCAATCTGACGGTTTGAGCTTTGGGGGAACGACCGCGGTTGAAGCGGGTTCACTGTTAACACTCGGCCCCGAGGCGGTTCATGCGGTCACAGCCGATAACAAGGGCCAGGACAACGGGCAAAGCCATGCGATCCACATTTATGAGGGGCCGCTGACGCAGGTCAAGCGTAGCCTGTTTAACTGGGAAGATGGCGGTGCCGTCGAATTCACGATGGCCAATTTCCGCGCGATGATGCGCAAACGTGCCGACATGCCCGAGCTTTCAGGATAGCGCCTAATCTGCCTTTTCGGGGAGAATGCGCGTAACTGCCAATGTGCCCACACTGGTCGCGATGCCGACCCGATGGGGGGCCCACAGATCTGGCGCCACTTCGAAAATCGAAAGGATTGGGCCGTTTTTCACCAAACGGGCAACGCTCTCGCTGTCAGCGCGGTGGCCAGAAACCGGCCTGTAGGTCACATCACAGGCAAAAACGCCCGGTTCGGTTGCCCTACCGGGTCGGAGCACCAGATCAAGTCGCGTGCCGCCGGTGAAAATCTCCAAAGTCCGGTTACACGCCTGATCCGGGCTGTTCGCTTGGATGAGCATCGCCGATAGCGGGTCAATCGCGCCTCTTAGGTCGGCCTGAGCAAGGGGAACCCGCTCTTTCAGAAATTTGTCTTCGGGCGGTGGTGTGATCGACCAATCGACCGGGCCGTCACTGTCAAAACCCGTTTTGATTACAACCGGTTTGCTCATACCCTCAAAGGTCACATCATATTTGGCCGGTACGCGGCCCCCATCCACGATGTGCCCAACTGAATAGCCAGCGGCCGCACCGCTCCAGAACAGAAAGCGAAAGCTCATATCAAATTGTGCGGCGTAGCCTGATGCGGCTTTTTCTTCTGCAAGAAGGCTGGCATCGCCGATTGAAATACCCGCAATCGAAAGATCATAGTCAATGGCGATGCGCGGCACGCTATCGTCAGACGCGAAGGCACTCATCGGCAAGACGAGGCCCATTACCGTCGCCAATCTCTCTGCAAGCCGCTTTACAGTCATCCTGCAACCTCCGCATTTATCACGCCAAGATATAGGGCGTTGGTGTTCATTCGCAAATCGGGGGCTGATCACGGTTTCGCGGTTTGAAACAGTGGCCCGGCTGCGCCATGTTAAAGCAGAACATTTCGGAGAACGCGAATGGCAGGCGAAGCGACAATCAGGCTGGCCGTTTTTATCGGTGTCTTTGCCCTTATGGCATTGTGGGAAACGGCCCGCCCGCGCAGGGCACGCACCATCGGCAGACCCCGGCGGTGGAGCACCAATCTGGGTCTTGTCGTCGTCGATACAATCGTGGCGCGCCTTTTGTTTCCCGTCGCCGCGGTGGGGGCCGCGCTTGACGCAGAGGCACGCGGATGGGGGCTGTTCAACCAGTTCGAAGCGCCAGCTGGGCTGGAGATCATCGCGGCGTTCGTGTTGTTTGACCTTGCCATATGGGCGCAACACGTCGTTTTCCATCACGTGCCTTTCCTGTGGCGCTTCCACATGGTTCACCACGCAGATGAGGAAATGGACGTGAGCACGGGCCTGCGGTTTCACCCGGTCGAGATTGCCGCCTCCATGGCGATCAAGATTTCGCTGGTATATCTGCTCGGCCCGGCGGCGCTGGCGATCATCATGTTCGAAGTTGTGCTGAACGCCTCGGCCATGTGGTCCCACTCCAACCTGCGCCTGCCCCGTCAGATCGACCGGGTGGTCAGAACCGTTATCGTCACACCAGACATGCACACATCGCACCATTCGGTTGAGCGGGCAGAGCACGATACCAATTTTGGCTTTTTCTTCTCGTTCTGGGACAGGCTTTTCGGTGTCTACACCGAAACACCTGCCGCGGGGCATGACGATGTCAAGATTGGCTTGAAACCCTGGAGAGATGGCCGCTCAGCCGGGATCATCTGGGCATTGTTGGCCCCTTTCCGGCGCGGCGCATGATGTTCGAGGACATTTCCCGCCTCGCCGCAGAAGACGGGCTGCGTGTTACCGGGTGGTTCCATCCCACTGCAGACCATGGCACGCCAGAAGGCACGCAAACGCTAATTCTTTTGGGATACGGCGGGGCGGACCTTTGGGCAGCGTTTTCAGGATCTGCGGAATACGCCGATGGCACAGCCCATCCACTCGACCGGTGGTCAACCCGTATCATTACAGCACTGGCCGACAAGGTTGGGGGCGTGCCGCTTTTCCCTTTTGGCGGCCCGCCGTATCAGCCGTTTATCCGGTGGATGTACGCAGGAGAGCCGCTGCATCAATCGCGGCTCGGCATGGCAATCCACCCCGAACGGGGGCTGTGGTCGGGCTGGCGCGGGGCAATCGCGCTGACGCAAGACCTGCCCTTGCCTCCGGTTCCCGCTACCAACCACCCTTGTGAAGGGTGCGCCGCGCCTTGCCTGACGGCCTGTCCCGTAGGGGCGTTTGGTGATGCGGGGTATGATGCCGCCTTGTGCCGTGCGCACCTGAACTCCGGTGCGGGCGGTGCTTGTGTTTCTGGTGGTTGTCTGGCGCGACGGGCTTGCCCTGTAGGCCAAGAGTATGCCCAAACTGCGGAACAAGGTGCCTTTCACCTCGAAGCGTTTCGGAGAGCCTGATGAAAAAACTGATACTCATGCGTCACGCCAAATCTGGCTGGGATGACCCTACGCTTGATGATCACGATCGCCCCCTGAACCAGCGTGGGCGGCTGGCTGCGACGCTGATGGGCGCTTTTCTTCGGGATGCGAACCTGACCCCTGACGCCGCCCTGATTTCATCAGCCGCGCGCACGCAGGAAACCTGGGCCCGCATGACGCTAGATCGCCCGTCTGTTGTAAAACCTGATCTCTATCTTGCCGGGCCGCTGGCGATCATCGGCGCGGTGCAGGCGGCAGATGACAACGCACAATCTGTGCTGGTTCTCGGCCATCAGCCGGGGATGGAAGATGCCGCCAACCGATTCTGCGCCGATAGTTCGCTCGACGGTTATCCTACGGCGAAAATCACCGTTATCGGTTTTGACGTCGATCAATGGGCGAACGTCACCTTTGGGTCTGGCCGTCTGATACGGGAAGCCGCCCCAAAATCGCTGGTCTGAAACAAAATCGCGCGATCCTGCGTCAAGTAGTGCGGCGCAGCGCCGCCCGTCAAAGGGCACAGCTTCAAGGCCGGCGTGCCAGATCCTCGGTGTTCGTGGCCTTTTGGAGCAGGGCAATCAACGCCTCACGTTCGGGCGCATCAAGCTCGGCCAGAATATCGTCCTGCAAGGCGAACACGATGGGCCGGGCCTTTGCCAGCAACTCCTCCCCCGCCGCTGTGATCGTAAGTGCCCGTGCACGACGATCTGAAGGACTGATCCGTCGAGACAGAAAGCCCTTGGTTTCCAGCCGATCAACCACCCCGCCCAAAGTGGCACGGTCATATGCCACCATGCCCGCCAGCGTTGCCTGATCAAGGCCCGGTCGCTCTTCAATCGCTGACAGGGCCGCAAATTGCACCGGCGTCAGGTCAACATCTTCACGCACCATGTGATCAGCAAAAACAGACACTGAAATCTGATGCATGCGCCGGATCAGATGCCCAGCCATATCAAAAAAGTCACTCATGGGGATTACCCTAATCGACCCGGAATGATTGACAAGACCCTCAATGATAAGCACGCATATCTATCTGTTTCTGACCCACGGCCTGACAAGGATATCCGCTTATGGAAAATTACTTCTTTCCCCCACCAGCCGTGCGGTCAGTCGCTGTGGTCGATCAATCCGCCGAATACCCGGTGAACCGCATTTTTTGCGTCGGGCGAAATTATGCCGCCCACGCCGCAGAAATGGGCGTGGAGGTCGACCGCGAGAAACCATTCTATTTTACCAAGACACCATCCGCCCTGTTCGCCTCGGGCGGCACAGCGCCCTATCCCCCCGGAACCGAGAATTTTCACTTTGAAATGGAACTGGTCGTCGCCATTGGCGCACCGGCCTTCAAGGTCAGCGTCGAAGACGCCCCTGCCGCAGTTTTTGGGTATGCATGCGGTTTGGACATGACGCGCCGTGATTTACAGCTGTCCGAACGCAAGAAACAACGCCCATGGGATTTGGGGAAGGATGTGGAGAATTCAGCGGTCATCAGCCCTATCACCCCGGCTGGCGATATCGGCGCAATCGCGGATCAGCGCATTTGGCTCACGCAAAATGGTGAAACCAGGCAAGATGCCACGCTGGCAGAATTGGTATGGTCAGTACCAGAAATCATAAGCCATCTTTCAGGCTTCTATCACCTTAACCCCGGCGATCTGATCTATACGGGCACACCAGCTGGTGTCGGCCCGGTCGAGCCGGGTGATGTGCTCGCAGGCGGGATAGATGGCCTGACGCCCATCGCCCTGACTATCGGTGCAACGGAGAACTGACAGAGGTTTCTTGTGCACCGACCAAGACTGTCACATAGCGACGAGGGGGAGACTCGCATGACATCAAACGCCAACGCCGCTAAATGGTTCGTAGACCGTCATCGCGATGGCAAATTTGCCCAAAAAGCCGCCTTCATCGAAGCGGGAGAAAACGGGCGAACGCTTACCTATGGCGATCTTGCAGAGCAAACCGATTGCATGCCCGACCTTTTGGCACGGCATGATATTCGACGCGAGGACCGCGCGCTTATGCTCGTGCTCGATGAAATCGAGTTTCCCATCATATTTTGGGGGGCTTTGAAGGCGGGCGTCGTTCCGACCCCCGTGAATACGTTGCTTGCAACAGAAATTTACGATGCAATTCTGCGCGACAGCCGGGCAACGGCCCTTTTTGTCTCTGCACCCTTGTTCGAAGTTGTCGAACCCTTGCTGGCCAATGCCCCCTATCTGCGCAAGGTTTTTGTAATCGGTGGGAAAGCGCGCGAAGGCGCATTTGATTTTGCGACGGAACTTGCGGCCTCGGCACCTAAAGCAATGGTCGATGCTTCTGCCGATGAAATTGCCTTTTGGCTCTATTCCTCGGGGTCGACCGGCGCGCCAAAAGGCGTTCGCCATGTTCATAGTGCGTTGCGTGCGACTGCGGATACCTATGGCGCACAGGTGCTCAAGATACGTGAGGATGATGTGATCCATTCTGCGGCCAAGGCGTTCTTTGCCTATGGCCTTGGCAATGCCATGACATTCCCCATGTCGGTCGGCGCGACCACAATCCTGAACGCGGACAGGCCAACGCCAGACGGGGTTGCAGATATACTTGCCACACACAGGCCGACAGTTTTCTGCGGCGTGCCAACACTCTATGCTGCGCTTGGCATGCACCTGGAAGCCAACGGGGCACCTGATTGCCCGCTTCGCATTTCAATTTCTGCCGGAGAAGCCCTGCCCGCAGATGTGGGGGCCCGTTGGAAACGCCTGATGGGCGTTGATATCCTTGATGGTGTCGGCTCCACCGAAATGCTCCACATCTTTTTGTCAAACGCAGAGGGGAACCTTGAATACGGCACCTCTGGCGTGGCTGTACCTGGGTATGACGTGCGGCTGGTGGACGATGCGGGCAAGGATGTCGCGCAAGGTGAAATTGGCGAATTGTTGGTGCGGGGCGCGAGTGCCGCAGACGGCTATTGGAACCAACGCACCAAAAGCCGCGCAACCTTTGCAGGCGAGTGGACGCATACGGGCGACAAATATGAACAGCGCGCTGATGGGCGGTTTGTCTACTGCGGGCGCACCGATGATATGTTCAAGGTATCCGGCATCTGGTTGTCACCATTCGAGGTTGAACAAGCCCTGACCAGCCATGAAGCGGTTCTGGAAAGCGCCGTGGTTGCCCACCGCGATGAACAAGGGCTGGAAAAACCGATGGCCTTTATCGTGCTGGCACCGGGTGCCACCGCCCCTGACACAACAGAGCTGAAAGAGTACATCAAAGACCGTATCGGCAAATGGAAATACCCCCGCTGGATCGAAATTGTGCCTGAGTTGCCCAAAACCGCGACGGGCAAGATTCAACGGTTCAAATTGCGCGGATGAGGCCCGATCTCGGCCATTCGGCACGGGATGAATGCGGCGCAAACGCCCCCCTGCGTCGCTGGCCCCTTTCATTCCCTTCGCGCCCGCGCTACATGCCGTTTCACAAAGCCCTTAGTCGATGCGAAAGAGGATGGCGCCATGCCCTCTGACGAAGATCATTTCAGCGCGTATATCTCGCCCACCGAAGACATTCTTGAAGAGGCGCGCAATGGGCGCATGTTCATTCTCGTCGACCATGAGGACCGGGAGAACGAAGGCGACCTGGTCATTCCCGGCCAAATGGCGACGCCTGATGCAATTAACTTCATGGCCACCCATGGGCGTGGCCTGATCTGCCTGACGCTGACGGCGGACCGGATTGAGCAGCTAGGCCTTAACCTGATGTCCACCAACAACCTTTCGCGGCATGAAACGGCTTTTACCGTCTCCATCGAAGCGCGCGAAGGTGTGACAACCGGCATTTCCGCGCACGATCGCGCCCGCACAGTTGCCGTTGCCATCGACAGCGCCTCTACCCGTGATGACATCGCAACGCCGGGCCATGTTTTCCCGCTGCGCGCAAAAGATGGCGGCGTTCTTGTTCGTGCCGGCCACACCGAAGCCGCCGTGGATGTCAGTCGCCTTGCGGGGCTGAACCCCTCAGGCGTGATCTGCGAAATTATGAATGATGATGGCACAATGGCGCGCCTGCCTGATCTTGTGACATTCGCGCAGCTTCATAACCTCAAGATTGGCACAATCAGCGATCTGATTGCGTGGCGTCGCCGCCATGACAACCTTGTCAAAGAGGTCGCGGAAACCAAAATCGAAAGCATGATCGGTGGGGAATGGACGCTGAAAGTGTTCAACGACACCGCATCGGGCGGCGAGCACCTCGCGCTGATCAAAGGTGACATTGACGCTGACGGCCCCGTGCTGGTGCGCATGCATCAGCTTGACCCGCTCGAAGATCTGTTCGCCTTGTCGGATGCCCGCTGGCAGCAGGCGCCCGACGCAATGGCGGCAATCGCGGCTGAGGAACGTGGTGTGATCGTGCTTTTGCGCGACATGGAACCGAACGCCATTTCAGCAAAGCTGGCCAATACCGACGCACCCAAGCAGCTTCGTCAGTATGGGGTCGGTGCGCAGATCCTCGCATCACTCGGCATTCAGGAGATTGAATTGCTGAGCAACTCACCCCTGCCCTCGGTTGTTGGCCTTGATGCTTACGGGCTTACCATTACAGGGCTTCGCCCTATTCCAAAGCGTAAGGGGTGAACCCATGGCTTCCTCTGAAAAACACGGCACGCTGACACCACCTGTCTTTACCGACAGCCCACGCATTCTGATCGTTGCCGCACCATTCTATCGCGATATCGCTGACAATATGATCGCTGGGGCGCGCGCCACACTGGATAAGGCCGGATGCACGCATGAAACCATCGAAGTGCCCGGCGCCTTGGAGATTCCAACCGCCATTCGCCTTGCAGAACAAGCCTTTGATGGGTTCGTCGCCCTCGGCTGCGTTATTCGGGGCGAAACAACCCATTATGAAACAGTTTGCAACGACAGCTCCCGCGCCCTGACGTTGCTGGGGATTGAGCGCAAGATTTGCCTCGGCAATGGCATTCTGACGGTGGAAAACCGCGAACAGGCCGAAGTCCGCGCAGACCCGGCGCAAATGAACAAGGGGGGCGGTGCCGCAGAGGCTGCATTGCATCTGGTCGCGCTGTCACGCCGTTTTGCCACTGCGCGCGGGGGTGCCGGCACCGACAGCATTCAGATCGCCGGCTCATTCGATCAAAATGGGGGAATTGCGTAATGCCACGCCCGAACCCGACGGCAAACAATACGGAAAAACGCCTCATGCGCTCTGCTGCACGTTTGTCAGCGGTGCAGGCCCTGTACCAGATGGAATTGTCTGGCCAGGACATGGATATGGTGCGCAAGCAGTTTGAAAGCCACCGCATCGGCGCTGAAATTGACGGTGATCAGTACCGCGAAGCGGACATCGACCTGTTCCGCAAAATTCTGGATGATGTCGTTGCCCATCAGGTGGCAATCGACCAGATGACCGACCGCGCGTTGGTCGACAAATGGCCGCTCGGCCGTATCGACAGCACATTGCGCGCAATGTTCCGGGCGGCGGGCGCTGAACTGCTTCACGCCACGAAGACACCGCCCAAGGTGATTATTGTTGAGTATGTGGACGTTGCAAAAGCGTTCTTTCCCGACGGCAAGGAACCTGGCCTTTCGAACGCTGTTCTGGACGCCATGGCACGCGAAGCGCGGCCAGAGGCATTCAGCTAAGGCAGGAAAAGCGACAAAGCAGGTCCATTCAGGTGGGGTAGGCTGTGTCGTGCCTGGTTCTGAATAGACCTGCCTTGTCTGGGGTGTTCCCAGGTATCAAGCGCCGTCAGAAGATGAGCGCGTAGGCCACATCATAGGTCAGGACAAAGTATATTGTCGCCATCAAGAAGGTCTTCATCACTACCTCCACTGTTTGATTCTCTATTTCTATAAATTGAGAATACGGCGACACGCATCGTTTTAAAGAAAATTGAAATTGAAGGCACAACGATTGATCGGTCAACGACGTGATCTGATGCGCTGCCAACGCACAAAATACCCCCCCAAAACAAAGAAAGGCCCCCCTGAATATGGGGAGCCTTGTTGTTTAGCCGCAGATCACGATGTTCAGGTCAGAGCGCCTCATCCAACGCTTTTTCAAGTTTGGCGATGGCTGCATCTACATCATAAAGTTTATCCAGACCGAACAAACCAATGCGGAAAGACGAATAGTCGGCGCCTTCGTCACATTGCAAAGGCACGCCAGCGGCGATTTGCACGCCGACTTTGGCAAATTTGGCACCAGACTTCACATCAGGGTCATCGGTATAGCTGACCACAACGCCCGGCGCGCCGAAACCTTCAGCAGCGACAGATTTGATGCCACGCGCAGCAAGCACGCCCCGCACGCGGTCACCCAGTTCCTGTTGCGCCACCTTCAACCGGTCAAAACCGTATTCTTCGGTTTCCAGCATGATGTCCCGAAAGCGCTGCAGCGCGTCCGTGGGCATCGTCGCATGATAGGCGTGGCCACCATTTTCATAGGCTGCCATGATATTGGCCCAGGTCTTCAGGTCGACCGCAAACGAAGACCCTTCGCGTGCATCTACCCGTGCCTTGGCCGTGTCATTCATCATCACAAGCCCAGCGCAGGGCGATGCAGACCAGCCTTTTTGCGGTGCTGATATCAACACATCGACCCCCAGGGCCTTCATATCGACCCAAATGCAGCCTGACGCGATACAATCAAGCACGAACAATGCCCCCACTTCGTGGGCCGCTTTGGCAACTGCTGCGATGTATTCATCGGGCAGGATCATACCCGATGATGTTTCTACGTGCGGTGCGAACACCACTGCGGGTTTTTCACGCGCGATGGCGTCGGTGACTTCGTCGATCGGTGCCGAAGCAAAAGGCGATTGCGGATCATTGCCCGTGCGCCGTGCCTTGAGCACAACCTCTTCGGACGGAATGCTACCGGCGGTGAAAATCTGGGTCCAGCGATAGGAAAACCACCCGTTGCGAATAACCATCGCCTTTTCCCCGGCGGCAAAGGCGCGGGCAACGGCCTCCATCCCATAGGTTCCGCCACCCGGTATCACGGCGACATGGTCGGCGCTGTAAACGTCTTTCAGAATGCGAGAAATATCGCGCATCACGCCCTGAAAAGACTGGCTCATATGGTTGAGAGAACGGTCCGTAAACACAACGGAAAATTCGAGGAGGCCATCGGGGTCCACATCGGGGAGGAGCGCATTCATCTTGATATCCTTACTTGCGATGCCATCAGCGCCAGAACACTGACGATACGTCAATCTAGGGTAATGCAACCACAGGCGATAGGTAAATCAGGCAGGGAATACCTGCAACATGCGTCTTTTTCCCTTGATCTGACCGTTCCCAAAAACACCCGCCCGCGCCCGATAAACGTCACAGATTTCCGAAAGGCGGTGCCGCGAACCTGATAAGCATCACGCAGCGTTATCAGGCGACAGCGCGGCAAAGACCTATTCGTGTGTCAGCGTACCGGTTTCCAGCCATTCGCGCGCGATGTCTGACCAACCACGTGGCAGCCCGTGGCCGCCATCATGTTCAAGATAGGCGAGATTTCCCCGCTCGCACCTGTCCCAGACGCGACTGCGCCATGTGCCCACGTTAATCGCGGTCGGGTTCGAGCGACAGCCGAGCGAACGGCGCATCAACGCCATTGTTTCATGCACATCACCTTGGTGCCAATCGCGGATGGCGCGGCCTTCGTGCGGCACCTGAGCATCAGCGAACCCATGCACCTGTAACCCGCGCGCCACCGGGTCCGGGCATAGGGAAGGGTTCTCGCGCCGCAAGGCCCCCGCCACCGAGAGGACGGCGCTGAAATGTGACCCCGCATAACAGCCCATCATCCACGCCATCGACCCACCTGCTGAAAAGCCCGATACCGCAACGCGCGCTTTGTCGAGCGGCACCCGTTTGGCCACGTCTTCAAGGATCGACATTGTAAAGGCGATATCATTTCGCCCGCCGCCAAAGCCCGGTCGCGCCGGAAACGACCTGACGCCGGAAGCCCGTTGCGCGCCATTGGGTGCAATCAGCAAATACCCCCGGTCGACAAAACTTCGCCGCACGCCGCCTGAGCGAACCGTGCTGACAGCCGACGCATTATGCCCATGGAAGAACACCAGCGATGGCAATGCCGTCACCCCGTCCCAGTCAGGCGGGAAAGACAGCAAATAATCGCCCCCTTCGACCTGACAAGGTGCCGTTTCGGTACAGGGCGTTTCTGCCGTGGCACCGACCGTCGGCAGAACCAGTGCGGCAATCATCAGCAGGTATCGCATGAATTATTCCCCCTTTCTTTGAACCCTATCCGCCGCGTCAGCATGATCCTAGGCAAGGCGCCTTCACTTCCCCGTCAGATCGCGCGACAAAGCTGATATGCGCGAACAAGATCTTTACCCCCCCATCAAGGCCTATCTGGAGGCACAGGGATACACCGTGAAAGGTGAGATTGGTGCATGTGATGTCGTCGCCCGTCGCGGAGATGAAGAGCCTATTGTGGTGGAACTCAAACTGTCGTTCTCGCTTGCACTCGTGATGCAGGGCGTCGCGCGCCAGACGATGTTCGAACAGGTTTACCTTGCCGTTCCGGTCTCGGGCGCGAAGGGGTGGAAGCTTCGCTACCGCGATATCATCCGCCTTTGTCGCCGCCTCGGTCTTGGGTTGCTCGCGGTCAAGGGTGAAGCAGTTGAAGCACATCTTGATCCTGGCCCCTATGCGCCGCGCAAGAACGCCAAGCGCCGGGGCCGGTTGCTGAAAGAATTTGACAAGCGCGTCGGTGACCCCACCGCAGGTGGCTCAACAAGGATCAAACAGGTCACGGCTTATCGGCAAGATGCCCTGCGTTGCGCGCGCTATTTGTCGGCCAGTGGCCCATGCAAGGCCGCCGTGATTGCCAAGGAAACCGGCACGCCACGCGCGGCCACCATCATGCGCGCGGACCATTATGGGTGGTTTGAACGGGTCGAGCGCGGGATATATGCGCTGACCCCCAAAGGGGCCGCAGGTCTGGTTGAATTTGCCGACGCCCTATCGGCGCTGGATGACGCACCCGATTGATGCTGATGCTGTCGGGCGCTATCTCTGTCCCATGACCCAGAAAATGACGCCCCCAAAGGTCGAGGTTTCACACCGCCCGCTTAGCCTTGGGGAAACGGCAAGAAAAGCCCGCCGCAACGTCCTTGAGATTTTGCCGGGCCTTATCTTCCGTCAGCCGATGGTATCGGGCCGCATGATAAAGCGTTGGCACATGGTGGCCGACCCGGATGCCCTTGAGCGGATCTTGAAAACACGCGCGGATGACTATCCCAAGTCGCCCGTCACGAAACGGTTGCTGCAACCTGCAATCGGGGAAAGCCTGTTCAATGCTGATGGCGCGCATTGGCGCTGGCAACGGCGCGCGGCGGCACCTGTTTTCCAGCACCGTCACCTGATGGCCCTTACGCCCACAATGTCAGAGGCCGCCGCCCGCGCCGTTGAGCGGGTCGGAGAAGAAGCGCGCACAACAGGCGGCGCTGAAATGTATGAACAGATGATCGCCGCCACATTCGATGTGATCTGCGATGTTGCATTATCGGGCCGCGAAACCCTGGACCGGGTCGCGGTAAGCAAGTCTATCAACGAGTATATCGAAACCGTCGGGCGCATTTCGTTACTTGATGTGCTCGGCGTGCCAACCTGGGTGCCCCGCCCTGCCACATTGCTGCGGCGGCGCTCTACCTCCGTGATGCGGAACATGATGGATGGCGTCATCAGGGAACGCGCGGGCCGGGAACCGGGTACAGACCTGTTGGATCTGATGCGCGGTGCCAGCGACCCTGATTCCGGCCGCCAAATGACCGCCGAAGAACTGCGCGACAACATGCTGGCCTTTATCGTCGCGGGGCATGAAACGACTGCGCTTGCACTGGCCTGGTCCATTCACTTGCTTGCACTCGACCAAGATGCGCAGGACCGCGCACGGGCCGAGGCCATCGCAGTGATAGGCCAAGGCCCCGCGGAAGGCGGTCACCTTGGCGATTTGACGTTTACCGGGCAGGTGATCGACGAATCCCTGCGCCTGTATCCCCCCGCAGCTTTCCTCGCACGTATTGCGCTGGAGCCAGACAAATTATGTGGTCGCCCGATTTTGCGGGATGATATCGTCATGCTGCCGATTTATGCGCTCCACCGCCACGAAGCCTTGTGGGATGCCCCGGATGAATTTCGCCCGGAGCGGTTCACGCCGGAGGCGAAACGCGCCATGCATCGGTATCAATACCTGCCGTTCGGCGCGGGGCCACGTATTTGCATCGGCATGGGGTTTGCGCAAATGGAGGCAAAGCTGATCCTGGCCTCCCTCCTCGTCAGGTGGCGATTTACACCACAAGGCCCCGCGCCCACCCCTGCGATGAATCTGACACTGCGACCACAGGGCGGCGTGAATGTGAAGGTAGAGGCAGTCTGACCAATCAGGCGATCTTTTCTGCAACGTACAAATGGCCCGGAATAGGCGCACCCATTTCGTGCCGTACGATAATGTCGGTGACCTCCCGCAGGGCCAAACCCGCAGCCGCGAGCGTTGTTTCGATATAGGCACGGGCGTGCGCATAACGGTGATGGGGCGTCACAACCCACGGGCGCTGGCCCAGCACCTCAGCGTTTTCAGTCTCGGTGGAGAAGATCAACACACCGCCCAAAGTCAGATGCGCCGCCGCCCCACGGAGTAAGGTTTCAGCCTCCCCAAGATAGGGCAGCACATCCGTCGCCGCGATCAGATCCCAGGGGGCCAGCGGCGTATCAGCGAGAAAGCCTTCCGCCTCAGCGACGTAAAGGTCGTGAAACAGTTCCTTTTCATCCGCAATTTCGATCATCCCCTCGGCAATATCGACGCCGGTGATGTGCTCTGCCATGTCTTCCATGGCTTCGGCGCTCAACCCTGTGCCGCAGCCCAGGTCGAGCATACGCGCAAAAGGCCCCATGCCCAGCGCCTGCACGCGTTCCCGCATCATCATCGGTACGGCATAGCCAAGCTGCTCGACCAGGATGCCGTCAAACACCTCCGCATGCTGGTCAAACAAGGTGGCAACATAGGCAGCGGGTGCCTTGGCTGGCGCATCGCCCCGCCCCATGGCCGCCAATCGTACAGAAACCCCGCCCGGATCGTCAGCGTTCAGTGCCAGAACTTCGTGATAAGCGGCTGCAGCCTCATCAATGCGCCCGGCCTTTTCGTGGTCAAGCGCGCGTTCATAGGCTTCGGCCAACAGATCATCCGCATCTTCGCTCATCACTTATCCTCTGCAATCACTTCAACCTCTGCGCGGGTTGCGGCGGGCAACGCCGCCAGCATCTCGCTCACCGACAAGCCAGTTACCGGATGGCACCACTCCGGCGCGATATCAGCAAGCGGCGCCAAGACAAAGGCCCTTTCGTGCATACGGGGATGTGGCAAGACCATATGGTCAGGCGCGGCCGCGGTTGTCGCCCCTTCTCCCATCAATG
The DNA here is from genome assembly GCA_049608645.1 of Pikeienuella sp. Taxonomy (GTDB): domain Bacteria; phylum Pseudomonadota; class Alphaproteobacteria; order Rhodobacterales; family Rhodobacteraceae; genus Pikeienuella. The sequence goes on along the minus strand of JBMYXS010000067.1, from coordinate 5,783 downwards.
CGCTGACGGTCGCACGATCAGGCGCAATGCTGTTCCCGTAGGCAATCAGATCAAGGTCACAAACACGCGGCCCCCATCGAACCTTTCGCACCCGCCCCATGCGCGCTTCGACCTCATGCAAATGACTGAGAAGCGCGCGCGCTGACAAGGTCGTCTCAACCATAAACGCGCCGTTGACAAAATCCGGGCCGGACCCCGCGGGAAAGGCCGGCGACCGCCGCCATCTCGATCGCGCCACAACACGCACAGCGTGTGATTCGCAGGCGTCAATTGTAGTTATACACACATTAAGCGAGTTGCCCGCCTCTCCGGGCAAGTTAGAGCCGAGTGCAATGAGAGCATTCTCACATTTCATTCAAGTATTCCTCGCTTTTCGCAACATTCCGACAGCATTAGATTGCTTTCCAAGGTCGCGGCGATATTGTGGCGATAACAACCACGCTGGTTCCGTCTCAACACCCTTAACCGGCCCAATGCAGCATTTCGAGGTGAAGAATGTTTTATCGTGACGAGCGTTTGGCTCTCTATATTGATGGCTCAAACCTGTACGCCGCTGCCAAGGCGCTTGGGTTTGACATCGATTACAAACTCCTCCGTGGCGAATTTGTACGCCGGGGTAAACTGGTGCGTGCGTTCTATTACACTGCGCTGCTCGAAGATCAGGAATATTCCCCGATCCGGCCTTTGGTGGACTGGCTCGACTACAACGGCTTTTCGATGGTCACAAAGCCCGCGAAAGAATTCATCGACAGCATGGGCCGCCGCAAGGTCAAGGGCAACATGGACATCGAGCTTGCAGTGGATGCCATGGAAATGGCCGACCGCATCGATCACATGGTTCTGTTCTCCGGCGATGGTGACTTCCGCCCACTAATTGCCGCGATGCAACGCAAAGGCGTTCGCGTTTCAGTCGTTTCGACCATCCGCTCACAGCCGCCCATGATTGCCGATGAACTGCGCCGTCAGGCGGACAACTTCATCGAATTGGAAGACCTGAAAGACGTGGTTGGCCGCCCTCCGCGCCCAGAGCCTGAAGGCGTCGAAGACTATATGGTAAACGACGACTGAGGCAGAAATGACCTCAGTTATCCCGGCAGAGGCACCGCGTGATTGCCGCCTCTGCCCGCGCCTCGCGGCTTATCGCGACGAGGTACAGGCAAAGAACCCCGATTGGTATAACGGTGCGGTCGTCAGCTTTGGCGACCCCGAAGCATCGCTTCTGGTGGTTGGATTGGCCCCGGGCGTGACCGGCGCACATCGTACAGGGCGTCCGTTTACGGGCGATTACGCCGGATCGCTTCTCTACGAAACGCTCACAAAATTTGGTTGGGCCAATGGCAAGTTCGATGCACGGCCTGACGATGGCCTGGCGTTGAACGATTGCATGGTCACAAACGCTGTGCGCTGTGTTCCCCCGCAGAACAAACCCGTGGGCGCGGAAGTCAATCAATGCCGTGATTTTCTAAAGGCCCGTATCGCGGCCTTGCCCCGCCTGCGCGCAATCATCTGCCTTGGCGGGATCAGTCATGCCAGCACCATTCGCGCATTGGGCGCGCGCGTTGCCACGCATAAATTCGGGCACGGCTCACGGCATGAGGTTGGCCGCCTGACGGTGTGGGGCAGCTATCATTGCTCTCGCTACAACACCAATACAGGCGTTTTGACCACAGAGATGTTTGAGGATGTCTTTGGCGCTGTCAGGCGGGACCTAACCGCGCACTAGCCGCCGAAAGTACCATTACGAAACCGTTAATTCGCCCCGTCTGTTTCACGACTGGCAGCATTTTTTCTTGGGTATTTTCATCAAATGTCTTTACGAGGCCCGAGATGAAACGGGCCCACCGCCAGCGGACCCCGCTTCATCGCCAACGCGCGTTCTGTTTAACCTGAACCATGGCCCGTCGCCCAATGCGTTGAAATCTTTGACTTTTGGGCGACGATAGGTGATTCAGGCTTATCACGAAACGCCATTGCGGCCTTTGACAGCAGCAATCAGCCTAACAAAACCTGCGCTAAAAGCATCGTGTTTCAAACAAAGACAACGCCGCACGATGCGGAACCGTGCGGCGCAATATCAAGGCGTTTTGCCAGCGTCACGCGACCTGTCCACAACATCAAGCAGAAAGGTAACGGCGGGGAGGGTCGCTGTGCCCTCACCCCATTTCGGCAAGCCGTGCCATGGCTGCGGCCAGCTTTTCCTGCTCGCCCTTGGCGGCGGTCAGGCGCTCCCGCTGTTCTTCGACAACCTCGTCAGGGGCTTTGGCAAGAAACTTTTCGTTGGAAAGTTTCTTTTCAATGCCGCCAGCCTCTTTCGCCAGTTTGTCAGACGCTTTCTTGAGGCGCGCGGCCTCCGCCTTCACATCAACGTATTCGGCCAAAGGCAGTGCCAGAACCGCCCCTTCGAGGGTCAGCGTAACGGCGCCCTTCACATCATCAGCGCCCTGATCAGCCATTGAAACGCCTTCGATACGCGCAAGACGCTGGATCAGAACGGCATTGCGCTCAAACCGCGCCAATGCCTCGCCCGACATATCCATCAGCACCAATGGTGTTTTCGCACCGGCATTCACATTCAATTCCGACCGGACGGAGCGTACCTGTTCGATCAGGCCGATTACCCATGCCATTTCCGCGTCCGCCGCCGCATCAGCGATATCGCCATAATCAGGCCAATCAGCATGCATCAACCAGCCACCGCGGTTTGCGGTCTTGGCCCACAAGTCCTCAGTAATGAACGGCATGATCGGGTGCAGCAGGATCAAGCATTGCTCCAACGCCCAGGCCATTGTCGCCTGTGTTTCTGCCCGCGCTTCTTCGTCCTCGCCCTGCAACAGGGGTTTGGCAAATTCGACGTACCAGTCACAGAACACACGGCGGACGTGCATGAACAAGGCGTTGGCAGCGTCGTTAAAGCGGTATTGCTCCAACGCGCCATCCAGCGCCGCTTTGGCCCGCGCCGTCTCCCCCACAATCCATTTGTTCACGGTCTGCGTCAGCGCCGACGGATCATAGCCCGCCGGTACGGCGCATTCGTTCATTTCCGCAAAACGCGCGGCGTTCCAGAGTTTGGTGCCGAAATTCCGGCCCCCTTCGACCTGCGTCGGCGACAGGCGCAGCGCGCGGCGGGCCTGAACTTCCTGAGAGGTCAGGGTAAAGCGCACGGCGTCGGCCCCGTATTGGTCGATCAATTCAAGCGGGTCGATCACATTGCCGACCGATTTGGACATCTTCTTGCCCTTGGCGTCTGTGACGATGGAGTTGATGTAGACAGTGTGGAACGGCACCTCGTCCATGAAATGAATGCCCGTCATCATCATCCGGGCAACCCAGAAAAAGATGATGTCATTACCGGTGATCAGCACATCGGTCTTGTAGTATTTCTCCAGCTCCGGCGTCTTTTCCGGCCAACCGAGGGTGGAATAGGGCCAGAGGGCCGAGGAGAACCACGTGTCGAGGACGTCTGGGTCGCGCTGTAATTCGACGCAATGTTCCGGGCCATCAAGAAACTCGGCAGTTATGGGCTGATCATCCTGAGCAAACTTGCCCGTACGTGGCAAAGCGCGGGTTTGCTTTCCACTACGATTGTTTAGCTCAAGGTCGTGTCCACCTTCGGTGACCTGCACACCGTAGTACTGTTCAGCATTTTTTCGTGCGTCTTCAAAGGTCTTTCCGACGAATTCGTCATACTCGTTAAGCGATAAGCTGCCGTCGTCCAATTTCTTCGGCCCATACCAAACCGGAATCTGGTGCCCCCACCACAACTGGCGGGAGATGCACCAGGGCTGGATGTCTTCCAGCCAGTGGAAATAGGTCTTTTCCCAGTTCTGCGGGGCAAATTTGGTCTCGCCTGAGCGGACAGCTTCCAGCGCCGGTTTCGCGAGTGTCTCGGCATCGACAAACCACTGGTCCGTCAGCATCGGTTCGATCACTGTTTTTGAGCGGTCGCCGAAGGGCTGCATGATTTTCTTGGATTCGACGTAGGGAACGAGCGTCGGCTCCCCCTCCCCGTCGCCCCGGGCTTGACCCGGGGTCTCGCTGTTTTGCGCATTGTCGTCGAGGTCCCGGGTCGAGCCCGGGACGGCGGCACCCTCGGCCTCGACCATCACGGCGAGCCCTTCCGCCGTGATGTCCGCGACGACCTTCTTGCGCGCCTCAAACCGGTCCATGCCGCGATACTCATCGGGCACCAGGTTGATTGCGTCGATCTCGGCTTCGGTGAAATCCTTGCCCTCAACAATCGCCTGCGCCTTCGCGGCCTCTTCGGCGTAGGGCGCGCCGTCAGCGCGCAGAGCGGCTTTTGTGTCCATCAGCCGGTAGCACGGGATGCCGCCGCGCTTCGCGACGCCATAGTCGTTGAAATCATGCGCGCCCGTGATTTTCACGGCGCCGGAGCCGAAATCAGGGTCCGGGTAGTCATCCGTGATGATCGGGATCAGGCGGCGGTGTTCTTTCGGCCCTACCGGTATTTCGCAGAGTTTGCCCACGATTGGCGCATAACGCTCGTCGGACGGGTGCACCGCGACCGCGCCGTCGCCCAACATCGTTTCGGGGCGTGTGGTCGCGATAGAGATATAGTCGCGCGTCTCCCGGAGTGTGACGTTACCGTCCTCATCCTTCTCCACATATTCATAGGTCGCACCACTCGCCAGCGGATATTTGAAGTGCCACATGTGCCCGTCAACTTCGATATTCTCGACCTCAAGGTCGGAAATCGCCGTTTCGAATTTTGGATCCCAGTTCACCAGCCGCTTGCCGCGATAGATCAGGCCCTGTTCATAAAAGTCGACAAAAACCTTGAGCACCGCATCGTGCAGGTTGCCCTCATTCCCAGCCGGAGCACCGGGGGCGCCGGACATGGTGAAGGCGTTGCGTGACCAGTCGCAGGACGCGCCAAGCCGTTTCAGCTGGCTAATAATGCCATCGGCCGTTTCATCCTTATAACGCCATGCCTCTTGCAAGAACGCGTCGCGGCCGATGTCTTTGGCACCGGGCTTGCCCTTGGCCGCGAGGTCTTTCTCAACCGCGATCTGCATGGCGATGCCCGCATGGTCCTGCCCCGGCTGCCAGAGGGTGTCGAACCCCTGCATACGTTTCCAGCGGGTCAGAATATCCTGCAAGGTGTTGTTCAGCGCGTGCCCGATATGGAGCGAGCCGTTGACGTTGGGCGGCGGGATCACGATGGAGAAGGTGTCCTTGCCCGGCTTGGCGTTCACGCCCGCCTTAAAGGCACCGCCCTTTTCCCATTCCGCATAGATGCGCGCCTCTGCGTCGGCGGCGTTAAAGGCTTTGTCGAGCGTTTGTTCGGTCATCACTAATCATCCACGTCTTTCAGAATAACAATTTGCGTTAGCTTAAAACGCAAATCGCCTTTGGCGTGGTGTGTACCGCGATGGGTCAGGCAGGGAAAGGCGCGATGCAATGCCGCGCCTAACTGATCAGCGATCAATTTTCACCTGGGTCAGATCAAAGAATCGTCGTCGTAGAGCGCCTTGCGAATTTCTTCGCGGATCATACGCTTTACCTTGCGGCTGATTTGCTGGCCGATCGGGCCTTGCAACTCTTCACGCACGACGCGGCGGACGATGGCCTCTACCTCTGCTTCGGTCATCAACGGCTCTGGCAAGACATCGTCATCCAACAATGCCTCTCCGTCTTCTTCGTCCTCAGCGGTCGCAGCGACGGGCATGATCGGCGGCACTGGCGTTTCCACGCGGGCCTTGCGGAGCGCTTCAGGCTCAGGCTCAGGCTCAGGCTCAGGCTCAGGCTCAGGCTCAGGCTCAGGC
>JBMYXS010000066.1:0-20312 GCA_049608645.1 Pikeienuella sp. | reverse complement strand
TTAGGGGCGACCAACCGATGAATAGGAAAAGCCTGCGGCGCGGGCTTCTTCGGGGCGATAGATGTTACGCAGATCGACCATCACATCCCCCTTCATCACATTCGCAAGGCGTTTGAGATCAAGGGCGCGAAACTCGTTCCATTCGGTCACGATGGCGACAGCATCGGCCCCCGCTGCCGCGTCATAGGCCCCGGCGGCCCAGCTCACACCGGGCAAGAGTGCTTCGCCTTCCTTGCGCCCCTCAGGGTCTGCGACGGTTACCGAAGCGCCCGCGCCGATCAACGCGGGAACGATGGTCAGCGAAGGGGCTTCGCGCATGTCATCGGTATCGGGTTTGAACGTCACGCCCAGAATGGCGATTTTCTTGCCGGTTACCTTGCCACCGCAGGCGTCAACAATCTTGTCGGTCATCTTGCGTTTTCGCGCCTCGTTGACCTCTACCACGGTCTCCACAATCCGCAGGGGGCTGTTGACCTCCTGGCCGGTGCGGGTCAGCGCGAGGGTATCCTTGGGAAAACATGATCCACCATAGCCCGGCCCGGCATGAAGGAATTTTCCGCTGATGCGATTGTCCAGACCCATGCCAGCCGCAACCTGCTGCACATCGCCGCCAACTTTTTCGCAAAGGTCAGAGATTTCGTTGATGAATGTGATCTTGGTCGCAAGGAAGGCATTGGCGGCGTATTTGATGATTTCGGCGCTTTCCAGCGTGGTAAAGACCATCGGTGTTTCACGCAGGTACAGCGGGCGATACAGGTCTTGCATCACCTTTTGCGCCTGCTCGCTTTCGACGCCAACCACCACACGGTCAGGGCGCATGAAATCTTCGATGGCAGCGCCTTCGCGCAGAAATTCGGGGTTTGAGGCGACTGCGAATGGTGCATCCGGCCGTACGGCCCTCACGCGGCGCTCCACTTCGCGATTCGTGCCGACGGGAACGGTCGATTTGGTGACAACAACGGTGAAGCCATCGATTGCCGCAGCAACCTCTTCGGCGGCGGCGTAAACATAGCTCAGATCAGCATGTCCTTCGCCGCGCCTTGTGGGCGTGCCGACCGCGATAAAGACCGCATCAGCGCCGGCAACCGCAGCGGCAAGGTCAGTGGTAAAGGTCAGGCGCCCGGCGGCGACGTTCTTTTCCATCAAGGCACCAAGGCCGGGTTCGTAAATCGGGGTTTCTCCCCGGTTCAGCATCTCGATCTTGTCGGCCATCTTGTCGACGCAGACAACGTCATGGCCAAAGTCCGAAAAGCAAACCCCCGATACGAGGCCCACATATCCTGTGCCGATCATTGCAACGCGCATGGAGTGTCCTTTGAATATTCGCGAGCGCCGAAAAGCGCATCATAGCGTGTCAGGGAGAGGTGTTCTTTTTCGATTTTGCGCGGGCAGCCTCCAGCCGGGCACGGGCGCCCGCGGCAAGTCGGGCGCGCCGCCGCGCTTGATAGGTACGCACCAAGGGCACGATTAGCGCATAGCTAATGACCGCACAAATCAGACCCGGCGCAAGGCCACCAACGAGATAGGGCAGGAACAGTTCCTGTACGTTCCCAAACGTGTGCGCCAACAGGTCAAAAAACCCCAGTTCGGCAAATGAGGTATCTACGCCCTCTTCGTCACCAAGTATGCGATGCCCCAGTTGCAGGCTGATGGTGACAATAAAGGGAAAAGTCAGCGGGTTGCCAATGAATGTTCCCGCGGCGCTGGCGAATACATTGGCACGCAATATCCAGGCAAGCCCGGCAGCGACAACAAAATGCAGGCCAAAAAACGGTGTGAACGAGGTAATCACCCCACATGCCACCCCAAGGCCGATGCTTTCTGGTGCATCGGGCAAACGCTGAATGCGCCGCCCCATATATTCAAAGCCGCGTGCCCAACCCTTTCGCGGCGAGATCATCTCGCGCATGCGTTTGCCGAAGGGGGCTTTTTCACGCCGTTTGAACACCAATACTCACCTTTCCTCGCGCTCGGGTGTCCGAGTCAGCGGGGTTCTGAAACTTCAGTACACGACATAAGCGGTCATTCGGGTCAGGCCAATACCCCTCGCGAGGTGTGCCTGCCGACATGTCTCAATACTCATGCCTCTCGCGCTCTCACTCGTGCCACGTCTGTGACGATTGTCTGCGCTTCAAGTGCCGACAATATGGCGCTGAGATGTTTCACATCATTTACGCCAAGCCGGATTCTTAACCGCCAATAGTCATCAAATCGTGACTGGGTCGAAAGGTTTTCGATATTGGCCTTGTGATCACCGATCAGCGTTGCCACTGCCCCGAGTGCGCCTGCCTGATTGGCCAATGTCATATCCAGATTGATCGTTCGGCCGCCAAGCTGCGCTGCGTCTTCTTCCCATTTCAGATCGACCCAGTCCTCGGCGTGATCCTCGTGCTCAGTCAGTGAGAGACAGTCGATGATATGTACCTTGATGCCATCATCATCGGGCAGGCCCACGATGCGGTCGCCGGGGATGGGGTCACAGCATTCTGCAAATTCGAGGGGCTTTTCCGTTGGTGCGCCGACCACCATGCGATGCGGGCGCGAGGTGGAGGCGCCGATAACTGGCCCTTCTTCCTGATCTATGATGCCGGGATAAACGGCACCCACAATTTGGCGCCCCGTAATTTCCCCGGCACCAAGCTCTGCGAGCATGTCATCAATACTGCCGTAGCCGAGTTTTCGTGCTGCGGCTTCCTGGGCTTTTTCGCCGCCTTCCAGTTCACGCCGTGAGAAGGCCCCGGCGATGATGTCACGGCCAAGCTGAATTTGCTCACTGCGTTCATCCAGCTTGAGGGCCTTTCGGATCGCGGCGCGGGCACGCCCCGTGATGGCCATGTCGATCCACACCGGGGAGGGGCGCGCAGTTGCGACCCGAATGATGTCTACGGACTGACCGTTGCGCAGACGCGTCCAAAGGGGGGAGCGCCTGCCGTCAACCATGACGCCAACACAGGTATCACCGATTCCCGTGTGAATGGCATAGGCAAAATCAATCGCGGTGGCCCCGCGCGGCAGGCCGATCACATCGCCCTTGGGGGTAAAGCAGAACACCTGATCGTGGAACATATCCAGCTGGACCTGTTCCAGAAACTCTTTGGGTGGCGCGCCTTTTTCCATGCGCTCAACCAGATCTGAAAGCCACCTGAAAGGGTCAACGGCGAAGGGGTTCGCGCTTTGCTTACCCTCTTTATAGGACCAGTGTGCGGCGACGCCTGTTTCGGCCACTTCGTGCATTTCGGCGGTGCGTATCTGAATCTCCACCCGTGCGGCACCGGGCCCCTGCACAGTTGTATGAATAGAGCGATACCCGTTCGCCTTTGGCCCGGAGATATAGTCTTTCATCCGTTCCGGCACGACGCGCATGCGTTGGTGCACAGCCCCGAGCGCCGCATAACACGCCCGTTCATCCTCTGTGATGATGCGAAACCCATAGATGTCAGACAGGCGGGAAAACCCGACCTTTTTCTCCTCCATCTTGCGCCAGATCGAATAGGGCCGCTTTTCCCGGCCAATAACGGTAGCCTTGATGCCGTCGTCGGCCAGTGCCTTTTCAATCGCGCTGGTAATTTTCGGGATCAGGTCGCCGGTTTCTTTCCTGAGTTTCAGGAACCGGCGCATGATGGATGTGCGCGCCTCGGGGTTGAGCGTTACAAACGCGAGGTCTTCGAGTTCCTCGCGCATCTTTTGCATTCCCATGCGGCTGGCAAGGGGGGCAAAGATATCGAGCGTTTCACGGGCGATACGGGCGCGCTTGTCAGGGCGGAGCGGCCCCAGCGTGCGCATGTTGTGCAACCGATCCGCAAGTTTCACGAGCAATACGCGCACATCGCGGCTCATCGCCATCAGAAGTTTGCGAAAATTTTCGGCCTGCGCGGTTTCCTTGGAGGTTAGCTCCAGCTTGTTCAGTTTGGTAACGCCGTCGACGAGTTCAGCAATTTCGCGGCCAAATTTCTTTTCGACGTCGCCAAAAGTCGCTTCGGTGTCTTCAATCGTGTCGTGCAGCAGGGCAGTGACGATTGTTGCATCATCCAGCTGCAAATCGGTCAGAATCGCCGCGACCTCGACGGGGTGGCCGAAATAGGGCTGTCCGTCTGCGCGTGTTTGGGTGCGATGGGCATGCGCGCCGTAGACATATGCGCGGTTTAGCAGGTCTTCATCCGCCGTGGGATTATAGGCCTGAACCTTTTCCACCAATTCAAACTGTCGGATCACGCGTGCAAATTCCTTCGTCAGATCAGACTGATCATTAAGACCGGGATCGACAGGGAAAGAAAGGCAGATATTGCGAAATTTCGGTACGCAGGCTTGACGCGACAATGTTAGCCACCCACGCAGGGGAATGTTGTCTCTCTGGATTCCTGCCACGATTGCCGCTGCGTTCCTGCAAAACCTGCGCTCAGCGATGCAAAAATCCCTCAAAGGGCGTTTGTCCACGGCGGGGGCGGCCTATGCGCGGTTTGTGTACGCGTGGCCGTTTGCGGTTGTTTATCTGGTGGTTTTGCTGGGGTGGACGGGCGAGGCGTTGCCAGTGGCGTCACCGATGTTCTGGGTCTATTGCGCGACGGGCGCGGTGTCGCAGATACTGTTTACCGTTGTGTTGCTGTGGATGTTCTCGTTCCAGAGTTTCGCGGTCGGGACGACGTTTTCAAAACTGGAGGTCGTGCTGATCGCGGTGCTGGGTGCCGTTCTGCTGGGCGATACCGTGGGGCCGCTTGCGGTTGTCGCGATTGTGTTGGGCGCGCTGGGCGCGGTCGCGTTGTCGATGACGGAAACGAAACTTTCGCCGGGGGCGTTGATACGTGGGCTTGGGCAGCGGGTCACGCTTATTGGGCTTTTGTGTGCGATGCTTCTTGGGTTGTCATCTGTGTCATACCGGGGGGCGGCGTTGGCGCTTGAGGGGACGAATGTGTTTGTCTCTGCCGCCTTTGCGCTTGCGGTGGCGCTTGTGATGCAAACCGTGATGATGGGCGCATGGTTTGTGGTCTTTGATCGTGCAGAACTTGCCAACGTCGGGCGGCAATGGCGTCGGGCCGGGCCGGTTGGTCTTGTCGGGATGGCCTGTTCGGTGTGTTGGTTCACGGCATTTGCTGTTCAAAACGCGGCTTATGTGCGGGCGTTGGGGCAGGTTGAGTTACTGTTCGCGGTGGCCTTCAGCGTTATGATCTTCCGCGAGCGCATAACCCGTGTGGAGCTTGTCGGCGTGGGGCTGATCGCATCTGCGGTCGTGCTGATCACACTTTCAGCTTAACCTTTAGGGCCAGTGCCGCCGAGGGCTTCCTTGACATCCCACCACGCATAGACCGCCTTGATATAGGCCATGCGCAACGCCGCTGCCGGAAACTTGCGTGCGGGTGCGCGCATCGGCAGGGGCAAGTCCCCCGGCGCGAGATCACCGAGTGCCATGTCAGCGAGTAACTTCCCGCAATATGACCCCATCGCAACACCGTTTCCGTGATAGGCAAAACTGGTAAACGCGCCGGGCATATCGGGGATCGGGCCGGTGTAAAGGCTGCGGTCGCGGGCAAGCGACAGCAGACCTGTCCAGCGGTGCGATGTTGCGATGTGGCGCCAACCGGGGAACATGGTTTCGAACTCGCGCCGGATCATGGTTTCCAGATAGCGGTCCCCGCGCTTGCTCAGGGATGACCCGCCGCGCGCGCCAAACATCATCCGCCCTTCGGGCAACATACGGAAATAATGGACAAGGGCGCGGCTGTCATAGGCCGCCTGGTCAGACCACCATCCCTGCGCTCGCTGGTCGGCCTCGCTGATTTCTTCGGTCACCATGATTGACGAAACCACCGGCAGGAACCGCCCGTTCAACCATGGGATCAACCCCTCTTGCGCGTACCCATTGGCCCCGATGATCACGCGCCTTGCCTGAACGGTGTGCCCATTCACGGTGAGGCGATAGCCGTTTTCAGAACTGATACGCGTCACCTTGGAGTGGCTGAAAACCTGCGCTCCGGCTGCCTGCGTGGCGCGGGCCAGACCTGTCGCGTATTTCAGGGGGTGAATTGCAAAGCCACAGGCAAGTTGGTGCCCGCCGTGAAAGCTTGGCCCGCCCATGCCCCGCTCGTTCAACTCTTCTTGAGAGAACGCGCGCACGTCAAACCCAAGCGCGCGTTCCGTGGCCAGTTTTCTTGTGGCTCCCTCAAAGGCGCTGCGGCTGTGCGCCAGCGCCCATTCACCGTCCGAGTGACGATCAGCGTTGATCGCATGAGCTTCGAGCAATGCTGCAACATGCTCGATTGCGGCCCGTTGATGGTTCACAAAATTCTGCGTTTCTGCCTGTCCGTGTTTGGCGATCAGGTGATCATACCCATGCGCCGAGCCGCCAACGCAGACAAACCCGCCATTGCGCCCGGATGCGCCCCAGCCGGGGTGACCCGTATCGAATACAGCAACATCCACGCCCCGCTGCGCGAGGCGCAGCGCCGCGTTCAACCCCGTATAGCCGCCACCGATGACAGCGGTGTCGACCATGAGGTCTTCGGCAAGGGCTGGCCCTGGCACCGCATCTGGTGTTGTCGCCTGCCAATAAGATGGCGCAGGCGTGGGGGCATAGACGTGATCAGGATAAAGTTTCATAGCGGCGATATAAGCGGCTGTGCGCGGCGTTGTCAGCCAGCTTCGTTCAGATAAATCCGCACGGCGTCCTGCACATGACGAAACCGGTCGCCGCCAAGGTGCTTGCCGCCATACCATCGCGTGACCACGATAATATGGTTGCGAATGTCTTCACGTTCCAACATGCGCAGGATCACCATGCCCGCGCCGCTTTCGCCATCGTCGTTCTTGACTGGCAAAAGTGCCCCGCCCTCATCAAGCAATAGGCCCCAGGTGTTATGGGTGGCCTTGGCAAATTTCTTCTTGCGGCAAAGGTCTTTGATAAAGGCCTTCGCCGCAGCTTCCGATGCACATGGCCCACCGGAAACCGCGTATTTTGAGCCGCGGTCGCTGATGATATTTTCGAGGATTTTCACAGGTATTTACGCGCTGGCGGCGAAATCCCAGTAAAGCTCCCGCGCGCGTTTCGACAGGCGCCCATATTGCAGGTGGCGATCTTCGAATTGTGTGGCGTGCATGACTTTCATGGCGTTGCCGGTTGTGAATATTTCATCCGCATCGCGGAAATCATCTAGCGTCAGTGTTTTTTCGACAACTTCGATGCCATCATCGCGGAGCAGGCCAATGACCCGCTGGCGGGTGATACCGTTCAGGAAGCACCCCGATGGGATCGGTGTCAGCACAACGCCGTCTTTCGCCATGAATATGTTTGATGTGGCGGTTTCAGCCACATTGCCCAATACATCCTGACTGATCGCGTTCTGAAACCCCTTTGCATTTGCCTCCATCAACATGCGGGCGTTGTTGGGGTAAAGGCACCCTGCCTTGGCATTCGTCGGCGCGGTGTTCTGCAACGGGCGGCGGAAACTGGTGGTGGTAAAGCTTAGCCCCTCTGGCTTGGGCATTGGCTTTTCTTCTAGGCAAAGTGCGAATGCGGCGCTGTCTGCGTCCGGGGCCACCATCATGGGAGAGCCACGTTTGGCCCAGATCATCGGGCGGATATAAAGCGCGGTCCCGACCGGGAATTTATTCACCCCGTCCAACGCAAGGCCCAGCACCTCTTCATCAGTCATTGTCGGGTTCAGGCCCATGCCGCGGGCACTTTCGTTTACGCGGGCGCAATGCAACGCAAGGTCGGGCGTGTAACCATCAAACGCGCGTGCACCATCAAATACGAGGGAGCCAAGCCACGTACCATGATCTGCGACGCCCATGATCGGCACATTGCCTTCATGCCAATCACCTTCAAACCACGTCCAAATTTGCCCGGCCATAACGCTCGCTCCCTGTTTGATATGATAGCTGTAAGCGGGCAGGGCGGATCAGGGCAACCCTGCCAGCCCTTGAATGCCCATGCGGCGCGCAGGTAAGTCAGCCTGTGATACGGCACGTGGAGCACCACTGTGCGTTCGTATCGCCGCGCGCTTGGCAAGAGGCCGCCGCCGCGATTTGTGCATCGCAGGCCAAAGGCGGCCCCGTTCACTCACAACGGGGCTGCGACCACTCGGCAGAACCTTTTATGGTGCCCACGACAGAAAATTGGCGATCAGCCGCAAACCGGTTTCCTGGCTTTTTTCGGGATGAAACTGGGTGCCGACCATATTTGCCTTGCCCACCACCGCCGTGACCATCTCGCCATAGGCGGTATGGGCGAGACGGTGATAAGGCTCCCGCGGGCGCAGGTGGTAGGAATGCACGAAATAGGCGTGTGCGCCGCCTTCGATGCCATCCAGTACCGGGTGCGGTGCGCCCACTGTCAACTCATTCCAGCCCATATGCGGAATTTTGAGGTCATCATCATTTGGGCAAAGGCGCACGACCTCTCCCGGAATCCAATCAAGGCCCGGCGTATCGCCGTTTTCGCGGCCCACGGTCGCCATCAATTGCATGCCGACACAAATACCAAGGAAAGGCACGCCGCCTTTATGGGCGCGTTCCTCTAACACCTCGACCATACCGGGCACCGTATCCAGACCTGAGCGGCAATCGGCATAGGCGCCGACGCCCGGCAGCACGATCCGGTCAGAGCGGCGCACCGCATCGGCATCGGCCGTGACAATGATGTTTTCGCCCAAGCCTTCACGGCTCATCCGCTCAAAGGATTTAGCAACGGAATGCAGGTTGCCTGACCCATAATCAATGATTGCAACGGTCATAGTGTGCCTTTGGTAGAAGGGATGGCCTCGGCCTTGCGCGGGTCCGTTTCCAGCGCATCACGCAGGGCGCGGGCGACGGCCTTGAAGCAGGTTTCTGCGATATGGTGGCTGTTGACACCGCGCAGGGTGTCCACATGCAGCGTCATGCCTGAGTTCATCGCAAAGGCGGTGAAAAACTCGCGTACCAGCTCGGTGTCGAATGTGCCGATTTTCTGCGCTGTAAAGTCCACATTCCACACAAGGAACGGGCGCCCCGACAGGTCCAGCGCCGCGCGGGTAAGGCATTCATCCATTGGCAAATAGCAGGAACCGTAACGAACGATACCACGCTTGTCGCCCATCGCCTCGCCAAGCGCCTTGCCAAGCGCGATACCCACATCCTCAACGGTGTGGTGGTCGTCGATATGCAAATCACCCTTGGCGCGGACTTTCATGTCGATCAGGGCATGGCGCGCAAGCTGGTCTAGCATATGGTCGAAAAAACCAACGCCGGTCTGATTGTCGTAAGACCCGGTGCCATCAAGGTTGATTTCAACCTCAATGGTCGTTTCGTTGGTCTGGCGGCTTATTGTGGCTGTGCGGCTCATGGGGGTCTCCTGTTCCCGCACTTATAGACGGGGGGATCAGCTGCGCGCAATCCGGGCAGCGTCACCGATGTAATTCAGCGGGTCAAACACCGCATTCCAATCGACCGCTGCATCGGTGGTCGCCATCAGGACATCGCGCAGATGCCGGTTTTCCGTTGTGGCGGTCTTGCAAGCTGCTTTGACCATCGCCTGCGCGTCCGGGCGGGGCATGAACTCAGCCAGGGCAAAACTGGCCGCTTCGGCCAGCATCAAACCATTGGTGGCATCCATTGTGGCCTGCATGGCATTCGGGCGTGCTTCCAGTGTTTCTGCAATCACCTGTGCATGACGCAGCGCGGCGGCGGTTGCGATCACAATTTGTGGCAGGGTCATCCATTCAAGCGCCCATGCCGCGCCTTCACGTTCCTGCGCGTGGAGCTGCGCTTCATAAAGGCGCCCAACAATGCCGGCATTGGCATGAGCCAAGGCAATTAATGCCTCTGGCCCGACGGGGTTTGATTTGTGCGGCATGGTCGAAGAGCCACCGCCCGCGCCCGCCGTAACCTCCCGCACCTCTGACTGCATCAGTTGCAGGATATCGAGGCCCATTTTGCCAGTGGCCCCGGTCATCAGCGTCAAGGCACCGCCAAGTTCAGCGATATTGTCGCGCGCGCTGTGCCATGGGGTTGCGGCGTGGCGCAGGTTCAAGGCATCCGCCATCGCATCGGCAACGGCATCTGCCTGCGGCCCCATCGCGGCATTGGTGCCGGATGCGCCGGAAAGTGAGACACACAAAAGGCGTGGTTTGATTTGCCCGATCCGGTCGCGGCAACGCCGCAGAGACGCACGCCAGACCGCGATTTTCGCGCCCAAGGTGGTGGGCGTTGCGATTTGCGAGCGGGTACGTGCCGCCATGACGGTTTCGGCTTCTGCTTCGGCCTTTTTGGCAAGGGTTTCGATCAGCAGCGTCAGGCGCTGGTCAATAATTTGTATCGCACGGCGCAGGCGCAGGATCAGGCTGGTATCAACAACATCCTGACTGGTCGCGCCCCAGTGTAGATAGGCCGCGTGCTCTGGCGCTTCCATCGCCTTGCGAAAGGCCTCAACCAGCGCGGGGGCCGAAACACCAGCGGCGGCATTGCCAGCGGTAAGCGCGGCGGGGTCGATCATCACCTCTTGCGATGCCCGGTGAATGGCGGCGGCGGCGGTGTCCGGGATCAGGCCAAGGGCACCCTGCGCCTTTGCAAGCGCGCCTTCAAACAACAACATTCCGCGAATTTCCGCCGTGTCGGTGAACAACGCGGCAACCTCTTTGTCACCATAAAGGTCACGGTGGATCATGCTATCGAAGGGTGTGATGGCCATGCCACCTCCTTATTTTGCTACTGCACCTCATCTAACAGGTCTATTGATCGCATTGAAGACACAGAGGCGTTGACGAATGTGCAATGCTATCCCATTTACGGCGCTGCCTCACAAATCGGAGCCGTTTCGCGTATGTCCACATCTGTTGCCATGTTTTCTGCGTTTCAGGCCCGTTTGCGGGCACTTGTTGAAAGCGCGTTATTTAACAATGCCATCATTTTTCTGATTATTTTCAATGCGATCACTCTGGGGATGGAGACATCGGATTGGGTGATGGCGCGATTTGGCGGCATTTTGCTGCGGTTGGATGCGCTTATCCTTGCGGTGTTTGTCGCTGAACTGGTTGCGCGCCTGATTGCCGATTTCAGAGGTTTTTGGCGCGACCCATGGCGAATTTTCGACTTTATTGTCGTAACGGTCGCTTTGGTTCCATCTACCGGGCCGCTGTCGGTATTGCGTGCTTTCCGTATCTTGCGGGTGTTGCGGTTGGTGTCTTCCGTTGGGCAGATGCGCCGCGTGGTCAGTGGGTTGCTGGAAGCCTTGCCCGGCATGGCAACGATCATCCTGCTTTTGCTGATGATTTTCTATATCTTTGCGGTGATCTGCACCAAACTTTACGGGGAAACCTTCCCTGAATGGTTCGGCACCCTGGGCGAAAGCGGCTATACGCTATTCCAGGTTATGACTCTCGAAAGCTGGTCCATGGGCATTGTGCGCCCGGTGATGGAGCAACACCCGTTTTCGTGGATGTTGTTTGTCCCCTTCATCATCGCAACGGCGTTTACCGTATTGAACCTGTTCATCGGTGTGATCGTGGACGCCATGCAGTCGGAGCATGAAAGTTCCGCGCGAGACGAACGTGATGCCATGGCGTTGATGAATGCGGAAATTCTGGCAGAGGTTAAAGCCCTGCGCCGTGAGGTGGCCGATATCCGCGCGAAACAGCCCTGACAGTCAGCCTTTCAGGTGTTTGAAGGGTGATACGCTGGTCCTGCCCGCGTATCACCCTGGTAACTGCCCTCAGCTGAATATCTGGCCGTATGTCTCGCGCAGAATATTCTTTTGCACCTTGCCCATCGTGTTGCGGGGCAATTCATCAACCATGATGATACGCTTTGGTTGCTTGTATTTTGCCAGTTCCGGCGCAATGGCCTTGGCAATCGCATCCGGATCAGCGGAGCCGACGACAACGGCCACAACGCCTTCGCCAAAATCGGGGTGTTTGACACCGACGACCGCGCTTTCAACAACGCCGGGCTGATCATCAATCAGGCTTTCAATTTCCTTGGGGTAGACGTTGAAGCCGCCTGAAATGATCATGTCCTTGGCGCGGCCAACGATGGTTATGTACCCGTCTTCGCTTTCGACCGCGATATCGCCTGTGATGAACCAGCCATCGGGGCGAAGCTCCTCCGCTGTTTTTTCGGGCATGTTCCAATAGCCTTGGAACACGTTGGGGCCGCGCACTTCGATTACGCCCGGCTCTCCGCGTTTTACGGGGCCGGTTTCGCCCATGATACGGGCCTCTACCCCCGGCAGGGGCTTGCCGACGGTGCCTGCGCGGCGATCCCCTTCATAGGGGTTGGAGGTGTTCATGTTGGTTTCGGTCATACCATAGCGTTCAAGAATACGATGGCCGGTGGCGGCCTCCCACTCCACATGGGTTTCAGCCAGCAACGGGGCAGAGCCAGAAATGAACAACCGCATGGACTTGGACGCCTCGGGCAGGCGCTCGTCCTTCAGCAATCGGGTATAGAATGTTGGCACGCCCATCAGCGTGGTCGCGCGGGGCATGGCCTTGATGATTTCATCGGCATTGAACCCGGGCATGAAGATGCAAGCGGCCCCGGCCATAAGCGTGATGTTGGTGGCCACGAACAGGCCGTGTGTGTGAAAGATCGGCAAGGCATGGATAAGCACATCATCCGCCGTAAACCGCCAATGATCGCGCAATGTCTGGCTGTTGGAGGCCAGTGCGCCGTGGCTCAGCATCGCGCCCTTGGATCGCCCTGTTGTGCCGGATGTATAAAGGATCGCGGCAAGATCATCCCCGCTGCGCGCAACCGCCTTGGCGAGTGCGGTGGCAGCTTGCGCAGCGTCGGTCAAACTGCCCCGGCCATCGGCCCCCAGTGTGAGGGAGTGCGCCACGCCAGCCTTTGCGGCAATCGACGTAAGATCGTTCAGCGCCTTGGGGTCGCAGACCAGCACGCGCGGGCTGGCATCAGACAGAAAATAGTCAACCTCCGGCGCAGTATACCCGGTATTCAGGGGCAGAAAGACGCCGCCCGCCATAACCGTACCGACGTATAGCTGCAAAGCTTCAACCGTTTTTGCGACCTGCGCCGCGACGCGATCACCTGGCGTGACGCCACAATCGACAAGGGCCTGCGCGGTGCGCGCGGCGCCTTCAAAAAACGCACCGTACGACAGCGAGCCGCCGTTAGGCATATGCGCGAACACGGCATCATCGCGGCCAATGCTGGCAGCGCGGAGCGCGGCGGTGAGGTGGTTGTGATCAAACATCTGGTATCTCCCGATCTGCGCCCCTTGATTAAACCGATGCGCAGAGTGGGGAAAGTCAGTTGTGACGCAACACATCCCCTGCAAGATACAATGATCCGCAAATCAGCACCCGCTTGGCACCAGAGGCCAGTGCATCAGCCAGCGCGGCTTCAACCGTTTCGCTGGTATCTGCGGTCAGCCCGGCTGTGCGGGCGGCCGCCGCGATTGCATCTGGGGGCAAGGCTGCGGGTGTATCGGGGATAGGCACCGCCGTCAGATGCGCCGCCACGTCGGAGAACGGGCGCAAAAACCCGCCCTGATCCTTGGTGTCGAGCATCCCGCATATCAAATGCAGGCGCGCGTTGGGCAACCCACGGAAATGGGCGGCAAGTGCTTCCCCCGCCGCTGCGTTATGCCCGCCATCCAACCATAATTCGGCACCCGCCCTGGCGGCGATTTCGCTAAGCGGCCCAGTGTTCAGGCGTTGAATACGCGCAGGCCATGTCGCGGTGCTCGGCCCTTGTTCCGCTGCCTCGTCGGCCACGCCCAACGCACGCAAGGCGGCGACCGCGGTGCCTGCGTTGTCGATTTGATGAGCGCCGGGCAAACGCGGTGGTGCCATATCCAGCAGGCCGTTTTCATCGCGGAAAATCAGGCGACCATCTTCCATTGTACAGGTGTAGTCCTGCCCGGCCACGATCAGCGGGGCCCCCAAACGGGCGGCGGTGCGTTCGATCACATCCATCGCTTCATCGGGTTGCGGACCAACAACGCAGGGTACACCGGCCTTGATGATCCCCGCCTTTTCGCCAGCGATTTCAGTAAGGGTTTCGCCCAAAAACTGCTGATGGTCTATCGAAATGGGGGTGATAACCGTCAAAGCAGGTGGCGCGATGACATTGGTTGAATCAACCCGCCCGCCAAGACCGACTTCCAGCAGGCAATAATCCGCAGGGGTCCGCGAGAACGCAAGGAAAGCAGCGGCCGTGGTGATTTCAAAGAATGTGATCGGTGACCCGCCATTCACGTCTTCGCATTCGGCCAAAAGTGCCGAAAGCGCGTCTTCGCTGATTAACTCACCGGCAAGGCGAATACGTTCATGGAACCGCGCGAGATGGGGCGATGTGTAGGCATGCACCTGCGCGCCCGTTGCCTCTAGCCCGGCGCGAATGACAGCCAGGGTAGACCCTTTGCCGTTGGTCCCCGCGATATGCACGACAGGTGGCAACGCCCGTTCCGGGTTTCCCAGCATATCAAGCAGGCGCATCTGACGATCAAGCGTCAGATCAATGACTTTGGGATGCAAACCAAGCAGACGATCAAGGATAACGTCAGATCCTGCGCCCCCTCTCACGAAGTGGGGGCCTTTGGATCGGCTGGAGCTGCCGCATCAGGGGTGGCATTTTCACCATCTTTGGGCGCTGACAATGCCGCGGTTTCATCCTCGCTTGGTGCTGGTAGATCACCATGAATGCGCGGTGGCATTTTCAGCAGCAAACGCAGGACATTCGCCAATTCATCGCGCATCTGGCGACGGTCAACCACCATGTCGAGCATACCATGGTCGAGCAGATATTCCGCCCGCTGGAACCCTTCGGGCAGTTTTTCACGGATTGTTTGCTCAATCACGCGCGGGCCAGCAAAACAGATGAGCGCGTTTGGTTCGGCGATCTGAATGTCACCAAGCATTGCATAACTTGCGGTGACACCGCCGGTGGTTGGGTGGGTCAGCACAACGATAAACGGCAGGCCTGCTTCCTGAACCATCTGCACGGCAACCGTGGTGCGCGGCATTTGCATCAGGCTCAGGATGCCTTCCTGCATGCGCGCGCCGCCAGCTGCGGAAAACACGATCAAGGGCGCATGCGCTTTGACGGCCGTTTCCGCCGCCGCGACCAACGCGTTACCGACGGCCATGCCCATTGAACCGCCCATGAAAGAGAAATCCTGCCCGGCGCACACGACCTGAACGCCGCCAATTTCCCCACGTGCAACCAGCATCGCTTCGTGCTCACCGGTTTTCTTGCGGGCGTCTTTCATGCGGTCGGGATAGCGTTTCTGATCACGGAACTGCAGGGGGTCTGCATTTACCTCCGGCGATTCAACAGTAATGAAGACACCGGCATCAAAAAGCGCCTCAAAGCGTTCACGTGGTGTGATCCCCATGTGATGATCACATGAGGGGCAGACATACTGGCTTTCGATCAGCTCGCGGTGGAAAATCATCTGCCCGCATTCGTCGCATTTCCGCCAGAGGTTTTCTGGCATCTCGCGCCGAGAGAACAGCGAATTGATCTTTGGGCGAACGTAATTGGATATCCAGTTCATGCGCTCTCCACCTTTCAGGCCGTGATAGCGTCGTATTCACTACGACCGTAGACGTTTCGACCAGATAATCGCCACGGCTAAGGAATGCAACGCGAGTAACAGGCAAAACCGACCGGGAAGGGCGGTGTTTATGATGAGTTTGTCTTGTGGTCGGGGTCATTTGCGCTATTTTTCCACGCCGAGACGGCGCTATTATCTCTACATAAATACGGAGTTCTATCATGTATCGTACCCTTATATTGGGCCTATTCGCGCTTTCAGCTGCGGCCTGTGCTCAGCCAGCCACCGTTGGGTCAATGGCAACCGGTGACCTGGCTTTGAACACACCTGCCAATTCCCCTCTGCTGGAAGGTGTGTGCGTCAGTGGCGTAACAGGTGGCCAAGCGACAAACCCGCTTTGGGTTTCGAAGGTTGACGATAATGCGTTTGCCGGTGCCTTGCGGGCGTCTTTGCTGGCCAATGGCTTGTCCGCGCCGGAAAATGATTGTGCTTTCGCGCTGACGGCTGAACTCGCGTCCATGAAGCAACCACTGATCGGCATCAGCATGACCGTGACGGCCAATGTGAATTATGCGGTACAGCGCGCGGGCGCGGCGCAGCCGGATTTCACAACAAATGTTACCTTGCCTTTCACTGCCAAGTTCAGTGATGCGGCGATCGGTGCCATTCGTCTGCGCGTTGCGAACGAAGGGGCAATTCGGGTGAACATCGAATCCATGCTGCGCGAGCTGGCGGCATCGCCCCTTGCTGCGCCGGTACCTGCACCTGCGGGTGAAGACGAAACGGTGCCGTCTTCCTGATATGAGGTGAAGGGGCGGCCGTGGTGTAATCTGCTGCCCCCTGCCTGCTGGCGCGATTCCAGTGCCTGTCGATTGTTAACCCAGGCACCCGTTGCCACGTTGTACAATTTGGTGCGGCGTTCGGTTCGCCGATATAAAAAGGGCAGCGCATCATTGCGCTGCCCTTTGTCATTCAAGTTGGCAAGATCAGGCGGCTTTCGCGCCTTCGCCCATGAAACGGCCATAGAATGTCTCGCCGTTTGCCCCCATCTCGCGGAGCAACGCCGGAGCGTTGAAGCGGGGGCCGCATTTCTGGGCAAGACCATCACAGATGCGGACCAACTGCTCGCTGCCCATGATGTCCGCCCAAGAAAACGGCCCACCGGACCACGGCGCAAAGCCCCAGCCGAGGATAGCGCCAACATCGCCTTCGCGGATGTCTTCCAGCACGCCCTCTTCCAGCGCCTTGATGGCTTCGAGCACCTGCGCGAGCATCAGGCGGTGCTTTACTTCGGTCACATCGGGCTGGTCATCCGACACCGGGAAGCGGTCGCGCAAGCCCTGCCAGATACCCGTGCGCTTGCCTTTTTCGTTGTATTCGTAATAGCCCGCATTGGTCTTGCGGCCCATGCGCCCGGCATCAAACAAGAACTGAACCACGTCATCACCGGGGTTTTCCGGGTAATCGTCGCCCAGCGCCTCTTTGGTCGCCCGCATGATTTTTTCGGCCAGATCAACCGCAGTTTCGTCGCCCAACTGAATTGGGCCAAGCGGGAAGCCGAGCTGTTTCGCGGCGTTTTCGATCAACGCAGGCTCCACACCTTCGGCAATCATTCGGTTGGCTTCTGCGCCGTAAGGGATGATGCAGCGGTTGGCGTAGAAAAAGCGCGCGTCGTTGACAACGATTGGCGTTTTCTTGATCTGGCGAACGAAATCGAGCGCTTTGGCCACCGCTTCGTCGCCCGTGTTCTGGCCCTTGATGATCTCCACCAGCGCCA
Organism: Pikeienuella sp.; assembly: GCA_049608645.1. Lineage (GTDB taxonomy): Bacteria > Pseudomonadota > Alphaproteobacteria > Rhodobacterales > Rhodobacteraceae > Pikeienuella. The sequence continues at coordinate 3,048 of JBMYXS010000066.1, read as the reverse complement.
TTTTGTGCACGGGGGAGAAGAAGTGGATGCCGATGAAACGCTCGTCATTGCGGCTGGCTTCGGCCAGTTGCGTGATGGGGAGCGTGGAGGTGTTGGTTGCGAAGATCGCATCCTCCGGCAGCTTCGCTTCGGCCTGTTTCGTGACGCCGGCTTTGACGCCTACGTCTTCAAACACAGCCTCAACCACCAGATCAGCCCCATTCAGAGCGGCGTAATCGGGCGTTGCCGTCACGCGACCAAGGATCTCGGCTTTCTGCTCCGCCGTGACCTTTTTGCGCTTCACACCTTCGTCGAGCAGCCCCTCAATGGTGGCGAGGCCCTTGTCAGCACTCTCCTGATCGCGGTCCATCAGCACAACTTCGATGCCCACGCGGGCCGACACAAACGCGATGCCCGCGCCCATCAGGCCTGCGCCCAGAACGCCGAGTTTCTTCACGCGCATATCGGGCACGTCTTTCGGCCGCACGGCACCTTTTTCCAACGCTTCCTTGTTCAGGAACAGCGAGCGGATCATGGCCGAGGAGGACGGGTTCATCAGGATATTGGTGAACCAGCGCGCCTCAATGCGGATCGCCGTATCAAAATCGACGCAAGCGCCTTCATAGATCGCGGACATCATAGCCTTGGGCGCAGGATAAGCACCCTGCGTGCGGCCATGGATCATCGCGATCCCGCCCGCCATGGTCTGGAACCCGGCAGGGTGATAGGGCGCGCCGCCGGGCATCTTGTAGCCCTTCGCATCCCACGGTTTCACAAGGTCAGCGGGTTTCGCTTCGAGCACCCATGCCTTCGCCGCAGCAAGCAATTCATCAGCGGGCACAACCGCATCAATCACGCCCGCGCCCTTGGCCTTTGCCGGGGCGAGCATTTTGCCTTCGAACAACAGGGGGGATGCCCCCATCACGCCCAGCATCCGCACCAACCGTGTGGTGCCACCGCCACCGGGAAAGATACCGACCAGAATTTCCGGCAGGCCGATCTTGGCCTTTGGGTTGTCCGCCACGATCCGGTGATGGCACGCCAGCGCCAACTCCAGACCAATGCCAGCGGCGGTGCCGGGGGAGGCCCATGCAACAGGTTTACCGCCCTTCTTGGTTTTGAAGTCCATGCCCGCAAGCTCAATCTTGCGGTTAAGGTGGTGCATATCCATGACCATGTTGAACATGGCCTCAGCAGGATTGCCGCCGGAGGCTTCGGCCTCGGCCCGCGCCTGCCCCAGAATGTTCAGGTCCATACCACCAGCAAAATCAGCCTTGGCGGAGGTCAGCACGATGCCTTTGACGGCATCATCCGCCAGCGCCTTGTCGAACGCCGCGTTCAGCTCGCTCAGACCGTCGCCGTTCATCACGTTCATACGCGCGCCGGGCAGATCCCAGCTGATTGTCGCAACGCCGTCGGCATCCACATCATAATGAAAAATGGTCATGTGCTTGCTCCTTACACGCGTTCGATAATGGTCGCGGCACCCATGCCGCCAGCGACGCAAAGGGTGGCCAGTGCCACTTCCTTGTCAGACCGCTCCAGTTCATCCAGCGCGGTGCCGATGATCATGGCACCAGTCGCGCCGAGTGGGTGGCCCATGGCGATGGAGCCGCCGTTTACGTTGACGACTGAATGGTCGACGTCGAAATGCTGCATGAAGAGAAGCGGCACAGCGGCGAATGCCTCGTTCACCTCAAAAAGATCAATGTCAGAGATCGCCATGCCATAATCGCGCAGGATTTTTTCCGTCACGGGCACAGGGCCGGTCAGCATGATCGCAGGCTCAGACCCAACCTTGGCGGTGGCCCGGATACGCGCGCGGGGTTTAAGGCCGAGCTTTTCACCCGCCTCTTTCGAGCCGATCAGGATAGCGGTGGAGCCATCGACGATGCCGGAGGAGTTCCCCGCGTGGTGCACGTGGTTCACCTTTTCGACCTCAGGATAGCGGAGTTTCACGACGTTATCGAAGCCGGGCATCGTCTCGCCCAAATCCTTGAAGGACGCTTTCAGCGCACCGAGCGACTGCATGTCAGTGCCGGGGCGGATGAACTCGTCATGGTCCAGAATGGTGATGCCGTTCTGGTCTTTGACCGCGAAAACGGATTTGGCAAAGCGGTTATCGGCCCAGGCCGCCGCAGCGCGCTTCTGGCTTTCGACCGCATAGGCATCCGCATCATCGCGGCTGAAACCGTACTTGGTCGCGATCAGGTCTGCCGAAATACCCTGCGGCGCGAAATAGGTGTTCATCGCCAGATACGGATCGACCGCCAGCGCGCCACCGTCCGCACCCATCGGCACGCGGCTCATCATCTCAACACCGCCTGCGACGTAAATATCACCCGCACCGCCGCGAATTTGGTTGGCTGCGAGGTTGACCGCTTCCATGCCGGAGGCGCAGAATCGGTTGATGTGCAGGCCGGGCGTGGAATCGTCCCACCCCGCATACATGACAGCTGAGCGCGCAAGGCACGCGCCCTGCTCACCAACGCCAGTTACGTTGCCGATGATCACGTCTTCGACCAGTGCGGTGTCGAGGTCATTGCGGTCGCGCAGCGCGTTCAGCGCATTGGCGGCCATACGCACAGACGTCACCTCATGCAGGCTACCGTCTTTCTTGCCTTTGCCGCGCGGGGAGCGCACGGCGTCGTAGATATAAGCGTCGGTCATAGGGGGCTCCGATTTGTCAGAGGCGCTCAGGCGCTTTGAGTTATAGGGGTCAGCCGGCGTTACGAGCGCGGCATCAGATCATAAGGGTGTTTGTAACCGGGCAGCGCTTCGATGCGGCCGAGCCATGCGTCGATGTTTTTCCAGTCTGCGCGGACGAAGCCGAACGGCTCAGGGTAGAACAGGTAGCCGCAGCAGGAGAAATCAGCGTTAGTGATGCTGTCGCCCACCAGCCAGTCGCGGTCGGCCAATGCGGCGTCCAGCGTGGCGTAGGCGGCGGCGAGGCGGCCCTGCATGAAGCCGATCACCTGTTCGGGGCGTTTGTCTTCGGGCAGGAAGTTCATCAGGAACCGGGTCATGCCCGCCTGGCTGGACATTTTGTGGTTGTCCCAGAGAACCCAG
>JBMYXS010000065.1:0-20672 GCA_049608645.1 Pikeienuella sp. | reverse complement strand
CCAAATGAACCTGAACGATGATTTCACCAAACGCGCATCCGCACATGTTGCGCAAACACCGTGGGTGGCCTCGCCCATGCCTGGCGTAGACCGGCGCATGCTCGACCGGATTGGCGATGAAGTTGCCCGCGCCACGTCCATTGTGCGCTATGCGCCAGGGAGCACATTTTCACCCCACGTCCACACAGGCGGTGAAGAGTTTTTTGTGCTGGAAGGTGTTTTTGAGGATGAGCACGGAGCCTTTCCCGCAGGCAGTTACATCCGAAACCCACCTGAATCGTCACACACACCAGGGTCAGAACCCGGATGCACAATATTTGTGAAGCTCTGGCAATTCGACATGGCCGACCGGACCCATATTCGCAGCGACACCACCAAACTGGCTTATCTGCCAACGGCTGAAGGGGTGGAGGCCGCATCACTGTTCGCAGATGACCGCGAGGACGTGCGCATGGAACGCTGGGCACCGGGTGCGGTGGTCTGTCTCGATGCCCCGAACGGGCTGGAGGCCTTGGTCATCACCGGCGGGTTTGAAGACGCGGGGGAGCGTTTTGTGACCCAAAGCTGGCTCCGCCTGCCAAAGGGCAGCAAGACCATGGCAACCGCCGGGCCAGACGGGGCAACGGTTTGGATCAAACGTGATCACCTTGCCACGCCACCAACCGCGCCGGGCGGCTGAACAAGCTACCCCCCCACCCAAACGCCGGGCGACCCCACCGTCGCGCACCGTCGCGCACCGTCGCGCACCGTCGCGCACCGTCACCCGGCGTCACCCGGCACCGCCCTGCCCGCTTTGACGTCGAGGGCAGGGCGGTTTGCCATCTGATGACAGGACCGCGCGCTGGACCGCGCTGCGAACTGACCCCCCCCATGCACCTGACCATTCATGTTGGCCCCGCATTGGCTTGATTCACCAGACTTGATGAATTGCGCCAAAAACGGCAGAAGGGCCGCAACATACGGATGGGCCCCTGACAGGCCCCAAAAGACGGAGCGACAGCATGGCCAACCCTTCCCTTCTTATCCTGCCCGGCGACGGCATCGGCCCCGAAGTTATGGCAGAGGTCCGCAAGGTCATCGCATGGGTGGAAAAATCAGAGGGCATTACCTTTGATGTTTCCGAAGACCTTGTCGGTGGCGCGGCCTATGACAAGCACGGCACACCGCTGCATGACGACACGATGGCAAAGGCACAGGAAGTGGACGCGGTTCTGCTCGGTGCCGTGGGTGGCCCTGCTTATGACGACCTCGATTTCTCTGTAAAACCCGAGCGCGGCCTGTTGCGTTTGCGCAAGGAAATGGACCTGTTTGCCAACCTGCGCCCCGCACAGTGCTTTGATGCGCTTTCGGATTTTTCTTCGCTGAAGCCCGAGTTGATCTCCGGCCTCGACATTATGATCGTGCGGGAGCTGACCTCCGGCGTTTACTTTGGTGAACCACGCGGCATCACCGGAGAGGGCGACGACCGGATGGGCGTCAACACCCAGCGTTACACAACCGCCGAAATTCGCCGCGTTGCACGCTCTGCCTTTGAACTGGCCAAACGCCGCAACAACAAGGTCTGCTCCATGGAGAAGGCCAACGTGATGGAAAGCGGTATCCTCTGGCGTGAAGAGGTACAGTGGGTCCACGACAATGAATACCCGGAGGTAGAGCTCAGCCACATGTACGCCGACAACGGTGCCATGCAGTTGGTTCGCCAGCCAAAGCAGTTTGATGTGATCGTCACTGACAACCTTTTTGGTGACATCCTTTCAGATTGCGCCGCGATGCTGACCGGGTCACTCGGCATGTTGCCATCCGCATCTCTCGGTGCACCGATGGCAAATGGCCGTCCAAAAGCGATGTATGAGCCGGTACACGGTTCCGCGCCTGACATCTCCGGTCAGGGCAAGGCGAACCCATGCGCCTGCATCCTGTCACTGGCGATGGCGCTGCGTTATTCCTACGACCTGGGCGGCGCGGCAGATAAGGTCGAAGCCGCGGTTGAAAAAGTATTGGCGGACGGTGTGCGCACGGGTGACCTGATGCAGTCCGGCACTGGCAAGCCAGCCTCGACCGTTGAAATGGGCGATGCGATCATCGCAGCCCTCGGCTAAACTTTCACATCACGAGATCAAGAAAGGGGCCTTGGCAATGTGCTGAGGCCCCTTTTTCTTGCGGAAATCCGTTGATCGGCTGCGATAGGTTCAAACACCGATTGTCTTGGCAAAAACCGCCACGAAGAACGCGGTGCTCAGGCCAAAACACAAAAGACCACTCACAGCGGCCAACGCGGCGAACAGGCGATACTGTTTGGCAAGGTGAATGTCGCCATAGCCCAGCGTCGTGGTCGTAACCAACATGAAATAGATTGCATCCTCCAACCGTTCGAGCGCGCCAATGCGTTGAATCACGAGTGCCCACAACCAAACCTGAATGGTGTGCCCCAGCAAAATGGCCGCGAATGACGCGAGGGCTGCGATCATACCATCTGGCGAATAGTCGGCGCCCATGGTCTTCAGCAAAGCGATTGAGGACGCGATACAAGCGACATGCAGCACTGTTGAAACCACAAGCAGTACTGACCCACCCGCAATCTGCTTCCACATTGAGTTCATCTGGCTTCTTTCAACAACTCCGCCATGGCAGAGTGCCATCTTGATCGTCAGTCGTCTACGAGCGCACCGCCATTCAGGGGCATCGGGCGTACGACGAATTAGTCAGACACAATCTGCGCCATGTCGCGGCGATCTTTCTTGGTGGGCCGTGGGCCAACGCGCGGTTTGGGCGGCTCCGGCGGGGAAAGATCTTCGTAAAGCGCGGCGGCCTCTGCTGCCGGGCCGCGGCGATGACCGAGGCCTATTACCTTGATCACACGAATGGAGCGGTTTTGCGCAAATGTCAGGGTATCGCCGGGCTTCACCGCCGATTTTGACTTGTCAGTCCGCTGGCCATTGATGCGCACACCGCCCGCCACAACCTTTGCCGCGAGCGAGCGGGTTTTGAAAAACCGCGCCCACCACAGCCATTTATCAATCCGGAGGGTGGGCGTCGGTTCATTCATGGGGATGCCGGGCAGACAGGGTTATTCGCCCTTGAGCTTTTGGAGGATCGCGAACGGGCTGTCCGGGTCCATCGGCTTGTCACGCTTTGGCGCGGCGGAGAATGTACGCGGCTTGTTGTTGTCCCGCTCTCCCCCCTTACCTTTTGGCGGGCGCTTTCCGCCCTTGCCACGTGGCCGCTCACCCGGTTTGCCACCCTGACGGGGCCGCCCGCCCTCGCGTTTGGCTTCGCCATCTTTACCGCCTTCGTTGCGGCCAGTATCCCGGCGTGGGCCGCGATTGTGCTGCGGGCGACGGGCAATGGTGAAGGTATAGAAAACTTCCTGTTCAACAGGGGCTTCCGCCGCAGGCTCTGCCGCTGTCTCAGCAGCTTCGACAGGGGCAGCATCGGCAACGGGTGCCGCTGCCCCAGGTTCGACAGGGGCTTCTGCTTCGTTGGTTTCAGCAGGTGCTTTGTCAGCCTCGGCCTTGGCGGGTGTTTCTGCCGCACCCTTTGCGGCCTTTGGGCGTTCCGCTTTCACAGCGGCAAACCCAAGCCCCCCCATCAGATCAGCGAACTGTTCCAGCGACAGACCCGTAATTGACAGCATGTCTGCGGTCGCTTCAAACCCGGCGCGCGCGTCCTTGTCGCGGAGCATATCTGCAAGACGTTCCAGCATATCAATGCGGATCGCACGGGTGCCCGCCTTGCGATAGCCAGCGCGGATGAAGAACCCGGCGGGCGCATCTTTTGGTGCTTCGAAAGTCACAAACCCAGGCGGCGGTGCGGCAGGAATTTCATCCAGCTTTTCCTTCAGGCCCCAGAGCACAATGCGCAAGCGCGTTGGCGCGGGTTTCAGCAGCAAAGGCATGAACAGCGAATGCTGACCAAACCGGATGCCGTGCTTGCGCAACATGGTGCGCGATTCCTGATCCAGCGCCTTGATGTCTTCGGCGATCGGGCGGCGCTCCAGCACGCCCAGACCTTCGACCATCTGAAAGGCGACACCGCGCGCGAGGCCGGTGATCGTCTCGTCATCGCGCATCGCCACCAATGGCTCAAACAGCGCCGCGATGCGGCGGTTGATCCAGTGGGACAGGCGGCGTTCGATCTTTTCGATAACCGGCGGCTCCAACATATCGTCAGCAAAGGCGCGCACTGTTGGTGACAGCGCATCAGGCCCCGCTTCAAGCCGACCAACAGCGATATCGCCCCACATCAGGCCGCCCTGTTCGGTCACGTCCATCTCGGTGTCTGGCGCATTATAGAATTTGTCAGCCCGGTGCGCGAACCACCCTTGCAACGCGCCCATAGAGGCGTTGCTCAGCTTGCGCTGTTCCTCTGCCCCGGCGGTGGGGTCAGGGATAAAGCGGAACCCGTCGATCCGCCCAAGATGTTCACCCTCGGCGGTTACTTCGCCTGTTTCGGATACTTCGGCCACCAGGCCCTCCTTCTGTTTCAACCGCCGCATCAGAACTGATGTGCGCCGATCGACAAATCGCTGTGTCAGCCGCACATGAAGCGCATCGCTGAGCCTATCTTCCAAAGCGCGGGTTTCCCCCCGCCAGTTTCCTGCGTCTTCAATCCAACCGCCACGATTGGCTACATAGGTCCATGTACGGATATGTGCCAGACGTCGTGACAGCGTCTCTATGTCTCCGTCGGTTCGGTCAAGTCGTTTTACCTCCCTGGCGATCCAGTCGGAGGGTATAACCCCGTCGCGTGAAATCAGAAACATGTAAATCTTGGCGATCAACGCGGCGTGTTCCTGCGCGGAGACTTTGCGAAAATCCGGTATCTGGCAGCAATCCCAAAGCCGGCGCACAGCGGCCCCGCCGTGGGTTGCATCCTGTATTTCGTTGTCCATCCACAAACGGCGCAGCGCAGTCATATCATCAGCTTCGCGCGCACGCCGAAGGCCCGGGCCGGGCGCGGGACGTTCCAGCGAATTCAGCAGTGCAGGCACAGTGCCAAAATCAAGCCGCGCATTGCGCCATTCCAGATGGCGAACAGGCTCAAACCGATTACCCATGATGTTCAGCGCCAGTTCATCATCAAGCGGGGGCGCATCGCCCGTCACACCAAAGGTGCCGTCGGTTGTATGACGACCAGCACGACCAGCGATTTGCGCTATTTCTGAGGGGGTTAGCGCCCGCGTGCGCCGCCCGTCAAACTTGCCCAAACCCGCAAATGCGACATGTTTCAGATCAAGGTTAAGGCCCATCCCGATGGCATCAGTTGCCACCAGGTGCTCAACATCGCCGTTCTGATACAGCTCCACCTGTGCATTGCGCGTACGGGGAGAAAGCGCCCCCATGACAACGGCGGCACCGCCTTTCTGACGGCGCAGCAATTCCGCGATGGAATAGACCTGATCGGTGGAAAACGCGACGATAGCGGAGCGTGCGGGCAGGCGGCTGATCTTCTTGGAGCCAGAGTAACTCAACGTCGAAAGACGCGGCCTTGTGGTGATGCGCGCACGGGGCAACAGCGCCTCAATCCGCCCACGCATCGTATCCGCGCCGAGGAACAAAGTTTCCTTGCGACCACGCGCACGCAACAATCGGTCAGTAAAAATATATCCGCGGTCTTCGTCAGCGCAGAGCTGAATTTCATCAACCGCCAGAAAGTCAGCCCCCCAATCAAGCGGCATTGATTCGACAGTGGCGAGCACATATTGCGCGCCGGGAGGGGCGATCTTCTCCTCCCCCGTGATCAGCGCCGCCGCGCCGCGCCCGCGCATTTGCACGATGCGGTCATAGACCTCCCGCGCCAAAAGGCGGAGCGGAAAGCCGATGATGCCGGATTTGTGGGCCAACATCCGTTCGATTGCATAGTGGGTCTTGCCGGTGTTGGTCGGGCCAAGAACCGCCTCAACACCATCATCGCGGGTCGGGCCATCATCAAACATTATTTCAGCCCTTCATTGCGATGCGCCCGACCAATGGCCGCGCGCCTGCGTTCTTGTGATCCGCGTCGGGATATCTAGTGCGATTGCTGGAGTTTTCAGCCGACAAGGTCAAGAGCCTGTTTGATACGGGCAAGATCGAAACCGTGAGGCGCGCGTTCATCTATGCCTTGGCAAGCGCCTGCAATTCCCGCGCCAACAGATCAATCTCATCTTCCGTATTGTAGTAATGTGGCGCAGCCCGCATCAACAGGGGCAAATTGCGCGCCGTTGCGTCCACCAATGCCCCTTCCCGACTTGATGTCCCGATGGCAACACCTTTGGTGCGAAGCGCGGCAACCGTTTGGGCTGGTGCCAACCCGTCCACCGTGAAGCTGACTATGGCGCAGCGGTCGATGCCTGTTTCACGGCCAAGATCCCGCAACCGCGCACCGGGAATATCGGCAAGCGCCGCCCGGAACTGATCGGCCAACGCAAAGGCACGCGCGCCAATCGCTTCGATCCCCACATCCATCGCATAACGCGCCGCCACGCCTAATCCGGCCCGCAAGGCATAGGCGTTCTCCCACGTTTCAAAACGGCGGGCATCATCACGAAGGGTATATTCGGTAGGCGACGTCCAGACCGCCCCGAAAAAGTCGAGCATAGTCGGTTCCAACGTCTCCAGCCATTTTTCAGCAATATAGAGAAACCCGGTGCCACGCGGGCCACGCAGGAACTTGCGCCCGGTGGCAGAGAAAAAATCACACCCCAGCGCCTTAACATCCACCGGCGTCTGCCCAATCGCCTGACAACCGTCGAGCAGATACGGAATGTCATGCGCTTTCGCCAGCGCACCAACCTTGGCTGCCGGATTCATCAACCCGCCGTTGGTGGGAATCCACGTAATGGCGATCAACCGCGTACGTGGAGTGACCAAGGCCTCCATCGCGTCCAGGTCAATTACACCATGCTCGTCAGAGGGGCAGATATCAATTTCGATACCATCGCGTTTGGCGCGCTGGAGGTAGGACACGAAATTGGACCCATATTCAGCTTCGCACGTGATGATGCGATCGCCCGGTTCAAAGCGCAGTGCATAGAACGCCTGCATCCAGCCAACCGAGGCATTTTCCACCAACGCAATCTCACGCGCGGTCGCGTTGATCAGGCGGGCGATATCAGCATACACCCCGTCCAACAGCGCGGCTTGATCGGCGGCGGCCTCATACCCGCCGATTTCTGCCTCCAACCGGGTATGGTCAACAACGGCATCCACAACGCATTGCGGCATGAGGGCAGACCCACAGGCAAGCAAATGTGCACTGCGTTCAGCACCAGGCGTTTGCGCCCTGATTTTCGCAATATCAAGCGTCATGTCTCATCCATATGTCGAGGGGTAACCTATCGGGCGGCGACGTCAGAGTTCCTTGCCACGTACCACAGGTTCAAGCCGTTCAATCGCTTCGATGGCTCCCACAAAGTCGGGGTAAAGCGTTTTCACGCGCATCCATGCATCAAGTGCCGGCCCAGGCCGGTCGACCCGTTCCAATATAATCGCAAGACCGGCCAGTGCATTGAAATGGCGCGGCTCCAGCACCAGTGCATTCTGAATATGTGCCACCGCACGACCATAATCATTCTGCACAAAATAGAGCGTGGCCGACGCGTTCCATGCCTCAGCAAACTCCGGCGCGAGACGTGTGAGCGCATTAAGATGAACCCGCGCCTTGTCATAGGCTTCGCCTGCGGTCGCCTGCAAAGCGCGGTCCAGCAACAGGTTCATGGAGGGAGAGCCCGAATTGGCCCAAACGCCCTTTATTTCCAACGCAATCTTGTTCTGGTCTGCAACGCTGGCCCCTGCCATTGCCGCGAAAAGGCGATCAAGTTTTTCTGCGCGGGTTTCATTTGCAGGGGGCGGGGCCTGCTCCGGCGCGGCGCCAGTTTCGGCGCCCATTTCCGCAGCCGGTTGCGCCAGCACAGCCAGCGGGCTGATCAAGCTGGCCCCCAGGAAGCAGGCGATAAGGGAATAGCGAAACGTGAACATGATAGACATGATGGGGCCGACCCCGCATCATGGCAAGCGCAAAGCCCGTTCAAGCGGAATTGTCACCAGCCTGTGATGCCGGAGAATACTTATGACGTCAGCCGCCCAGACCGCCCCGCTCCACGCGGATCATGCTGAATGCCCAACCGGGGCGGAGGCCATTTGGCTCGACGCTGGCGGCACCCGCATCCGCGCCGCATTCTGGAAGGGCGGCACACGGGGCACCGCGCTCATCTTTACCGGGCGCACGGAATATATTGAAAAATACGGGCGGGTCATCGCCGCCTTCGTCCAGCGTGGGTTTTCCGTTGTTTCGCTCGACTGGCGCGGACAGGGCCTTTCAGAACGGGCCTGCGATGACCCGATGAAAGGGCACATCGAGAGGTTTTCAGAATATCAGGCAGATATCGACGCCTTGCTGGCGACCCCGCAAATGGCCGACATGCCCGGGCCACAGGTGCTTGTCTGTCACTCCATGGGCGGCTGCATCGGCATGCGGGCGCTGGTTGAAGGGCGCTTATCACCTGCCTTGACGATCATGTCCGGCCCAATGCTGGATATCGAGCTGGCACCGCATATGCGGATCGCCGCCAGCCTGATGTCTTCATTGGCTCGGAGGTTTGGACGGGGGCATGCCTATGCCCCGCGCCCGGATTGCGACAAGGCATATGTTCAGGCCGAAGATTACAGCAACAATATGCTTACCTATGATGAAGGGTATTACGATTGGATGCGCACCCATCTGGAGCATGATCCAAACCTTGCGCTTGCCGGGCCAACGCTGGGCTGGATGCGCGCCGCTTTCGACGAAATGACCGCCCTCAGCGTCGCTGCGCCACCGAAGGGGCCAATGGTCATGTTTCTTGGTGACAGCGAAGAAATCGTCGGGCCGAAGGCCATCCGCACCTATGCGGCCCGCGCGCCGGAATGCCAGCTGGAGGTTCTGGAGCGTTGTAAACACGAAGCCTTCATGGAAACGCCAGAGGTTCAGGCCCGCGTATGGGCCATAATTGACGAGGCATTGGCCCGCACCATTTCCACGACCTAAGCCCAACTGATACGCGGCTGCACGGGGTTACCCGAATTGGCACTTGCAGATTTCTTCGTTGAGTGTTCGAAACCGTCTCAGCAAACTCGCAGCCCTTTAAGGCTCCCCCCCCGCGCACCGCATGTGCCCGCACTGATGAAAGGGTGGCAATGACCGTTGGCAAGCACCTTTTGGTGGATTTTCACGGCTGTACACTGCCTGTGCGGGCAGAGGAATTGCGCGACAGGCTGGCGAATGCGGCACTGGCGGCAGGGGCCACGGTGCTGGGTTCACATTTCCATGATTTTGCCGATGACCTCAGCGAAACCCATGGCGCGACCGCCTTTGTGATGCTGGCCGAATCCCATATTTCAGCACACACTTGGCCTGAACACGGGCTGGCGGCGATTGATATTTTCATGTGCGGCAAGGCACAGGCAGAAACGGCCCTCGACCATCTCCGGCTTTCATTCGCGCCGCAATCTGAGCATGTCACAACCCATCTTCGCGGCGCGGCAAGCAGCGCCCGCTAGACATTCACGTCAGCGAAACCAATGCGACCACCCATCCTGATAATACCGGATCAGCGGGTGATCCCTTATAGTGTTTACCTCAGCTTCAACCTGCGAAGCGTCATTGCCGAATACCTGTGCGGCCTGCCAGGTCGCATCATTCAGATAGCGCAGATCGTCAGGGGCCTTCAGAGATGGCAGGTCGCGACCAGCGGCCAGAACGAACCCCCAATCCCCAAAGCTCGGCACATAAACATGATAGGGGGTGATCGTAGCCGAAAACCCGGCCTCCGCTGTTGCCGCGACTGACCAGAACGCCTGTCGAGCAAACACCGGAGAGCCGGCCTGCGTGACAAAAGCCCCACCAGATCGGAGGCGGCGCGACAAGGCCGCGTAAAATTCCTTGCTGTAGAGCTTGGACAAAGCCGGGCTGCGCGGGTCTGGCAGATCAGCAATAATCACATCATAAAGCCCGGCATCTTCATTCACAAAAGCCCATGCGTCGCGATTGACGATGCGCACACGCTCATCGCGCAAGGCACCATCGTTCAGCGCCGCCAGATCAACATTGTCACGAAACAACTCCGTCACCCGCGGGTCCAGATCGACCAGGGTTACAGACTGCACACCCGGATGGCGCAAAACCTCACGCGTTGCCATACCATCACCACCGCCGAGAATAAGGATATTGGCCGGACGCGCCGCCGCCGACATCGCCGGATGCACCAATCCTTCGTGATAGCGGTGCTCATCCAGACTATCGAACTGAATAGCCCCGTTCAGAAACAACCGCGTGCGGTCGTGAAAACGTGTCAGTACAACACGCTGATATGGTGTGTCTTCCGATAGGATAATTTCATCTTCATAGAGCGACGCAGACAGGGCTGATGCGGTATCCTCCGCTTTCCAGAGCGCGCCGCCCGTCACCACAAGGGCAACCGCAATCACAATAGCATGCGCGGTAAGGCCCACACCGCGAAACAGCCAAACAGACAACGCGGCCACCCCAAGGTTGAGCGCCCCAAAAAGCAGGCTCGCGGTCATCAAGCCGACCATAGGCACGATCACCAACGGGAATAACAACGCCGCGCCAAGCGCCCCCAGATAGTCAACGGTCAGTACATTTTCAAAACGATGTTTGGCGCCAGCCGCTTCCAACAACCGCGCAATCAGCGGAACTTCCATGCCCACCAGCGTGCCGATTGCAATGAGCAGGGTGAACATCACCATCTGCACTTCACCGGTATATGCATAGGCGAGGAACATCAGCGGCGCAGAAGCGCCACCAAGCACGCCCAAGGCAATTTGCGCCGAAACGAATGCCCGTTCCGCCAGTTTCGCAAACCGCGACAACCAGGCACCAAGCCCCATGGATGACAGGAAAACGCCAATAACCAACGAGAATTGCGTAACACTGTCGCCGACAAGGTACGAGGACGCCGTGGCGGCGATCAGCTCATAAACCATTCCCGCGACAGCAATGACAAAAGTGGCTGCCAACAGCCACAAATCGGTGCCACGACGGGCACCCGCTTCACTCATGAAAGGATCACAGCCGCGATGATCGTCGCGATAGAGATGAACAATGCCCCGACAACAATCGCCACCGCGAGGTTCTGTTGATCTGCGATTTCTTTCTTCAACGAAAATGGCGTGATCAGATCAAGCACAAGCCAGCTGATATACATCAGCGCGACGCCAAGGCCGGTAAAGGTGATTGTGCTGACCATTTCTGCCAGCTTCACCCCTTCGAAAATTTCCATCGTCTCTTCTCCTGTCCTGTCGTTTTGTTTGCGCGGGCGCTCCGGTCTATTTGACCCGCCCACCAGAGCCATAGCCACCACCGAAAGAGCCGACGCGCATTGATCGCTCAACATCGGTACTCACACCCCAAACCCCTGCATTCGCCAGGTAATACCCGCCGCCCGCAATGCCGAGACACATGACAATAAAGACTGCGTTGCCGATTTTATTCATCATCTGTCCAATCTGTACCGGACCAACGCCGCCTTTGATGCACAACGCGCCGTATGATCGGCAATGCCGCTAAAAGCACGAGCAACACGCCAGCCGCGACCAACCAGCGGACGGATCTTATACCTTCGTCAATCCAGATCTTGACCCGCGATGCGCGCCGGCCAGCAGGCCAGTCAACCTCACTAACCGGAGACGAGAGCGTTAATTCATACGCCCCCGGAAAAGTCGGGCGAAACGTCAGTGTTGTGGTCCGTGATCCTTCGGACCAATTCCCGTCATCATAGCCGCTGTAATATTCCACTCCGCGGGATGTTTCGAACAACACCTGATCTTCGGGGTCAATAATTTCGATATCAAACTCGGCCCAGCTATTGCTGACGTCAGACCAAACCCGCACCTGCACAAGATGATCAGCATTGGTGACAGTAAAGGGTATCGAAAGCGGGAAAGCCATGAAGGGAGACTGATAGTTATCAATAATCCGTTCTTTGCCCACATTCATCTGCGCGGCGAAAACAAAGCACAGGATAG
The DNA here is from genome assembly GCA_049608645.1 of Pikeienuella sp. Lineage (GTDB taxonomy): Bacteria > Pseudomonadota > Alphaproteobacteria > Rhodobacterales > Rhodobacteraceae > Pikeienuella. Next base: position 8,667 of record JBMYXS010000065.1, on the reverse strand, counting down.
CCAACGCGCCCGCGACCAGTGAACGAAGGCCCTCGCCCGCTGTTCGCTTGTAGTTCTGAAGAACATGCACACCGCGCTGACGCATGGGTTTGGCACCAAATGATGCGTAAACTGGCCCTGCCTCCAAATAGCGCGACTGCTCGATTTCACGCTCCGTCGCGGTTTCCACATAAGTCAGCATCAGGTCATTTGCCGCGAACGAAACTGTACTGCTGGTGGCGTTCGCCTTTGGCGTCCAGTTGAACTCGCCCTCAGCGAAATAGATCGTGCGCCGCCCGCTTTCGAAATAGGTGTAGAAATCCCCATCAAACGACGCCGTCGGCTTCGTTTCTGCGATGTTGATGCGATGCTCATCCACGAAGGCCGGGCTGGGCGCACTGCGGATTTTCCGGGAAAGCGTAAGATGCCCGCCATCCTCAACATTCAGCCAAGCGTAGCCATGCGTCGGGGAATAGATCTGGTGTTCGACCCACTGCCAATGCTCGTGACCCCAGCGTTCCTCCACCCCCAAGGTGCCGATGATGGTGAATTCCACACCAAATATTTCACCTTTCATGCCCAGCGAAAACGGGCTGTTCGGACGTGGGGCATCGGTGAATTTTTTCAGCGCCTTATAGCTGTCTTCAGCGTCCAGCGTCGTGCCACAATACCCACAAATATGGGTTTTGACCCGGCCCCCGCCATAGATGTCCAACCCCGCCCCGCAGGATGTACAGTTAATCGCCGTGATAGCCTCATCACGCATGGTCAGGCCGCCCCCACGTCCCAGGGGTCAATCCACTGCCCTTCGAACCACGCGCGGTTATTGCCCCAGATTTCCAGCGACAGGGCCTGGCCCGACCCGCTCAGAAAATTCACGAAATGATGTTCCTCGCCGACTTCCGGCGCTTCGGGCAGTTCACCACGAAAAGCGACGCAAGTGGCGGTTTCAACTTCTACGGCTTCATAGGTGCGCAAGACATATTTGATGCTATCGCCCAGTTTAGGGTGCCCCCGCGATGCCGGCCATTCCGGCCCGTTGGTTGGCTTTTCAACAACGATATCGCCCTCATCGACCGATACCCAAAACGGCGCATCATCTGCCACGCACCAATATTCATCCCACCACCCCCGGCCATAGGAATAGCGGATCACGCCGATCGGTGTTGCGGTAGTCTTGCCCAAGCGAACCGGCTGCCCAAGTTGCAATAGCGAAGGTGCCACATGCATGTCACCAGCTTCGCCGGGTGCCCGAAACGAACGGTCATTCAGAAAAACCGTTGACCCACAGGCCGCACATCCAGCGACCTTTGACGCGGCAATGCGCAGATCAAGCGCATGACCACAATTAGGGCAATTATGAAGGGGCGATTGATCGGACAAAGTGATGCTAACGATTATTGCGAAGTGAACACGACCATTGAACCTGAGCAGAGGTGAAATTTCAATCACAATGCCCGCAGTTTGGCCAATGCCACGTCGTGCCGCGAAATATCATTGCACCCGACCGCTGTGCGGCTTAGCGATAGGGAATGACTACACGTATCCTTTTTGTATGCCTTGGCAATATCTGCCGCTCCCCCACCGCTGAGGGCGTCGCAAAGACGCACCAATCGCACCGCAACTTCCAGTTTGAAAGCGCCGGAACCGGGGCCTGGCACGTGGGCGAGGCCCCCGACAGACGGGCACAAGGAGAAGCCGCGCTGCGCGGATATGATCTGAGTGACCAGCGCGCGCGTCAGATCTCCGCCGATGATTTCCACGCCTTTGATCATATCGTGGCGATGGACACGGCCAACCTTGAGGCGCTGACGGCAATGCGGCCAACAAATGCCCGCGCCGAAATCTCTCGCCTGTTGGATCACGCACCGGACAAGGCTGTAATCGGGCCAGACGGCACCCGCCGTACCGATGTGCCAGACCCCTATTATGAGGGCGCATTCGACCTGACGCTCGACTTGATAGAAGTTGGTGTAGACGGCCTGCTTTCCAGGATAGGTCGCTGAAAGCACTGCGAATTTTAGATAAACCCCCAAGAAAAAGCCGCTCCGCCTATGAAAAACCGTCCACGGCGTAATGGGATGTTTACCAGTCTCCCCGGCAAACCGGGCATTCAGGGTTGGCGCTTGTTTCGAAAACCCGCGCCCCGGCATCCAACGCATCATAGATCATCAACCGCCCGGACAAGGGGCGACCCGCGCCAGTGATCACCTTGATCGCTTCGGTCGCCATCATGCAGCCGATCGTGCCCGCCATTGGCCCCATTACGCCCGCCTCTGCGCAACTCGGCACAAGGCCGTCGGCGGGGCGTTCAGGAAACACACATGCATAGCAGGGCGCGCCGGGTGCATAGACGCTGATCTGGCCCTCCCATTGGGCAATCGCCGCCGCAACCAGTGTCACGCCAAGGGCCACGCACGTTTCGTTGACCAGATATCGGGCATCAAAATTGTCCGTACCATCAAGCACAACGTCATAACCGCCAATGATCTCAGCGGCATTGTCGGCGGTTAGCCGCGTGTCATGCAATCGCACATCAACATTCGGGTTCATCGCCGCAATCGCGCTTGCCGCGCTTTGAACCTTGGCGGTGCCAACACCATCCATCCGGTGAATAACCTGACGCTGCAGGTTGGACAGGGACACCGCGTCATCATCAACGATACCGAGCGTCCCGATGCCTGCTGCCGCCAGATATAGTATTGCGGGAGAGCCAAGCCCCCCCGCGCCCACCACGAGCACACGGGCGGCTTTCAGGCGCTTTTGCCCCTGACCGCCAATCTCCCGCATGATGATGTGGCGGGCGTAACGCTCCAGCTCATCGTCTGAAAACGCCGCCACCTGATCAAAGACCTTCGAACAACGCCGTAGACAGATAACGCTCTGCAAAGGAGGGGATGATCACCACAATCCGTTTGCCCGCCATTTCGGGCCGTGCCCCCAGTTCCAACGCCGCTGCAACGGCTGCACCAGAAGAAATACCGCCCGGCACGCCCTCAGTCTTTGCCAATAGCCGCGCCGTTTCAAACGCGGTTTCATTGCCGATGGTGAGCACTTCGTCGATCACGCTTTGATCAAGGATATCAGGCGCGAAGCCTGCGCCAATGCCCTGAATTTTGTGGGGGCCGGGGGCGCCGCCCGAAAGAACCGGGCTGTCTTCGGGTTCAACCGCGATGATTTTCACACCCGGCACCTTGTCCTTCAACACACGCCCAACGCCTGAAATTGTGCCGCCCGTGCCAACGCCGGACACAAATGCCGCCACTTCGCCACCGGTATCAGCAAGGATTTCCTCGGCTGTGGTCTTAACGTGGATCGCGGGGTTCGCAGGGTTGGAAAACTGCTGCGGAATGATCGCGCCCTCAATCTTTTCGGCCAGCTCTTCGGCTTTGGCGATGGCACCCTTCATGCCTTTGGCAGCGTCCGACAATTCAAGCTCCGCCCCAAGCAACGCCAGCATCTTGCGCCGCTCCATCGACATGGATTCCGGCATGCACAGGATCAGGCGATAGCCACGCGCCGCGCAGGCAAAGGCCAGCGCAATTCCCGTATTGCCCGAGGTTGGCTCAATAAGGGTGGAGCCTTCCTTGATCAGGCCGCGCTGTTCCAGATCGTCAATCATATTGACGCCAATGCGGTCCTTGACTGATGCGATGGGGTTGAAGAACTCCAGCTTTGCACAGATTTCCGCCTTTACCCCGGCGGCATCTGCCATGCGGGAAAGACGAACCAGCGGGGTGCCGCCGATGGTTTCTGTGATGTCGCCATAAATTCGGCCATGTGCGCGTGTGGTCATCTGATCGTTCCTTTTCGCCGCCCGGGTTTTGGGGCGCGTTTTGCTTTAGATTGTGAAATCGGGGGAAGACTTCCCCCCCCGTTTGACGCCTTCCCGCTCTGCGGTTTGGCAAAGATCCTGCATTGTCACGCCTTCGAGTTCTTTCAGTATCGCATCCTGCGCATGACGCCAAAGTGGTTGTGCCACCTTTGCCCCCAACTCGCTTTGCGGCAGGGCATCATCATCAGCGGCATCCACAATGCGGATAATTTCAGCGACAGAGATACGGCGACGCTCCCGCGCCAGCGTATAACCACCCTTTGGACCGCGCACGCCCTTCAGCACGCCCTGATGAACAAGCTGCTGCATCACCTGCTCCAGATATCGTTGCGGGATACCCAGGCGTTTGGTCACATCGCGTGATTGCACCGGATCAGGACGCGCATTGTAGGCGATGTCCAGCACCGCTTCGAGCGCGAGCAGTGTCTTGCGCGAAAACTTCAGCATGATGCGCCCTTGTGCATTTGTGACGCGCTCGACTTGATCATGTCGCTACCCCCGTTGATCCAAAACCACCCTCACCCCGCGCCGTGCCATCAAGTGCCCCGAGGGCAAAATGTGCTTGCGTGACCGGTGCCACAACCATCTGCGCCACACGATCACCATGGGCAATCGTGACCGCCTCAGCGCCAAGATTGATCAGAAGGATCATTACCTCCCCCCGGTAATCGCTGTCGATCGTGCCCGGCGCATTGGCAACCGTTATACCCTGCTTGAAGGCAAGGCCTGAACGCGGGCGAATTTGCGCTTCATACCCCACCGGAATCGCCATCTTCAGCCCCGTTGGGATCAACGCCCGCTCCCCCGGTGCAAGGCTTTGCTCCCCCTTATTGGCAAAGGACGCGCGCAGGTCGGCCCCCGCGGCACCCGTCGTTTCATATCCGGGCAAGGGCAAGGCGGTGTCGTGATGGGCCATGGTTTCAATCGCGATATTCAGCATTTCGCTGTCTCTTGTGCGACCCAATCTGCGATACGGGCCGCCAAACGGCGCGCAACCTCGTCCTTACCCGCTTCGGGCCAAGCTTCTGCGCCTTTGCCGTCAATCAGGGTCACCGTGTTGCGATCCCCCCCCATGACGCCAGTGCCGGGTGAAACATCATTGGCAACAATCCAGTCGCACTGCTTGCGTTTGCGTTTGGCGGTCGCATTGGCGATGACGTCATTTGTCTCGGCGGCAAAGCCAACAACAAGCGGCGGGCGTACACCCGGTTCGGATTGGGATATCGTCGCCAGAATATCGGGGTTTTCCGTTAACCGCAGGTCAGGAATATCGCCCGAGCCGTCTTTCTTCAGCTTGCGGTCACTTTCATCAGCGGCCCGCCAGTCAGCAACGGCCGCGGCAAACACAGCCACATCAACCGGCAACGTGCCCTGCACAGCTGCCAACATTTCCCGCGCGGTTTCTACGCGGGTGACATCAACACCCGTTGGCGCATTTTCCTGCGTTGGCCCGGTAATCAGGCTGACCCGCGCGCCAAGATCGGCAAGCGCCGCCGCAATCGCCGTGCCTTGCTTGCCCGAAGAGCGGTTCGCGATATAGCGCACAGGGTCGATGGGTTCATGGGTTGGGCCTGATGTGATCAGGATATGCTGCCCCGCCAATGGCCCCCGCGATGCGCGGCCACCGCCAGATAAGGCTGCATCCATCGCATCCAGAATTTCCAACGGTTCGGCCATGCGACCCGGCCCATATTCGCCACAAGCCATGTCGCCGTCATTCGGGCCAACCGTCAACACGCCATCACCGCGCAACGTCGCCAGATTGCGCTGCGTGGCGGCGTGATCCCACATCCGCACATTCATCGCAGGCGCAATAAGCACCGGTTTGTCCGTCGCCATCAGCAATGTGGAGGCAAGATCATCCGCATGGCCGCCAGCCATCTTGGCCATCATGTCAGCGGTTGCCGGGGCCACCACCAAGAGATCAGCAGCGCGCGACAGTTGAATGTGGCCCATCTCTGCTTCATCGCCCAGATCAAACAGATCCTGATAGACCTTTTCACCTGCAAGGCTGGACACGGTCAAAGGCGTCACAAATTCCGATGCGGCGCGCGTCATTACGCAGGAAAAGCTATAGCCGCGCTCCCGCCCCCTGCGGATCAGATCAAGGCATTTGTAAGCAGCGATACCGCCACCAATCACCAGCAAAATTCGTTTCGACGCCGCCATGATGGCCCCTTTCGCCGCCCGTTTGGTATTGGGCAGTAATTATCGCGAAGCGAGTGTAGTTTTGAAATGGGCAGGGTTTCAAGCCGGGAAATTAATTTCAATGCACCCACTGATGTCAGTCGCGCTTAATGAAGCGCCCCAGGACCGCGCCCACCGCGAACAATGCCGCCGCCATCGCCACGATGGTCGGCCCGGTAGGGGTATCCATCGCGAAAGAGGCGCTCAGCCCCCCATATACAGCACCCCACCCGATCAGGATTGCAAGGGCGGCCATAACCTCCGGCGTCCGCGCGAAAGGCCGGGCAGCGGCGGCGGGAATGATCAGCATGGCCGTGATCAGCAATGCGCCGACAACCTTTAGGGCAACCGCGACAGTGATTGCCAATGCAAGTGTCAGGATCAGTTGCTCCCGCCGTGGGTCATGCCCATCGGCGTAGGCAAGGTCAGGGCTGAGCGTTGCGGTCAACAACCCGCGCCAGCGCCATGCCAGCAAGGCAAGCACAACAAACGCCCCCCCCCAGATGATCGCAAGGTCGATACGGCTAACCGCCAAAATCTCACCAAACAGGAACGCCTCGACATCCACACCGCGCGGCGCTGTGAGCGCCACGGCAACCAGCCCCACGGCCAACGCCCCATGAGAGGCGACGCCAAGAATCGTATCCGTGGTGAAAGCGCGCCCGGACAGCGACGCCACCGTCAACGCCATGGCAACCGCCGCAAGCATGACGCCGAGCGTCACCGGCAAAGAGGTCGCCAGCGACAAGGCCACCCCCAGAATGGCGGCATGCGCCGTCGCGTCTCCAAAATAGGCCATGCGCCGCCACACAACAAAACACCCGAGCGGCCCAGCCGCCAACGCCACGCCAAGCCCGGCCAACAGGGCACGCAAAAAGAAATCATCGAGCATTATTCCGCTGCCCCGTGCTGGTCGCTGTGCTGGTGATTGTGCCTTTGATCTGCTCCATGGGCATGCGCGTGGCTATGCGTCTGGCCGTGATCGTGCCCATCATCGTGATTGTGGTCATGGTTGTGATCATGTTCATGCTGATAAAGCGCGAGGGCACCACCCGTGCCGTGCCCGAACAACGCCCTGTATTCCGGCGCTGACGACACAAGGCTTGGCGCACCTTCGCAACAGATGTGCCCATTCAGACAAATGACCCGGTCAGATGCGCTCATCACAACATGCAGGTCATGGCTGACCATCAAGACAGCCGCACCCGTGCGGGTACGCAAGGCTTCGATCAAACGATAGAATGCCGCGGCACCAGGTTGGTCCAGCCCTTGCGTCGGCTCATCGAGAATCAACACATCGGGCGAAACGGTCAATGCGCGGGCCAGCAAAACGCGCTGTAACTGCCCGCCCGATAATGCGGAAAGCTGCCGCCCCGCAAGATTCGCAACATCTGTTTCGGCCAGCGCCGCAGCGGTCGCATGACGGGGTGCATTCAAGAACCGGCGCACAGTCATCGGCATGGTCTGATCAAGGTGAAGCCGTTGCGGCACATACCCGACACGTAACCCCGCAGCCCGCGTCACCGTTCCCTGCGCGGGCGGCAAGGCACCAATCAGGGCGCGCAGCAATGTTGATTTGCCTGATCCGTTCGGACCAACAATCGTGACGATCTCACCCCGCTTGAGGGTGAAATCAACATTCTGCAACACGGTGCGCCCGCCTTGCACCACGGTCAGCCCCTCGGCGCAAACAAGGCTCATGCGCTTGCCCCGTCAGCCGGGGCGGGCAGGTCAGTCATCTGGCATTTGGGGCACAGGCCCTCCATCTCCACCACACGGGTTTCAACGGTATAGCCAAGGGCGGCGGCCCTTTTGTCCAACGCTGGATCGGCGGCGGTTTCGGCCACTGAATGACAAGCGCGGCAAATCATAAACGCCGGGTCGTGCCCCTCACGCGGGTGCATACAGGCCACAAACGCGTTCAGGCGTTCAATCTTGTGGGCAAAACCGTGCTCAACCAAAAAATCCAACGCCCGATAGGCCACAGGCGGCTGCGCGCCAAACCCGTCTGCGTCCAGTCGCTTCAAAAGGTCATAGGCGCCAAGGGCGGTATGGCTTTCCAGCAATATTTCCAACGCACGGCGACGGACCGGGGTAAAGCGGGCTGTGCCTTCGGCGCTTACGGCGACCACTTCATCCAAGACCCGTGCAATACAGGCCCCATGGTCGTGGTCATGTGCAGTTTTTTCGCCGTCTGACATGTCTTCGCCTTTCGCTGTCTTGATGCTCAGCCAATGTTATAATATATCATGTTACAGAATAACATTACAGCCCAATGAAGGACGTGTCACGTGCCCCCCAAAATTTCCTCTGCTTTTGCTGCGCTGCTTTTCGTCGCGTGTGGTGGTGCGACAGCCGCGCCAAAGGTTGCCGTAGATATCGCGCCGGTTCATTCACTTGTCGCCGCCGTAATGGGCCAAACCGCAACACCTGAATTATTGCTCAGGCCCGGCGCATCCCCGCATGGCTATGCGATGGCCCCGTCAGAGGCGCGTGCGCTGGCCGGTGCCGATCTTGTGTTTTGGGTTGGTCCGGCCCTGACACCCTGGCTGGACCGCGCGATCGACACACTGGCACCCACCGCAAGAACGATAGCTGTCATGCAGGTGAAAGACATTCAAACCTTGCCCTTCCGTGAGGGCGCACTGTTCGATGACCATGATCAC
>JBMYXS010000064.1:0-20994 GCA_049608645.1 Pikeienuella sp. | reverse complement strand
CACTTACGTGACGTTATCGTCACGCCCCTCACTAAACTCTGGCCCACGGCATCACTCCACGCTATTTTCCTGACAAATGTTCGCCGTACGCGCGTCGGATGAAAAGGAGACCACGATGGACCTGAATTACACCGCCGAGGAACAGGCGTTTCGCGAGGAGGTTCGTACCTTTCTTGCAGAAAACCTGCGCCCCAGCCTTTCCGCAAAAATCGCCAATGACATCCGTTTGACCAAGGCTGATCTGGTTGAATGGCATACACTGCTGAATGACCGGGGGTGGCTGGCGTGGCATTGGCCAAAGGAATACGGCGGCACTGGCTGGACACCCGTGCAGGCGCATATCTTTCACGAAGAAATCGTTTTCGCGAACGCCCCGCGCATCATCCCGTTTGGTGTGAACATGCTTGGCCCCGTCCTGATCAAATATGGCTCGGAGGAGCAAAAGGCGCACTATCTGCCAAAGATGCTGACGTCTGAGCATTGGTGGTGTCAGGGGTATTCAGAACCCGGCGCGGGGTCTGACCTTGCCTCGCTGAAAACGACGGCGGTGCGCGATGGTGATGAGTACGTCATCAACGGCCAGAAGACGTGGACGACACTCGGCCACATCGCTGACCATATCTTCTGCCTTTGCCGTACCTCGAAAGAGGGCAAACCGCAGGAGGGGATCTCCTTTATCCTCGTGCCGATGGACACGCCCGGCGTCGAAATCCGCCCGATCATCACGCTCGATGGGGAGCATGAGGTGAACGAGGTGTTCCTCACCGACGTGCGTGTGCCTGTCGCCAATCTTGTTGGCGAAGAGAACAAGGGCTGGACGCTCGCGAAATTCCTGCTGACTTATGAGCGGACCGGGATTGCCGGGGTTCCTTATTCCAGTCAGGCCATGGACCACCTCAAAAGCGTTGCCAAACGGCAGAAATCCAACGGCAGGCCGCTTAACGAAGATCCGTTCTTCGCCGCGCGTATGGCCAAGGTTGAGATTGACCTCATGGCGATGGATGTCTTCAACCTGCGCACGGTTGCCGCCGCAGAGGGTGGTGCCGCAGGGGGCGTGGAAAGCTCCATGCTCAAGATCAAAGGCACGGAGATCCGTCAGGAACTGACCGACCTGATGCGCCGCGCTGTTGGCCCACACGCCCTGCCATTCATTCCCGAAGCCTTTGATGAAGGTTGGAACGAGGAACCAATCGGGCCAGAGGGCGCGATGGCGCAAGCGTCGAACTATTTCAACAACCGCAAGATCACGATCTTTGGTGGATCCAACGAGATCCAGAAGAACATCATCTCGAAAATGGGGCTCGGCCTGTAATGGATTTCCAGCTTTCAGAAGAACGCCGCATGCTGACGGACACGCTGACGCGGTTCGTACGTGAAGAATACCCGCTTGATAAACGCCACGCTGCCGCAAAGATGGATGGCGGCTTTGATCCTGCCATGTGGACACAATTTGCCGAGCTTGGGGCCATTGGCGCCCTGTTGCCGGAAGAGGCAGGCGGCTTTGGCGGTGCGGGCGAAGACATCACCGTTGTGTTCGAAGCTCTTGGGCGCGGTCTCGTCGTTGAGCCGTTTTTTGCAACAGGCATTCTGGGCGCGGGCGCGCTGATCGGTGCGGGCAAGGATGATGTGCTCGAAGGGGTGATCAGCGGCGAAATCCACCTTGCTCTCGCCCATTCCGAAGCTGATGCGCGATATGAATACAGCCGCGTTTCGACCAAGGCTGAGGGCGGTAAGATCACCGGTGCCAAAACAGTGGTGATCAACGGGGGCACGGCGGACAAGCTGATCGTCTCTGCCCGCTCTTCCGGCGACGTCGACAGCACCGATGGTCTGTCACTGTATCTTGTGGATGCAAAAGACCCGGGCGTTTCGATCCGCGCATACGGCATGGTTGAAGGTGGGCAAGCCGCAGAGATCACCTTTGACGGTGCAGCGGGCGAAGAATTGCCCGGCGGATATGATCGGCTGGAGGTCACGCTGGGTCGTGGCGTTCTTGCGCTGTGCGGCGAAGCCCTTGGCCTGATGGAGGTTTGCCGCGACGTGACGTTGGATTACCTCAAGCAACGCAAACAGTTTGGCGTGAATCTCGGCAAGTTTCAGGCCCTGCAACACCGCATGGTGGAAATGTGCATCGCCATCGAGCAGGCCCGCAGCCTGACGATGCTGGCCGCAGACAGCCTGAATGCGCCACGTGCCGAACGCGAAGCCAACCTGTCGGCGGCCAAGAACCTGACCGGCCGGGTTGCACGTTTGATCGCAGAAGAAACGATCCAGCTTCATGGCGGTATTGCAATGACGTGGGAATATTCCGCGCCGCATTACGCCAAGCGCCTTGTGATGCTGGACCATACGCTGGGTGATGAGGATTTCCACCTCGCCCGGTTCATTGAGATGAGCCGTGAAGCGGCCTGATCTGAAGCCATTCGCACGCGGCGACACCGTTGCCGCGTGCGTAATGACAGACCTTGGCGCGCACGAGAGTTACGCCAACACGGTGCTTTCGGCACGAAGCAAGCATATCGCCCATCATATTGTACCGCACAGCATGACGGGGGCGGCGGTTTCCTCAGCTTCAAGACCGGCTCCCAACAACGATTACAACGTCTCGGATAAAGCAGGGATGAGAACATGCGGTTGCAGTTCGAGCGCCCCGCGCGCCATCATTTCTCCCTGCATTATCGCACCCGGTACGTTAGACAGACCAAGGTGCCAATGACATTGACAGGCAAACTGGAGACGACCTGATGACCCGCGTCCTGACCGAACGCCATGGCCGCGTTCTGCATCTGATCAACAATGCGCCTGACAAGCGTAATGCGCTCGACTTTGATTATTACGACGCGGTTATCGCTGCGCTTGACGCGGCAGGGGATGATGTTGGTGCCGTGGTCCTGTCAGGTGCGGGGCATTTTTTCTGCGCGGGGGGGGACCTGAAAGGCCTGAAGGCGCGCTCTGAAAAAGATTTCGCCGGGCGGCGCGAAGGGGTGGATCGCCTTCATGGCTTGATCCGCGCCATTCGTGCCTGCCCCAAGCCCGTTATCGCAGCGGTTGACGGCGGCGCGGCGGGTGCAGGGGCCTCGCTTGCCGCCGCATGTGACCTGATCGTTGCCGCAGAAGATGCTTATGTGATCCTGGCCTATGTGAAAATCGGTCTGACGCCAGATGGCGGGGCCACGTGGTTCTATGGCCGGGGTCTGCCCCCGCAACTGACTGCCGAAATGGCGATCACGGGCGGCAAGATGCCAGCGGCGCGCCTTTATCAAGCGGGCTTTATCAACCGGATTGCCCCTGTGGCCGTCGACGCGGCGCTGGAATGGGCCGCAGAGATTGCAAATGGCGCACCACATTCGATGGCCGCCATCAAAGGGCTTCTTGGGCAAGCCCAGACCAATTCGCTCGAAGAACAGCTTGAAGCAGAGGCCCAGGGCATCGGAACCGCGCTGGGCGGTGCCGAGGGCAAGGAAGGTATCAACGCGTTTCTCGAAAAGCGCAAAGCAAACTTCCACGGTTGATATAGGGCCACGAATTTGCGGGGAGGGATAGCATGACACCTGGTAAGGCATTTCTGACACCGGATGAAATCCGGCCTCTCGCCAAACGGTCTGATCTGTGGGGCATTTTGCTGATGCTCCATTGCTATGGGATCATAGCCGCCGCGTTGGCTGTGTTCGCGGTCTGGCCGAACCCGTTTACATTTGTTCTTGCCGTTGTGCTGATCGGGTCGCGCCAGCTTGGCCTTGCAATCCTGATGCATGAAGCGGCGCATTCGGCATTGTTCAAAAGCCGGGCGTTGAACGAATGGGTCGGTGAATGGCTTTGCGGGCGGGTGATACTTGCCGATATGCGCGAATATCGCACTTATCATCTGCAACATCATCGCTTTACCCAAACTGACAAAGACCCCGACCTGAAGCTGTCCCGCCCCTTTCCAACCACCAGGGCGAGCCTGCGCCGCAAGATGATCCGCGATATCACCGGGCAAACCGGGTTTCGTCAGCGGTCACAACAAATCATGTTCGCATTCAAGATGGCCGGAGAGGTTGAGGGGCAACCATCATCGCAGGACCTTGCGCAGGCCTTTTCTGGCCCGGTTCTGGGGCGCGCGTTGATTGCCAATGCGATCATCTTTGCAATCATGTGGGCGGTCGGTGACTGGTGGTGGTGGTTCGCATTCTGGGCGCTGCCCCTGCTGACGTGGTACCAGCTTGTCCTGCGGATCCGTAACATCGCGGAGCATGGCGTGGTTGAATTTTCCGACAACCCGCTACGCAACGTGCGCACCACCAAAGCCGGACCATTGATGAGCCTGATCCTGGCCCCCTATTGGGTGAACTATCATCTGGAACATCATCTGGTGATGCATATTCCCTGTCATAACCTACCCAAACTTCACGCCCTGATGCTTGAAAAAGGGCACGGGCCGAATATGGAAATCGGGCGAAACTATTGGGAAGTGATCGCCAAGGCAGCGTCCCGGCCCGCCGCAACATAGAGCGGCGATATTGAACGTGCCAGCGGGCCTATCGGGGGCTGTCACCAGCCCGAAGGGTTTCAAACCTCAATCCCGCAGCGGTGCGGTCTGCGAAGCCTTTCCAATAGCTATGCCCTTCACCGGGTTGCCCGTGCTTGCCTTTCACCCATTTCCCGTCGCGGGCGATGGGAACAAGGTCAAGATAGGCGTCCATGTCGCCATCGCCCTTTAGATATTTGCCAAGCCACGCCGAAACAAAATGCTGGGTGATATTGTTCATGCGCACCGTGTCCCACACAGGGTCAGCGTAATGCTCGAACACCCCCCAACCAAGGGTGCGGGAATGGACATAGCTTTCAAAAGGTGCCGGGATGGGGGCGGCGGCATTGTGGTTTGCGTTTTCGAAGGTCAGCAAGGCGCGATCAACGCTTGTCACGCCTTCCCAGAGTGACCGCACACCGGGCTGATACCCTGACACATCATCGCAAGACCCGGCAATAAACATCGTGGGTATGTTCACACCACCAAGGCCATCAGCGTCCCAAACCCCATAGGTTGCCCCCCAAGGCGCAATCGCAATGGCTGTCTTGATACGCGGGTCTTGCAGGGCACGGTGGCTGGCAGCGCCCGCGCGATGAATGGCCAAAGTGCCATGCGGTGCGCCCCATTCGTAGTCGACGGCAGTATCGGTGACACCCGCACCAGCGGTGATCAGCGCACCATATCCGCCCATGGAATAGCCGATCAGCGCGCTCGCATTTGCATCAATCATTCCCCCAAGAAACCCATCACCCGCTGCCAGCTCCGCCATTTGGTCCAACACAAACGACTGGTCGATGGGGCGATTTACCAGTGTCGATCCAAATGCACCCTGATCATCATAGGTACTGTCCCGGTGATCAACGGCGGCCACGACATACCCTTTGGAGGCGATATTTTCCGCCAGATGGGCCATCAGATAACGATTGCCCGGATAGCCATGTGACAGGATCACCAACGGAAAACACCCCGCGGCCTGCGGCGCGGCATCACGCATCGCGCGCCCCGAAAGCATCGCGATTGTTTCCCCATCCCGCAGCAAAGCCGGAAATGACGTGTCGCCCTGCGCATCTGCGGCGGCGGGATACCACACCTCTACCGTCAAACGACGGTCATAGGTTGGAAACGAGTCGGGCCTGGGGTGCGATGGGTCGATCTTCACCATGTCAAACTGGTCAGGATTGACCACCTCAAGCGTGCGAACACCGATTTTGTATTGGCCATAGGCGGCAAGCGCCGGCGCGTCGGGGCGCTGCCGGTCAATACGGTTCGCTATGTTTGACTGGTCCGTCACAATCACCGCTCCGCCACTTTGGTCGTTGATGTTCTGATCAGGGGCCGCCTGCCCCGCTGCACATATCTGCACAGTCACAAAACCTATTCGGTGGTACGCCCTATGCGTAGGCAACCCACAAAAGCGCCGCGCCAAGCGCAAACCGATAGAACACAAAGGGGCGCATCGACCATGTGCGCAACATGCGCATCATCACCGCCAAGGCCAACAAGGCCGCGATGAACGACAGTGCCAAGGCAATGGCTGCATCCGTACCAAGCGATAGATCGCCCGCGCGCACCAGTTTGATGCCCGTATACCCCCCCGCCGCAATGATCGCAGGAATAGACATCAACATCGACAACCGCGCGGCACCGGTTCTGTCATAGCCCAGCCACCGCGCCATGGTCATCGTCACGCCCGAACGGCTCGCGCCCGGAATCAATGCAAACACCTGCGCTATTCCCATCGCCATCGCATCGCGCAACGTCCACGCATCGCCCGGTTTGCGCTGTTCCTGACCGTCAGCCCACAACAACAGCACACCACCCACGATGGTGGCCCAGCCAATAACCGCGATAGAGCGCAGCACGTCTGTCAGCCCCAGAACCGACAAGGCAACACCAGCCGCCATAAGTGGAATAGAGGACAGAATCAGCATCAGCGCCAATCGTGCATCAGCCCCCTCCAACCGCCCCATGAACAGGAAAACCGTGCCACGCGCCGCCTTTGCGACATCATGGCGAAAATAAAGGATCACCGCGCCCAATGTCCCCACATGGGCCGCGACATCCAGCGACAACCCCTGATCCGGCGCACCGCTCAATAGCGGGTAAAGCGCCAGATGCCCCGATGACGACACCGGAAGAAACTCCGTAACACCTTGAATTAAGGCAATTATTATCAGGTGAAACAGGGGCATATGCATCCTCTGGGCAGCTTTCCGCCCACAAATCTTATCCTGTCAGGACCGTTACCACAGTCCGATGGTACCATCTACGGGTGCAATATAGGTATCATTTGATTACCAAATTCACCGAAAATTCTGAAATCAAGGGCCGATCATCATGGATTTTCATCATTTAGGTCAACATATATGACTTTTAATCCCCAGGGCACTTGGATAAACACGACCTTCGATTTGCCTAGGGAGGCGCCTGATGGCCCAGAACATGCTAAAATTCACCACGGTCAACCGCCAGACCCCCGAGAAACGGGCCGCCGATGCACGGCGCGAAGATTTTGGTGAGATCTATCGCCAGTTCGCTGCTGAAAAAGCGGCTGAGCAGTCTTCGCGTTGCAGCCAGTGTGGCGTGCCGTTCTGTCAGTCTCATTGCCCACTGCACAACAATATCCCCGATTGGTTGAAACTGACCGCCGAGGGGCGCTTGCGCGAAGCCTATGAGATGTCACAGGCCACCAACACCTTTCCCGAAATCTGTGGCCGCATCTGCCCGCAGGATCGACTGTGCGAAGGTAACTGCGTCATTGAACAGTCCGGCCACGGCACTGTCACCATTGGTGCGGTCGAAAAATATCTGACTGATCTTGCCTTTGATCAGGGCTGGGTCGATGCGATTGAACCCGCGACCGAGCGCGCCGAAAGCGTCGGTATCATTGGTGCTGGCCCTGGTGGCCTTGCCGCCGCTGACCGCCTGCGCCGCATGGGGTTTCAAGTTACCGTCTATGACCGTTATGACCGTTCCGGCGGCCTGCTGACCTATGGTATTCCGGGGTTCAAGCTTGAAAAAGACGTGGTGATGCTGCGCAATGAACAGCTTGAAAAAGGCGGTGTGAAATTCGTTCTTAACTGCAATGTCGGTGTCGATATCAGCTTCGAAGACCTGCGGGCCAAGCATGATGCGGTGTTGATCGCGACGGGTGTCTATAAATCGCGCGATATCGGCGGCCCGGGCGCTGGTCTGGGCGGTATCGTTCAGGCTATCGACTATCTGACCGCTTCCAACCGCAAAAGCTTTGGCGATGCTGTACCTGAATTTGACAGCGGAGAGTTGAACGCAGAAGGCAAGGACATTGTTGTCATCGGCGGTGGTGATACCGCGATGGACTGCGTGCGCACCGCCATTCGGCAGGGCGCAAAATCGGTCAAATGCCTCTACCGCCGTGACCGCGCCAACATGCCCGGCTCCCAGCGCGAAGTGGAAAATGCTGAGGAAGAAGGCGTTCAGTTTGAATGGCTGACCGCCCCAAAAGGGTTCGCGGGCGATGGTAATGTGACGGGCGTCAAGGCCGTTCGCATGCGTCTTGGTGCACCCGATGTGACCGGTCGCCAAACCCCGGAAGAGATCGAAGGCTCTGACGAAACGCTGAAAGCGGACCTTGCGATCAAGGCGCTCGGGTTTGAGCCAGAGGCGCTCACGCAGCTATGGGGCACCGAGGGGCTTGAGGTTACCCGCTGGGGCACCATCATGGCCGATTTCCGCACCAAGCAAACCTCGCTTCCCGGTGTTTACGCGGTGGGCGATATCGTGCGTGGTGCGTCGCTGGTTGTTTGGGCCATTCGCGATGGTCGCGAAGCGGCTGATGCGATTGCCGAACAGTTCAATGGCGCAGCATCGGTCGCCGCTGAATAAATATGGCAGAGTTGCTCCCCCTCCATCTCGTCCATGACGATGACGGCCTGCGCGTAACGCGTACGGACGGGGAAAGCGGCTGTTTGGTGATCAGTTTTTCGGGAATCGGCGTGGACGGCAGCACCTGCCAGCCCGAAGAATTCATTATGACGGCGACCGACAACGGGCGGCACCCCGCGCTCTACGTGATGGACAAAAGGCGGTCCTGGTTGAATGCACCGGGCCTGCTGGAACAAATCATCGCAATCGTTGAGGCAGAAGCCGCACGCGTGAAGGCAAGCGTGATCACCACTATCGGCAATTCGATGGGCGGGTTCATGGCACTTATGTTGCCCTATTTCACGCGCATCGACCGCGCGCTGGCCTTTAGCCCGCAATACGCGGTTGATCCTGCCATTAACCCTGATGAATGGCGTTGGCGTGGGTATATCGAACAGATCGAAACCTTCATCCACCCGACGTTGGAGGGGCGTTTCGTCGACCAGACCCAATATACCGTGTTACATGGCGGGCATCGGCGTGAGTTGCCGCAAGTGACCGCGTTCCCCCGCCATCGTGCCATCGCCCATTTCATCAGGCCCGGCCTTGCCCATGGTGTCGGGCGGTTTCTCAAGGCCGAGAAGATACAGCACCCCCTGGCGCAGGCGGTTTTCGAAGGGCGTCGCCGTCGGGTGCGTATTCTGATGAAAAGTGCCGGGTTCCGCCCCCGCAGACCATTGCGGGTAGCCGCATGACATACTGCCAGAAAATGTCAGCAGGCAGCGGGCATATTCCCCACGTGCAACATGAAAGGAATATCCCATGGCTTTGAATGGAAAATGCCTCTGCGGCGCGGTCAGCTATACAATCAACAAAGATCAAAAAGCGGTCGGGGCCTGCCATTGCGGGTCTTGTCAGGCATGGTCCGGCGGCGCCTTTATCGGCGTGCAGGCAGGTGCGAGTGAAGCCACATTGCATGGCGAGGAACACCTGACGATCTTCAAATCATCGGAATGGGCGGAGCGGGCGTTCTGCTCAAAATGCGGGTCATCCATGTTCTACCGTGTTACCGCGCCCGGCCCCATGCAGGGCGAGTTCCATTTCGGCGCGGGAACGCTGACCGATTGGTCCGGCCTGGAAATGACCGAAGAAATTTTCATCGACCGCAAACCCGCCGCCTATGCCTTCGCGGGTGAGCGTAAAACGATGACAGGCGACGAGATGTTTGCCCTGTTCGCACCACCGGAGGGATGATGACCGAGATCGTTCAGGGAAAATGCCTCTGCGGCGCTGTTGAAATCTCCGGTGTGATGGCCACGCCGGAGATACAGGCGTGCCATTGCGTGCAGTGTCAGACGTGGGCAGGTGGCTCACCTTATTATGTCGTGCGCATCGCCGATGCCACCATCAAGGGCGACGACAACATCAGCCACTATCACGCCAGCGCCCATGGGGAGCGGGGGTTTTGCGCCACCTGTGGCACAACGCTTTACTGGCGCATGCAGGGGGGTGACGTGTCCTCCATCGCGGCGGGAATGCTGGCGGGGCGCACGGGTCTGCGCGTCACCCATGAGATATTCTCAGATCGCCGCGCTGACTGGCAACCGCCCTTTGAAGGCGCAACACAATCTACCGAAGCGCAGGAGTTTGCCAAACTGGCAGAATACCTCGCGCAGAATAGCTGAACACACATACCAGGACGACCGGCGCGCCACGTGGGCCGCGCCCAGACAGGAGACGACACATGACCAAATATGATGACGCTTGGGCCAGCACCCATGAGGCGAGCCGTGCAGCACTCGCCGCCGATGGCATGTATCGTGAAACAGACGAACATTCGTCATGCGGCGTCGGTCTGGTGGTTTCCGTTGACGGCAAACCACGTCGGCAGGTTGTTGAAAACGGCATTGATGCACTGAAAGCGATCTGGCACCGCGGCGCGGTCGATGCAGACGGAAAAACCGGCGATGGCGCAGGCATCCATGTACAGATCCCCGTCGGGTTCTTCTGGGATCAGATCCGCCGCACGGGCCATGAACCGGTTGAAGATGAACTGATTGCCGTCGGTATGGTCTTTCTGCCGCGCACCGACTTTGGCGCGCAGGAAATCTGCCGCACGATCATGGAAACCGAAGTGCTGCGCATGGGCTATTACATCTATGGTTGGCGTCAGGTGCCGGTCGATGTGTCTTGCCTTGGCGAAAAGGCCAACGCCACCCGGCCCGAAATTGAACAGATCATTATCGCCAACCGCAAAGGCGTGGATGAAGAGCGGTTCGAGCGCGAGCTTTACGTCATCCGCCGCCGCGCTGAAAAGGCTGCTGCACAGGCACAGGTGAACGGGTTCTACGTCTGCTCCCTGTCGTGCCGTTCGGTGATCTACAAGGGCATGATGCTGGCAGAGCAGGTTGCGGTTTTCTACCCCGACCTGATGGATGATCGCTTTGAAAGCGCATTTGCCATTTTCCACCAGCGGTATTCCACGAATACCTTCCCCCAATGGTGGCTGGCCCAGCCGTTCCGCATGCTTGCCCATAATGGCGAGATCAACACGCTGAAAGGCAACCTCAACTGGATGAAAAGCCATGAGATTCGCATGGCCTCCAACGCCTTTGGCGATCTGTCCGAAGACATCAAACCCATCGTGGCGGGCGGGTCATCAGACAGTGCCGCCTTGGATTCAGTATTCGAAGTGATGGTGCGCGCCGGGCGAAACGCGCCGATGGCCAAAACCATGTTGATCCCCGAAGCATGGTCAAAGAATGCCACCGACATGCCCGATGCATGGCGCGCGATGTATGCCTATTCAAACTCGGTCATCGAACCATGGGACGGCCCCGCGGCTGTTGCCTGTACCGATGGCCAATGGGTGATGGCAGGTGCCGACCGTAATGGTCTGCGGCCGATCCGCTATGTTGTCACGGGCGATGGGTTGCTCTGTGCCGGGTCTGAGGCTGGCATGGTGCCGTTTGATGAGCGTACCGTTGTAGAAAAAGGCGCGCTCGGTCCGGGCCAGATGATTGCGGTCGATATGGTGAATGGCCGCCTGCTGCATGATGTGGAACTGAAGGACGAACTGGCCGCTGCTGACCCCTTTGGTGAGTGGGTTGGCGCAATAAACGATCTGGAATCCACCCTCGCCGGATCACCGGAGCCGCGCCTGTTTGAAGGGGAAGAGCTGCGCCGCCGTCAGATTGCCGCCGGGTATTCGATTGAAGAACTGGAAACCATCCTTCACCCGATGGCGGAAGACGCCAAGGAGGCAATCGGCTCCATGGGTGATGATACGCCCTCTGCCGTGCTTTCTGACAAATACCGCCCGCTGAGCCATTTCTTCCGCCAGAACTTCAGCCAGGTGACCAACCCGCCCATCGACAGCTTGCGCGAACATCGCGTGATGAGCCTGAAGACCCGGTTCGGTAATCTCAAGAACGTGCTCGACCAGACCTCCGCGCAAATCGACATCATCACGCTCGAAAGCCCGGTTGTCTCCAACGGTCAGTTCGCGGCGATGAAAGCGGCCTTTGGCGATCAGGCAGCGGAAATTTCATGCCTCTTCCCGGCAAGGGCCGATGATGATGTGCTCCGCAAGGAGCTGGAGCGTATTCGCTATGACGCCGAACAGGCCGTGCGTGCCGGGGCGGCGCATATCATTCTGACCGACGAAGGCGTTGATGCCGATAATGTCGGCATGCCGATGATCCTTGCGACCTCTGCGGTGCATTCATGGCTGGTGAGCCAGGGACTGCGTACATTCTGTTCTATCAACGTGCGTTCGGCTGAATGTATCGACCCGCATTATTTTGCCGTGCTGATCGGCGCAGGCGCGACCACCGTGAACGCCTATCTGGCACAAGACAGCCTCGCAGCGCGGATCGACAAGGGCTTGCTGGATATGTCGCTCGCTGATGCGGCGATGCGGTTCCGTGAAGCGGTTGATCAGGGCCTTTTGAAAATCATGTCCAAGATGGGGATTTCGGTTATCTCCTCCTATCGCGGCGGCCTGAATTTTGAGGCTGTCGGCCTCTCGCGCGCCATGGTGGCTGAATATTTCCCCGGCATGCATTCGCGCATTTCAGGTATCGGTGTCAGCGGCATTCAAAAGAAAACCGCAGATGTGCACGCCAAAGCCTATCGCGCAGGTGCCGAAGCCCTGCCCATTGGTGGTATCTACAAGTTCCGCCGCCAGGGAGAGACGCACGCCTGGGGTGCGAACCTGCTGCATCAGATGCAGAAGGCGTGCGATACTGGATCCTACGAAGCGTTCAAATCCTACTCAGAGGGGATGCAGGCCCAGCCGCCGATCCACTTGCGCGATTTGCTCGATTTCAAACCGCTTCGCGACTCTGTGCCGATTGATGATGTGGAAAGCATCACCTCTATCCGCAAACGCTTTGTAACGCCCGGCATGTCATTGGGCGCGCTTAGCCCGGAGGCACATAAGGCGTTGAACGTCGCGATGAACCGCATCGGAGCAAAATCCGACAGTGGCGAAGGTGGTGAAGACCCGAAGCATTTCCACCCTGAACCTAATGGCGACAACCCGTCAGCCAAGATCAAGCAGGTTGCCTCTGGCCGCTTCGGTGTTACGGCTGAATACCTGAACCAGTGTACGGAGTTGGAGATCAAGGTCGCGCAGGGTGCCAAACCCGGCGAGGGCGGACAGTTACCCGGCTTCAAAGTCACCGAAATGATCGCCAAGTTGCGCCATTCGACGCCGGGCGTGACGCTGATTTCACCGCCACCGCACCACGATATCTATTCCATCGAAGACCTCGCGCAGCTGATCTATGACCTCAAGCAGATCAACCCCGAAGCCAAGGTGTGCGTGAAACTCGTTGCCTCCTCCGGTGTGGGTACGATCGCGGCGGGCGTGGCAAAGGCCAAGGCCGATGTGATCCTGATTTCGGGCCATAATGGCGGCACCGGGGCATCCCCCCAGACCTCGATCAAATACGCCGGTCTGCCGTGGGAGATGGGCCTGACCGAAGGACATCAGGTGCTCGCACTCAACAAATTGCGTGACCGTGTGACACTGCGCACCGACGGGGGCCTGCGCACGGGCCGTGACATTGTGATCGCCGCGATGATGGGGGCCGAAGAATACGGCATCGGCACCGCCGCATTGGTTGCGATGGGCTGCATCATGGTGCGTCAGTGCCAGTCAAACACCTGCCCTGTAGGCGTCTGCGTGCAAGACCCGGCGCTGCGCGAAAAATTCACCGGTACGGCGGACAAGGTCGTGAACCTGTTCACGTTCCTCGCCACCGAAATTCGCGAAATCATGGCGGAGATTGGCGCGCGCTCCATGGATGAGATCATCGGGCGGGCGGATTTGCTGGCGCAGGTCAGCCGTGGCGCGGCGCATCTTGATGATCTGGACCTTAACCCCATGCTCGTGCGTGTGGATGAAGGCGCCGACCTGACCTATCCGATGAACAAGCCGCGCAATGATGTGCCGGATACGCTGGACGCACAGATCGTGGCCGATGCACAGCCGTTCTTCAAGGACGGCGAAAAGATGCAGTTGAGCTACACTGTGCAGAACACGCTGCGGACCATCGGCACGCGGGTATCATCCCACATCGTTCGCCGGTTCAAGATGAACAACAACCTGCAAAAAGACCATCTGACGGTGAAGCTGAACGGATCTGCCGGGCAATCGCTGGGCGCATTCGCGGCACCGGGTCTGAAACTGGAGGTTTATGGCGATGCCAATGACTATGTCGGCAAGGGCCTTTCGGGCGGGTACATCACGGTGCAACCGCCGCTCGGCTCACCGCTGACACCGCATGAGAACACCATCATCGGCAACACGGTGCTTTATGGGGCGACTGGCGGCACGCTGCTTGCCAATGGCCGCGCGGGCGAACGGTTCTGTGTTCGCAACTCCGGTGCTACTGTGGTGGTCGAAGGGTGCGGGTCCAACGGGTGTGAGTATATGACGGGGGGCACCGCTGTTATTCTGGGCCGGGTTGGTGACAACTTTGGCGCGGGCATGACCGGGGGCATGGCCTTTGTTTACGATGCCGCCAAAACCTTCGAAAGCCGGGCCAATGATGACAATATCGTCTGGAACCGTATTTCATCGGCGCATTGGTCAGGTGTTCTCGAAGATCTGATCGCCCTGCACGCTGCCGAAACCGCCAGCCCACTTGCAATGGATATCCTCCGCAACTGGGATCGTGCGGCCGGCGATTTCTGGCAGATCTGCCCTAAGGAAATGCTCACACGGCTCAGCCATCCACTCGATGACAGCGAGGCGGTGGGCGTTGCCTGACAGGGCACCGCATTGAGCATCAAATGACCATATCGGGGCGGGCGAGAAAGCATGAAACCTTCATCCATACTCGCCCGCCTCACCACCCTTTGTTTCGCTGTTGCCATTGCAACCGTTGCAAAGGCCGACCTCCAACAGCAAACCGATGATGTTTACGCAGCAGATTACAGCGCGCTTGATACATGCCTGTCCGCTGCCCGATCAGAACAAACAGCCGAAAGTTGCGTAGGTATTACCTACCAGCCATGCCTGGCACGCTCAGCCGAAGGGAGCCGAGTAGGTGAAGCACGATGCCTCAACCGTGAGCTACAGGTGCTTGAGATCCTGCTTCAGGAACAAACGCTGTTGCTTCTGGAATGGGGTCATGCCGCGGCGCGCGACGCCGTCGGGATAGGCTCAATTACCGGATCGGAATATTTTGCGAATATCCTGGAGGCTGAAAACCTGTGGCGCAAGAACCGCGCGGCACAATGCAACATGAACATGCTCCGGTGGGGTGCAGGTACCATCGTAACGACCGACCGCCCCATTTGCCTCGCACGGGCAACGGCCCGCCGCATCTATTCGTTACGGCAGGAACATTGGTTTCGCTAAACGAGCAGCGAGAAAGATTGTCGCGTTTCGTGTTAAGCACGAAGCACTTTAGGTCGGCGCAGGCGGGGGCAGCTTGGTTAACACGTCCTCAGGAATAGCAGCCGTTTTCGGATCAGCAACAGGCTCCCCATCAGCGCCGACCACCTCAATCTTGCGGCGGGCAAAACGGATATCCTGTTCGGCAAATACTGTCCGCAAACGATGGTAAATCTCGCGGCGCAGAACAAACTGCGCGCGTGGTTTACATTTGAACTTCACCCGGATCATCAGCGCGCTGTCATCATCTATGAAATAGACGCCTTGTGATTTCAGCGGTTCAATGAATTTTGGCCCATGATCAGGGTGTTGCATGAACTCCGCGCCAACCTTTTTCACGGTTTTCTTGACGTGTTGCGGGTCCGTATCCGGCTCCAACCGGAACATCATCTTATAGATGATCCAGTCACGGTTGTGGTTGGTGATCTGGCGCAATTCCCCGAACGGAATGGTGATCACCGCCCCCCTGTGGTGGCGGAGTTGCAAGGAGCGGATTGAGATATTTTCAACCTCTCCACGCATATTGTCATCAAGCTCGATGTACTCCCCCACGCGGAACGCATCATCAATCAAGAAGAACACACCCGACAGCACATCGCGCACCAACGCCTGCGCGCCAAAACCCACCGCGATGCCGATGATCCCGGCTGAGGCGATCAAAGGCCCGATATCAAGCCCCACCGAAGACAGCACGATCATCAGAATGACGGTCGCCAAGAAGGCAAACAGCACATTGCGGAACAGAGGGGTAAGCGTATCAAGCCGCGAGGCCGACGGAATTTCAGAGGGGTCTACATCCTCCGATGCATCAGATGTGCGCCGTTCATAGTGCAGGGCCGCCCCGATCATACGCCAGATGATCCACCCGATCAGCAGCGCGACAATCACATTGGTCGCGATACCAACCCAGGCCGCTTGTGGCCCGTCATCCATCATCTGCGGCGCACCCACGTCCCACAAGCGCAACACGAGCCAGGCCGCACCAATACCGACCAGGACGCGCCACACACTGCGAAACGCGGCGCGGAACCGCTCCGCCATATCGGAATACCCCGTTACGGTAGACCCGATCAATTCTTGCCCGACACGGTCGGCAATCGGCAGCAACAGATAGATCATCAACGTGCCGAGCGGCCCGTCGAGCTGATGACGCCCCTGTTCAAGCCAGTGCGCCAGCCACCACGCCCATGCGCCAAGGATATAAAGGATCAGCAACACCGGAGCCGCATTCACCAGAATACGTTCAAACGCGCCGGGGTCTGTTTTTCCGGCGAAAATACCGCTTGTGGCGGTGCGAATGGTCGTCATGTTGCGCGAAACAGCCAATAGCAGCAGAGCTGCAATCGCCGTCCCCGCCAGTGCATTGATTATCATGGCAGGCGGGAACCCGTAGCCAAGATGCAACGCCAGCCCCGCGCTCAACCAGCCAACGGCGCTGATTTGCACCGCGCGGCGCAACAAACGGTGCAGACGCAGGGCGTTATCATCAGACAGTCGCGCAATGCGGATATCAGGTGCATCAGGCGCGAATGCACGACGGATAAACACGATCATCAGCCACGCGTAACTGACGCCCGTGTGATAAATCCAGATCATCCGCGAAAGCGGCCCCAACTGATCAGCGATCAAAGGTGCCGCCAGACGCGTCACCACGACAAAGGCAATAATCGGCAGAACCTCCAGCGCGCCGAGCGCCGCTGACCGCACGACCTTGTCCCAATAACTCCGCCGATGAGGTTCCATCAACCACAGCCGCCACCGCGCTGTTATCCCGCCAACCAACTGGGCCGCCGCCACGCCAAGCCCGATCAGACCGGCGGCAGCAACAAGCATGACAGCAACGCCGTTCTTTGCCTCTGCGCGCCGCGACTCCACAATCGCAGAGCGATCTCCGATGTTCCAGATCGCCGTCGCCCAGCGCGATGTGCGTTGAAATATCGTGGCACGCATCTCTGCAAAGCGGCGTTCGATTTCGTCAAAGGTGCGACCGGAATCTGCCCCAGCGGCCTGTTCGGCAGCCTGCCTTTGCAATTCCTCCCGATAGGCCGCGCGAATCTCGGCATCGGTCAGACGTGACAGAAGGCCGTCGATAATCTCTGGCGTCAGGGTGGCAGGTGCACTCACCGGCCCGTCGCCGCTGCTGCTGCTGCCGCCAAGCAAGACCTGCGCGGAACCAACACTCGCAAAACTCAGGCACAACAGAAAAACGCACAGGCGCACTATGGATCGTGGAAACAACATCAAATCCCCCAGATGGCAACTATCCTTCTACCGCATTCGGGGGTCAATCGCGCGCAAAACGGTGGGGCACCACATGAATGTGAAAACCATGTCATTTTCGGTGAAACACGACAGCACGGAACAGGTCATCAGCATGCTCATGGGTCGCATCCCGGCTGTATATGCGCCCCTCCACCGTTTCTGGTTCGGTGATTTCGCCATCTGCGACCAGCCCACCCAATATCTGAGCAAAAGGCTGCTGCGCAAAGATTTCCGCATTGATGCCAATAACGAACAATGCCCCTGTGCGGGCCGTTTGAACCAGGATCTCCAGCGCCTCTGGCCCCACATGGCCGTGGGTAAATGTGCCGGCACTGACGACGCCCGCATAACGCGCCTTTGGCAGCTTCGGCGTGGCGGTCAGGTCTGCCTCGATCAGAGTGCGATAGATGCCTTTGTCACGGGCCGCCACCAGCATTTCCGGTGAAATATCCACCCCATCAACCGGGCGAACGCGCAGTGCTTGTGCAACCGCGCCCGTTCCGCACCCCACATCAAGCACCGGGCCAACGCCACCACGCGCTTCAAACAAGGCCGCGATGCGCGCCGGGTATTCATAGCCCGTCTCCACCATGAACCCCGTATCATAAGTCGCTGCCCAATCGCGGTAGAGGCGGCGATTGTCTTCGGGTGTGCTCAGGTCATAAGCCGCCTTCAGGCTGCCTGTATCTTTGGGGTCATTGGACATGGGGCGATGATATCGCGAACAACCAGGGCTCGCCACCCAAACCCGTTTGTTCGCACCCCGCGCATAGGTTAGGTCTGAACACATGACAGGCCCATCACCAACCCCACCCCCCTTCCCAGACGAAAATCCGCCAATCCGGCGGCGGCATGTCTTTTATGCCTATGGTTTTGACCCCGCGACAGCAGCACGCTACCGCCGCCTGATTTTGGCCGCTGGCACAGGCAAAGCTGGCCCGATCGAGGCAAAATCAGATGTTTCCGTGGGCTGGACAGTACATACCGACGGTGTGGAAACCACGTTTGAGGTTCTGGCCTATGAAGACATCGTTCACCGCTTTCGCGCGCGCCCCGCGTGGCAACGATTGCGGCAGGGGTTCAGCGCATGGGCGGGGTTCCTGACCTCTGGCGGTGTGGCACGTGCCCGAACATGGTGCAAAGGCCCGGTGCGCCTGTGGCTCTACCCCTTTGTAATGGCGTTGTTCTTTGTTGCGGCTGGGTATCTGCCGCTGAAGATGGCAACGTCCTTGCTTAACATACCTTTTGGCGGGGTGATCAGCCTGATCGGCGGCGTGGCGTTGGGCCTTTGGGCCTCTTTCCGGGCCGAACGCATCACCTTCGCACATCTCATGCTCGCGCTTTTTGAGTTTATGTTCAGGCTTGCACAGGGAGACAAAACCGCGGCGGAAATGGATGCCCGGCTTGATGCCTTCGCCGCACGCATTGCCACAGCCCCCCCGGATGCTGATGAGGTGCTGGTGGTTGGGCATTCACTTGGTGGATGGGTGGCGGTTCGGGCCTTGGCGCGGGCTTTGCCGCAGCTCGAAGGGCGGCGTGTTGGCCTGCTGACGCTGGGGTCGGTGGCCGGGTTTATCGCAAGCCGTGGCGGGCCGGGTGCAGATCGCTACACCGCTGACGTTTCGACCGTTGCAATGGCTGATAATGTGTTCTGGACAGACGTTTCTGCCCCCCGCGACTGGTTTTCATTTGGGTTGGTTGACCCACTTTGCATGGTACCGAACCTGCCTGAATCTGCCAAAAGCCCCCGCGTCATATCAGCAAAGTTCGGGCGTTTTCGCGCTGATCCTGCCGACTGGCGCACAAGGTTTCAGCCGATGGGCCTGCACATGAAATATCTTTCAGCCCCTGACGTTGAAGGCGGTTTTGACCCCTTTGCCACGATGTGCGGCCCCTTGTCGTTATATGCTCGCTACGCCCCGCGCCGAAACTCTCCCAAGGCAAGGATGCGCACATGATCCGTCGCTTGTTCCGGTTTCTGGCGCGCATGTTCGTTTTGCTGGCGGTGGTTGTTACCCTTTGGGTCGGTGCCTATCGGTGGGTCAACCCACCAATCACCTGGCTGATCGCCTCCGAATGGGCGCGCCTTGGTCATGTGCAGCGCAGCTGGCGGGCGCTGGAGGATATGTCACCACATCTTCCCCGCGCAGCCATGGCAGCAGAGGACGCCCGGTTTTGCGCTCATTGGGGGTTTGATTTTGCCGAAATCGAAAAGGTGCTGGAAAGTGGCGCGCGGCGCGGTGCCTCCACCATCAGTCAACAGGTCGCCAAGAACGTGTTCCTGTGGCCAGACAGAAGCTGGGTGCGCAAGGGCGCCGAAGTCGGCTTCACCCTGTTGATAGAGGCTCTATGGCCCAAACGCCGTATCATGGAAGTCTATCTGAACGTCGCAGAGTTTGGAGAAGGCACCTTTGGCGCAGAGGCCGGCGCGCAAGCGGCGTTCGGGCGATCGGCGGCTGACCTGTCGCTTCGCCATTCAGCGCGTTTGATCGCGGTGCTTCCCAACCCCAAAGGCCGGAATGCCACCACACAAGTCAAACGCGGTGCCCGTATCTCCGATGGTGCCAATACCCTGAAAGCAGACGGCCGAGCCGCCTGCATTCTGCTCAGATCATAAGCGTCGCTGTTGCCGGTTCGACCCGTGCAATCAACGCGGCGGTTACCTTACAGCGATTTCGACGGGTTTCCGCACACCGCGCGTCAGGAAAATTCGCCGCCCATCATCGGAATGGTGAGAGGTTTGATAAGTCTCACCATCTGTAAACACCTTTGACGTTACATTCTGGCCGTCGTCCACATTGCCATAAAAGAAACAATCGCGCGTTTCGTTCAGGTGGGTAGGTTCACCCGCCGCAACCGCAGCCCGGGCAGCGCGCCATTCAGCGGCCTTGGCGATGCGGACATAGTTCTTGAAATACATGAAGTCGGCGGTGTTGAAATCCTGAATGCGATTGGCTTCATAAACCATCGCATCTTCGCCACGGTCAGGTTCTGATTTCATTGCATGATGCTGATCCAGCAGATCATCAACCAGTTCACCTGCGAAGTCATCCGCCGTCCAGATGTCGCGCACTTTGGAGAATTTCTTGTTGGAGCCCGCAACCTGACGCTTAATGAAGCTGGTCAGCAAACGTACCTCTGCCTTAGCCACGCCGTCGACGACAAATTTGGTTGAGGACAGAGCATGCGGTTTGCGAATCGACAGGAAGGTTGTTTCGGCATCAAACGCATCATCCTCCCGCATCACATTGGTCAGATCGAAGCTGGTGGAAAGCTGAATAACCGCCCCATACATGCGGTCGCCCTGACGGTCGAGCCATTCCGATGGCCGCAAACCCATACTATCAGCCAACAAACGCCAATGGTTCTCCAGCGCCGTTGCAAGTGCCCAATCTTCAGACAGGGTAACAACGTCCAACTGCGGCAACCCGGCGACAAAGGAAGATACGGTTTTCATGGCGGTCAT
>JBMYXS010000063.1:0-21876 GCA_049608645.1 Pikeienuella sp. | reverse complement strand
AAAATAAGAAAAACTTAACCTCTGGTGCGTGTTCACAGTTTACGGCGTGGCGTGAAATACACACTGGCGCCACGCAGGTTTGAGGCCCATCTTGTTCAAACGCAGAAGAGAGGAGCCTGAAACATGCCGACCTACGCCAAATCCGCCGACGCGATTGCCAAGCTCACGCCTGAGCAGTTTCGCGTGACACAGCAAAGCGGCACCGAACGCCCCGGCACAGGCGAATATCTCGACAACCACGAACCGGGCATTTACGTCGACATCGTCTCTGGCGAACCGCTTTTTGCATCTTCCGACAAGTTTGAAAGCGGGTGCGGCTGGCCCAGTTTCACCAAACCCATCGAACCTGCCCATGTCGAAGAGCTACGCGACGAAACCCACGGCATGATCCGCACGGAGGTCCGCTCCCACCATGGTGACAGCCATCTCGGGCATGTGTTCCCCGATGGGCCACGTGATCGGGGCGGATTGCGGTACTGCATAAATTCCGCATCACTTCGCTTCGTGCATCGCGATGACATGCGGGCCGAAGGGTACGGCGATTATATTGATCAAGTGGAGGATATCTGATGACCACAGAACGCGCAGTTTTTGCCGGCGGATGCTTTTGGGGCATGCAAGACCTGATCCGCAAATTACCCGGCGTACATTCAACCCGCGTGGGATATACAGGCGGCGACGTGCCGAACGCGACCTATCGCAACCACGGCACCCATGCAGAGGCGATCGAGATTAATTTTGATCCGGCCAAGATCACCTATCGCCGCTTGCTGGAGTTTTTCTTTCAGATCCACGACCCCACCACGCCCATGCGTCAGGGTAACGACCTTGGCCCGTCATATCGCTCAGCAATCTATTATGTAGATGACGCGCAAAAGGCGATGGCGCTGGATACAATCGCGGACGTGAATGCCTCGGGCCTGTGGCCTGGCCGGGTCGTAACCGAAGTCGAGCCAGCAAGTGATTTTTGGGAGGCTGAACCCGAACATCAGGATTATCTGGAACGTATCCCCAATGGCTATACCTGCCATTTCATCCGCCCCGATTGGGTTCTGCCCAAACGTGTAGCGGCTGAATGACAAATGGCTAACGACGCGGGATATCTGCGCCGCCAAGCTACGCGGGTCTTGGCGTTGGCGCTAAAGAATTTTGGCAACCTGTGACAGCCAAGATTGCAGCAAGCCATGACATGTGCCGCAGATACGCAAGAGTGCGCTTCAGCCTGAATATTGACGCAGTACACCCCGCCACATGTGGATGTGGCAGGGTGTGTTGGACAAGCGTGAACCGACGATGCCCGGGATACGGGACCACAACGACCCTGTTGCGAATGGCATAGGGGACCGATGTATCGCACCCGCTTTGCACTTGCTTTGAGCGGACAAAGTTGGATTGTCTGTTGCAGCTTTGGGGAAATCATCCGCACCGCAACATCCCCACGACCGCCACAGGAGCCGCCAGATGAATGCGCCGATCAAACGCCTTGAGATGACACTTGCTGACCGCCTCGCGCAGGAGGAAGGCTGGGTTTACATGACGGGCATGCAGGCCCTGGTGCGTTTGCCGATCCAACAGGCAAAGCGCGACAAGGCGGCGGGGCTGAATACGGGCGGGTTTATTTCTGGCTATCGTGGCTCCCCGATGGGGCGATATGACATGGACTTGTGGTCGGCGCATAAGGAACTGGCCCAACATAACATCGTCTTTAAGTCGGGCGTGAACGAAGACATGGCCGCGACGGCCACTTGGGGTTCGCAACAGGTGGGTCTGTTCCCCGGTGCCAAGGTCGATGGTGTGTTTTCCATCTGGTATGGCAAGGCGCCGGGTATGGACCGCTCGATGGATCCATTGCGCCACGCCAATCTTGCAGGCTCCAACCCAAAGGGCGGCTCTATCCTGTTGGTGGGCGATGATCATGGCGCGAAATCATCCACCCTTGCCTGTTATTCCGACTACAACTTCGTCTCTGCCGGCATGCCCCTGCTGGCCCCTGCCAACGCGCAGGAAGTGCTGGATTACGGCCTGCATGCCATCGCGATGAGCCGCTTTTCCGGCGCGCTGGTCGGCCTGAAACTGGTCACCGATGTCGTCGAAGGGGGCGGCTCGGTTCAGGTGGGGCCTGACAACCCCAAGATCGTCATGCCCGAAAGTGACACCCCCGCGCCCGGCATTCAGGTCTTTACCCCCCTGATGGAACAGGAACGCCTGTTGTGGGATGTGAAAGTCAAACGTGCGCAGGACTACGCACGCGCCAATAATCTCAATCAGATCAGTGGCTCTGACAAAGCCACCATCGGCGTGGTTGCAGCGGGTAAGGCGTGGCAAGACCTCAGCCAATCGCTCGCCGGGATGGGATATAAAGACGGCAAGATCAATGGGGCGGAGGTTCGCCTGTTAAAGGTCGGCATGGTCTGGCCGCTGGATACCGCCGTTGTCAAAACCTTCGCCAAGGGCCTCGATACAATCGTCGTTGTCGAGGAAAAGCGCCCCCTGCTCGAAGATCAGATTCGCGCGCTGCTCTATGGTGGCGAAGATGCGCCGCGTCTGGTCGGCAAGACATTCTCCGGTCAGGCCTATAGCCCCGACGCGGGTGATACAGCCTTTCCCAATTTTGGGGAGATTGACCCAAATACCATTACCCGCGTTGTTGCCCGCGCCGCGAATGAGGCGGACCCCGGTTGCGGCATTCTGTTACCAAATGAACCTGACACACCCCCCTCGCTTGGTGGCGGTGCCAGCGGCGCAATCCGACCGCCATCATTCTGCGCGGGGTGCCCGCATGGGCGGTCCACGCAGGTGATTGAAGGCAGTCGCGCCCTTGCCGGGATCGGGTGTCATTCAATGGCAATGCTGCGCGACCCGGTGAACACTAACTCCATGTCCCATATGGGCGGCGAGGGCGTAGGGTGGATTGGGCAATACGCCTTTACCGATGAAAAGCACATCTTCACCAACATGGGCGACGGCACCTATTTCCACTCCGGTCTGTTGGCGATCCGGGCCGCCATCGCGGCGGATGTGCCGATTACCTACAAGTTGCTCCACAATGGATTTGTCTCCATGACGGGCGGCCAGCCCCATGATGGAGAAGTCACACCAGAATCAATGCTGGCTCAGGTCATGGCCGAAGGCGTCAAACGCGTCGCGCTGGTGGCTGATGAACCGGAAAAATACAGTGGCCGAAATTTTGGCCCCGGCGTGACCGTGCATCACCGGACGGAGATGGAAGCGGTTCAACGTGAATTACGCGAAATTCCTGAGGTCACAGTGCTGATCTATGACCAACCCTGCGCCACCGAACGCCGCCGCTTGCGCAAACGCGGCAAATGGGTAGATCCGGACAAACGGGCGTTCATTAACTCCGCTGTTTGCGAAGGCTGCGGCGATTGCTCCACCGTTTCGCAATGCATGGCGATTGAACCGCTGGAAACGGAAATGGGCCGGAAGCGGCAGATCAATCAATCGTCCTGCAACAAGGACTTTTCCTGTGTGGAGGGGTTCTGCCCCTCATTCGTGACGGTATCAGGTGCCACATTACGTCAGCCAAAACGCAGCGAGGCAAAGATAGACGCCAGTCACCTGCCCTTGCCCCAACACGCGCCCATTGACGGGTCATGGGCGATCCTGGTTTCAGGTATCGGCGGCGCAGGTGTTGTGACGGTTGGTCAAACACTGGCCGTTGCGGCCCATGCTGACGGGTATTTCTCATCCAACCTCGACATCACGGGCCTCGCGCAGAAATACGGCGCCGTGCATTCCCACATCAAAATCGCCGCCACCCCTGATCAGATGCGCGCAACACGTATCGCAACCGGGGAGGCTGATGCGATGATCGGTTGTGATCTGGTGGTCGCAGCAGGGGATGAGGCGCTTTCCAAACTGAAAATGGAAGATGCCGTTGCTGTAACGGACACAACGGTCGTGCCTACGGCGGAGTTTTCCAAGAACCCCGATTGGCAGTTGAACGGTGACGAGCAGATGGACCGCCTGACCCGCGTTCTGGGTGACCGCGCGGCGGGTATGGATGCGCAAAAGCTGGCCGAGCAGATCATGGGCGATCGCGTTTTTGCCAATATGGTCCTGCTTGGTGCCGCCTGGCAGCAAGGCGGCGTGCCGCTGTCGCTGGAAGCGATCCATCGCGCGATTGAATTGAACGGCGTACAGATAGAGCGGAACTATCAAGCGTTTGACCTTGGCCGCCTTGCGCTGGTCGAACCGGAAACAGTCGCGCGCATGGCGACCCCCACCGCGGTGGTGAACCTGAACGCCCACCGCGAACAACCCGTTGCCGAGATTATCGCCCATCGTGCCGATGATCTGATTGCCTATCAGGACGCGGGCCTTGCCAAACGCTACACCGACATGATGACACGCGTTACCACCGCAGGTTTGAGCGATGCCAGCCAGCGTGCCGTTGCCCGGGGGTATTACAAACTGCTCGCCGTCAAGGACGAGTGGGAAGTCGCGCGCCTTTATTCACGCCCTGAATTTCTGAAATCGCTGAAGGAAACCTTTGATGGTGACCTTCGGCTGACCTTTCACGTAGGGGCATGGCCCTTTGGCGGCAAAGACAAGGCAACCGGCAAACCCACCAAGGGAGAAGCCGGGCCATGGCTGCTAAAAGCCTTTGGCCTGATGGCGCGCTTCAAGGGTTTGCGTGGTTCATTCATCGACCCGTTCAAAAACACCAGCGAGGCCAAACTCGCCCGCCAGGTGCTCGCCGACTATGAGGCCGACATAGACTTTGCAATCGCCAATGCCACACCGGGCAAGGCCGCACAGGTCGCGGACTTGTTGAACCTCCCCGACCAAATTCGCGGCTATGGCCACGTGCGGGAGCGGCATGTGAAAGCAGCAAGCGCAAAGCGAGCGGCGCTGCGCGATGCGATCATTTCGACCGAAACGCAGGCTGCATAACTTCGCGGGTGCCGGTCGTCTCGTGGCAGAATTCTGGGCCGCTCTTTCGGCCCAGAATCAGATCATCACTCAGACCGAGCGTGTGATGCCGCCGTCAACGCGAATATTCTGGCCCGTGATATATGCGCCACCCGGCGAGGCGAGAAAGGCAACAACGCTGGCGATCTCATTCAACGACGATCCATAGCGCCCCATGGGGATCATCGCCTTGAACTCTTCCTTTTCAGGCAGACTGTCGATGAAGCCGGGCAGCACGTTGTTCATGCGCAGGTTTTCCGCCGCATATTTGTCGGCAAACAATTTGGTATAGGCCGCCAACCCCGCCCGGAACACGCCGGATGTGGGGAACACCGGGTTCGGTTCAAACGCCGCAAAGGTAGAGATGTTGATGATCGTGCCGCCGCCCTGTTTCAGCATGATTGGCGCAACGATGCGTGTGGGGCGCACCACGTTCATAAAATAGACATCCATGCCTGTGTGCCAGTCATCATCCGTTAGCTCCAGCACTTCGGCGCGGGGGCCATGACCAGCGGAGTTCACAAGCACATCAACCCGGCCCCAATGGTTCATCGCCGCATCAACGAGTGCCTGCAAATCATCGTTGGATTGGTTCGACCCGGTGACGCCGACACCGCCCAGTTCCTTGGCGAGCGCCTCACCCTTTCCAGATGAAGACAGGATGCCAACCTTGAACCCGTCAGCCGCCAAAGCGCGCGCGCTGTCAGCGCCCATGCCGCTGCCGCCGGCTGTTACCAATGCTACTTTTGCGTCAGACATTCCGGTCTCCTTCAGGTTTGTTTGGTGTCGTCAACGACTTTCAAAACGGCGAGGCCGCTGTCGCCGAGCGGGATTGATGCGAAGGGGCCGCCGTGACACATGTTGCCGGGGTCTTGATGATCAAGCGGCCCGGCCTCCGCAAAAATCTTTTCCGCAAACTGTTCGGCGTTATCCTTGGGGCGATACCCAAGGTGCGATGCCTTGGCGTTGTCCACGGGCGCACGGTCATTGTCAGACACACCATAAACCACCGTGAACCCGGTCACCGGCGTATCAATCGCGCGTTTCACCAGCAGCACCAGATCATCATAGCTGAGCCATGTGCCCACGGCGCGGGGGTTGCCAACCTGCGCACAGGACAGGATGCGCATGCAGACGCTTTCAACCTGCCGCTTGTCCCAATACAGGCTGGCCAGATCTTCGGCAAAGCACTTGGCCAGCCCATAGAACGTATCAGGCCGATGCGGCGCATCGGTTCCGATGAAATCGGTTTTC
Organism: Pikeienuella sp.; assembly: GCA_049608645.1. Classification (GTDB taxonomy): domain Bacteria; phylum Pseudomonadota; class Alphaproteobacteria; order Rhodobacterales; family Rhodobacteraceae; genus Pikeienuella. The sequence continues at coordinate 15,687 of JBMYXS010000063.1, read as the reverse complement.
TTGTGCATGCCAACCGCGTGGATGGAGGAGGCATAAACCACCCGCCGCACGCCGTTCCGGTACGCTGCTTCCCACACGTTGTAAGCGCCAATAATGTTCGGCCCCACAATGGTCTCAAACGGGGCTTCATCGCCCACCGCACCGAAGTGGATGACCATATCAGCCCCTTCCAGCAGATCGACCATAGCATCGAGGCTGGCAAGATCGGCTTTCACATAGCTTTCGCCAGCATACAACTTGCCAATATCATCGACGATATCGGTGGATACGAGTGTCTCACACATCGCGGCGAGAGGTTCGCGCAGGTACGAACCAAGGCGCCCGGCGGCACCGGTAAGAACGAGTTTTTTCATAGCGTCAATCTTTCGATTTGCTCAGCTTGGAAACGGCATCAGCGATGCGGGTCATAGCGGTGGTCAGCACCTGCTCGGAGGCGGCGGTGGAAATGCGGAAAAACGGCGACATTTCGTAAGCAGCGCCCGGAACAGCCGCAATGCCAGCTTCTTTCAACAGGTAAGCGGTGAGGTCAGCATCATTGTTGATCGTGTCACCGTCCGGGGTTGTCGCACCGATCAGATCAGCGCAGCCGATCAGCGCATAGAACGCGCCGCCGGGCGGATCGAGCGTCAGGCCGTCGATCTTTGCCACATGTTCCACCACCAGATTGCGGCGCGCTTCAAAGGCTGCATTAAACCGGCGCACCTCATCCTGGGGGCCATTCAGCGCGGCGACGGCAGCGGCCTGCGCAATGGCACAGGCACCGGATGAAATCTGGCTCTGCACCTTGGTCATTGCCGCGATCAGATCACGATGCCCGGCACCATAGCCAATGCGCCACCCGGTCATGGCATAAGCCTTGGAAACACCGTTGACCGTTAGCACCCGGTCTTTCAGATCAGGGCGAATGGCGGCAAACGACAAAAATTCCCGCCCATCGAACAGGATATGCTCATAAATCTCATCAGACAGGATCAGCACACGCGGGTGGCGGGCCAAAACCTCACCAATCGCGTTCAGGTCATCGGCGGTATAGACAGCGCCCGCCGGATTGGATGGCAGGTTGAGAAATATCCACCGCGTTTTGGGTGTGATAGCCGCTTCCAGCGCCGCCGGATCAAGGCGAAAACCATCAGCGGCATCGCAGGTCAGCGTCACAGGCGCGCCGCCCAATATGAGCACAATATCCTTGTACTGGCCGAAATAGGGCGCGGTCAGCAAAACCTCATCGCCTGCTTCGAGGGTTGCCATCATCGCATCAAAAATGACCTGCTTTGCCCCGTTGCCGACGATCACCTCGTCAGTGGCATAGGTCAGCCCGTTTTCACGTGCCAGCTTGTCCACAACAGCCTGACGCAGCGCGCCGGTGCCTTGCGTCGGCGGATAGCGGGTCTCCCCGGCCAAAGCCGCCTGATGCGCGGCCTCAATGATATGCGCTGGCGTGTCGAAATCTGGCTCACCCAGGCCCAAATCAATAATATCCGCACCCGCTGCCTTGGCATCCTTCGCCGCCTGAGAAACCCAGGCAGAGGCAGATGGTTTCACCGGCGCAAGGCGGCTGGATGCATAGGTCATCAGATGACAGCCTTTTCAACGAACGGCTCATCACGGACGATGCGGCCATAATCAAATGGCGTCAGGTCGAGCGTGCGATATTCACCATGCACCAACATTTCTGCCGTGCCGCGCCCCATGGCGGGGGATTGCTGCAACCCGTGGCCGGAGAACCCGTTGAGGAAATGAAAGTTCGTCACCTCATGGTGGGCACCCAAAATCGCGTTATGATCAAAGGTGTTATAAGCGTAATGCCCGACCCATTCGCGCTGTACCTTGATGGCTTCGAACTGCGGCACGCGGGTGGCGATTGCAGGCCAGATGTGATGCTCCCACAAGGAATGATCCATCGCGAAATCATCCGGCTCTACGCCCGGGTCAATATCTGAATGACCACCCGCCATATAGCTTTCCTTGCCATCCTGGCGGAAATGAACGCCCGAGGGGTCAATCGTCAGCGGCAACTCCCGGTCAAGCGGCTGTTCGGCGGTGAAAATCCACGTGTAACGCTTGCGCGGCTCCACCGGAATTTCGATGCCTGCCATACGGGAAGTCTGCACCGCACGCGGGCCGGAGGCGTTCACGACCTGACCGCAGGAAATCACTTCGCCGGTTGAAAGAGTGACGCTTTCGACTTTGTCGCCGCCTGCGTTTTTGGTCATCGCGACGACTTCGTTGGTTACATATTCAACACCTGCCTCACGGGCCGAACGACGGAACCAGTCAAAGACGGTGATACCGTCCCAATAGCCTTCGTCCAGCGTGTTGTGACTACCCAGCACCAGATCATCGACATGATAGAAAGGGAAAGCGGCCTTGATCTCATCGGCGGTCAACAGCTTGGTGCCCGCGCCTGCCTTGACCTGCACCTTATGGCTTTCACGCAATACGTCGGCAAATGCGTCGTTGTCGGCAAGATACATATAGCCGTAATTCTGGATCCCCAATTCCGGCACACGCTCATCACCACCCATGTATTCGCGCATGTTCTTCACAAAATCAGCGGCAAACTGGGAGATACGCACGTTCAGCTCGTTAGAGAACTGCTGGCGCATACAGCTGTTGGTGCATCCGGTTGACGAAAACTCGTAGGAGGGGTCTTTCTCAACAACCAGGACGCGCCCGTCGAAATCCTTGTTCCGCGACAGGAACCACGCGGCGGAGGCCGCCATCATGGCGCCCCCTACAAAAACGATGTCATATGATGCGCTTTTTGGCGCCTGATACTTTATGGCCATCAAAGAACCCCCCCTTTACGAACCGCCGCTTCAACGGCCTCAATGTCTGCATCCGAAAGACCATAATCGCGGCGCGCTGTCTCGGCTGAAATGTAACCACGCGCCAGATCTTGCATTACCTGCTCTGCCGACCGGGCAGATGGGTCGCCGTAACCTGCGCCACCGGGAAAGGCGAGCATCACCTTTCGACCATGGGCCACGAACTGTTTCCCCTTGCCGTTCATCGGCGCACCATCATCTTGTGCAATCGTGGTAGAGGCCCCCATGCCCCCGCCACGACGACCGCGCGCGGGGTGGTGAACGCGGTCGAACATGGCCTGAAAGTCAAACTCATGCCCCTCCTGCGCGCCAACTTCCATATATTGGCCAAGGCCCCCACGTTGCTTGCCCGCGCCACCGCTGTCAGGGCGCAATTCCTTTCGCCAGATGATCACGGGGCCGGCATGCTCCGTCGCCTCAATCGGCATGGTCATCACGCCTGATGGAAAGGCAGTGGCGTTCAACCCGTCAAATTCGGGCCGCGCGCCAGAGCCACCGGAATTGAAGGTGAGCACCTCAGAGCGCACCGCATCGGCAGGCGCTGGCGCATCCGTACGGGGGCGGAGAGAAACCTGAAAATTGCACAGGCACCCGGCCCCTTCGGCAGGCACAACACCAGGCAGAATTTTGTCGAGCGCGTCATAGACAGCATCCGGCACAAAATGCCCTACGATATGGCGCAACGCGACGGGCGCAGGGTGGACCGCGTTGACGATGGAATTGACCGGGGCCTCTATCTCAAACGGCGTAAGTGATGCGGCGTTATTTGGAATTTCCGGCGCAATCGCACATTTCAGGGCATAACAGGCATAGGCTTTGGCATAGACCAGCGGGCAGTTAATACCCTTTTTATCAAGGCCCGAAGACCCGGTGAAATCAGATATGATCCGGTCTTCTTCAACCGTCAGTTTGACCTTGAGTGTGATCGGGCTGGCGAACCCATCCACCGTCATTTCACCTGTTGCCACTTCGCGCGGCAAGGCGGCGATCCGCTCCAACGTGGCGCGGCGGGAATTGCCAAGGATAAACGAGGCGATGCCCGCCAGATCATCCAGCGCAAATTCCCCCATCATTTCAATCAAGCGGCGATGGCCAATCTCGTTACAGGTGGCCAATGCGTACATATCGCCAATCAGCTGATCAGGTTCCCGCACATTACCACGCACAATGCGAACAAGGGTCTGGTCGACCTCTCCGCGCACTGCGAATTTCATAATGGGGATGTATAGCCCCTCTTCATAAACACTGTTGGCATCCGCGCCAAAACCGCGCCCACCGATGTCTACGATATGGGCGGTACAGGCAAAAAAACCGACCAGTTTGCCTTTGTAAAAGGACGGCGTGACCATGGTAATATCATGCAGATGGCCCGTCCCCTCCCACGGGTCATTCGTGATGTAGATATCACCCTCAAAGACATTTTCTCGCCCGATACGTCGAATAAAATGCGCCACCGCATCAGCCATGGCATTCACATGCCCCGGCGTGCCCGTAACCGCCTGCGCCAGCATCTGCCCTTCGAGGTCATAAACACCCGCTGAAAGATCACCCGCTTCGCGAACAGAGGTTGAAAACGCCGTGCGCACCAATGCTTGCGCCTGCTCTTCAACAACTGAAATCAAGCGGTTCCACATGACCTGATAGGCGACGTTTGAGTGTTGCTGGCTCATTGTCCTGACTCCTGCTTGGTGGTGACGTCGATACAGCCATCAGGTTGCCGAAGGGCGTTTCGGCTGGTGGGTACGATAATTGTCGTCTCTTCCTCGGTGATGACAGCGGGGCCTGCCACGTGGCTGCCTGTTGTCATCTGTTCACGCAAGACAACGGCGGCATCCGTGAAGTTTGCTTTTGCCGGGTCAAACAGATTGCGCTGACAGGCGACAGGCGCAGGCGCGGCACCGTCAGCCTCTGCGATACGGTCAACCGTTTCGGGCGGCGTTGTCGCGTTCACGGCCCAAACTGTAATTTCTACATCCATTCCCGCGACGGAACGGCCGAAAAGCTTGGTGTAATCTTCTTCAAACAACCGCTGAAACGTGGCCTGATCAGGGTTCATTGCCTGTTCTTCGGTCAGCACAATGGGGATCTCCCATCCCTGCCCTGTGTAACGCATGTAAACCTTGAAATCGCTCAGGATCGTCGCCGTTGGATCACAGGTGCGCACGAACCCGGTCGCTTCGGACTGAAGGTCAGCCAAAAGCGATTTGATGGTATCGCCATCAAAAGCTGACAGTTTCATATAAACGGACCGGTTCGCCTCAAAACTGAACGGGGCGCGCAGAAAGCCGATTGCCGAACCAACACCAGCGCCCGGTGGCACCAGCAAGCGTTCCACCCCCAGTTTTTCACACAAGCGCCCGGCATGAAGCGGAGCCGCGCCGCCAAAGGCGATCATGGTATATTCAGACAGGTCCTCGCCATTTTCCACTGCATGCACGCGCGCGGCGTTGGCCATATTTTCATCGACAACCTCCGCCAGACCAAAGGCAGCTGTGGCCGCGTCCATCTCCAGCACATTTCCCAGAACATCGCTCAGCGCATTGGCCGAATTGTCCGCGTGCAGCTTAATTGACCCGCCCGCGAAATTATCGGGGTCGAGCTTGCCAAGAACAAGGTCCGCATCTGTAACAGCGGGTTTATCGCCACCGCGCCCATAGCAAGCCGGACCAGGTTCGGAACCTGCACTTTCAGGCCCCACGCGGATCTGGCGCATCGCGTCCACATGGGAGAGCGAACCGCCGCCTGCACCGATTTCCACCATGTCGATCACAGGGATCGAAATGGGCATGCCCGACCCTTTCTTGAACCGATAGGTACGCGCAACCTCAAACACGCGGGATGTTTTCGGGGTTTGGTTCTTGATCAGACAAATTTTCGCCGTGGTGCCGCCCATGTCAAAGCTGAGCACCTTGTCCAACCCATATTTCGCGGCGATATTGGCTGCGAACACCGCGCCGCCCGCCGGGCCGGATTCTACCAACCGCACCGGAAAATCAGCCGCACTTTCAAGGCTGATGATGCCCCCGCCGGAGTGCATGAGGAAAATCAGACAACCAACACCTTCGTCCTGCAACCGCCCGGCAAGGCGGCTGAGGTATGACTTCATCAGCGGTTTGATATAGGCGTTCGCAACAACTGTGTTGAAACGCTCATATTCACGCATCTGTGGCGATACCTCAGACGATAGTGACACCATGACATCGGGCAATCGCTCTGACAGAACATCGCGCACCATCCGCTCGTGCGCATCATTAAGGTAGGAATGGATCAGGCCAACGGCGACGCTTTCATAGCCAGCCTCCGCAATTTGATCTACCAGCGCCTCGACCTCTGCCCGGTCAAGCGGGATCAGGATATCGCCACGCGCATCGACCCGCTCGGCAACGGTGTAGCGCCGTTGCCGGGGCAGCAGCGGCTCAGGCAGGGTCAGGTTCAGATCATATTGCTCAAACCGGCTTTCGGTTCGCATTTCAATTACATCACGAAACCCCTGCGTGGTGATCAGCGCCGTCTTGGCACCGCGCCGTTCGATCAGCGCGTTGGTTGCCAACGTCGTGCCGTGGATGACTTGCCCGATTTGGCCCGGTGCAATGCCCGCGCGGGCGCAGACCTGTTTCAGCCCATCAATGATCGCATCTTCGGGCGCGGCATAAGTGGTCAGCACCTTGGTCGACCACTGCCCCCCGGCCGTTTCCAGCACCACATCGGTGAAAGTGCCGCCAATATCGACACCCAGCCGGATGGATTTATCCTGCATCACCATTCTCCACGTTCGGCCTTGTGGCCGCAAAAATTAACTGATCCCTTGATCGGTATGGCCCAGCCGCGATGAAGGCAAATTATCTTGTTTAATATAGGTGATCGTTTTTAGTGATCATTAATCGCCTGATCACCCGTAAATTCAGCAGCGCATGTAACTGCCAATTCAGCAGCGCGCGCGACATGGCTGACACGGCGATCTTTCTGGAACCGTGCCGCAAACCGCAGGGGCGTTGGCGTCCATTCGTAATCCAATGCGATAAGTGAGCCATCGGCGATATGGTCCCCCACCATCGCCAGCGGCAATGCCGCCACGCCCATCCCATCCACCGCCATATGCAGACATGACATCAGGCTGCTGGATGATGCGATGCGGGCGCGCTGCGGGGTCTGCTCTGCCACATATTCCACGATTTCCTGATGCGCCTGGGTATCACGTGCATGGGTCAGAATCGGGTGTGCGATCAGATCGGACAATGCAGGTTTGCCGGGCAATCGCGCGGCGATGTCAGGGGCCGCAACCCATCTGAACGGAAACTGACCCAACTCAATCACGCCGCTGGCCTTTGAGGCAAAAGGCGCGGTTTGAATAGCAAGGTCGAGCGTATTTGCCGTTAGTTCCTTATCCAGATTACGCGACAGGTCGACCGTCAGTTCAAGCACGACATTGGGATAGGTTTCATTCACCCGGCGCATGAAATCACGCAACCACGTACAGGCGACCATTTCAGTGACCCCAAGGCGCAGCCGATCCTTGATCAGCGCAGGTTGGTCGGCAATGTCCTTGAGCGTCTCTGCCTCCGCCACTACGCGGCGGGCCTGTGTCAACAGGGCTTCGCCCTTGGGTGTGGTGCGTACGGTCCCCGCCCCACGCTGCAACAGGGTAACGCCCATTGATGCCTCCAACCCACCAATGCGGGCGGATATATTCGGCTGCGTGGTGTTGAGATGGCGCGCGGCCTTGCGGAAACTGCCAAGGTCAGCGACCCAGATCAGCGCCTCCAGCTGTTTGAGGGTAAACGCCCCGCCGATCATCTTTGCCCCTTTTCATGCCCAAAGCCACACAAGAGCGAACCCAATGGGATTGCAAGGGCATCTCAGCTATCGGCAGGTATCAGCGGGGGTCGCTTCAACTGGTGGCAAGCGCCAAGCCATCCACAACGGCGGTAAAGGCCTCCGATCGTTCAATCGTCGCACCGGGGCACAGGTCACGCCCCACGCTTTCGACCATACTCATAAGGCTGGACCCACCTACAAGGATCACAGCACCCACCGCATCAGGCGCAACGCCCGCGCGCAACAATGTTTGCTGAGCGGCTTCGTACAGATCTTCGCGGTATTTTTGCAGCGCGGCGGCCAGCGATGTGGCGGTGACGCCTGCTGACAGTCCTCTTTCAATGAAAGCCATATCAATTCTGGCATCCTGCTCGCCAGAGTTCGCCGCGATCTTGCCTGCCTCCACCGCAAAGGCAAGCTGATGGCCCGTTTCATCTTCCAGCACGTTTTCCAAACGTCGGAGCAATTCTGGCGCCACGGCCAATCTGGCCATCGTAGCAACCGTTCGGCTTGTCTCGCGGTTATAAAGAAACGGGATTTTTGCCCATGTCGCGAGATCGAGGTATATCGCATTGGGAACGGGCTGGTGACCTGGCCCAAATTCTCGCCGCAACTCCCCACCGTGCCCCAGAAGCGGCATGGCGTGCATCATCGAAACGGCCTGATCAAAATCCGTACCACCGAGCCGAATACCGTGGCTGGCCAGAATCTCGATGCCATGGTGCCCGGTACGGAAAACGGTGAAATCCGACGTGCCGCCGCCAATATCCACGATCAGGCCGACCTCTCCGGCACGACCGAGGCCATGGCTGGCAAGCGCGGCGGCCTCAGGTTCAAACATGAACGTCACGTCATCAAACCCGGCGGCGTGATAGCAGGCCCGCAAATCATCCTCGGCCCGTGCATCACGCACCGGGTCAGCCGAATGAAAATGCACAGGCCGACCGGACAACGCGGCGGTATAGGTTTTACCAGTTTCCGCCTCTGCCCGCTGCTTTACCACCTTCAAGAACGCCGTGACGATGTCAGCCAGCGTGCGCCGCGAGCCACCCACCAGACGCGGTTCATGGAACAGCGCCGTGCCAAGCACGCTTTTCAACGCGCGCATATAGCGCCCGTCATCACCCGCGATCAGCGCATCAGACGCGGCAACGCCAATCCGCATCGCCCCGCCACGCGTCGGGAAAAAAACCGCTGTCGGCAATGTGTCAGCGCCTGCTTCAATCGCCAGCCTGCGGGGCCTGCCCCCGTCCAGCACTGCCGCTGCTGAATTTGAGGTGCCGAAATCTATCGCCAGCATATGTGCGCCCATCTTGTTCGTCCCCCTGTCAGCAAAAGGAAGGGGCACCTATCGAAGTTGGGCAGGGGATGCAAGCGCGGGTGGGGTTTAATCTATCGGCGCTGCGCCGCCCGCTGCTGTCATCTTCTCCACATAGGGTCGCAACCGTGCCACCGCCTCGCCGCCCGTTGCGGGCGGTTCATAACTGGCCAACTTACCTTTCCAGACCTCCGTTGCCCGTTCGGCAGAGGTTTTTGCACCCGCTTCGGTCCAACTGCCAAAATTACTCAGGTCGGCAACAATGGGGTCATAGAATGCGGTTTCATAGCGTTCCATGGTGTGTTCGGTGGCAAAGAAATGCCCGCCGGGTTGCACATCTTTCAGGGCATCAAACCCGATTTCCGCCGCGTCCGCGCTGGGGCGCTGGCAAAGCTCTGCAAAAATCTGAAGACCTTCTATATCGTTGATGAATTTCTCATACCCAAAGGTCAGCCCCCCTTCGAGCCAGCCTGCCGCATGAACCAGCAACGTCCCATGCGCCAGCGACCCGCCCCACAACCCCATGACCGTCTCAAGCCCCGCTTGCATGTCAGGCGTATTGGCGGCGGACCCGGACGCCGTACGCCAGGGCAGGTCAATCAGCCGCGCCAACTGCCCGCCGCCAAGTTGCATTTTCAGATGCTCCGGCGTGCCAAAGGCCGGCGCGCCTGATTTCATATGCACGTTGGATGAAAACCCGCCATAGCTGACCGGTGCCCCGGCCCGCGCCAGTTGCGTCAGGGTTATGCCCATCAACGCCTCTGCATGTTGCAAGGTCAGCGCGCCTGCCGGCGTGATCGGAGCCATCGCCCCGGCAAGGCAAAACGGGGTGACAATCGCCATTTGCCCGGCACGGGCAAAGTCAATCAGCCCCTGCGCCATGGGGTTGTCGAGCATACGCGGCGAATTGGTGTTGATCACCGTCGTGACCCAGACGCCGTCGTCAAACTCATCGGCTGAAAGGCCCAGCGCGGTTTGAACCATCTCAAACCCTTGCTGGACCTGTCCGCGCCCACGGGCATAAATGAACATGGGCTTATCGCTGTATTCCACCTGCACACGCATGGTTTCGTAATGGCGAAGATGTATGGGAATGTCCTGTGGCTCTGTCAGTGGCCCGAGCGTGTGCATCACATCATAACTCTGGCAGAGCTTTATCGCCTCCTCGAAATCCCGCAGGCTGCCCGGACGGCGGCCACGCTCCGCATCGTTCGCATTGGGACACCCGACACCGGGCATGAAGATCATCGAGCCGAGCTGATAGTCCTGTTCGCGCGCGGGATTGGCCGCACGCAAGCGTATCTTGCGCGGGGCAGAGGCCAGCGCGGCGGCAACAATATCCCGCCCGATGAATACCATCTGGTCATCATCGACACGCGCCCCGGCCTTTGCAAAAATCTCACGCGCTTCGGGAAGCAGGATTTTGACGCCCAACTCCTCCAGCACCCGCAGGGCCGTTTCATGGATCGACGCGATTTCATCGTCGGAAAACATGGTTTGCTGCGGGAATGGGTGTTTGAGCTGTCGATAATTTGGCTGCCGCGCCACAGGGGATGATCCGTCACGCGCGCGCCGACGGGCGCGGCCTTTGGTGCGCTTGGCTGGCTCTTTCTCCATCGACATGCCCCTTATGTGCGCATTCGCGACCCGGAGGGGTCATAGGGTGACATTTCGATGATTTTCGCGGTGCGATCCTCACCCATGACATGCACGTTAAGAACCGTGCCGATTTCGGCATCCGCGACGTTTATCAGTGCCATCGCAAAGCTGCGGCCAAGGCGGTGGCCATATCCACCCGTCGTGGTGATGCCAACCAGCGCGCCATTACGCCAGACCGGCTCATACCCCACACAATCGGCGTCTGTCGCTTCGACCTCCAGCATCCGTAGCACCTGGCCCGGTGCGGAGGCAGATTGTGCCGCCGCCTTGCCGACAAAATCGCCCTTGTCCCATGCGATCCACCGATCAAGGCCCGTCATGGCAGGCGTGTACCCTTGGGTATATTCGCCGCTCCATATCCCGATGCTCTTTTCCAACCGAAGGGACAGCATCGCACGGAACCCGATTTCGCGAATGCCAAGGTCCGCCCCCGCCTCCAGCAACAGCTTGCGCAGGGGCGCATGTTCAGCCGCCCTGCAATTTATCTCAAACGCCAGTTCGCCAGACAATGAAAGGCGGGCGATCTTCACCCGAAACAGACCCAAATCCGCCGTCATGCAATTCATCATTTTCAGGTCGGACAGATCCGTTTCCGCGATCCGCTCCAACACCGCCCGCGCGTTTGGACCATTGACGGAGAACCCGCCAATATCATCTGAAATGTCACGTACGTGCGCCCCGGCAGCCTTGTGGTTACGGAACCACCGCATGTGAAACTCACGCAGGTAATAGGACCCCATCAACCAATAAGTGCCATCACCCCAGTTAAAGCACGTAAGGTCACCTTTCAGTCGCCCATCTTCGGCAAGCATCGGCGCCAGTTTCACCTTGCCCGGTTTCGGCAAGCGACAGGCGAGCAGGTTGTCAAGGAACGACTCTGCCCCCTCCCCGCTGATTTCATAGCGGGAAAATCCGGTGATATCCAAAAGACCGACGGCGGTTTCCACCGCCTTGCATTCCCCATCCACAATGGAGAAAGCGGCGTTGCGGCGCAGTTCCCCCGGCTCTTCAAAATCGACGCTTGGCGCAAAATAGCTGGGCACCTCCAGCCCCCAACTGTTGGACCACCGGGCACCTGCCGCTGTCATGTCGGCATGGGCGCCGGGCACACGCAGGGTGCGGCCCGCGGGTAGTTCTTCGTTGGGGAAGGTCATAATGAAACGGCGCTTGTAGAACTGCCCCGTCGTCTGGCGGATATATTCCTTGTTGGACTGGTGCATGCCAAAACGGCCAATATCCATACCGTAGATATCCGCCTCAGGCTGGCCATGGATCATCCATTCAGCCAATGATTTTCCCACGCCGCCACCCTGGCTGAACCCGGCCATCACACCACAGGCAACCCAATAGCCGCGTGGCCCGACCGGGCCGACAAGAGGGTTCCCGTCGGGCGCAAAGGTAAAGGCCCCGTTTACCCATTTCTTGATGCCTGTCCGTTCAAGGCAGGGGAACCGTTCAAACCCCTTGGCCAATTCCGGCGCGATCCGGTCGATATCTTCGGGGATCAGTTCCATCCCGTAATCCCACGGCGCGCCATCCATCTGCCAATGCTTTGGCGTCAGTTCATACACGCCCATCAACAGGCCGTTTCGTTCCTGTCTCGTGTAAACAAACCCGTCCATATCGAGGATCAGCGGCAACATCTCGTCCAGCGCCTCTATCTCTGGGATATCCTCGGTGATCAGATAGTGATGCTCCATCGGCGAAACCGGCAGGTCGACACCGGCCATCAGACCGCATTGCTTGGCCCAAAGGCCGCCCGCGTTGATCACATTTTCGGTGTGAATGGTGCCCTGTTCGGTGATCACATCCCACGTGCCATCGCCCCGTTGTTTGAGGTCCAATACCCGGTTGCGTACAATGACATCGGCACCAAGTTTTTTGGCGGCACCCGCGTAGGCATAGGTCGCGCCATTCGGGTCCAAATGCCCCTCGTTCACATCGTAAAGGCCACCTTTGACATTGTCAGTGGTGATGATGCCATGGGTCAGTTCCTGAATCTCCTCCGGGTCCATCAGGCGTGAGGACTCGATACCAATGGCCTGAAAGGTGGACCACCCGGCCTTTAGCATCTCCCACCGTCGCTGGTCGGACGCGATGTTGATGCCGCCTGTCAGATGCATACCGACGTCAACGCCGCTTTCCCGTTCAATCTCCTTATAAAGATTGATCGTATAGTCCTGTAGCGAAGCAATGTTCGGGTCTGCGTTCAACGCATGGAACCCGGCCGCCGCATGCCACGTGGACCCGGCGGTCAGTTCCGCCCGTTCCACCAGTGCCACATCCGTCCAGCCAAACTTGGCAAGGTGATAGAGGACAGAAACGCCAACCACGCCCCCGCCGATGACGACCGCTCTGTAGGATGATTTCATCGGTATTCTCCGCACAGCATGGGGCAAATCTGCGGGGATGCTTCCAGAAAAGGACAGGTCTGTCCATTATTAAATACAGTTGTGTATTTTATAGTGGCATCTGACAGGTGCTCCCGAACGGCGAAAGGCTATCCGTCCCGCAACCGTTCCAACCGCGCGACATCTGTTTCGGTTGGTACGCGCCCCGCGATGCAGAACAGGTAATCGCGGGCGCGGCTCATCCGGGTTTCCCAGCTTTCCTGCTGGTCGAGCGCGTCATACCCGATCTGGGTGTAATAAAGGATGCGGGCACGCACCTGTGCCTCCCCCGCCGGGTAGCTGAACCGCTCAAACATCGCCGTGATCGCATCGAGCCGCGCCGCATCGGACATATCCAGCGCCTTGCGCACGGACCCCGAGCGCCGCGCCCAGTCCCGAATGGCGAAATCAAGCCGCGTATCAAACCGCCCCCGCCCCACCCATGAGGCATAAACATTCACAATGGCCCCGGTGATGGTTTCAGCAGGCTCTTGCGAGCTATCGACAATCGCGCGGGTATTGGTGCTGCGCCAGTGTTCCAGCAAACTGTCCAAAAGGTCAGCCCGGCTGTCAAAACACCAGTAGAAGCTTGATCGCGCCGTTTCGAGCTTTTCGGACAGCGCCAGAACCTTCACATTTTCCACACCTTCAGAGATCAGCGTGTCGAGCGCAGTTTTCACCCAATCGTCCCGCGTATGCCGCTGTGGCCCCCGGCCCCGTGCTTTTTGCTGGGTTTTCTGTTGGTTTTTTTGTTTTCGCTCGGTCATTTAGCCTTCGCCCGTTTTTCGCCTGACGCCCAAGTAACTCAGATAAAGCCAGAAGGAACAACCCGAGGCGTCATATGCACCCGTGCGCCGTTTTGGCCCACTCAAAGGGGCTTCGTTTCCGATTACTGCGTGATATAGACCCCATACCTTCGGGTAGGTCGGTCGAATCGTATTTGACGTTGCGTTCATTACCGTCCTCCCGATCGCCGCCTGCAGGCTCTGTCGGGTCTTGCAGACACAGGCTGAAGCACGGCGCATATCGCGCCTAGATATACGCGCAATATGCGCATGAGGAGCAGTTCCTTATGGAGACTGGCGTCGTCAATCCATCCGCAACACTCGCGGATGCGGGTATTACGGACCTCAAAGCCGTTTACTACAATCTTCAGAACCCTGCCCTTGTGCAGGCCGCCGTAGAGCGGGGCGAAGGCGAAATCGGTCGGGGCGGTGCCTTTCTGACCACCACCGGCCACCACACTGGCCGCTCGCCCAAGGACAAGTTCGTCGTTGATGAGCCTTCGGTCAAAGATCACATCTGGTGGGAAAACAATCCGCCGATGGAGGCTGCCCACTTCAACACCCTGCGCGACGATATGTTTGCGCACATGAAGGGCCGTGAGTTCTTTGTGCAGGATCTGTTTGGTGGCGCCGACCCCGCTTACCGCCTGAACGTCCGGGTTGTGACCGAGCTGGCGTGGCATAACCTTTTCATCCGTCACCTTCTGCGCCGCCCAGAGGTTGCAGAGCTTGCCGACTTCCTGCCTGAATTTACGGTTGTTAACTGCCCATCATTCAGCGCGGACCCTGCCAAACACGGGTGCCGTTCCGAAACGGTAATCGCCATCAGCTTTGAGCAGAAACTGATCCTGATTGGCGGCACGTCTTATGCAGGTGAAAACAAGAAATCTGTTTTCTCCGTGCTTAACTATCTGCTGCCGGAGCAGGGCGTCATGCCGATGCATTGCTCTGCCAACCACGCAACGGATGATGAAGATGATGTTGCCATTTTCTTCGGCCTGTCCGGCACAGGTAAGACCACGCTGTCCGCTGACCCGAACCGCACGCTGATCGGTGATGATGAACATGGCTGGTGCGACCACGGCACGTTCAACTTTGAAGGCGGCTGCTACGCCAAGACCATCAATCTGAGCGCCGAAGCCGAGCCAGAGATTTTCGCGACCACATCCAAGTTTGCGACCGTCATCGAGAACATGGTGTATGACAAGCACACCAAAACGCTCGACTTCGAAGACGACAGCCTGACGCAGAACATGCGTTGCGCCTATCCGCTGGAATATATTTCCAACGCATCCAAAACGGCACGCGGCGGCATCCCCAAGAATGTCATCATGCTGACATGCGACGCCTTCGGTGTTCTGCCGCCGATTGCCCGGCTGACGCCCGCTCAGGCGATGTATCACTTCCTGTCCGGATTTACCTCGAAAGTGGCCGGCACCGAAAAAGGTGTTACCGAACCACAGCCTACGTTCTCCACCTGTTTTGGCGCACCTTTCATGCCGCGTCGGCCAGAGGAATATGGCGCGCTGCTGCGTGACAAGATCGCGCGTCACGGCTCTGCCTGTTGGCTGGTGAACACCGGTTGGACCGGTGGCGCACATGGCGAAGGGTCACGCATGCCCATCCGCACAACACGGGCGCTTTTGACAGCGGCATTGAATGGCACACTGAATGACGCCGAATTCCGGGTTGATGAAAACTTTGGCTTTGAAGTGCCCGTTGCTGCGGCCGGTGTTATCGACGTGATCCTGAACCCGCGCCGCACGTGGGAAGATGGTGCCGCTTATGATGCGCAGGCACAGAAGCTGGTTTCGATGTTCATCGAGAACTTCAAACAGTATGAAACGCATGTTTCGCAAGAGGTTATCGACGCGTCACCAAAACGCGCCTGA
>JBMYXS010000062.1:0-21914 GCA_049608645.1 Pikeienuella sp. | reverse complement strand
GTCAGAGCCTTGCCGAAGGCGCAACAGGCCCGCGCCTGATCAAGGCGTCACTGCGCGTTGGCATGGGGCCCTGTCAGGGCCGCATGTGCGATGCGAGCGTGAACGGCATCTTGCGTGACCATGGGGTGCACACTTCGCCACCTAAGGCGCGTTCACCTGTCAAACCGGTTTTTTTGGGAGAGCTGGCGGCGCTTGCCCAGAAAGCTGGTTAACCTCATTCCGCAAAGGGCCAAAGCGCGGTTTCGGGGTGAAACTGTGACCACGCGAACCAGAATGCCTGATGGCTGCCAACATCTGCACCAGTGATATCAACAGCGCGAATGCCCCCTGCGTCCAATGCCAAGCGAATGTTCTGATAGGTGATCACATCCCCCCGTTTTAACGCGAGAAAAGCCTTGCTCCGTTGAAAGGCGATGGGCTGACCCGTCTCAGTGATCGCACCAATAATGTCTTCATGTACCGGCAGGCGCGGGTCCACGTCACCAACGGGGAAAATTGGCCCATTTGCGTCGCGACCATTACGAAAGTCAGGGTCACGCCCAAGGGCCAGTTCCTCTACCAAAACTGTCGTTTCAGGGTGCTCGCGTTTCCATGTGCCCCAATCGGTCGTGACAACGGTTGCTTGCTTCAGGTGCAAACCACGTTCGGCAAGCGGCCCTGTCACCGCCTTTCCCAGAAACGTATCAAAAACCGAATGTGAGGTAATGTCATACATCACCTTGTTGGACCGTATCAGCAGGCCAGACGTGCGCAGCACGGGGCGCGCGACCCCTTCGGGTAGCTGATCGGTGAAATAGGCCTGCGCTGATCCGCAAAGCGTGCAATAGGGTATCCCAAGGTGGCGCCCGCCCAGCGTGTCGTTAAGCATCTCCCGCACCTCCATGATCTGGCGTGGATAGGCGCGATATGCGCCGTTTACCTCTATCCCGAACACAATGTCATCATCGCTCAGCCATGTCGCATCCTTCGCGGAGATGACCTCTGGGTTATCGGCGGCGGGGATGCAGTTACACAGGTTCTTGGTCGTATCATAAGGGCGATCATCAATCAGAACCCCACCCCATGATACGTGCCGCCAATCTATGTCACCCTCAACGAAAATCTTGTCCCAGCCCGGCACGATGCTGGTGAAAATGGCGCGCTTCATGCGAAGGTAATCGGGTGGTGCCGGAATGTCCCAGGCAATCAGGTAATCTGTCGTGTCGCCCCAGCTATTAGCTGTTTGCACATCTTTGCCAAGAATATCAGACGCGGCGGCTGCCAGCGTATCGTTTAGTTGCCGCCCGGAAACAAAGCGCATCAAGTCACTGATAAGCCAAACAATTCGGGTATCTTTCTCTGACACGACAGTGGCAAGCGCCGCTTCCTGCTCTTGCCCCCATCTGGACTGCAATACGCTATCAACAAATGCTGTTTCAGCGGCCTCTTTCAAGGCAGCAGAGAGCGGCCCGGAAGGTATCTGCGGCGGCGTGCCGAATTGCTCAACAACATAGGGGGAAAGCGCGCCTTCATTTTGCGCCTCGGCAGTTTCAGGCATCGTCAGTAACAACGTCACCGCCATCGCAACGGTCAACGACCGCATGGCTTTGTGCAGCGGCAAAGCGATATTTGAAATCATCATAACCGGGCCTTTCGCATTCAGCGGCATGGAGGAGCCTTTTGCGAAGCTACTTTTGACCTGTTTCCGCGCACCTGCCAGTCACGATTGCTTCAACGCCCCGCGAGTGCCGCGCCAGACCGCCCAAAACAACCGGAGCGTGATTTTCATAACGAATACACAACACGACCTGCGGCGTTCCACTTGACGGGCGGCACCCAACCAGCAAAGTGGACCAAAGCAGTGAATGGGAGGGTTTCATGGCCGACGAAAAGCGTATCAGCGTTAGTTTTGGCGCATTTGCGGTCGAGATCGAAGGTTATGATGATCCCTTTTCGGTCCTTTCCACCGTCATCAGCCACATGAAAGCCGCATCAGACGCCCCGTTGGGGGAGCGTGCATTTGGTGCCGCGGATTTGGAAAACGCCGATTTGCTCGCTTCGCTTTCTCAGGACGCCGCCAGGCTTGAACTGCAAGAAGGTGCCGAGGCACCCCGGTTGCGTATTCGCGCAGAAGCGCCGGAAAACGAACAGATTGCCAAGGTCGCGGAAGAGCGTGAGCCAACACCCGCGGCCCATCCCGCGCAGGCTTCGCAACCAGCGCCCGAGCCTGCCGCCGAACCGGCACCTGATGCATCCCTTTCACAGCCGCACGAGGATGACGCCCCTCTCAACACGGATCCCGCGCCGGAGCTTACCACGAGCGAAACGCAATCGACAGAGGCGCAGCGCCCCCTCGCCGCGGAGAAAACAACACCAGCAGAAAGCGCTGATGCTCCGGAGGTTGCAGAGCCGGAACATACCCGTGCGGCGCACGCTGAAACGCCACCTGCACAAGAAGAGGCGGCCGCCGTCACGGACGAGGAAACACGCATTCTTCGCCGTGTTAGCCATGCAATCTCTCATGCCAATGACCCGGTGGGCGACGCGCCATCAAAAACATCCAGCGAAGCGCCAAAGGCCAAGCCCAAACCGGACAACGCCCGCACACCAGCACAACAAAAAGCGGACGTGGTCAAAGACATTGCCACGACCCTGCGCCGCATTGATGGGCGTGGTGAAGAACCAGACGCACCAAAGGAACTCAAACCCGAGGCGCGCAAGATACACAAAGGTGAATTGAAACCAGCACCGCGCAAGCCGTTGAAAATGCAGATGCAAATACGGCCGAAAAAGCAGGCCCCTGCGCAAGCTGGGCAAAAACCAGCAAAGGCGGATGTTGCTCAGAAACCTGCTGCTGAAGCGGCTGCGCCTGTGCCTAAGCAACCCGCCAAGGCCGAAGCCCCGGCGATAGAGCAGCCCACGCCGAAACCGGCATCAGAAGCGCACGCCGCCGCCGAGCCATCGACGCAAGCGCTCGACAAGGAAAAAATTCGTGAGCGTTTGGCCAAGCTCGCCCAGAACGACGAAATGATGGACAATTTCTTGTTCGACGATGTTGGCCCAACCGTGTCGGTAGAGGCAGTTTCCCCGGAGCCAGCACCGCAAAAACCCACAGCTAAACCTGTTGATGTGCCCCCCGCAGACGCCAACGCACATGACACGGAGGAGCCGCTGTTGCTGACCCCGGCAGAGGCCGCCCCACTAATTTTGGACAATCCAGTCCAAGAGCCACTTGTGCTTTCCAATCCGGTCCAGATCGAAAAACCAGCGGCTGAAAAAGTTTCGGTCGAAAGCGTGACCGCAGAAACAGAAGCAGCCGAAACAGTGGCCGTGGAACCAACGCAGCACGCCACCCCCGGTACGAGAGGAAAGGACGCATCGCCAGAAGCAACTGATACGCCACCTGCCGGTGCTGATGCCACGACCAAGAAAAGTGAGACAGGAGCAGGGTTTGCGCGGCTTACCGAAACGCTGGCTGCTGATATTCCAGTATTGGTAGAGAAAGGCACGCGCCCCAAGCGCCGCAACGGCGGCCCCCGGTTGGTGGCGATTAGCGACGAAACGCAGTTTGATAAATCAATGTCGCCGGAGGATTTTGCCTCGCACATCGGGGCAACCTCGCTCCATGATTTGCTGGAGGCAACCGCCGTTTATATGGCCATTGTCGAGGGGCGCGCACATTTCAGCCGCGCCGATGTCATGCACGCCTTCGCTCGCATTGAAATTTCTGGTAAATATACCACGGAACAGCGCCTGAAAACATTCAGGAAACTGCTGGCGTCGGGCGCAATTACGCGGGTAGATGAAACGGCTTATACACTGTCCCACGAAACGCGGTTCGGGTATGAAACCCAGCTTAGGGCATAAGCCACCAACGGTGACTTATGCCAATTTGCATCAGTTGGATGAGTTGTCAGGGTCCGTTTTTCCAACACCCTTGAAGACAAATTTGAAAGGCACGGCCCACACGAGGCCGAGCACGACATAAGTCACCAGCTCAACAAGGAATGGCAAATCACCAAGCGATGTCATCACCGTGACAGCGCCAATGACATAAGCCGGCAACCACACCAACAGCAAAAACAGCGACCACCGTCGCCGCGCCTTATAGCTAAGCGCCATCAGATCAATCCGCGAACGGGTCGGTTACAAGGATTGTGTCGTCACGCTCTGGCGAAGTGGAAAGCAACGCCACCGGGCAGCCGATAAGCTCTTCCACCCGTTTGACGTATTTGATCGCCGCGGCGGGCAGTTGCCCCCATGTGCGCGCGCCTTCGGTGCTTTCGGACCAGCCCGGCATTTCCTCGTAGACGGGTGTGCACCGCGCCTGCGCATCAGCCGCCGTTGGCAAATGGTCGAGCACCTCACCATCCAACTCATAGCCAGTGCAGATTTTCAGCGTTTCAAACCCGTCAAGCACATCGAGCTTGGTAAGCGCGATGCCTGATACACCACCCTGCATACAGGTCTGACGCACAAGAACCGCATCAAACCACCCGCAGCGACGCTTGCGGCCAGTGACGGTGCCAAATTCGTGGCCCCGCTCACCGAGGCGCTGGCCGTCGGCATCGTCCAACTCGGTCGGAAACGGCCCCTCCCCCACGCGTGTGGTGTAGGCCTTCACGATGCCCAGCACAAAATCAACAGCCGTTGGGCCAAGGCCCGTGCCTGTCGCCGCCATGCCCGACATAGTGTTCGAAGAGGTCACATAAGGATAGGTGCCGAAATCAATATCCAACAGCGCGCCCTGTGCGCCTTCAAACAGGATACGATCGCCCGCACGGCGTCGCTCGTTCAGCAATTTCCAGACAGGTGCCGCGTAAGGCAAGATTTTCGGAGCAACGGCCAGCAATTCTGCCTTTAGCTTCTCACGATCAACCGGTTCGACGCCCAAACCGATACGCAATGGGTTGTGATGGGCAAGCAGGCGATCGAGGCGAGCTTCAAGCGTTGCTTCGTCGCCAAGGTCCGCTACCCGGATTGCACGACGGCCAACCTTATCTTCATAAGCTGGTCCAATTCCGCGCCCTGTGGTGCCGATCTTGGCTTTCCCAGCGGCCGCTTCGCGGATCTGGTCAAGGTCGCGATGAACTGAAAGGATCAGCGGCGCATTTTCCGCGATCTTCAGGCTGTCGGGCGAAATGTCAGCCCCCTGCGCCGTCAGCGTCTCAATCTCTGAGAGCAGCGCCCAAGGATCAAGCACGACACCATTGCCGATAACGCTCAACTTGCCCTTGCGCACAATGCCGGATGGCAGCAACGACAATTTATAGACAGTGCCATCAATGACGAGCGTATGACCCGCATTGTGACCACCCTGAAAGCGAGCGATGACTTGTGCGCGCTCTGAGAGCCAATCGACAAGTTTGCCCTTTCCTTCGTCACCCCACTGGGCACCGACGACGACGACGTTGGCCATTTTTCAGCTCCGCTTAAATTGAAGGCGCGCTCTTATAGGCTCAGGTGACGGCGGTGCCAACGCGACAATGAGGCTCGAAATCATTTGTTACGAACGGTCTGGCGCCGCGCCGCATCTGTTTCCTGTGTTCGGTGAAGGTGATAGCGTTATTTTTTGACAATTCGCGTCGGTCGGAGAAGAACGATGAAAAGACTAATGGGTGTCATTGCCGTTCTTTTCAGTGCCGCGAATGCCCAATCGGGCGATCAATCAAACCACCAGTCGCACAACCAGAATGCGGCTCCGCCCCCTTTGTTCTGCTCACAACTCCACAATGCCATCAGCACCCAGATTGTTACACCTGTTAAGGCCCCGCTTGACCTGACCTCGATCCCCCCTTTTCACGCGGGTAGCAGATGTGGAACCAGCAAACTGATCACCGGGGAAAGGGCCAGCCATTGTATGGTGGCCCATCCACTTCGCGATGCCACTGCACTCAGCACGTTCAGCGGGCTGAAAGAGGCCATGAGTAACTGCCCGCATGTGGCTGGGCGCATTCCGAACACTGCCTCAGTCAACCACCCCGACAGCTACCAACAGCATTCGTACATATTTCGGACCGTGGGCGGCAACTGGCGCGTAGACATATCGCTCAAAGACAAATCATCTTTAAGCGCAAGCCTGATCACGCTTCAGGTGTCACGAGCGGCGGAAGACTGAAATTTCAGGACGGTTCAGAGCTTGTTATGCGCCCCGTCGCACAAGGCACCACGCCCAGAATTCTTGCAGCCGCAAAAGAAAACTTTCCCTGATTTTTCAGCGGTATACTTTACGGGGCTAAGCCCTGTGTCTTTGTGGGCACCATTGCAGAACGGCTGCGTTGTGGATTTGCCGCAAGAGCACCAAAAATACGTTTTTCCTTCCTCAACCTCGACAGGAAAAGGGGCTTTCTGGGCGATGATGGGTGCATCTGACATTTTGGCTCTCCTACTGGCTTGAATAATGAAAGCTAGCACGAAGCCGACATCTTGCAACGGTCATGGCCTGATTTGATGATACCGAAGGCCATAGGATGTCGCGATACCGGACAGGTATAAATCCATACCCGGAGACAACGTCCGCCATGTGGTTTCTTCCAGATGACAGAGCTTGTGGTCCTGGGCATTTTCCGCCACGCGAACGAAAATCGAAAAGTCACATTTCAGCCGGGCCTGCGCATCCGCGCGCGCGACGACGTTGATACGTGCAGTTGCGACAGGCCCACCTGACTGACGGGCCATGGCATCAGGCAGACCGACTGCGACCGCCGGATAGAACCACACCTGCGCCAGGGCCGCCAACCCAACGGGCAACACAAGCAGGTTCAAGGCCCGCCGCCGCAACGGCCAGTATCGCGAAATCTCCAGGTCCCCAAATGCCGCGATTGTCAGGCCGGCCGCCGCACCATAGAGGCCGAATGTTACCGCATGTTTGTGCGCAAAGGCTGTTACCTCAGCCGCTGGCAGGAAGGCGGCAAAAAGCTGTGCATAAAGCGCCAGCGCGCCAATGATCAAAAGCGGAAGGGTAAGGCCAAAAGCGAGCCACAAGCGCGCGGGGCGCGGTCCATTCAACCGACGCCTGATATGAGGTGGCAGGCTGGCGTGATCAGCCCGTTGCATCAAACGCCTGCGACGTTCTTCAAGGCGTTGGGCAGGCGTGTCTTCCAGATCGGTTTCAACGACCCGATATGCCAAGGCTTGCTCAGGTTCCGACCGGACATAAAAATCATCCTCAGGTTCAGGAATGTCGGGAACATGCGCCGCTGAACCAGGAAAAACGAACAAAATGGCAAAAATGGCCGTCACAGACAGAATGTACGTGCCCCATATTTGTTCCGCCCCCCCGAACTTCGTGGTGGCAAGAACCGCAAAACTCCACACCACAAAGCCCGCGGCGATGATCTGAAAAGGCGCAAACAGCAATGTCGGCAAAAGACCGCGTTTCCTCAGAAACCAGTTCGCAAAATCAGGGATCAGAAACACAAGCGTCAGAAAAGCACAAATGGAGGATATGAAAGTGGCAAAGGTCGACCATTCAAAGCGAATGACCCCGCGCAGGCCGCTCCAACTGATGGTTCCCTCGGCAATAAAGCCAAATAACAGGGCCGCCATCAGGGCGTTCAACCCGATCAGGCGGGCAACGATGCGCCCCAGAATTGATGCAAGCTGCGTTCCCAAACGCCTATCCCCCTTCCCCATCATAACACGTTACGCCCCGTCGCGCGCAGGGAAAAGAGCTTGGCGCCAAAACGGCAAAAGGCCGTGCATATCGCGCGGCCCTTCACAATTTCTCGTACGCCCCGCAAACGGGGAAGCGCATTAGCCAACCAGTTCAAGACCGGAGAAGAAATATGCGATTTCTTCAGCAGCAGTTTCAGGCGCATCTGAACCGTGGATGGAGTTTTCACCGAGAGACAGCGCGAACTCTTTGCGGATGGTGCCTTCTGCTGCTTCTGCTGGGTTCGTTGCGCCCATGACTTCGCGGTTCTTCAGAATGGCATTTTCGCCTTCAAGAACCTGTGCAACGATTGGTGCGGATGACATGAATTCGGTCAGTTCACCAAAGAACGGACGCTCAGCATGGACCGCATAGAATGCCTGGGCCTGTGCGAGAGACAGGTGAATGCGCTTCTGTGCGACGATGCGCAGGCCAGCTGCTTCGAGTTTGGCGTTGATCGCGCCAGTCAGGTTGCGTGCGGTTGCGTCGGGTTTGATGATTGAGAACGTGCGCTGAATAGCCATAGTCGGTATCCTATCTAAGCTTCGGGACCGCGCCTAAGCCGGATTGTCCGGTAGACCACGGATGGGATTGCGCGCGCCGCATAACATGAGAGAGTTAGCCATGAAAGCGCATTTCACAATGTTTGCCGCCTATAACGCATGGGCGAATCGTCGCCTCTACGAAGCCTGCGCCTCGATGAGCGACGAACAGCGAAAGGCAGAGGCCGGCGCGTTCTTCAACTCGCTGCACGAAACGCTCGCGCATCTTGTGTTGGCGGACCGGATATGGGTGCATCGGTTCACGGGCTTAGGGCCTACCCCAACCGCGTCGGCTGGCACCGAATTCGATGACTTCAATGACATGCGGGCGATACGAATTTCGGTCGATGCGCAGCTTTCCGAATATGTTGCCGCCCTCACCGAACGCGGGCTTGAAAGGTCGATGACCTACCAACCGCTGACAATGCCCGAGCAGGTTACACAACCGCTGGCGACCATCTTGGCGCATGTTTTCAATCACCAAACCCATCACCGCGGGCAGTGCCATCATATGCTGACAGCACATGGCCTGGACGCGCCGCCGCTGGATCTCTTGGTTTATCAGTTGGAAACCTGAGTAACTGCGCAAACCGGGCTACCTTCGCCAGCGGAGGGATGTGCGACGGGATCTCCGTTGTTAAGGTTCATCAAGGCAAAAAGAGGGAATCAAAATGGATTTGGGAATTCAGGGCCGCACGGCAATCGTATGCGCCTCCAACCGGGGGCTTGGCCGCGCATGCGCGATGTCCTTGGCAGAGAATGGCGTCAATCTGGTAATCAATGGCTTGAACGCCGAGACGCTGGAAGACACGGCAGAGGCGATCCGCAAGGCGCATGGGGTGCAGGTCATCGCCGTTGTTGGCGATGTCTCTGACCACGCCGTGCAAGACGCGTTGCTGGCCGCTTGTCCGCAGCCGGATATCCTTGTGAACAACAATGGCGGCCCGCCCTTTCGCGATTTCCGCGAAGTTGATCGCGAAAAACTGCTCGAAGGCGTCACGCAGAATTTCGCCACGCCCCTGGAAATGATCCAACGTGTGATTGACGGGATGGCAGAGCGGGGTTTTGGCCGCATCGTCAACATCACGTCCGCGTCGGTGAAGATGCCTTTGTTCGGGCTGGATGTCAGCTCTGGCGCGCGCGCTGGCTTGACATCATTTCTGGCGAGCGTCGCGCGTTCTGCTGTCGACAGGAATGTCACGATCAATCACATCCTGCCGGGCATGTTCGATACTGATCGCATTCGTGGCGGGGTCGCAGCGCGGGCAAAGATGCAAGGCGTCAGTGAGAATGAAATCAACGACGCTCAGCAATCTGGCATTCCGGCAAAACGCTATGGCCAGCCCAAGGAATTTGGCGAAACCTGTGCGTTTCTATGCGGCGCAAATGCGGGCTTTATCACGGGGCAGTCGATCCTGATTGACGGCGGTACATTCAATTCCGCCTTCTGATCGCAACTGAATTCGACTTCAAGAAAACATGACAAGAGGCTGAAATGGCAAAAGGTTATATCATTGCGCGTGTACGCATCGACGATCTGGAAACCTACAAGAAATACATGGAACGCTCCCCCGGTGTGACTGCCGAATTTGGGGGAAAGTTCCTCGCACGCGGCGGACAGACGCACACCGCTGAGGGCGAAGAGGAAACCCGGCGGATCGTTTTGATGGAATTCCCCAGCTTTGAGGCCGCCAAGGCATGTTACTATTCTGACGCCTATCAAGAGATCAAAGCGATCCGCGCTCCCGCGGGTGAAGCACAGTTTTTGCTTGTCGAAGGCGTTGATTGATGGGGCGCAGTGTCGAGTTTTTCTTTGATTTCGGCAGCCCTGCAGCATATCTCGCCGCAACACAGATCGAAAAGGTAGCGGGCGCGGCAACGGTAATCTGGCGGCCCATGCTGCTCGGCGGTGTTTTCAAAGCCACCGGAAATGCCTCCCCCGTTATGGTGCCCGCCAAAGGTAAATGGCTGATGGGCGACCTGGGGCGGTGGGCCGCCAAATACGGCGTGCCCTTTACGCTGCCGCCGGGATTTCCGATCAACACACTTCACCTGATGCGCGGGGCCTGTGCGCTCGACGGTAGTGATCAGTTCATGGTCTATGTGCGCGCGGTCTATGACGCGCTGTTTGGTCAAGGCCTCGACATGAGCGATCCAGCCGTTGTTGCAGAAGTCCTGAACGCTGCTGGCCTTGACGCCACAGCGCTCATGGCAGCGACCCAGGATCAAGCTGTGAAAGACAAGCTCATCGCCAACACCGAAGAGGCCGTTTCTCGCGGTGCCTTTGGGGCACCAACGATGTTTGTGGGGGATGAGATGTTCTTTGGCCAGGATCGGTTGGAATTTGTGGCGGATGCTTTGACCAGTTGAATATTTGCCCCTCCTCGTCTGAGGACCGCATGGTTCCGGCGACAGTTTTGGATATTTTGGGAACAAAGAGGAGCTGACCTCCCCCTTGAAACCTGCGCCGATTCACCTGGCCTGCGATTTCAGGGGATTTCGGTTGCATGAACGAAAAAAGCGCCGCCCAGGGTTTGGGCGGCGCTTTCTATTCGTCAAACCTGACGGCGTGATTAGCCACCCATGGTTTTTGCAACTTCCGCTGCGAAGTCTTCTTCTTCTTTTTCAATGCCTTCGCCAACGGCGACGCGGGCAAAGCCGGTGATGGTGAAATCGCCTGCTTCTTTGACAGCCTGCTCAACAGTCAGATCAGGGTTCATCACAAACGCCTGTTTCAGAAGGCAAACTTCCTGGAAGAACTTGTTCATGCGGCCAACGATCATTTTTTCGATGACGTTGTCTGGTTTGCCGGATTCGCGAGCCTGCTCAGTCAGAACCTGCTTTTCACGCTCAACCAAGGCAGCGTCGAGGTCCGCTTCGGACAATGACGCGGGGCTGGTCGCCGCTACGTGCATTGCAACCTGTTTGCCGATTGCTGTTGCAGCAGCAGCATCGCCACCGTTGATACCAACCAGCACGCCGATTTTACCCATGCCGTCAGCAACGCCGTTGTGCACGTATGTTGCAACAACGTCAGCTTCGATGCGGGCCATACGGCGAACAGACATGTTCTCGCCGATGGTTGCAACTTTTGCGACAACCGTGTCAGCGACAGATTTGCCACCCATGTCAGCGGCCTGAAGCGCATCAATATCAGCAGCACCGAGTGCAACATTGCTGATTTCAGCAACCATGCCCTGGAATTCAGCGTTGCGTGCAACGAAATCAGTTTCGGAGTTAACTTCGACGGCAACGCCGACGCCTTCGCCAGCTGCAACGCCGACGAGGCCTTCAGCAGCGGTGCGGCCAGATTTCTTGGCTGCTTTGGACAGGCCTTTGGCACGCAACCAATCGACCGCTGCTTCCATATCGCCATTGTTTTCGGTGAGCGCTTTTTTCGCGTCCATCATGCCCGCGCCGGTCTGGTCGCGCAGAGCTTTCACGTCTTTTGCTGTGATCGCCATGATCGTCTCCATATCTGGTCGGCGCTGGAAAGCCGCCGACCGCCATTACTGAATTGCTTCAGCGTTGTGAAAAACAGCGGCGGCACCCCGATCTCTCGTCAGATGCCGCCGAAATTGTCAGCCCATGACTGCGGGCTTAGGAAGCGGCAGGTGCCTCAGCGGCTTCTTCTGCTACGACTTCTTCCATGATTGGCTCTTCAGCTTCGCCCATGTCGAAGCCAGATTCGCCAAGCTGTGCGGCCATGCCGTCGAGCGCAGAGCGCGCGATCAGGTCGCAGTAGAGCTGGATGGCGCGCGCTGCGTCATCGTTGCCTGGGATGGGATAATCAACGCCATCTGGATTGGAGTTGGTGTCGAGAACAGCAATTACTGGAATGCCAAGTTTCTTGGCTTCTGCAATCGCGAGTGCCTCTTTGTTCGTGTCGATCACGAAGATCAGATCAGGAACACCGCCCATGTCGCGGATACCGCCGAGGGAGGCCTGCAATTTGGTGCGCTCACGCTCCAGCTGCAAACGCTCTTTCTTGGTGAAACCATCTGCGGAACCGTCCAGCATCTCGTCCAGCTTTTTCAGGCGGGAGATGGAGTTGGACACGGTTTTCCAGTTGGTGAGCGTGCCGCCCAGCCAACGATGGTTCATGTAATACTGTGCAGAACGCTCAGCAGCTTCGGCCAGGGCACGCTGCGCCTGACGTTTGGTGCCGACGAACAGGATGCGGCCGCCCTTGGCGACTGTTTCGCGAACAGCATTCAGAGCTGCGTCGAGCAACGGAACCGTCTGCGTCAGGTCCATGATGTGGATGCCGTTACGGTCGCCATAGATGTACTGACCCATACGTGGGTTCCAGCGATGTGTCTGGTGACCAAAGTGTACGCCAGCTTCCAACAGCTGACGGAGGGAGAATTCTGGCAATGCCATGTCTCTAAGTCCTTTTCCGGTTTCGCCTCAGCGGAGCCATAGAGGGCTGTTGCCCAACCGGCGGACCTTGCAGGATGTCTCCCCGCTCGGCCCAAGCTCCACTTGTGATGTGCCGCGGCGTATAGCGGGGAAAATCTGGGCGTGCAAGGCGATAAGCACTGTTATCGCCGGATATTTGCTACAACGGCCGGCATAGGTGTTCACTGTTCATTACCCACCCAAGTTCAGCCGCTCATTTCAGGACGATTTTATCAGCCAGAATAACGAGATGGGGGCCGACATTGAGATAAGCAGGATTCGACCGCAGACGGCAACGTCAAGACCGACTTTTTCCCAAAACCGTTCAAGCAACACTTGCTGTGAGTTTGATTCTGGTGTTGTCTTTTCTTCAACAACCAAAGGCCAACCACAAAAGGGCGGCGCATGACCGACAGGGTCGACGACCAGAATGCACCCGTGATGGAGGTTAAGAACCTCGAAACACGGTTCCAAACGCGCGGTGGCGCGGTTTACGCGGTAAACGACGTGAGCTTCTCGCTCCGCCCCGGGGAGTTGCTCGGCGTGGTCGGAGAGAGTGGATCAGGCAAATCCGTTACGATGATGTCCTTGATGGACCTCCTCCCCTCTCCGCCAGCAGAGACGACCAAGGGAGAGGTGCTGTTTCAGGGGCGCGACGTTCGCAAGATGTCCAAGAAAGAGCTGCGCGGCCTGCGCGGCGGGGAAATCGGATTTGTCTTTCAAGACCCGATGACGTCATTAAACCCGGTTTTCAATGTCGGGTTTCAGTTGATGGAACCTTTGCGGGAACACCTCGGCTTTACCAAGGCAGAGGCCCGCGCGCGTGCCGCTGAACTTCTGGCACTCGTTGGCATCCCCTCCCCCGAGGCACGGCTTAATGACTATCCGCATCAGTTTTCGGGCGGCATGCGCCAGCGGGTTATGATTGCCATTGCGCTTGCCTGTGATCCCAAGGTTTTGATTGCGGACGAACCGACAACGGCGCTCGACGTAACGATTCAGGCTCAGATCCTTGAGTTGATGAAAGACCTTCGCCAGAAACTTGGCATGGCGATGGTTTGGGTGACCCATGACCTGGGCGTTATCGCAGGCATCGCTGACAAGGTAATGGTGATGTATGGCGGGCAGGTTGTGGAATATGCGACAGTCAAAGAGCTGTTTGCCAACCCCAGCCACCCCTACACCCGCGCCTTGATGGAAACCTTACCAGCCATGACCGGGGAGCGCCCTGAAAAATTGCTGACGATTTCGGGACAGCCCCCCATCCTCAAGGCGCCGCCAACCGCTTGCCCATTCGCGCCACGGTGCCAGTACGCCCACGACAAATGTCATGCGGAAAACCCGAAACGACGTCAGGTTGCAGAAGGCCATGACGTTGCTTGCTGGTGGGATGCCAGCGCCGAGGAGGCTTCCGATGCCGCGTGATGGTGATGCAGAAACCCTCGTGAGTGTTCGCAACCTGACGATGCACTTTCCAATCTTCAAAGGGTTGTTCCGCCGCCAGGTGGGCGTCGTGAAAGCAGTCGATGGTGTGACATTCGACATCAAGCGTGGTGAAACGCTGGGGCTGGTTGGTGAAAGCGGTTGCGGTAAATCCACCACCGGCCGCGCCGTTCTGCGCCTGTATGAACTAACAGATGGTTCTGTCGAGATTAACGGAACAGATATCGCGACCCTTTCAGGGCGGGAATTACGCGCAACGCGCCCCGAAATGCAGATGATCTTTCAGGATCCGCAGGCCTGTCTGAACCCGCGCATGACGGTCGGGTCGATCATCGGAGAGCCGCTCGACGAGCATCGCAAGAATATGAGCAAGGCCGAAAAGCAGGCCAAGGTACGTGAATTGCTCGATCAGGTGGGGATGAACCCTGATTTCGCGAACCGCTATCCGCATGAGTTTTCCGGCGGCCAGCGGCAACGTATTGGCATTGCACGTGCACTGGCGCTGGAGCCGAAGTTCATCGTTTGTGACGAACCCATTGCGGCGCTGGACGTTTCGATTCAGGCGCAGGTTGTCAATCTACTCGAAGAACTCCAGTCAACCCTTGGTCTTACATACCTTTTCATCTCTCACGATCTATCAATGGTGCGGCACATCGCAACGCGCGTCGCGGTGATGTATCTCGGCAAGGTCGTGGAACTGGCACCGCGGGATGATTTGTATGATGAGCCCTTGCACCCGTACACGCGTGCCTTGTTATCCGCCGTTCCGACCGTCGAAGATACAGGCGTCGAGCGTATTATCCTGAGCGGAGATGTGCCGAGCCCGGCCAACCCACCCAAAGGGTGCAACTTTTGCACCCGTTGTCCGGTGGCTGAGGCACGGTGCCACGAAGTTGATCCAGAATGGCGGGAGGTCAAGCCGGGGCGCTTTGCGGCCTGTCACCTGCTGAACTGATCAAAGGCTACCAAAGGCGCGGGGAATACCCCGCCCAAATCTGAAAACGAACTTAATAACAGGGAGTTAAACGATGAAACTTAAACATCTCACGATGGGCGTTGCGGGGGCGGCACTTGCTGCATCCGGCGCGCTTGCCGATGGGCACTCCAAGCGGGGCGCCGACGGCAATCTCAACATCATCTATTGGCAAGCGGTATCAATTCTGAACCCGTTCCTTTCTGGTGGTACCAAAGACGTTGAGGCTTCGTCGCTGATCATCGAGCCGCTCGCGCGCTATGACGAAAACGGCAACATGGTGCCTTGGCTGGTCGAGGAAATTCCAACCGTCGCCAATGGTGGCGTTTCCGAAGACCTGCTTTCCATCACCTGGAAAATCAAATCAGGCATCAAATGGTCTGACGGCAGTGACTTTACCGCAGACGATGTGGTTTTCACCGCAGCTTATTGCATGGATCCCGAAGGCGGCTGCCAGCAGCTGACCAAATTCTCTGACGTTGAAAACGTCGAGGCGGTTGATCCGTTGACCGTGAAGGTCACATTCTCCAAACCAAAACCATTCCCGTATGGCCCATTTGTGGGTGGCGAAAACCCGATCATCCAGAAAGCCCAGTTTGAAAACTGCATGGGTGCCAAAGCACCGGAGTGCACCGAACAGAACTTCGGCCCGAACGGCACTGGCCCCTTCCGCGTAACGTCATTCAAAGCGAACGACGTTGTCACGATGGAAGCCAACCCACATTATCGCGATGCCAACAAACCTGCTTTCGCAACGCTTACCTTCAAAGGTGGCGGCGATGCACAGGCCGCTGCTCGTTCGGTTCTTCAGACCGGCGAATTTGACTATGCCTGGAACCTTCAGATTGATCCTACGATCCTGAAAGACATGGCTGGCGCAGGTAAAGGTACTGTCGTTTCTGCGTTCGGCACCGGTGTTGAGCGTATGATGGTGAACCTCACCAACCCTGACCCGGCACTGGGTGAAAAACGCTCAACCGTTGAAGGCGGGCCACACCCGTTCCTGACTGACGCTACTGTGCGCCGCGCGCTTTCCATCGCGATTGACCGCAACCTGCTCGCAGAAGTTGGTTATGGCGAAGCTGGTAAAGCAACCTGCAACGTGTTGCCGGCACCAGCGATCTACGCTTCGACTGCAAACGATGAGTGCCTTGTGCAGGACATCGCAAAAGCGAATGCAATCCTTGACGAAGCCGGTTGGGCAAAAGGTAGCGATGGCATCCGCGCCAAAGACGGTGTGCGTCTCTCCATCCTTTACCAAACCTCAACCAACGCCGTTCGTCAGGACACTCAGGCGCTGGTTAAACAGTGGTGGTCGGAAATCGGTGTTGAAACCGAGTTGAAGAACATCGACGCCGCCGTCTTCTTTGGTGGTGACCAGTCCAGCCCGGATACGTTCCAGAAGCATTACTCTGACATTGAGATGTACACCAACCTCTTCAATGGTACGGACCCTGAAGCTTACATGAACTCCTGGACCTGCGATGAAATTCCTTCGCCGCAGAACAACTGGCTCGGCTCCAACATGCCGCGTTACTGCAACCCAGTATACGATGCATTGGCCGCTGGCCTGTCTCAGGAAGCTGACATCAACCGTCGTGCCGCTATCGCAAAAGCAATGAACGACATGCTGATGCAGGAAGGCGCGATGATCCCACTTGTTCACCGTGGCCGCGTATCTGCCCACGCCAACACGCTGACCGGCGTGAAGCTGAACACATGGGACAGCGAATTGTGGAACGCAGCCGATTGGGCTCGCGCAAAATAATTTGGCCAATTCTGTCATGCAGGGGTGTCACTCCGGCGATGACAAACACCAACAAAACGGGGTCGCCCTTTCGGGGCGGCCTCACTCCCTACCCCAGCTTATCCGCCAAGGCGTCATTCCATGCTGACATACACAATCAGGCGATTGTTACTCGCGATACCGACGCTTTTGCTGATCAGCTTCATCATTTTCCTGATTCTTGACCTCGCGCCCAATGATCCGACTGGCAACCTGCCAATGACGATCACGCCTGAGGTCCGCCAACAGATCCGCGATAGCCTTGGCCTCGATGCGCCGATGTATGTGCGGTTCCTGTTGTGGCTGAACCAGTTCTTCGTCAACGAACCGCTCAACATAATGGCAGAATGGGGCTGGATCGCTGAAGACCCGGACCGCTTGCGCGTCCGCTCCTGGGCAACCCGTTCGCCAGTAGTTGACCTGATCGTAGAGCGCACACCACAGACCCTCTGGGTGGTTGGCATGTCTTATGTCGTCGCCATTCTGATCGCTGTGCCGATTGGCGTCATCTCTGCCTACAAGCATTACTCGTGGTTCGACCAGATCGGCACGTTCATTTCGATGGTTGGCTTTTCGGTGCCCACCTTCCTGACCGGTACGGTGTTGATTGTTGTATTTTCGGTCTACCTCGGCTGGTTGCCTTCGATCTACGACACCACGCTGGTGGTCGATAGTTTCGGGTCATTCTGGCTTCAGGTGAAGCAGATGATCATGCCTGTCATGGTCCTCGCGCTCTTTAATGCCGCCCAGATCAGCCGCTTCATGCGTGCGTCGATGCTCGACAACCTGTCGCAAGATTATGTGCGAACAGCGCGCGCCAAAGGCATGAGCGAAAAGGTAGTGGTGCTGCTCCATGTGTTACGCAACTCGATGATCCCAGTGGTGACGGTTATCGCACTGTCAGTACCGCAGGTTTTTGGCGGTGCAATTATCACCGAGCAGATTTTCAAGGTTAACGGGCTTGGCGCCCTTCTGATCATTGGGATTCAGGGCGCTGACGTGCCTTTGGTTCAAACGCTGACCTTTATCTTCGCCGTTTTGATCGTGGTCTTTAACCTTATCGCAGATGTGCTTTACGGCATTCTGGACCCGAGGATTCGTTATGACTGACGCTGTAAAAGGTTCATCAGCCGATAAGGCAACACAGCACCGTTCGCTTTGGTGGGATGTTTGGGATCAATATTCGACCCATCGCGGTGCGCTCGTCGGCACGGTGATTTTCCTCGCGATCTGTTTTGCCGTCGCGATTGGGCCGTACATCCATACAATCGACCCCGGTCTGATTGACATACGGTCCCGCAATCAGGGGCCAAGCTGGGCTCATCCGATGGGTACCGATCAACTGGGCCGCGATACACTGGCGCAGGTTTTGTCAGGCGGTCGCATTTCCCTGGCGGTTGGCGTTACCGCTATGCTGCTTAGCCTTGTGATTGGAACACTGGTTGGCGTGCTGGCCGGTTATTTCAAGAGAATCGACGGGCCGTTGATGCGGTTCACCGACCTTTTCCTTGCCCTGCCGTTGCTGCCTCTGCTGTTGGTCATCATCATGTTGTTCCGCGACACACTGCGTGCGCATTTCGGGCCGGAAACCGGTATTTTCATCCTTATCGTGTTTATCATCGGTATCACCTCTTGGATGCAAACCGCGCGCATCGTGCGCGGCGATGTGCTTGCGCTGAAAGAACGCGAGTTTGTGCTGGCGGCGCGCTCTATCGGCACCAAGGATGGCAAGATCGTCACACGGCACGTCATTCCCAACATTCTTTCGCCCATCATGGTTTCCGCCACCTTGGGCATTGCCAACGCGATCATCACTGAAAGTGCGCTCAGCTTTCTCGGCCTTGGCTTTCCGTCAGACTTTCCGACCTGGGGTCGCCTTGTATTCGATGGTGTCGTTTTCCTTGAGCAATACCCAAGTCGTGTTCTCTGGCCCGGTCTGGCAATTTCGCTGACTGTGTTGAGCGTGAACTATATGGGCGATGGTATGCGCGATGCGCTGGATCCACGGATTCGCGGCCGGTAAAAACTCCCGCTCGCTAACAGGGTGAATAGCAGCCCGGGCATTTCATGGCGTGCATTGTCAGGATTTCTTGCCTTAAAAACAACCAGAGCATGTATCTCCGTGATTAATTTCACCTAGAACAGCATTCCGCACTGGACGGCGTCGTATCCCGCGCTAAGCTAATCCCCTGTAAGCAGAGGATTGGCATGGATAGATATCACATAGATTGTGCGGTAATTTGGCCATCTGCCTGTGCCGTAACTGGAATGATCATCGCGATTTCCCTTTCAGCATGTGGCGTGGCACCAGTTCTGACGCCCTACGCGTGCGAAGTGTTCAGCTGGTGGCCAACAAACTCGGTGATGTCTGGTGCCCTGATTGGAGCAGCGGCCGGAGGTGTTCTCGCCGCGATTGCGATCGTTTCTGACATGCGGCGCAAAGCCTTGATCAGGAACTGTCACAGGGGATCACTGACCATTTCCGCAACGGAATTGGGCTTCGCTGGCACACAAGGCGGCCTGCCTCGGTAATCAGCTATCGAAAACACGATAATGCGTTGGGTTGTGTCTGGGATTTGCCACGAGCCAGCAGCCGCAAGGCATCAGCAAGACAATGTCTCAACTCGCCGCTTCATCTGATTAAATATTCGGGCGCAGAGCATTCAATATGGCCACCGCAGCATATCATCCGCTGCGGTGGCTATATTTCTTAGGTGGCTGCTGATCCCAGCCACGAGCGGATAACAAAGGCAACACGCGCCTGAATACGCACCTTTTGCGTTTGACCGGTTTGAACGGCCTGAATGGCCGAAGTGCCGCTGAATGCCTGAAGGTCAGCGTTCACGCCCGTTTCCTCAACCAAGACCTGGCCGGTATTGGCATCAATGACGGCCAGATCAAACTTCACCTCATGCACCCCGAACGGCAGTTCCGAAGCACGGGCTTTCGGCGTCATGGCGTGGAACTCACGCACTGTCAGGCGGATGTTGACGGGCTGGTTACCTGCCAAGGCATCAAGCGCCCCGGCCTGCACCGCGTCGGTGAGCAGAGTGCGCACCTGCGCCCGACGGTCACCGGGAGGATCCCCCCACCAGTTCAGAACCGTTTTAGGTGGATACCGTACATCAGGATCAGTCCAGACGATCATTTCTTCCGGAATAACGACATCGACCGCGCGCAACCCCCAGCTCGCAACCTGATCGCTGGTGTATTGTTGACCAATTACATAATCGATTTCATCAATTTTGGGCCCGAAGGAACATGATGCAAGCACCATCGCAGCGCCGAGCACCGCGCCCATCATGTCCCATCTGCGCGGGGCCCTTTCTGTGGGGGCCACTGGCGCACCCACCGTAGTCGTAACCATAATCTTTATCTCCTGAGATCGCCCCACACACTGAGGCCGCCCGGTTCATTCTGCGTCGTCTACCATATCGTTGCGACTTTCATACTCAAAAGTGAACGAAAGGTTTTAGATCACCCCTGTAACCAAGTTTCTATGACAATTATGGCCCGAATTTGGCATGTTTCTCTCTTTTTGGGTTGCCGCTTTTCCATTTCATCCTATGTGCATACCCTCACGGCGTCTGTCCTGATATTGCCCTTGCCCCTTGACCACACGGCACCGCGTCGGCCACGGTTAATTCACCGAATTACCAAAGCGCAATCAGCGCACTATGTAGGGGAGGCTCCGGGGGCCCATGGCTGTTAATCTTAGTGACTTCATGGATTGGGTGGTTGCTCGTAATCCAGCAGAAGAAGTGTTTCATCAGGCTGTGCATGAAGTGGCCGAAACGGTCATTCCGTTCATCAACGACAATCCCGTTTACGAAAAAATCAAAGTGCTGGAGCGGATGGCCGAGCCTGATCGCACCGTGTCTTTCCGCGTTACCTGGGCCGACGACGACGGCAATGTGCAGGTAAACCGTGGCTATCGCGTTCAGTTCAACAACTCCATCGGGCCATACAAAGGCGGCATCCGCTTTCACCCTTCGGTGAACCAGGGTGTTTTGAAATTCCTGGGCTTTGAGCAGACGTTCAAAAACTCCCTCACCGGCCTGCCCATGGGCGGCGGTAAAGGTGGCGCGGACTTTGACCCCAAGGGCAAATCCCAGCATGAGATCATGCGGTTCTGTCAGTCGTTCATGACGGAGCTGTATCGCCACATCGGTGCGAACATCGACGTGCCCGCAGGTGACATTGGTGTTGGTGGCCGCGAGATTGGTTACATGTTTGGCCAGTTCAAGCGTATCACCAACAGCTTTGAAGGCGTTCTGACCGGTAAGGGTATGGAATATGGCGGCTCAGCCATGCGTCCCGAAGCAACCGGCTATGGCGCGGTGTATTTCCTTGAGAACATGCTGCACCACAAGGGCGATGCGATTGAGGGTAAAACCGCTGTCATCTCCGGCTCCGGCAATGTGGCAACACACGCGGCGGAGAAAATCCTCCACCGTGGTGGCAAGCCGTTGACCATGTCTGACTCTGGCGGCTTCATT
Source organism: Pikeienuella sp. (assembly GCA_049608645.1). Taxonomy (GTDB): domain Bacteria; phylum Pseudomonadota; class Alphaproteobacteria; order Rhodobacterales; family Rhodobacteraceae; genus Pikeienuella. The sequence continues at coordinate 637 of JBMYXS010000062.1, read as the reverse complement.
CATCAGCCCGGTGGTTTCACCCAGGAACAGATCAACTGGATCAAGAACCACAAAAAACAGCGCGGTGCGCGTATCTCCGCTTATGTTGACGAGTTTGGTGGCGAAAGCTCCTACCACGCAGGGGAGCGCCCATGGGGTGTTACGACTGACCTCGCCCTGCCCTGCGCAACGCAGAACGAATTGGACGGTGCACAGGCCAAAACCCTTCTCGACAACGGCTGTATGGCAGTTTCCGAAGGCGCGAACATGCCTTGCGACCTGGCCGCCATTCAGGCGTTCACTGCGGCGAAAATCCCCTATGCGCCGGGCAAAGCGTCAAACGCCGGTGGTGTTGGCATGTCAGGTCTGGAAATGAGCCAGAACTCTGCGCGTCAGAACCGTTCGGAAGACGACCTCCGCGCCGCATTGAAACAGATCATGGCCGACATCCACGAGGCCTGTGTGTCTCAGGGCACCATGAAAGAGGGCCACGTCGATTACGTCAAAGGTGCAAACATCGCAGGCTTCAAGAAAGTCGCCGATGCCATGCTGGCCTTCGGTGTCGTCTGATTTGACCTGAATGCGGTGCCGATCACGGTATCAGAAATTGCGCCCGCCACGAGAAATTGTGGCGGGCGTTTTTTTGTTTCGATGCTTG
>JBMYXS010000061.1:0-23100 GCA_049608645.1 Pikeienuella sp. | reverse complement strand
TCAAAGCGGTGGAGCAAGAGATTTTTGACGCGACCTACAAGGGCGTCACGGATTTCGTGACCAAGCACGTCTGGCCCCGCCCTGCGCTTGCCGCTGTCCGGTTCTGCGTGCGTCACGGGTTCAGCCCCAATCAGGTGACATATGCGAGTGCCGTTCTGGTGTTTGTGACGCTGTGGCTGTTCTGGATTGGCGCGTTTCTGCCCGGCCTTGTGACTGCCTATATGATGACGTTCCTTGATACGGTTGATGGCAAGTTGGCGCGGGCGACGTTGACGTCTTCGAAGATGGGGGATGTGCTGGACCATGGCATTGACCTCATCCACCCGCCGTTCTGGTGGTGGGCATGGTGGGTCGGCCTGATCGCTGCGGGAGAGGGCGTGGCGTTCTTCTGGCTCGGCGCGATCCTGTTCGGTTATATCGCGCAGCGGGTGTTGGAGGGGCTGTTCATCTGGCGGTTCGGGATCGAGATGCACATCTGGCGTCCGTTCGACAGTTTCTTCCGCAAGATCACGGCGCGGCGGAACCCCAATCTGGTGATCCTGACGGTGTTTACCCTGTTGGGTATGCCAGCAGAGGGGTTCATTGCCGTCGCGTTCTGGGTCATCATCGGGTTGCTGGTCCATGCGTGGCAGATTGTCGAAGCGTACCGCGCAACGCAAACTGGCCCGATTGGCTCCTGGATGGAGGATTGACGTGAACGATACGATGAAAACCTTCGGCTGGCCCGAAACCGTGGTCGGGGAAACTGATCACTGGGTTGTCATGCTCCGCCCTATGCAGCCCACTTTGGGGGCTTGCGTTCTGGCCTGTAAGTCAAACGCTACCGCACTGAGCGATATTCCAGCGGAGGCACACGCCGATCTGGCGGTGGCCAGCGGCAAAATCGAAACCATGCTGCAAGCCGCCGTTGGGTATGAAAAGATCAACTACATGATGCTGATGATGGTTGACCCGTACGTGCACAGCCATGTTTTGCCCCGCTATGAAGGCAGCAAAAGCCATGGTGAGCTGTCGGTGCCTGATGCGGGATGGCCGGCCCTGCCTCAACTCGGTACCGCTGTGACGCCGACAGAGGCGCAGCGCGATGCCTTGCTTGCCCATCTCCGGGCGCATTGGCCACAATGACCACGTGGAACGCCCTGATCCTCGCGGGTGATCGCGGGCCTTCGGACCCGGTTGCGCAGGCGGCTGGTGTGCCGACCAAAGCGTTCGCGCCAATCGCCGGGCGCCCGATGATCGAATATGTGGTGGACGCGCTGCGCGCCTCTGGCCGCATCGGGGAAATTGGTGTTTCCATCGCTGCCGATGCCCCGGCATTGCCTGATGGGCTGATCCGTCTTGATATGGGGCCAACCCCGGCCACCAGTGCGGCGGCAGGCGTTGGGGCAATGGGCACGCCGTTGCTGATCACGACCGCTGACCACCCTTTGCTGACCTCCGCCATGGTGGTCGATTTTCTGACCGCCTTTGAAACCTCGGGCGCTGAGGCCGCCGCCGCGTGCAGCTTGCAGAACGTGGTCGAACAAGCAGGCAACGATGCCCGCCGCACATACCTCAAGTTTTCGGATGGCTGGGTGTCAGGTTGCAACCTGTTTGCCCTGCGTACACCGGGCGCGGTGGCGGCGGTTGAATTCTGGAAAGATATCGAAGCGCATCGCAAGAAACCGCTGACCATGGCGCGTAAGATCGGGCTGTGGCCATTGGCGCTTTACGCGATGAAACGACTGAGCCGGGACGGTGTTGCCAGTCACATCGGTAACAAGATCGGTGTTTCGGCTACGACCATCGCCCTGAACCACCCCAACGCTGCCCATGATGTCGACAAAGCCGCCGACATGGCGTTTGCGGAGCGAAAGTTGCGGGCCGCAGCGGCGGGCGAATAGCCCCGCCCTTTTCGGGGGCGCTTTTCAAGCGGCAGGAGACGCTTGCGCCGTGCCGATAACGTCTTTTGCTGGCCATAGAACCAGATATGCGCAGGCAAGGAATGTCAGCGCGGCGGGGATGCCGAACGTCAAAGGCGTGTAAAACACGTGAAAATAGATCGCGCCTGCCATAATGGCGAACAAGCCAGCGGCGGCATAACGGCGAAGCGGCGAAATGAATAGCGCAATGCCGCCCAGCACTTCTGCCACGCCGATGAAATAGCCGAACCATGCCGGAAGCCCCAGTACCGCGAAACTGATATGGGCCATCTGATAGCCGATCAGTTTGGCACCGCCCCCACCAATCATTATGATCGCCGTATAGCCAATCGCGGTCGCCCAAAGGCAGGTTTTCAGGCGGGGCACGGGCGTCTCCGAATTTGCTATCATGGGCGACGTTACCCAATTCGATGCAAAAGGTCTGTGAGAAACTTCGGCTGCCTGGCTAACCGACCCGGCATCCCGCTGCGCCATCGACCCGCAAATGCACGCCCGAAATAAATGACGCTTCGTCTGAGGCGAGGAACAGGGCCGCATTGGCAACATCCCATGCGGTGCCCTGACGGCCAATCGGCACAGAGGCTGCGCGCTCTGCCGCAACGTCGTCACGCGAGCGGTCCCATGCCTTTGCACGCGCGTCGACGGCCATAACCGTATCAATCTTGCCAGGGGCAATGGTAACGGCCCTGATTCCATATTCGGCGTTTTGAATGGCCAGCTGTTCCGTCAGCGCATGAATGGCTGCTTTTGATGTTTTGTATCCTACCCATGGGTATGTCTCGTTCACCGCGATGGAGGAAATGTTGATAATCACGCCTGCCTTTTGTTTGCGCATGATGGGCAGGGCGTGTTTGGCCGCCAGTACCATGGCCCGCAGGTTCAGCCGCATGATGTGGTCAAAGGCGTCTGCATCAATCTCGGTGATGGCGGCATCGCCCGCCTCTATCGAAAGGCCAACATTGTTGTGCAGAATGTCGATCCGACCAAAACAGGCAACCGCCGTTTCCATCACGGTGCGAATGTTGTCTTCAACCAGCACATCGGCAGCATAGGGCAGGGCACGGCCGCCGGCTGCGATGATTTCGTCTGAAACAAATGTCGCCGCTTCGATTTCGCGGTCGACCACCATGACGGCGGCCCCCTCCCGCGCACAAGTCAGGGCCGTTGCCCGCCCGTTGCCCGAAGGCCCCTCGCGGTGGTTCTGCCCGCCGCCCATGATGATGGCTATCTTATTTTGCAGACGCATCTGATCTCCTACGCTTGCGGGGTGACATCCTTGCCGCTGACCTTATATCGTGGGGGAAGAATATCACCTCAGAAAAGGACATACCCCATGACAATCGCAGTCGGCGAAAAACTGCCCGAAGCCAATTTTGTTGAACTTGGCGCCGAAGGCCCCGCCGCCGTCAGCGTTGCTGACCTGACCGCTGGCAAGAAAATCGCGCTGTTCGCTGTTCCCGGTGCCTTCACGCCCACATGCCACAACAGCCACGTGCCGAGTTTTGTGAAAGCGGCGAATGAGTTGTCGGACAAAGGCGTGGACGAGATCGTTTGCGTATCGGTCAATGACCCGTTCGTGATGAAAGCCTGGGGTGAAGCCACCGGCGCTGCCGGTGCCGGCATCCGTATGCTTGCTGATCCGGAAAGCGCATTTACCAAAGCGATCGGCCTTGATTTCACGGCGCCGCCTGTTGGCCTCATCGCGCGGTCACAGCGTTATTCAATGTTCATCGAAGATGGTGTTGTCAAAGTGCTGAACGTCGAAGGTTCACCGGGTGAGGCGACATGTTCACTTGGCGAAGCACTGGTCGGCCAGATCTGATTTGGCGTAGCCACTGGTCAGCTTACAACGATCAGCCATTTGCAAAGAAGCGCAAAGCCCCGGCCATTCGCCGGGGCTTTGTCGGTATTACCGATCTATTTCTGTTCCTCTGCCAAGAGCGCGCGAAGCCCCTCCCTATAGGTTGGGTATTTTGGGTCCACACCCAATTCCTCGCGCATCAGCTTGTTGGAAACGCGCTTGGATTCCGAATAAAAGCTGGCCGCCATGGGCGACATTTCCGCTTGTTCGATCGGGGTCTCAGGGGGGGGCGCAACGCCCAGCAATTCGGCGGCGAAACTGATGACATCCTGCGGCGGCGCGGCTTCGTTATCGCAGAGATTGTAGGCAGCACCGGGGCGCGGCTTGTCGATGGAGGCAAGAAGTGCGGCGGCTATGTCATCACGGTGGATGCGGCTGAACAACTGTCCGGCCTTGATGATCCGCCGAGCCGTGCCGTTGCGCACCTTCGAAAACGGTCCGCGGCCCGGCCCATAGATGCCCGCCAATCGGAAGATGTGAAGCGGTACGTTCGTGGCGCGCCATTCGGCCTCTGCTTTCACGCGCATCTGGCCGCGTTTTGTGGCGGGGGTCAGGGGTGTTTCTTCGGTGACCCAGCCGCCTTGGTGGTCGCCATATACGCCTGTTGTTGACAGGTATCCCGCCCATTTAAGTGTGGCATCAGGCAAAAAGGGGCCAAGCGCCCGCAGCGTCTGGTCACCGTCTTGGTCCGGTGCGGCAGAAATCAGCAGGTGGGTTGCCTCAGAAAGGGCGGTCGCCATTGCGTCCGTGTCTGACCACTGGACGGGGGCGACGCCCTCTGCCTGCATCTTCGCCATTTTTTCCGGCCCGCGGGCCGTGCCGATAACGCGCCAGCCCCGCGTCAAAAGATGGGGTGCAAGTGCAGCCGCCGAATAGCTATATCCTGCACAGAACAAAACCTGTTGATCAGCCATTGGCCTTGCCTCCGAAATGGTTAGTGTCTGCACTTCGTAACCGAAGGAGCCCCTGCAATGCGACCCCCTGCACCCGCTTTCGCGATGATCTTTAGTTTACTGGCCGGGCCAGCCTTTGCGCAGGCGTTCGATTATGAGACCTGTCTGAACCTGACGACCGTGGACCCGCAGCAGGCGCGTGCCGAAGCGATTGCTGGCTTTGCCAACACGGGTGATTTTTCCGCCCGTCATTGTGAGGCCCTGGCGCTGGCGGAAATTGGCGCAAATCGGTCAGCGGCGGAGATTTTGCAGGAAACAGCGCAAGCCTATGAAATGGAAGATGCCCAACGGGCGGAGCTTTTGTTGCAGGCGGCGCGCCAGTGGCGAGAATATGGGCGCCCAGACGCCGCCCGGGGCGCGCTGAATTCCGGTCTGGTCTATCACAAGACAACCGCGCTTTTCATTGAGCGGGCCTCATTGTCAGCAGAAGAAAGCCTGACGCAAAGCGCACTTGATGATCTGAATGCCGCGCTTGCCCTTGACCCAAAAGATGGTGAGGCGATGGCCCTGCGTGCGGCGGCCAAACGCCGCCTCGGAGATGAGGGCGGGGCGTATCGTGATGCTCAGAAGGCGGTTGAACTGCGCCCGGTCAGCCCATCGGCATGGCTGGAGCTTGGCAAGTCAGAGAAAAGCCGGGGCGACAAAAACGCGGCGCGACGCGCATGGCTGAAGGCCATCGACGTTGCGCCCTCCAGCAAAGCTGCGGCCTTGGCGCGTGGCGAGTTGCAGGACATGGACGGCGGCGGTTAATGGCGGGTCAAGCCCTGCGCAAGATCGTGCCAATAAGCAAAAGGGGCGGTGCATCGGCATCGCCCCTTTTGCATGTGAGCCGCTGAAATCAGCCGTTAAGCTTGGCGTCGATATCCGCCGCTGAATGCCGTTCGGGTACCTGCTCTTCCTCGGGGCCGAAGCCGCGATTGACCATGCGCCCGCGGATCACCGCTGGCCGTGCCGCGATTTCCCTGGTCCACCGTTGCACGTTTTCATAGGAGGCAACGTCGAGGAACGTGCCGGCATCATCATAGATTTTGCCTTGTGCCAGAACGCCATACCAGGGCCATATCGCGATATCAGCGATGGAGTATTCATCCCCCGCAAAATATTGGTTGTCGGCCAAATGACGGTCGAGCACGTCCATCTGGCGTTTCACCTCCATCGCGAAACGGTCGATACAATATTGAATTTTGACCGGTGCATAGGCGTAGAAATGGCCAAACCCACCGCCGAGGTAGGGTGCGCTGCCCATCTGCCAGAACAGCCAGTTCATCGCCTGCACGCGTTTTGCAGGGTCAGACGGCAGCAAGGCCCCGAATTTTTCCGCCAGATACAGCAGGATCGAGCCGCTTTCGAACACCCGCGTCGGGGTTGGTGTGGAATAGTCGAGCAGGGCCGGTATTTTGGAGTTGGGGTTCACATCGACGAATCCACTGCCAAATTGTGCTCCCTCGCCAATATTGATCAGATAAGCGTCATATTCAGCGCCCGTGTGACCCAGCGCCAACAACTCCTCCAGCATCACGGTGACTTTCACGCCATTTGGCGTGGCAAGAGAGTGGAGCTGTAGGGGGTGCTCCCCACGCGGCAACTCAGCATCATGCGTCGGCCCGGCGATGGGGCGGTTGATGTTGGCGAACTTGCCGCCATTGGCGCTGTCCCATGTCCAGACTTTCGGGGGGGTATAGTCGGGCAGATCGCTCATCGCTTCGTCTCTTTCATTTGGAATGCTCGGTTTAATCTAGGGACGGTGCGGTGGTGCGCCAACCCCAAGCAGGGGAAATCACAAAGAAATCAGGCCGGGCCGGTTTTAGTGCCCGGTATGCTTTGCCGCTTCTTTAACTAACCATGCAATCACATCGGTGATGGCGTCTGTCTTGCGACCAGACCGGAGGCGAAGGGCGTAATATGCGTCGCCTTCAATGTCATCAAACTGCCACAGTGAAACGAGCGCACCACGCGAAATTGCATCATGTGCCAAAATGGCTGGCGCAATCGCAATGCCTTGCCCGTTTAGCGCCGCATCCATGGCCAATGTGGTCTGGCCAAGCTGAAGAATGCGTTTGGGGGGAGTGATATCGGCAGCGGTGAGCAACCGTTCCCATTGACGGTGGCTATCCTGAACCAGAGTAAAGTTTGCAAACTCTGCAAGTGTGGTTGGCGGTGTCGTGACAAAACCTGGTGCAGCGATCGCTCTGAGGTCATGGTCTGCGATTTTGACAGTTTCAAAAGCACCACCAAATGGCGGTGTGCTCTGGCGGATGGCAATGTCGATGCCGTCAGCCCGGAAATTCGCCAAGGCCTCGCTCGCAGTGGTTTCAAGGTTGATGTGGGGGTGTTCAGCGGCAAAAGTGCCAAGGCGCGGCACCAGCCATTTGCTAGCGAAGCTGGGGGTGACCGATATGCGGACGTCTTGAGCCTCTGGCGTTATGTCAGCCGTCGCATCAGCGATCAATGCGAGAGCTTTACCAATGGAGCGGTGATAGCGTTTGCCAGCCTCGGTCAACATCAACCCACGCGCATGTCGATCAAACAGGCGGACGCCGAGATCGGCCTCTAACGCGCGAACCTGCTGGGCAACAGCACCCTGCGTGACGTTTAGCTCCCGCGCCGCGTGACGGAAATTAAGCGCACGGGCAGCGGCATCAAAACTGCGCAGGGCATTCAAGTTCGGGAATGGCACGACGCATCCTTGAGAGTGTAGATTTTCTACACTCTTGCGCGTTGAACGATGATTGGTCAAGGCCGCTTCTATCCCCCACATTTGGGTAAGAGTTTTATGAAGGAGCGAAGACCATGGCTGTTTGTGAAGACATGCCTCACACAGTAGCAACGACAGGTGCAGACGGGTTGCCGAGCAAAGCGCGTATCGCGTTCTTGATCAAATGGGTCGCCTCGGTGGTGCAGATTGGCGGCTATACCGCGACGGCCTTCGATTGGACCCCGTGGAATATCTATCTGTTTTTATTCGGCCTTTTGGGGTGGTTGTCAGTTGGTGTTCTCTGGAACGACCGCGCCATCATCCTCATTCACGTCATTGCTTTGGTGATGATGATTGCAGGTTCGCTTTCATAGATGTGAAGCAAACACAAAAAAGCGGGGCCCTTTGGTGGGCCCCGCAGTCTTATTTCAGGCTTCTTTTTGTCTGCCCGGTCTCGCGCCTGCGGCCTGTGGCGTGGGCTGATGCCGAGTAGCCAAACGGCCCCGCGGCACCCCGATCAGTTAGCTACAGCCCGAAGTGGAGCCGCAGGTGTCGCATTTCATGCAGGTGCCGTTACGCACCAGTGTGAAGTTTGCGCATTCGTTGCAAGGATCGCCTTCGTAGCCCTTCATGCGGGCCTCTGCGACCTGACGGGCTGTCGTTGGCACCGCCGCGGCAGACAATGACTGCGGCATGGGTTCCACCAGTGTTTCTGCAACGCTCGCTGGTGTCGCCTCAGCAACAGGTGCGGTCTCCGAGAACATCGAGGCCCCACCGTTCAGCAGATAAAGATCCTGTGGCATCCGCTGGCGGGTATAGCCAGACGATGCGGCAAGGCGGATCGCCTCAACCTTGGCCAACGCATCGGCACCGGCTTCCTTGAAGTTGCTGACGCCTTCGGCTTCGCCGCGACCAATTTCGTCGTAGCGGGTGCCTTCGGGTTCAACATGCGCCAGATCATCACGGCCAAGATAGCTGATCGCCAACTCACGGAAGATATAGTCGAGGATCGACGTTGCGTTCTTGATGTTGTCGTTGCCCTGCACCATGCCAGCCGGTTCAAATCGGGTGAAGGTGAACGCTTCGACAAATTCATCCAGCGGCACGCCGTATTGCAAGCCCATGGAAATCGCGATGGCGAAGTTGTTCATCATCGCGCGGAAGGCGGCGCCTTCCTTGTGCATATCGATGAAAATTTCGCCCAAGCGCCCGTCGTCATACTCCCCCGTGTGCAGGTAGACCTTGTGGCCACCCACAACCGCCTTCTGGGTATAAGACTTGCGGCGATGGGGCAGACGATCGCGTTCGCGTTTCGCGGCAACCTCTTTGATGACGACCTTTTCGACGATCTTTTCTGCGAGGATGGTCGTCTGGGCGGCCAGTGGGGCCTCCTTGAAGTCTTCCATCTCGTCGTCGTCTTCGATCAGCTGCGTTGCCAGAGGCTGCGACAGCTTGGAGCCATCACGATAAAGCGCGTTGGCCTTTACGCCCAGTTCCCACGACAGGCGGTAAGCGTCTTTACAATCTTCAACGGTCGCATCATTCGGCATGTTGATCGTTTTGGAGATCGCGCCGGAGATAAAGCTCTGCGCGGCGGCCATCATGTGAATGTGGCTTTCAACCGACAGATACCGCTTGCCGATCTTGCCGCATGGGTTGGCACAATCGAACACGGAGTAGTGCTTTTCGGCCAGGCCGGGCGCGCCTTCGAGCGTCATGGTTCCGCAAACGAAGTTGTTGGCCGCGTCGATTTCTTCCTTGGCAAAACCGATGGTTTTCAGAAGGTCGAACGATGGGTCATCAAGCTGCGCCTGTGTCAGTCCAAGCGCCTGCGTGCAGAATTCAACGCCCAGTGTCCACTGGTTGAACACGAAACGAATGTCGAAAGCGGTCGCAAGGTTTTCCTCGATCTTCGCAAGGATCGTATTGTCGAACCCTTTTTCGGCCAGCGTCACATGGTTCACGCCGGGTGCCCCATACAGTGTGCCGGAGCCAACCGCATAGTCGGTGATCGCCTTGACCGCGTTTTCACCATAGCCAAGGTTGGCCAATGCGGCGGGCACAGAGCGGTTGATGATCTTGAAGTAACCGCCACCGGCCAGCTTTTTGAACTTCACGAGCGCGAAATCCGGCTCAATGCCCGTTGTGTCGCAATCCATCACCAGGCCGATTGTGCCGGTGGGCGCGATCACGGAAACCTGTGCGTTGCGATAGCCGTGCTTTTCACCAAGTTTCAACGCCTTGTCCCAGGCAGCGGTTGCGTGTTTCAGCAAGGCTTTGTTGGGGCAGTTGTCATGGTCGAGTGGCACCGGTTTGGTCGCGAGCTTCTCGTAACCGTCCACATTGCCGAGTGCGGCATTGCGATGGTTGCGGATGACGCGCAGCATGTGGTCGGCGTTTTTGGCGTAACCGGGGAAGGCACCAACTTCGGACGCGATCTCAGCGGATGTTGCGTAAGACACACCCGTCATCACAGCAGTCAGTGCACCGCAAAGTGCGCGCCCCTCTTTGCTGTCGTAGGAGTGGCCGAGGTTCATCAGCAGGCCGCCGATGTTTGCGTAACCAAGCCCAAGCGTGCGGAACTTGTAGCTCCGCGTTGCAATTTCGGGGCTTGGGAACTGTGCCATCAGCACGGAAATTTCGAGTGTGACTGTCCACAGACGCGTCGCGTGCTCATAACCCTTGATGTCGAATTCACCCTGCTTGAGGAATGTCAGCAGGTTCATCGACGCAAGGTTACATGCTGTATCGTCAAGGAACATATACTCAGAGCACGGGTTTGACCCGCGGATCGCGCCATCTTCGGGGCATGTGTGCCAGTCGTTGATGGTGTCATGGTACTGCATGCCGGGGTCGGCACAGGCCCACGCCGCCAGACCGATCTGGTCCCACAATTCGCGCGCTGAAACCGTTTTGGCAACGCTACCGTCGGTGCGTTTGATCAGCTCCCACGGGGTGTCGTCTTCAACGGCTTTGAGGAATGCATCGGTGACACGAACAGAGTTGTTGGAGTTCTGCCCAGCAACGGTGACATAGGCCTCGCTGTCCCAGTCGGTGTCATAGGTCGGGAATTCGATCTTGGCATATCCCTGCGCTGCATACTGAAGCACGCGGTTCACATAGGTATCAGGGATCGCGCATTTGCGTGCCGAACGAATGGCTGCTTTCACCGCAGGGTTCTTCTTTGGGTCGGCGGCATCTTCTGCCAGACCATCCCACGCATGAATCGCGGCGAAGATTTCGTTCAGCTTTTCTTCATGCATCTTGGAGCCGGCTACGAGGGACGCCACCTTTTGCTCTTCGACCACTTTCCAGTTGATGAACTCTTCAACATCCGGGTGATCCATGTCGCAGATCACCATCTTCGCCGCCCGGCGGGTCGTGCCGCCGGATTTGATAGCGCCCGCAGCGCGGTCGCCAATTTTCAGAAAGCCCATCAGGCCCGAAGACTTGCCGCCGCCGGACAGATTTTCCCCTTCGCCGCGCAGGGAGGAGAAGTTCGTGCCAGTGCCGGAGCCATATTTGAACAGGCGTGCTTCACGCACCCACAGGTCCATGATGCCGCCATCGCCCACAAGATCGTCGCCAACCGACTGGATAAAGCACGCATGGGGTTGCGGGTGCTCGTAAGCGGATTTGGAGCGGGTCAGCTTGCCCGTCTCATGGTCCACATAGTGATGGCCCTGCGATGGGCCGTCGATGCCATATGCCCAGTGAAGGCCAGTGTTGAACCATTGCGGGGAGTTCGGCGCCGCCATCTGCGTCGCCAGCATGAACCGCATTTCGTCGTAATAGGTTTGCGCGTCGGCCTCGGTGGAGAAATATCCACCTTTCCAACCCCAATAGGCCCATGCGCCTGCAAGGCGGTCAAACACCTGCGTCGCTGACGTTTCACCGCCGAAACGCTCATCTTCCGGCAGTTTTGAGAGGGCTTTATCATCGGGAGCGGACCGCCACAGAAACTCTGGCACGCCCTTTTCCTTGACCTTCTTGGAAACGGCAGGAACACCCGCCTTGCGGAAATATTTCTGCGCCAGAACGTCAGAGGCAACCTGGCTCCACGCTGCTGGAACGTCGATGTTCTCCAGCTTGAAGACGACCGAACCATCGGGATTGCGAATTTCGCTGGTCGCCTGACGGAAGGTAATCTTCTCGTATGGTGATGCGCCTTTCGCGGTGAAATAGCGGTCCATCTTCATTTTGCTCACTCCCTCAATTACCCCATGCCTGATGGGGTCATATCTTCCGCGCGTCCTTTAGGATTCGCGCAGAATCCTCACGAAACGGCCTTAACCGCCTCGTTTATCTGCTGAATTTTACGAAACACTGCTGCTACGCCAAACACTAGGGATGGTGGTCCACCGCTCCGTTGGCCACTATCTGTGGGCCAAGTCGACTCTGGGTCAACGGTTTTATTTGGTTAACGCACCACATTTTGTGCTTGACCTTTTTGACCCCGCCACATGATGCGAACGAATTAGCAACTTGTGTTTTCTGGGCTCAAAACGCCATGATATCGCTGCGTACACATAGGTGACGAAACATTACAAAAGGTAACATGATGGGAACGCTCGAAGATAAGTTGGCAGCTCTACCCGATACAATCCGGCCGCATCGGAAGCGGGCTTTGGCGAATCTGCCACGTGATGGTGTGGGCGCGGAAATCGGCGTTTGGAAAGGCGACTTTTCGGAGGGCATTTGTGCAATCGCGAACCCGCGCAAGCTATACCTCATTGATGCGTGGGAATCGTTCGAAGATGATGCGCATATCTCGGCGCTTTACCACGGTGTGGGTGAACGCAAGATGAACGAAATTTATCAGGGTGTTGCTGATCGTTTTGCGGACCGAATCGAACGCGGCCAAATCGAACTGATCCGCGCGATGTCAGAACAGGCCATTCCGATGATTCCCGATGGGGCCCTGGATTTTGTTTATATCGACGCAGACCATTCCTATGAGGGTGTCACGCGTGATCTGGCCTTGATCTGGCCGAAGATGAAATTTGGCGGGCAGATCGTTCTGGATGACTATCGCCTCGGCAAATGGTGGAAAGACGGTGTTATCCGCGCGGTGAACGAGTTCTTGGGCGCGCATGCTTCGGAAGTGCGTATCCTTTACGTGATGCGCACGCAGATTTGCCTCAAGAAACGGCGGCGCGGCAAAGAGGTGCCCGCGAAATAGCAGCCCGGCGCATTCGCGTCGGTTTCAGAAAACTGCGCGGTCGGATTTGAGCGATAAGGGGCATGCCGGATGACATAAAGTACCTTCAGCCAATCAGGAGGTCTTTTGATGCTGCACCCATCCGATCTTGCCGAAGCACTCGACGCCGTTCGCCAGCCTGTCGCGCGCGCAAAGGGCCTGCCCAATGCTTTGTATAATTCACCGGATGCGCTGGCACTGGAACGGGAAAAGATTTTCCATTCCGGCTGGGCCTCCATCGGTTTTGGTTGTGATGTGCCGGAAATCGGTGATGCGACCCCGATTGATTATCTTGGCGCGCCGCTCTTGCTGTTGCGCGACAAGCAAGGTGCCGTCCGTGTTTATGAGAATGTGTGCCGCCACCGGGGCATGATCCTGGTCGAGGAAAAGCGCAATTTTGGCGGCGTGATCCGCTGCCCGTACCATTCGTGGTGCTACAGCCTTGATGGCAAACTGCGTGCAACGCCCCACGTTGGCGGACCGGGGGTGAACACCCATGCGAGTGTGAACCCCGAAACAACCGGCCTGACCGAGGTACGCTCCGCCGTGTTCATGGACATCGTCTTTGTGAACCTGGATGGTAGCGCACCAGATTTTGATGATTGGATCGAACCGCTGACCCGCCATATGGCCGATTTCAAAGGGCGAGAGGTTTTTCACGCCGCTGACAGCAATGGGTTCAGCTTTGATATCAAGGCCAACTGGAAACTGGTTCTGGAGAACAACTGCGAAAGCTATCACCTGCCGTGGGTCCACCCCGGCCTGAACAGTTATTCGCGCCTCGAAGATCACTATCACCTTGATGAAAAGGGGGGGTATTCCGGGCAGGGCACGTTGGTTTACAATCCCGATTATGGTGATGCGCCTGCATTCCCACGGTTTGAAGGGTTGCCAGAGCGATGGGCAAAGGCGGCGGAATATCCGTCATTCTACCCCAACACCCTGTTTGGTTTTCAGAATGACCATTTCTGGGCCGCGCATCTTGATCCGAAAGCCCATGACCGCACCATTGAGCGGGTGGAAATCTATTACACCACCGAGGAGGCCGCGACCTCGCCCAAATATGCCGAAAGCCGGGCGCTGAACGCGAAGATGTGGAAAGAGGTTCTGTCAGAAGATCTGTTCGTGACGCAAGGCATGCAAGTTGGGCGCGGCGCGCCGGGGTTTGCGGGCGGCGTGTTCTCGGCTGTCATGGACAGCCCAACTCATGCGTTCCACGACTGGGTTGCCAAGCGCCTGTCTGCCTGAGCCATCAAAGATGACGAAGGCAGAGATTAATGAGGAGCTGACGCGTCTGCATGGCCAGCTGGCACATGCCCCACGTCTTTGTCAGTTGCATCAGCAGGCTGCCGCACATTTTGTGAACGATGAAGGCGCGGTGCGGTTTCATCTGACGCACGCGTGGGTTTATGCGCTCGTGGCTGGTGATGAAGCGGAGACGGCGCAGTTGGAAACGCGTTTGCAGGCGCTCGGCGGTTTGTGACCACGGCGCTGCCGGTCGGACTGCCCATGGCACTGCTCAATGCCGCCCTGCGTATTCCGAAATACTGTCGGATGCTGTAGACGGATTGCCAGCCGCTCTTCGTTGGACTGACGGGAACGGTGCGGACAGGGGGGCTTCCATGGCAGGTTTGATGCGGGTTGTTTTGGTGTTGTTGGGTCTTTTGTGGGCCAATCTGGCATCGGCGCAGATGGTATTGTCGACCGGCAACAACGAAACGCCTTCGCCCACGCTTTCCAGCCCCGAAGACGTTCGCGATGTTGTTTCGCGCATGTCGGATGCGGAGGTGCGCGACCTGTTGTTGGAGCGGCTCGACGCGGTCGCGGCGCAACAAAACGCAGATGCGCAGATCGGCCTGACCGCGATCGAATGGACAACCCGTGCCGGCGCTGCGGTTGGGGCCAGTCTTGCTGATGTAATCCTGAGTTTGCCGGAATTGCCCCGCCTTGTCGGCCTGGGCCTTCGGAATTTCTATGAACCGCGTGGCTTTGAGGGGTTGATGGGGTTCTTCTGGTGGCTTGCCGTGGCTTTACTGGTCGGGGCGATTGCCGAAATTCTGTTCCGGCGCGTCACGGGGCGGTGGCAAAGAATGGAGGCCCGCTCGGAGGCATTGAAAGACACTTTGGTTGCCCTGACGCGCCGCTTTGTGCTGGATGCTGCGGGGCTGGCTGTTTTCTTTCTCGGTGCTGGCGCGGTGATCAATAATCTGGTTCCGCCTGATACCTATCATCCCGTAAAGCCGAATACAGATAGGGAGTTAGCCTGGTTGATCTTGACCGTGCCGGTGTTTTACGCGCGGGTTGCGTCCATGATCATCCGGTTCCTGCAGGCCCCCAACAGCCCGCATTTGCGCCTGATGAATGCTGATGACCGCATGGCGAGGTTCGTGCATTTCCACGGCACGATCATTGGTGCGCTGTGGGGCATAACTGGTCTTTCCATCATTTTTCTGGCGAGCCATGGCGTTGCAATCGGAGAATCGCGACTGGGGTTCTGGCTGAACCTGCTGCTCTATTCCTGGGGCGTGTGGATGTTCTTTGTGGCGCGCAAAGACTGGGTGAAAATGGCCGCTGGTGCCTTTCCCGAAGAAAACACGCCGTTGGAGGCTCGCGTCGCGCGCGCTTATCCGTGGTTCGCGATCTTTATGACTGTTTCCATCTGGTTGTTGATTGAATACCTGTTCAGTCAGGGACGGTTTGACCTTTTGGACGGGCGGCAGAATGAAACACTGGCGCTGCTGCTGTTTGCGCCGACCTATGACACGGCGATCCGGGGTCTGGTCAGGCATCTGGTGCCCCCGATGAAGGGGGAGGGGGTCGTGGCTGCGCGTGCGCATTTGATAACCATGCGATCTTACGTCCGTATTGGGCGCATCATCGTGTTTGGCTGGCTGATTTGGACAATCTCCGGCCTGTGGGATCTTGATTTCAGAAATGTCGCTGCTGCGGGTGTCGGTGCGCGGGCGGCTGTGAATGCGGTTGAATTTCTTTTGATTGTCGCTGTCGGTTATCTGGTGTGGGAACTGACGACGCTGTGGATCAACCGAAAACTGGCGGCAGAACAAACTGCCCTTGGCTTTGACATCAACGATGATGAACCCGGCGGTGGCGAAGGCGGCGGGGCGGGGGGCTCTCGCCTTTCGACTGTGCTGCCTTTGATCCTGCTTGTGCTGCAATCCGCGATTGTCGTGATTACGCTGTTACTGGCGCTGGGTGAAGCGGGTCTGGACACCACGCCGCTGTTGGCTGGTGCTGGTATCGTGGGCCTTGCAGTCGGTTTTGGCGCGCAAAAGCTGGTCGCAGACGTGGTTGGTGGCGTGTTCTTCTTGATTGATGATGCATTTCGCACCGGTGAATATGTGGAGGTCGAAGGCACTGTTGGCACGGTTGAGAAAATCTCGATCCGTTCGATGCAGTTACGCCACCACAAAGGGCCAGTGCACACCATTCCCTATGGTGAAATTCCCAAGATCACGAACTACAGCCGTGATTGGGTGATTATGAAACTGAAATTTACGGTGCCGTTTGAAACCGATCCCAACAAGGTGAAGAAACTGTTCAAACAGATCGGCAAAGACATGCAGCAGGTGCCGGAATTCGCGGCAGATCTGTTGCAACCTTTCAAGTCGCAGGGCGTGTTTGATTTTGACGATGTTGGCATGATCATCCGGGGCAAGTTCATGGCCAAACCCGGCAAGCAGTTCACCCTGCGCAAGGAAATCTATAACCGTGTCAAAAAGGCATTTGCAGAAAATGGCATTGATTTTGCGCGCCGGGAAGTGCGCGTCGCCATTCCCGGGCTGGAGAGCGCGGAGAAGCTGACGGATGATCAGAAAGAGGCGATTGCCGTTGCGGCATCCGAAGCGGCACAGCAACAAGATGTGCCCCCGCCTGATAAGACCTGAAATGCGCCTGACCTTGTGGTTGTTGATTGCACGCCGGTCGGGGAAAAGCCCAAAAGCCGCTCTCAGAGGCGTGCTGCGGCGGCCATTGCGTCGTGCAAGGGCATTGTGACGCGACGTTGATACCCCGTGCAGGCGACTGTTCCGGGGGATCAGGCGTCTTGGGACAATGTTCGCACAACGGTTTCCTGCGATACCGGTTCAAAACCCATACGCTGATAAAGCGGCAATGCGCGCGGTGAATCGAGCGAGCAGGTGTTGAGTGTCATGCTTGTCACGCCGGGAAGTTCCCACGCGGTCAGGATCGCGGTTTTCAGCAACCAGGTGCCGATACCACGCCCGCGTGCTTCGGGCGCGAGGCCAAAATAGGCCAGATCGCACACAGCGGTTTTCCGCGCGTCGAGCATGAAGAAACCAGCGGTCCAGCCCTGAAGCATGACCACATGCATTGAAACCGCCGGATCGGTGATAAAGGCGCGAACCTGATCATCGCTCCGCTCGTGCCAGTCTGTCCATTCGTAATCGGCCCCAACGCTGTCGTAGAGATGGCGGAACCACCTTGCGGGCGGATCCTCCGCACGGATCAGAGACAGCCCCGGCAGCGATGGTGCCGGGGGGTGACTGAACGTAGGGGGCTTGGCCATCTCCAGATAGGTGATGATGACGTCAACCTCGTCGCCTGCTTTGGCGCTGCTGGTCACGCGCCGGTCTCAATGGCAAGATCGGGGTAGGCACCCCATTCTGCCCATGATCCATCATAAACCGCATTGCGTTTATGGCCGATGCTGGCCAGCGCAAGCGCGAGGATGCCCGCCGTTACGCCTGAACCGCACGATGCGATGACCGGCTGGCTCAGGTTCACGCCCGCAGCTTCGAAGATCGCGCGCACTTCGTCGGCGGAGCGCATCGTCTTGTCATCATTGAGCAATGACGAGAACGGGACATTGATAGCACCGGGAATATGCCCGGCGCGCAGGCCCTCACGTGGTTCTGGCGCATCGCCACGAAACCGTGCCGGAGCGCGGGCATCGACGATCTGTTCTTCGCCAAGTTTCAATGAAGACGCAACCTGCGTGACGTCACGGACAAGGGAGGCATCCTTGCGCGCGGTGAAATGCCGATCACGTGCGACGCTTGGCATGTCGTCCGTTGCGCGACCCTCTGCCACCCATTTGGGAAGCCCACCATCAAGAACCGCTACATCATCATGGCCAAAAACCCGGAACATCCACCACACCCGTGCTGCGGAGAACAAGCCGTCCTGATCATAGACCACAATCCGGTGACCATCACCGATGCCAAGTTTCCGCACGCGGCTGACGAACTTTTCAACCGATGGCAGCATATGCGGCAGGGCAGAGGATTTGTCAGAGATATCATCAATGTCGAAGAACTGCGTACCCGGGATATGCCCGGCGGCATAGGCAGCGCGTGCATTCCGCTCATCGCCTGGCAGGAACATTGACGCATCAAGCACCTTTACGTCTGGCGCGCTAAGGTGTTCGGCGAGCCAGTCAGTGCTGACGAGAAGTTTCGGATCGCTATCGGGCATGGGCCTCTCCGCTCTTATAGTCTAATCATCGGCAGCGAACTGCGAATGGTGATGCCCACACAGTACCCTATCCTGCGTTTCAGTCGCGGGAAAATTGTGGGCAGCAGGACGTTTTCGGGGATGTAACGCCCTCCCGCGAAGGGGGCAAGGCTAAGGGATGGGATATGGCCAAGGAAGACCTTTCTGAAATCCAAGAATATGACGTGTTTGAAGCCGTCACCCTGCGTTATTCCGATCAGGATGCGATGGGGCATGTAAATAATGTTGCCTATGCCGCATTTTTTGAAGCTGGTCGCATGGGCCTGTTCTCAGAATTGTTGGCGGGCCACGGCGATCTGAAGTTCAATTTTGTTCTGGCCAATGTGAATATCGATTATGTGCGGGAGATGCATTTCCCCGCGACTGTACAGGTCGGTGGGCGATTGCTGCGTGTCGGCGGGCGGTCGATCACCACCGGATATGGCGCCTTCATTGATGGCGAGTGTTATGCCACGTCCACCTCGGTCAATGTGTTTTTCGATCCCAAGACACGCCGCTCCAGCGACATGCCCGAAGGGTTGAAAGCAGACCTGTTGCGGCGCTTGGCATAAGTCTTTGCCAGCAGCCCTGATGCGGTCGGCCTTGAGGGCAGTCAAAACAGTTCAGGCCAAAAACCTAGACCGGGACGCTCTCACGTTGTAACCTGTTCAGACAGAGGGCCCGTCAGAGGCCCCGGTTTGAGGTAATACAGGCTATGCAAGCGCCCGAGCGGTTTTCGAACCTGCCCGAGTATGCGTTCCCGCGTTTGCGGGCGTTGCTCAATGATATTCCCGTTGGTGGACCAGAGATTGCCATGTCTCTCGGTGAGCCGCGCCACCCCTTGCCGTCATTTCTGGCGGAAGAATTGGCGCGCCATCATCATCTTTACGCCAAATACCCCCCGAATGACGGGGTGCCTGAATTGCGAAGCGCCATCGCTGATTGGGCGAATGCGAGATATGGTCTTGGCGAGCTGATTGACCCTGATCATCATGTCTTTCCGCTCAACGGCACGAGGGAAGGCTTGTTTGCGGCCTGCATCGCGCTTTCTCCGGAAGCCAAAAATGGCAAACCGCCTGTCGTTCTGCTGCCGAACCCTTTCTATCAATGCTATGCTGTTGCCGCGATCACGGCAGGCGCGCGGCCTGTTTATGTGAACGCGACCGCAGAAAGCGGGCATCTGCCTGATTTTGCCAATCTGCCGAAACATCTGCTGGAGCAGGCAACGGTTGCCTACATCTGCTCGCCCGCCAACCCACAAGGCGCGACAGCGTCTTTGGCGTATTGGCGCGACCTGATTGCATTGGCAGAACACTATGATTTCCGCATCTTTGCCGATGAGTGTTATTCTGAAATCTACCGCGGCACAGCGCCCGTCGGCGTGATGCAGGCGGTCAAGGATGCTGGCACGGACCCTGAACGGGTGCTGGCTTTTCATTCACTTTCCAAACGCTCCAACTTGCCGGGGCTGCGGTCCGGGTTTTGCATGGGCGGCGCGGACAGTATCAAGGCCATGCGCCAGTTGCGGTCGTATGCAGGGGCGCCAATGCCGCTGCCGGCGCAAATGGCGGCGAGTGCGGTATGGCGTGATGAAGATCATGTCGTCGCCAACCGTGCGCTTTATGCCGAAAAATATGCAATGGCCGATGACATTCTGGGCAATCTGCCCGGCTATATGTCGCCCGAGGCGGGGTTCTTCTTGTGGGTGGAGGTCGAAGACGGCGTTGAGACGACCAAGCAGCTATGGCGTGAGCGGGGGGTGAAGGTTCTGCCCGGTTCGTACCTGTCGCGTGTGTCTGACCCTGAACTTGGCGGCGTTGACCCCGGTGCCCGGTATATCCGCGCGGCGCTGGTGGACACGGCAGAGAATGTGCGGACGGGCCTGACCGCCATTCGTGATGTGATAGTGAAGGGGAATGCAGGATGAGCAGCTGGACAGATGACAAAGCGCCCCTTCTTCCCCCATCGGCGCAGGATTTCCTGAAACGGCGGGGGGCGGAGGTCACCGGGCTTGTTTTTCTCGCGCTGGGCGCAGCCTTTGCGGTGATGCTGTTTACCTTTAACCCTGCAGACCCAAGCTGGTTCAATGCCACCCCTGATGCGCCGCAGAACATGTTGGGCGCGGCGGGGGCATTCCTGGCCGATCCGATGATGCGCATGATCGGGTTGGCGGCCTTTGGGGTGCCGCTTGCGTTGGTGGTGTGGGCGGTTCGCCTGCTGGTGCACCGGGGGGATGAACGTATCTGGTCACGGATCGTATTTTCACCTGTTGCGATTATCTTTGCCGCTGTTTTTGCAGCTGCGCATGCCCCGATGGCATCTTGGGAGCTTGCAACGGGCCTTGGCGGCATGGCGGGGGATAGCCTGCTTGGCATCGTGTTTGATGCGATCCCGGCGGCTGCGGAAACGATTTTCCGGCCTGTTACCTTGGCCTTGGCGGTTGTCACGCTTGCGCTCGCGTTGTTTTCGCTTGGCGTAAACTGGCCTGAGCTGCGCTATTCCGTGCGGTTTCTTGTGCGTTCATTGGTGCGGGTTCTGGTGGTTGTATCCATGGCGACGGCCACGGTTCTGAGCGGCATGTGGGCGTTTGCTGCGAACGCGCTGGCCAAGCCCCGCTCTGAAAAGGTCGCGCCACCTCGCCCCCTTGGCATGGGGCGCGTGGAGCCTGCTTTTGATGAAGACGATGAGGCGATGGAAGGTCCACGCCGCCGCATCGTGATCGACGATGTCGATGCCGAAGATGGCGACGCGATCGACGATGAGCCTTTGGTGCGTCGCTCTCACAGTGATAATGATGACGCAGATGATGTGCCTGCGCCTGCGCGCATGGGGGGGGCGGTCTTGCCATCCATCCTGCGCCGCGCCGCAGGCATGACGGATGCGTCAGACCGTGACGAGGAAGATGATGAACCGCCAATGATGCGCACCGGGCCCGAACGCCCCCCTGTGGAGCGCCCGGTAGCCAAGCCGCTCAAAAAGTCGCGTAAGGCCATCGCCGAAGAAAACCCGACGCTGGCACTTGATGACGCGGACACTGACGGCGAATTCATCTTGCCGCCGCTGAACCTGCTGCAAAGCCCCAAGACCATCGTACGCCACACCGCCAGCGATACCGCGCTTGAGGAAAATGCGCGCATGCTTGAAAGCGTGCTGGATGATTATGGTGTGCGCGGTGAAATTGGGGCTGTGCGCCCTGGCCCGGTCGTAACGATGTATGAGTTGGAACCTGCGCCGGGCCTCAAGGCCTCCCGCGTGATTGGTCTGGCTGATGATATCGCGCGGTCCATGTCCGCATTGGCTGCGCGTGTCTCCACCATTCCGGGCCGCAATGTCATTGGTATTGAATTGCCGAATGCCAACCGGGAAGTTGTGTTGCTGCGCGAACAACTCTCCAGCAAGGTTTATGGCGACAGCGCCCATCGTCTTGCACTGGCACTGGGTAAGGATATCGGCGGGGAGCCTGTTGTTGCGAACCTCGCGAAAATGCCCCACCTGTTGATTGCGGGGACCACCGGTTCCGGTAAATCGGTCGCGGTGAATACCATGATCCTTTCACTCCTCTATCGGCTGACGCCGAAGGAGTGCAAATTGATTATGATTGACCCCAAGATGCTGGAACTCAGTGTCTATGACGGCATTCCGCACCTGCTTTCACCCGTTGTGACGGACCCCAAGAAGGCGGTTGTTGCGCTGAAATGGGCCGTGGCGGAGATGGAAGACCGCTACAAGAAAATGTCCAAGATGGGTGTGCGGAACCTTGATGGTTACAATGCACGGGTGCGCGACGCGCTGGAAAAGGGCGAGGCGTTCTCCCGCACCGTTCAGACCGGGTTTGACGATGAAACCGGGCAGCCGATCATTGAGACAGAGGAAATCACCCCCGAAGAACTGCCGTTCATTGTCGTCATCGTTGACGAGATGGCCGACCTGATGATGGTGGCCGGCAAAGAGATCGAAGCCTGCATCCAGCGCCTTGCGCAGATGGCTCGTGCATCGGGTATTCACATCATCATGGCAACGCAGCGGCCATCGGTTGATGTGATTACGGGAACGATCAAGGCCAACTTCCCCACACGTATTTCATTTCAGGTCACATCCAAGGTCGACAGTCGCACTATTCTTTCAGAACAGGGTGCGGAGCAACTGCTGGGCATGGGCGATATGCTATATATGGCAGGCGGTGGGCGCATCACGCGTGTTCATGGCCCCTTCGTCAGTGATGAGGAAGTCGAAGAGGTTGTCCGCCACCTGAAATCACAGGGTGAACCGAACTACGTCGGTGCGGTGACCGAGGGCGATGACGACGCTGAGAACGCGGCGGCAATCGACGAAATTCTGGGCCTTGGCGGGGATGGCGGCGAAAATGAGCTGTATGATCAGGCCGTTATGATCATT
Organism: Pikeienuella sp.; assembly: GCA_049608645.1. Taxonomy (GTDB): domain Bacteria; phylum Pseudomonadota; class Alphaproteobacteria; order Rhodobacterales; family Rhodobacteraceae; genus Pikeienuella. Next base: position 602 of record JBMYXS010000061.1, on the reverse strand, counting down.
GCCCGCGACCGGAAATGCTCCACCAGTTATATCCAGCGAAAGTTGTCGATCGGGTATAACAAGGCTGCGCGCATTGTTGAGCAGATGGAAGATCAGGGCGTTGTCTCCCCCGCGAACCATGTCGGCAAGCGCGAAGTGCTGATCGAGGAGCGGTGACCCCCGCCCAACAGTTTTGAACGCGGGCCTGTTCTGGGTGTGCTTGTTCGTTGTCCTTGAGGCAGCTCAATACACCGTTTTTGGCAATGTGCTTCAGGATGCGGACCCCATACGGTTCAGCGCCTATTCAACGGGGCTGATCTGCCTCGTTTTTGTTGGTGGATCTCTGTTCCGCGCGCCGGGGGAGGTCATGGCCGCGTTGGCGGCACCTGGGTTGTTGATCGGCATTAACGGGCTGGTCGCCCTTGCGTGGGCGGCCATGCTGTTGTCGCTCCGCTATATTGAACCGGCGATATCCTATACGATTGGGGCTGCGATCATGCCTTTGACCGTGTGGGTGTTATCGCGGTTTGGGGTGGCCGGAACGACGGGGCCGCGCAACACTCTGGAGCGCGCGGGGTTGTTGGTGCTGGCGGTGTCGGCTGTGGTGCTCAGCTATATTACCT
>JBMYXS010000060.1:0-23177 GCA_049608645.1 Pikeienuella sp. | reverse complement strand
AAACGAAATGGCTTACCTTACCGACACCCGCATGCCGTCATACAGCCCGCTGGGCCTTGTTTCAGGTTTTGCTGTTGTGAAGCGTTGGGCTGCGATTTCCAAAGAACGTCGTGCGCTCCGCAATATGACATCGGCACAGCTTGAGGATATCGGGCTGTCATACGACAACGCCATGCGCGAAGCTGCGCGGCCTTTCTGGGCCTCACATAATCGCTGAGCCGCTAAGGCATTGATTTTGAGAACCTATCGCGGGGCCCTCAAGGGGGCTTCGCTCACGCGTGTTCACAGCCCCGTGGTGGGCCGTGCCTGGGCCGATTATCGCAATTTGGTCCGAATCTGGCCCAAAAGTCATTTCCAAAGAACGCGAATCGGCCTGTTGGTTTGTTCGAGAAAAAGGCATTTTTCGGCGTCTTTGCGGGGCATTACCTGCATTTTCGCGGTGATTTAGGCCGTACAATTCACCGGCATTTCCGGCGAAAAGCCATCAGAGCAAGCAAAAGCAACAGTTTCGGTGACTTGTCACATCGCGCGCACCTCGTACTTGACCCTGCAACAGGGCGCCTTCACCATACGGAAATGTGAGTTTTCTCATTTACAATCAAGGGGGCAGGCGCGTAGTTCCTGTCTTCTAGACCGCATTGCGGCAAGTTGGGGTGAAGGCAAGTGGGCACAGTGATCAGAAATCTAGCTAATCGCGTAAGAGAATTGCGCAAGGCTTCCAGCCAAGATTTCATCAAAATCTTCGCGGCGTTTGGTTTGTTTGCGGCCGTATTTGGCGCGGGCAACTCATTTGCTGGTGGTGCGGAATATGGGATCTCGCTGGGCACAATCAACTGCTCACAGTCGACCTGCCATGCTGCTGACATACCTTGGCCCAATTCCTCGGTGAGCCAGAAGGAATACCTCGTTTGGAAGGAACGCGACCCCCACGCGCAGTCCTACAAGGCGCTGGAATCAAAGCGCGGCCAGTCGATTGCCCGCCGTATCGGTGTTGGTGATGCGACGAAGGCTGACAAATGCCTGAACTGTCATGCGCACAATGTGCCGGAAGATCAGCGTGAAGATACGTTCGACATTACCGAAGGCGTGACCTGCGAAGCCTGCCACGGGAACGCTTCACAATGGCTCGGGGTGCATACCGCTGGCCTTTACTATTACTCCAAGAACGTCGAGCGGGGCATGTACCCCACGACTGACCCGACCGCACGTGCGGAGCTGTGCCTCGGCTGCCACGTCGGCAACGAAGACAAATTCGTCACCCACAAGATGATGGCAGCGGGCCACCCGCCACTGCCGTTTGAATTGGGCTTTTACACCTGGTTCACCAAATCCAACCCCGAAGCGCGTGGCGGTTATGCGCATTTTACGGTTGATGATGACTATTTGCAGCGCAAGCCATGGCCATTCGGTGTAAAGGTTTGGGCCATTGGTCAGGTTGCGCAGGCCAAGATGATCCTGCGTCTTGTGACCGACCCGGAGAACGGCCCCAAGGGTTTGTTCCCGGAACTCGCGTTGTTTGATTGCCGTTCTTGCCATCGGTCCAAAGACGGTGGTGGGGTTACCGGCCCAACGGTGCCGCGCATCAAGAACGCCAACCTGGTGTTTGCAGAATTTGCCGCAGAACTTGTTGACCCTGCTTTGGCGCGTCAGCTGCGGAGCAACGTTGCCTCGCTCCGTGCGTCGACTGACGATAGCTGGGGTGCGGTGATCTCCTCCTCACGTCGTATGAAAACGACGCTGGATAAGATCGCGGCCAAGCTTGAAAAGCATGACTTTAGCATCGAAGACAACAAAAGAACGCTCGCTCGGATCGCCAATGCTTACGGGCGTGGTCGGTTTGGCGGGTATGAGGCGGCTGAACAGGCCGTCCTTGCAACAGGCTCACTAGTAGACGAGTTGGACAGGCTCGATATCCTGCCCGCGCCTGACGCTGCTGCCGCTATCAATGCGATGGCTAAGGGTCTCGGCGCTTTCAAGAGTAATACTTACTATTCTAGCCGCGATGTGCGCGCCTCGTTGAACGAGATCGCGCGCCTCGTCGCCAACTGAGAGGACCACCGCTATGAAACGTGCGTTATTTACGGTTTCGGCGATGATCGCCGGGCTGTTTATGTTGGCCCCCCTGGCCGCATCAGCCGAACAGCATACAAACGCATCGGCAGGCACGGATAGCCTGGCGATTGCGCAGCAGTCCGAGTTGAAGACCCCATCAGATCCCCATGCTTCGGCATTCAAGGAATCTGAGTTCCCGTCTGCTGTGCAGTGTGCGGAATGCCACCAGAAGATTTTCTGGGAATGGGCGTCTTCCAACCACGCTTATGCGTCTATCTCTCCGATGTTCCATAAGTTTGAACAGCGGATCAACGACCTGGCGTCGGGTACTGTGAACACATTTTGCGTCCGCTGCCATCAGCAAATCGGCACACAGAAAGGTGAACCACGTGAAATGCCATTGTGGGAGCGTTCACAGATCGCTCGTGAAGGTATTTCCTGTGTGACCTGTCACCGCGTCAAACAGCAGTTTGGCCGCGTGAACGGCGAACGCCACGTTACCCCAGGCACGATTTATGAGCCGATGGTTGGTTCAGGCAACGCCGAAGGTCTGGCGAAGGTTCTCGAAGATCCAGACCGCTATGGTGTGTCTACCGCACCTGAGGATGATGGTTCTCCGATTCACCTTGCGGCGATCGAATTTGATCAGCTGTCCAAATCTGAATTCTGCGTATCTTGCCACCAGGTCGCCGTGCACCCTGGCATTAAGCTTGAGGTTGTGTGGGAGCAGTATCGCGCTTCACCTGCGCTGGAACTTGGCATCACCTGCCAGGATTGCCACATGGGTAAAGTTCAGGGCCGCCCTGAGGGATACGACACATGGCCAATCGCCATCGTAAACGGTCGCCCCGTTGGTGACCCGGATCGCAAGCACTCTAACCACGCGTTCTATGGCCCAGGCTATCCGATCGCTCACCCAGGCATTTTCCCGTTCAACCCTCGCTCGCTGCGTTGGGCGATCACCGAATGGTTGCGCTTTGACTGGCGTTCAGGCTGGGGCACACCGTCTTGGGAAGATGACTATGCAGATGGTCAGCATGGATCGATTGAGTTCCCAGAGGTGTGGTCGTCCCGTCAGGACCGTGAAACAGCTCGCTATGTGGTTGATCAGAACCTGCGCTTGCTGGAGCTGAAGAAAAAAGACCGCATTGCGGTTATGGAAAATGGCTCCCGTCTTGATGGTCCGTTCTTCGACAATGGCGATCCAAAAGTCGGCAAAGACCTCGATTTCCGCTATCGCATCGTGAACATCGATGAAGGCCACAACCTTCCATCAGGTTCGCTTGGTGCGCAGCCTGAGATTTGGTTGAACGTGGCGTTGATCGACCCGGATGGTAACACGGTCTTCGAATCGGGTTATGTGGACAGCATTGGTGACATGGCGGACATCCATTCAATGGATGTTGCGGCTGGTACCGTTCCGCATGATGACCAGTTGGTTAACCTGCAGACGAAGTTCCTTGTGACTTCCGTTAAGGGTCCGGACCGTGAGATGTATCTGCCGGTGAACTTTGACATCGACCAGATCCCTCACATTCGCCCATCTGGTGTGCCCTCGTCGGTACTGAACCACCCACCATTCATTCGGATGGAAGGTCGTTCGATCCCGCCGCTTGGTCACCGTGATGCAAACTACACCGTTGATGGTTCGCTCATCACCAAGCCTGGCACGTGGCGCCTGCAGTCCCGCATGCGGTCCCGCGCTGAGCCGATGTATTTCATGCGCTTCGTCTTTGCGACCGAAGAGATGGAACGCACGATGAACGAGTGGATGATCGACATGCACCCCACCGCTGTAGAATTTGAGGTGACCGAATGAACCCCTATAAACAATCGGCCAGCCTAACGGCGCTGGCCCTTGCGTCGCTCTTTGCGGCGCAGGGGTCTGCCCAGGCCGAGACCAAGTTTTCCCTCGGCGCGGCTTTGTCGGCGGAAGATAAGGCGGAAACTTCAAAGCCTGCACCGGTTCGTTCGGAGGCGTTCCCACAAGGGACCGCCCCCACAACTGACTTTGTGTTGGAGGCAGACAAGCTCGAAAAGATTTTCGGTTTCTCTGCTGGTGAAGTAGATCATCACAGCACCGTTCCCGTGCGCGACGACCGCGTAAAGGAAGTTGATGTCAAGGAAGGCGTGTTCAAAGCCGACCCGACATACAAAGGTGGCTATGACCCCGAAGCGCAGATTGAAATTTACGGCGGCAAAACGCGGGTTGAACCTGCTCCAGCGGCACTTTCAATCGGCCGCGACGAACTTTATGGCACGGGCGAAGTTGGCGAAGGTATCGTTCTTTTCGGTGAAAAGAACCGTTTCTTCCCTCACCTGCTCGTATTTGGTGACTGGCGTACCGCGGTTGCGTTCAACCGCAACAACGGTAACGAAGTTGGCCAGATCGCAACGCGTCTGAACCTGTTCGCTGACCTGAAACTGACAGCCACCGAACGCATCTTGATGTTCTATGAGCCACTGCGGAACAACGGCAACGCCACCCGTCTGGTTTTTGAAGACGACAAGAGCAATGGCGCGAGCTTTGAATTTGAAATCGAAGATGAGCCGACAACGCTGTTCTTTGAAGGCGACGCAGGCGCGATCATCGCCGGTATCACCGACGAATTCCAAACCTATGACCGGCCTATTGCCTTCGGTCGTGTACCGTTGCTGTTCCAGAACGGCGTATGGATGGATGATGCCTTCCTTGGTGGCGCGTTCACCATTCCGGCGCAGAACTCCTCTACATTCGACATCACCAACTATGACCTGACGTTCTTTGCGGCTGGTGCAGAGGTGACAACGGATGCGTTTGTTAAGGACACTGGCGGAAACGACGATAACGAAGCAGCCATGATCGGTGTCAAAGGCTTCTTTGACATGCAAGAAGGCTACCTCGAGCTTGGCGCAGCCTATCTGCACGACAAAAAGCAGAAAGATGATGACGAAAGCTATCTCAACCTGACGGCTGCGTTCTCCAAGCGTTACTTTGGTAAAATCTCAAACGCGACGCGTGTTATTCTTAACGTCGGCCAGGAAAGCCCACGTCAGGGCAAGCGCACGGCGGATGGTTTTGTCCTGATCTCTGAGAACGCATTGATCACGCATTTGCCTCTGACGTTGATCCCTTACGCAAACTTCTGGCTCGGCAAAGATGCGCCACAGCCAGCTGCGCGCGGCGACGGATTGCTGAAAAACATTGGTCTTGCGTTTGAAACCGATGCGCTGACCGGGTTCCCAACCCTTGATGCGGCAGGCCGCGATACTTTTGGTGGTGCACTTGGTGTGCAGTATCTGTTCGCTCTTGATCAGCAGCTCGTTGTTGAGGCCGCCGCGGTTATTCCGTGGGATGGCGAAAACGGCGTTGCAAAGGATGAGCAGTTCGCCCTGAGCGCCCGCTATCAGATCCCGCTGAGCAATCAGTGGATCCTGCGTGCTGACGGTATCTACGGCTTCCTGGTTGACGATCAGGACGTGTTTGGTGCCCGCATGGAGCTTCGCCTGAAGTTCTGATCTGCACAGCTGACAATTTGAAGAGGGGCCAGCATTCGTTGGCCCCTTTTTCTATTTTGCTGCGATACGCCCGTGGTGATCATGGTCGTGATCATGCCCGACGTAATGTTCTGTGACGATTTCGAACCAACGCCCATCTGCACGCATGGTATTCAGACCAGCGTCAATCGCGTAAATGTCGGCAACGGCTTGCGGGTTGTTGAGGCTGGCTATGGCGTGCACACTCAGAACACGATCAAGCGCGGCCACGTGCCGAATTGGCCCCGAATCTTCGCTGGTTCGATGAACACTATCCACCGCGATCATCGGCAAAATAGCGATGTCGCTCTCCCCCGTGGCAACCAGTGAAAGGCAGGCATCTGTGCTGCCCGCTGTGATGAGACGGGCATTCAGGTCGGTGAGGCCTCGTTCTTTTACAAAATGGGCAACCTCGCCGTTTACCTGACATATGGTGCGACCCATAAGATCGCTGCTGTTTCGGGGGTGCCAGTCAGAAGATGCAGCGACGTAGCCTGCGGTAATCACATGGAACAACGGTTCTGACCATTTGTAGCCATTGCAAAGCTGCTTTGTATGATCGTTCAGAATATGAGCGTCGTCACATTTTGGCTTGTACATCGGGAAGAGAACGCCCCCCGAACCTATGATTGAGTCGAGGTCAACGCTGTCCGTGCTGCCCAAAAAGCTCATTTCACGTGGAAACTTCTGACCCGCTGCTGATAGCGCGGTTTCAACGATTTCAGTCATCATGCCCCCGCCGCCATTATAGGCGCAAACGAAGGCTTCGATTTCGCTGGTCGCTGAAAACCCGGATGTTGCCGCTGAAAGAATGGAGGCGTCGATTTCGTCCGAAACTGCGGTGCCGTAGGTTGCCAGAAGAATGGCTGCCCCTGTAACTAGCCTGAATACACCCATCTTACGCTCTCCCTCTGCTGCCCCTCATCGCGGGCGTTTCGGTCGTAGCGGTTCAAGGGCGGCGGAAGTGTGCCGAATTGGGGCGAAAACAAGGCATTTGACCTGTCAACGATCAAAAAATGAAAAAACCGCGCCCAAAAGGACGCGGTTTCAACCTAAAAGGTATTTCCGTGGGGTGTTTACGCGGCCTTCTTGTCCAGCGCCTCATCAACACGCTGCGCCGCTTTGGTGTCATCAAGACGTTCCACGGCGGCCACTTCGCGGGTCAAACGCTCAAGCGCAGCTTCATAGAGCTGGCGCTCTGAATAGGACTGTTCGGGTTGGTCTTCGCCACGGTGAAGATCACGGACCACTTCCGCGATGGAGATGAGATCACCTGAGTTGATCTTCTGTTCATATTCCTGCGCACGGCGGGACCACATTGCGCGTTTGACACGTGCGCGGCCAGCGAGCGTTTCCAGCGCCTTGCCCACCACGTCAGGTGAAGACAAGACCCGCATGCCAACAGAACCAGCCTTTGCGGTTGGCACACGCAGGGTCATCTTTTCCTTTTCAAAGGAGATGACAAACAACTCGAGATTCATGCCGGCAATTTCTTGCTCTTCGATGGACACGATCCGACCCACGCCATGCGCTGGATACACCACAAAATCATTGGCGCGAAAGTCGCCCTTTTTCGTCTTTGTCATATTCGCCCTTCTCGCCTTACGGCATCGCTCCACGCAAAATCAGCGAAAAATTCTGCGCCCTCACAAAGTGTGGCCCAAGAATTTTCCGGTTCGGTATAGACCATCTACGGCGCGCAAATCGAAGTAATGCGGTGCCTGTAAACGCCTTCATTTCTGGATGATAACATAAAAACGAAGGATTCGCTATACACGCAGCAGCGCATATAGCGGGAAACGGTAACGTCCTTCGTGCAAAACCCCGAGCCTAGCCCGAGACACTGTCAAACCTGTCGACGACAGTTAATCACCAGTGCCGGGCGCTTCGGAGAAATATTTCTCAAATTTGCCGGTTTCGCCATCGTGCTTCTCTGCGTCCGGGCTTTCATCTTTCTTGATGGTGATAACCGGCCACAGGGTAGAGTACTTGGTGTTGATCTCAAGCCATGTCTCAAGCCCCGGTTCGGTGTCGGGCTTGATCGCATCTGCTGGGCACTCTGGCTCACAGACGCCGCAGTCGATGCATTCGTCAGGGTGGATCACGAGCATGTTCTCCCCCTCATAAAAACAATCGACGGGGCAGACCTCCACGCAGTCGGTGTATTTGCACTTAATGCAGTTGTCGACGACGATATAGGTCATGGGGAGCTTCCGGCTTTTGGCTGTAGAACGTGCAGCGATTTAATCGCCTGAGACTGTCACAGCAAGGGCCAAACCGTCACATGGGGACCGCTTACCGCCATCCGGGGTGTGATCGGGCAAACATTTTTGTGATTGATGAGCCATAATACCGTTATGCGGCAGCCTAATCTGCGCCCCGGCTTGTTTAGCCGTCTTCTTCGACGATATGTCGAAAATCACAGTGACTTGCACCCTGCATGATGGTTTGCGTGCGGGTCATTTTGATCTTGGGGTTAAAACCTTCGCAAAATGTGCCGTCGCGCTGGCATGATAAAAGGTGGCCAATTTCGCCTAATCCCATCTCTTGATACATTTCGGAATAACGGCATCGCGTGACGTTGAAATCAAAGGTGGTGTCTGTTGCTTCCAATACTTCCGTTTCGAGTGCGCCACCGCGCGACCACATCTCGTAGTTGGCCTGAAAGGCGCGCATTGAATTGTCCTTACCCTCGGCCATCTCGCGCGCCTGTTCGATGGATGCATTGCGCACGGCGGCCTTGATGGTGGCCTGCGCAACCTGCTTGCCGTGGCTTTCGATCAGTGCGTCATAAACGTGCTTGAGAATCTTGGCCTCAGTCTTTCGCTGGGCAAAGATAGGGCTTTGTGTTGGATCCGATTGCGTCATGGGGTCTCCGGCTGAAAGTGTCGAAATATCGTGCGCGGCGCACACGAAATGCGCAACCTTTAGGGTGGTGCGGCGTTCTGCGCCTCTTGTATTGCGGCAACCGAACGCCACCTCGCCACCAAGAGGTCATCTAGGGGGGAATGCACGTTGGAAACGGTGCTAACGCTTGCGGCACACAACCTGCTGTCGCCGATAATTCTGTGTTTTGCGCTTGGCCTTGCGGCGGCCTTGGCAAAATCGGACCTGAATTTTCCCGAGGCTGTCGCCAAGGGCATGTCGCTTTACCTGCTGTTTGCGATTGGTTTCAAAGGCGGCGCGAGCATTGCCGACCATGGTGTTGATGGTGGTTTGATAGCCGCGCTGTTGGCGGGTGTCGTGCTGTCGGCACTGTTGCCGATCATCGCATTTGGCTTGTTGCGGGTCATGTCGGGCTTGTCGACGCTTGATGCGGCGGCGGTTGCCGCGCACTACGGTTCAATCTCTATCGTGACCTTTGTTGCGGCGACCTCGATTTTGCAGGCGCAGGGCATCGTATACGAAGGGTATATGGTCGCTGTCGCCGCCGCGATGGAGGCCCCGGCGATTGTGTCGGCGCTTTGGCTGATCTCTCGCAAGGGCGGTGAACAGCGGGGCAACAGCGCGGGCGCGATGGACGGCGCGTTGATGCGGGAGATCCTCTTGAACGGATCAATCGTTCTGCTGGTCGGTTCTTTTGTGATCGGGTGGGTAACCGGCGAGAAGGGACTGACCGAAATCTCGCCCTTTATCGTTTCCCCCTTCAAGGGCGTTCTTTGCCTGTTTCTGCTTGATATGGGCATTGTCGCCGGGCGCGGCCTTTTGCGGGCGCGGGGGGCTGTTTCGGTGCCTGTGGTTGCCTTCGGGGTGATCATGCCGCTGGTAGGGGCCAGTATTGGCCTGATGACGGCATTGGTACTGGGCCTGTCAGTCGGGGGGGCGATTTTGCTGATGACGCTCTCTGCTTCGGCTTCCTATATCGCTGTGCCTGCGGCGATGCGTGTGGCCCTGCCTGAGGCCAACCCGGCGGTTTATCTTACATTGTCATTGGGGATCACATTCCCCTTCAATCTAACCATTGGCGTGCCGCTTTATGTAGCCGTGGCAAGCGCCGTATTGGGAGGGTAAAGCCATGCAGATGCATAATGCCAAACGCATTGAAATCATCATCGAACAAATCATGGAACGCCGCCTGACTGACGTTCTGACCGCAGCAGGGGTTACAGGTTTTACCGTTTTGCCCGTGCGCGGCGGATCGGGGCGGTCTGGTCCCTGGGCGCGTTCAGGTCAGATCAGCCGGGCGGAGGGGATGTCAGCGGTCGTCTGTCTCGTACATCCTGATAAACTGAACGGCGTTTTGGAAGCGTTCTTTCCCGTGCTGGAGCGGCATATCGGCATTGTTAATGTTTCGGATGTGCAGGTGGTGCGCGCGGAGTTGTTTTAAGTAGGTGAATGCGATTGGTCTGTGTGGTTTTCAGGTCAGTCAGGGCGAATGCCCTTTGTTCACCATTCTTGACCGTTTCGCCGCCATCGCTTACCTCCTCGCCCCATGAGCATCTTACCTATCCTGATCCATCCCGACCCGCGCCTGAAGAAATTGTGCGAGCCTGTGGATACCTTCGACGCGGCGCTGCGCACGTTCACCGATGATATGGTGGAGACGATGTATGACGCCCCCGGCATCGGCCTTGCTGCACCGCAGGTGGGGGTGATGAAGCGGGTGTTGGTTATGGATTGCGCAGAGCGGGAGGGCGAAGCGCCCGCACCGATGGCGCTGATCAACCCGGAAATTATCGCCTCGTCAGAAGAAATGAACGAGCATGAAGAAGGGTGCCTGTCGATTCCCGACCAGTTCGGCAAGGTAACGCGCCCGGCTGTCGTAACGGTCAGCTATTTTGACATTGATGGCGCGCCGCAAAGTCAGGAATTTGATGGCTTGTGGGCAACCTGCGTGCAGCACGAGATTGATCATCTGAATGGCAAGCTGTTCATTGATTATCTCGGTTCGGTCCGTCGTCAGATGATCACGCAAAAGATGAAAAAGCTGAAACGAGAGCGGGCGCGTTCTTGAGCGACTTTCTGCTCTGGCCGAACAAACGCCTGACTACGATTGCGGAACCTGTCGCGGCGGTTGATGGCGAAGTAATCGCGATCTGGCAGCGGATGTGCGCGGTAATGTACGCCATGCCCGGTGTTGGCTTGGCGGCGCCGCAGCTCGGCATTCCGAAGCGACTGGCTGTGGTGGATTGTTCCGATGGCGCGGGGGAGGCTATCTTGCTGGCCAATCCCGAACTGCTTCAAACCTCATCTGAGACAAGCGACTGGGAGGAAGCCTCCCCCAACCTGCCGGGGGTTCATGCCAAGGTAACGCGCCCGGCAACGGTTCAGGTACGGTATCTTGATGCTTCAGGCGCTGAAACAACGCGCTGGTTTGAAGGGTTGTGGGCAACCTCTGTCCAGCACCAGATAGATCACCTGAATGGCATGCTCTATGTTGATCGCCTGAGCCGCACCAAACGGCGCATGGTGCTCGACAAATATTCGAAATTGCGGAGGCGTGGCTGATGCGTCTGATTTTTATGGGCACCCCCGATTTTTCCGTGCCGGCGTTGAATGCCTTGGTGGATGCGGGCCATGAAATTGTGGCGGTTTACACCCAACCCCCGCGCCCGGCGGGGCGCGGAAAACAGCCCCGACCCACGCCCGTAGCGGCGCGGGCAGAGGCATTGGGCCTGCCAATCCGCACGCCGTTGAATTTCAAGGATCAGGCAGATCGTGATGCCTTCGCCGCTCTGAACGCCGATGCGGCGATTGTCGTGGCTTATGGGTTGTTGTTGCCGCAAGTCGTTTTGGATGCGCCAAAAGGCGGGTGTTTCAATCTTCACGCTTCCCTTTTGCCGCGGTGGCGGGGCGCGGCACCTATTCAGCGCGCAATCATGGCGGGCGATGCTGAAAGCGGTGTGTGTGTGATGAAAATGGCGCTGGGGCTTGATACCGGGCCGGTTGCCCTGACAGCGCGCACGGCGATTGCTGCGGATGATACGGCGGCGACCTTGCATGACCGTCTAGCCGACATTGGTGCGCCTTTGATGGTTGAAGCCATGGCGCAGCTGGAAGCGGGTGAAATGACGCTGTCAGACCAGCCCGAAACGGGTGTTTACGCCGCAAAAATCGCCAAGGCTGAGGCCCGCATCGACTGGACGCGCCCGGCAGAGGAAGTTGACCGCCATATCAGGGGCCTTTCGCCTTTTCCCGGCGCGTGGTTTGAACGTGGCGGGGAACGCATCAAGGTGCTGCTGTCGGCGGTGGCACAAGGCGGCGGGTGTGGTGAATCTGGTGAAGTGCTCGATGAGGCCCTATGTATTGCTTGCGGCGCAGGGCGCGAAGGCGGCGCGGTACGCTTGACCCGTCTGCAACGCGCGGGCAAGGGTCCGGTAGCGGCAGCAGATTTTCTGCGCGGCCGCCCCATCGCGCCGGGCGAGGTGTTAACCTGACATCACCGGATGTCAGGTAGAACGGGAAGACAGGCAGAACCGGATGACGGGTAAAACCGGATGACGCGGCACATGATTCCATCGGGGAGAGACGACGCATGTATATGGTTTTTGGCGCCGTACTGATCGGCGGTATCATCGGCTATGTGGCAGAGCGCATGCGCCTGACGCACCTTGGCTTTGTCGTCGCGGTGGCCGTCGGTGTGGGGGGCGCTGTCATGCTGTCAGTGGTGAACCGCCTGTTTGGCCTGAACTTTGGGCTGAGCAACGGGATGATGTCAGTGGTTGGTGCCGGCATTCTGTTGTTCATTGCCAACATGAGGCGCTGAAATGGGCCCCATTCTATTATTGGCTTTGGTGGGTGTCGCCGCCGGTTTCATCGCCACCAAGGTGATGCGCATAGAGATGAGCCTGGTTGAAACCATCGCCATTGGTGTGCTGGGTGCCATCGTCGGGGGCGTGATTTTGCGGGTGCTCATCGCAGCATCGAGCGCCGCTTTTGGCCTTGTCGGGGCTGTTATCGGGGCTTGCCTGCTGATCTGGCTTTACCGTCGTTATCTGCGCAAATAGGTGCGACATCGAGGCAGAGCCGGGGTGATCGTCAAGATTCAACGCCGATTTGAGGGGGATTCCACGGGGATTCCGCGCTCCGCCTCTTGACCTGACGCGCCATGAGGGGTTCAACCCGGACAACTTTTCCCTTGCCTCTTCAGGAGCCTCGAATGGACGACCAGAAGAATATGATCGCCGCTGCGGTGCTAAGCCTCTTGGTGATTGCCGGTTGGACGTATTTCTTTGTACCTGACGCCCCACCGCCGTCCGAGGTCTCTCAGACCGTTCAGTCTGGCGAAGACGTGCCCGTGGGCGGCGTTGCGCCAACATCGGGATCGGCCAACGTCGGCACGCTCGATCAGAGCGATGACACGACAGAGACAGCGGCGCGCATCGAAATTGCGACACCGTCCATGACCGGTTCCATCAGCCTCAAAGGCGGGCGGATCGATGACACGCATCTGGTGAACTACAAGGACACGCTGGATTTTGGCGCTGATACGGTTGTGCAGCTGTCACCAATCGGAACGGCGCATCCGTATTTCGCCGTTTATGGCTGGTTGTCCGAAGGGGGCGCGAAAACACCTGCGCCAAACACAATCTGGGCGGTTGAAACGGGTGAAAAGCTGACGCCTGCAACGCCTGTCACGCTGGTGTGGGACAATGGCGAGGGGCTGACCTTCCGTCGTCAGATCGCTGTTGATGACAAGTATATGTTCACCATCACCCAATCGGTGGAGAACGCCACGGGTGAAACGGTATCTCTGTCGCCTTATGGGTATGTCGCGCGCCGGGGCCTGCCGGAGTTGGAGAACTTCTTCATTCTGCATGAAGGCGCGGTCGCAGCCTATAACAACACCAGTGAATATCTCGATTATGATGATCTGGAGGAACTGGAAACGGTTCGCGGCAACACCCGTTCCAAGACAGTTACCGCAACCGACGGCGGTTATGTTGGCTTTACCGACAAATACTGGATGACGACGCTGGCCGCTGCGCCGCATCAGGCGTTCACGGCTGTTTACAAATATTCCCTGCGTAACAATGGGGCCGAATTCCGCACCGAAGCCCTGTTCCCGGCCATTGATGTTGCCGCAGGTACGCGCGCTGAGACGCAGACCTATTTGTTCTCCGGCGCGAAGGAATTTGCGGTAATTGCTGAATACCAGGACAAGCTGAACATCGCCCGTTTCGAAGAAAGCATCGACTGGGGCTGGTTCTATTTCCTGACCAAACCAATCTTCAAACTGCTGCTGTGGGTGAAATCCATCGTTGGCAACATGGGCTGGTCGATCATCGTGCTAACGCTGATCATCAAGGCGGTTCTGTTCCCGCTGGCGTATAAATCCTACGTCTCCATGTCGAAGATGAAGAAACTTCAGCCCGAGATGGAAAAACTGAAGGAACGCCACGGCGATGATCGTCAGGCGATGCAGAAAGACATGATGGCGCTTTACAAGCGTGAAAAGGCAAACCCCGCTGCGGGTTGTCTGCCAATCCTGTTGCAGATTCCGATTTTCTTCTCGCTCTACAAGGTTTTGTTCGTCACGATTGAGATGCGTCATGCGCCGTTCATGTTGTGGATTCACGACCTTTCGGCACCTGACCCGACATCCATCCTGAACCTGTTTGGCCTGTTGCCCTGGGATGCGCCAGACCCGGCGTCGTTCCTGTCGATCCTGTCCATCGGTGTGTTCCCCATTCTGATGGGTGTCACCATGTGGATGCAGCAAAAGCTGAATCCGGCACCCACCGACAAGATGCAGGCGCAGATTTTCGCGTGGATGCCATGGATCTTCATGTTCATGCTCGGCAGCTTTGCATCCGGGCTGGTTATCTACTGGTGTGCCAACAACATCCTGACCTTTACGCAGCAATACGCGATTATGCGTAGTCAGGGCGTAGACGTCGATTTCCTTGGCAACGTGAAGAAGACCTTCAAACGTAAGCCAAAAGAGGGCTGATCATCATGGCGACGCTGAACCAGATTTGTCGCCACCCGATCAAGTCTCTCGGTGAAGAGGTGATTGAGCGTGTCCTCCTGACGGCGGGCGCGCATATGCCGGGCGATCGTGTGTGGGCCATTGCCCATGCCAACAGCGCCTTTGAAGCCGCTAACCCGACTTGGCAGCGCAGCCGCAACTTCGTCATCCAGACGTTGAACCCAAAGCTGGTGCAACTGACGGTTGCTTTGGTTGGTGACATGGTGACGCTGACGCACCCTGACCTTGGTGCCATCACCGTTTCGCCAGAGCGCGACAGTGATGCGCTGACCGCCTGGCTGACGCCGATCATCGACCCCGCGATTGTCGGGCCATATTTTGTTGCCAAGGGGCCGCAGCCGTTTTCAGACTTTGAAAATACCCATATTTCCATCGGCTCCACATCTTCACTGCATGCACTGGAGCAGATGGCCGATACGCAACTGGCGCGCATTCGGTTTCGTATGAACCTTTGGCTGGATGACGTGGAGCCATGGGCAGAACAGTCGTGGATTGGTAAGGAAATCAGCATCGGCGCGGCCCGGTTGCGGATTATCGACCCTGCCAAACGCTGTGCTGCAACCAATGCCAACCCATCGACAGGCATGCGTGATACGGACCTGCCGCGCTTGTTGCACAGTCACTTCGGGCATATGAATTTCGGCGTCTATGCGCAGGTGATAGAGGGTGGCGAGATCGCGACCAATGACAAGGTAACTCTGCCATGAAAATGACTTTCACAATCGCAGAGCCACCCGTGGACGCAGAGCCGGGCCGCAAGCTGTTTGCCGGCCCCTGCGATTTCGTCAAAGGCGTCGTTGCCATGGATGGCCTGCCTGATGCGGATCGGGCAGAGGTTTGCTTTGCAGGGCGCTCCAACGTCGGCAAATCATCGCTGATCAATGCGCTGACCGGCCGAAAAGGGTTGGCGCGTGCGTCCAACACGCCCGGACGCACGCAAGAGATCAACTATTTCGCGTTGGGTCAGGCGCTGTGGCTGGTCGACTTGCCGGGCTATGGGTATGCGCAGGCCCCTGTCGATGTGGTTGCGAAGTGGCAGGCGTTGTTAAAGCAATACCTGACGGGCCGGCCAACATTGCGCCGGGCCTTTGTGTTGGTGGATGCCCGGCACGGGGTCAAACCGGTCGACCATGAGATCATGTCGCTGCTGGACACGGCGGCGGTGAGCTTTCAGGTCGTATTGACCAAAATCGACAAGCCCAAACGTGGTGATCTGGACAAGGTGATCGCGTCGGTCAAAGCCGATCTTGCCAAACATCCTGCGTCTTTCCCTGAATTGATCCTGACATCGTCAGAAAAAGGCGAAGGCATCGCAACATTACGCAGCGCGATTCAGACGATTGCCGCTGAATAGGCCCTGACACCCATCAACAGATCGTTTCCAAGGCAAGACTGTCGCCGCTGCCGTGGTGTCGATACTGTCGTGGAAAAGGCAGGTGTTACATGGGCTATATGCAGGATGGCGTTTATCACGCCGAAGACTTCGACGCTGGCACAGATGCCGCCGGCCACTTTCAGCGCGCAAGATCAACGCTTCGCGATACGATTCCAGCGGGATTGGGCACGCAAGATCTGCATTTGTTTGTGGCGTGGAATTGCCCGTGGGCACATCGCGCGCTGTTGACCCGTGCGGTGCTGCGTCTTGAAGATATCACGGTTTCATATGCGCTGCCGCGCCGTACGGACCAGGGGTGGGTTTTTGCGGATGAACCTTTGTTGGGTGCCTCAGCAATGCATGAGGTTTATGCCGCCGGGGCGGATGCCTACACCGGTCGGGTGACGGTTCCTGTACTGTGGAACAAGCGCGATGGCTGTATCATCAACAACGAAAGCGCGGATATCATTCGCCTGCTGGAGGATACCTTTGCCCCCGGCACGCTGCGCCCCGCCGACAAGCTGGCAGAGATCGACCGCTGGAATGAGGTGATATATCCGGGGTTAAACAATGGCGTCTATCGCGCAGGGTTTGCCACGACCCAAGAAGCATATACCGAGGCGGCGTTACAGGTGTTTGCGACGCTCGATCAGATCGAAACCCAGCTAGGCAAGACACGGTATCTGACTGGCGATGCCGTGACCGAGGCCGATATCCGGCTGTTTCCGACGTTGGCGCGGTTTGATGTGGCTTATCATGGCGCGTTCAAATGCAACCTGCGACGGCTGGTCGATTACCCGCACCTGTGGGCCTATGCGCGCGACCTCTATCAGCTTTCGGGTGTGGCTGAGACGGTTGATTTCGAGATCTACAAGAACGGCTATTATTCACCCAATGAAAAGCGAAACCCCTTGGGTATCATCCCTATTGGGCCGCACATTGACTGGAATGTGCCGCACGGGCGGGCGTGATTGTCATTTGCGCAAGGGGCGCTGCATCATGCCGATGGCCGCCCCAATCGCGAGGATAAGTGCCGAGGCGATCAATCCTTCCTCCACACCGCCAACCAGGTCTGCCAAGGCCCCGGCACCCACTGGCCCGATGATCTGACCAAGCGAGAAGAGCACCGTAAAGAGCGACAGTGACGCCCCCCATTGCGCCTCACGCAGGTTCTTTCGCCCGAATGTTGTTGTCGATGTGGGCACCATGAAGAACGAGGCGCCAAACAGGGCCGCGGACGTTACCACCCCCCAGGTTCCCCCAACCAGCAGGGCAATCGCCACCCCTGTTGCCGATGCCAACAACGTCGCGGCAATTGCGCCCCCACCTTCGGCTCGGGCCAAAACCCCGCGCCACAGAAAGGGCGATACCATGACCATTGCGCCCATGACCGCCCATGTGAAGGACACCTCGGACCATTTCGCACCACCTGCACGCATCCACGCAATCAGGAAGGTGATGTAGATCGTATAGCCAAGCCCAAACATGAAATAGGCCGCCAGCGCAGGCGACATGCGCCATATGGGCAGAGGAGGGGCCGTACCCTTTTTCTCTGCCTTTACGTCGGGCGGTGCTTTCAGCGCGCTCCAGATGGCGGGCACTGACGCGATGCCGCTAGCAATGCCGATCAAGACCCAGGCCGATGGCCAGACGATGTGACCACCACGCGCGATCATATCAGGCAGCGCGATACCACAAATCAGCATCCCAAGCCCGCCACCACCGAAATAGACGGCAATCGCCAAGGCATTGCGGGGTTTGTCGTCGGCAAATAGTGAAGAGGCAATCACGCCACCGGCGATGAAAACCGGCGCGCCGCCAATTCCTGCCATGGTGCGCCAAAAGCTGAGCACGGTAAAATCACGCGTAAGGCCGGATGCCACCAACGCCCCGGCGGTCAGGGCAAGGCCGCCAATGAATAATGGCTTTGCCCCAGTGCGGCTGATGATCGAAAGGGCCAGGACAGCGCCAATCAAATACCCGATGGCATTGGCGGTGTTGATCCACCCCGCTTGGGTGAACGTCCAGTCCAGATCACTGCGCATGGAGGGTAGCAACAACCCATAGGCAAAGCGCGCGAAACCATTGCTGATCGCAGGGCCAAGCGCGAGGCCTGCCACTATCCACCACGTTCGCGCCTGAATACCCATAAATGCCCCCTGACCAGCGCACGATGCCGCTATTTCGTGCAACAAGAAAGGGGGCGCCCCAACGACACCTGTTAGCGATGGGGCCGGGGCGTGGTATCTGTTGTCAAAGCCGGAGGACCACCATGACCCAAGTCACTACATTTGAAGTAAACCAAAGCAACCTTGCCGAGACACGCCTCACCACGCGCGATGTTGCGCTGTCTGATGGGCAAGTGCTGGTGAAGGTGGAGCGGTTCGCGCTGACTGCCAATAACGTCACCTATGGCGTGGTGGGTCATAAAATCGGGTATTGGCAGTTTTTCCCCACTGACGACGCGGGCTGGGGCGTGATCCCGGTTTGGGGTGTGGCGGAGGTCGTTGAAAGCCGCGCGCCTGATGTGCCGGTGGGGGAGCGGCTTTATGGCTATTGGCCAATGGCCGACCATCTGGTGATTGAACCCGCGCGCGTGTCAGAAGGCAGCCTGTTTGACGGCGCGGCACATCGCGCCGAATTGCCCCCGGTTTACAATCGTTATGCCCGCCTTGCGGCTGATCCTTCGTATGATGCGGCGATGGATGATGCGCGCATGGTGCTGTGGCCGCTCTATGCTACGTCTTACTGTCTTTATGATTTTCTGGTCGATAATGACTGGTATGGGGCAGAGCAGGTTGTGATCCCGTCCGCGTCTTCGAAAACCGCCATTGGTCTGGCCTATGCCTTGGCTGCCGATGATAATGCCGCCCCGGCGATTGGTGTGACATCGGTGCGGAACAAGAAGATGGTGGAGGGGTTGGGCCTTTATGATCAGGTCTTGACCTATGATGACATTGAAGCAGCCATTGCCAACCGCCCGACGGTGATTGTCGATATGTCTGGCCACGGCGCTGTTCTGGGGCGCTTGCACAAGCACCTTGGCGACAACATGAAGTTCACCTCTAATGTCGGTCTGACCCATTATGAGGATAACGGTATGGGCGCTGATTTTATCCGTGAGCGGAGCGCCATGTTCTTTGCCCCCGGCCACATCCAAAAACGTGGCAAAGACTGGGGCAAAGGCGAATTTGATCGCCGCGCGGCTGCGTTCTGGGCAGATGCCGCGGTCAAGTCAAAATCGTGGCTGACGATCCAGCGTGGTGCGGGTGCTGATTCTGTCAGCACGGCCTGGGCAGAGGTTTTGGGCGGCAAGACCGCTGCGAACCAAAGCTGGGCTGTAACAATGATTGGCTAACCCACTGCGTTTGTTGAGTGTGCGTGGTTGTTCAAGTCGGGATATTGGAATTAGTTACCTTGCGTACTAAAACGCGGGCAATATCCGTTGTGCAGGAAAGATCAAACCTTGACCCAAGACCAGACCCCCGCCGAATGGACCGTCAAACATGAAACTGTTGCAGCGGTGTTTAAAGCCGCTGTCGAAAAAGCGCCGGATGCGATTTATTGCAAAAGTGCCGCTGGTCGCCTGACCTATGCGCAAGCGGCAGGTGCGATTCAAACGCTGGCTGATGAATTGCGGCCAGACGTGCAGGGGCGCGCTGTTGCGCTGATCTTGCCAAATTCGCGTGCGTTTCTGATTGCCTATTTCGCGACGTTGTTCGCGGGGGGCAAACCCGCGCTGATCAACCATGGCCACCCCCCGGCGACGGTTTCCAAATTGCTGGCCGCTCTCGATGGGGCGGTTGCGATTTCTGACCGGGAACATGAGAATATCAAGACGCGTGTTCTGACGGATGAACTGATCGGGGAGCTGGTCAAACCAGTTGATCTGGAAAAGTTGACCGACCCCGGTTGTGGCAGTGATATTGCCGCCATCATGTATTCAGGCGGCACAACCGGTCTGCCTAAACAGGTGCCGCACACCAATGCCGGCGTCATTGCCACGATTGAACGCGGTGATTGGGGCTGGCGCACGCGGGAGAATGAAATCTGGCTGCCCGTAGCGCCCTTTACCCACATCTATGGCTTTCTGATGGGCCTGACGAACCCGATCGTTCGGGCCGGGGCGCTTGTGATCCCGGAACGGTTTCAGCCTGATCTGATTGTCGATATGCTGATGGATGAAAAGGTCACTATCTTTGGCGGTGGGCCGCCTGCGATCTATCAGGCCGTTATGTCATCAGCCAAGTTTGCCGATGCGTCTTTCCCTGATCTGCGAATATGCCCCGGTGGCGGCGCGCCTTTCCCGCTCGATGTGCACCGGCGCTGGAAAGCGGCAACCGGCCTCGCGATCTATGAGGGTTACGGCATGACCGAAATTGCCCCTATCTCGATCAACACCGAAGAACACGGCGTGAAGCCCGGTTCGGCTGGTAAGGCTGTGCCGGACACTGTCATTGAAATTGTCGACCTGGAAACCGGCGACAAGGTTTTGCCAACCGGCGAGGCGGGCGAGATCCGCGTCAAAGGCCCCCATATGATGACGGGATATACCGGTAACCCCGAAGAGACCAAAATCGCGCTGCGTCATGGGTTCGTTTATACTGGTGATATTGGAATTCTGGATGGCGAAGGGTTCCTGACCATCACTGACCGCAAAAAGAATGTGATATTTGTCAGCGGGTTCAATGTTTTCCCACGCGAGGTGGAGGAAACGCTCCTCACCCACCCGGCTGTTGCAGGCGCCTGCGTCGTGGCCCGCGCGCATGAGCGTTCGGGCGAAGAACCGGTTGCGTTCGTGACGCTGCGGTCCGAAGCGACCGAAGAAGATATTGCCACCTTCGCGCGTGAGAACCTGATTGCCTATAAGGTGCCGGGGCAGGTGATTATTCTGAACGAAATGCCGCTGACCCCTGCAGGAAAAGTCGACCGCATCGCATTGCAAAAGGGGTTGTCTGAAAATGCTTAAAGCCGCCCCGGATGGTTCTGTTCAGGATAGAATAGAAAAGATCAAAGCGGGTATGGTGCTGCCTGCCATCGCCGCACCTATGTTCCTTGTTTCTAACCCGCAAACCGTGATCGCGGCCTGTAAAGCCGGGGTGATGGGGTCATTTCCCAGCCCGAACGCGCGAACCAGCGAAGATTTGCGTGCTTGGCTGACCGAGATCACCGGGGCCATCGGACCTGATGATGCGCCATGGGCGATGAATATGATCACCCATTCCAGCTATGGGCGATTTGATGAAGAAATCGCACTGGTTGAAGAATTTCAGCCCGATCTGGTAATCACTGCCCTTGGCGGCCCGCACCGCGTGACCGAGCAGGTTCATGGGTACGGCGGTGTTGTGTTTGCGGATGTCACCTCGCCGAAATTTGCGCGTAAGGCGCTTGATAAAGGGGCTGATGGCCTAGTGCTGGTTTGTGCCGGGGCTGGTGGCCACACGGGCGAATTCGCAATGCTGCCTTTCATCGAAGAGGTGCGCAGCTTTTTCGATGGGCCATTGATTGTTGGTGGTGGTATCGGAACGGGCCGCGCGATCAGGGCGGTTGAAACCCTTGGCGTTGATTTTGCCTATCTCGGCACGCGGTTTCTGGCCACCGAAGAGACCATGATCCCGCAGGCCTATCGCGAAATGGTATGGCAAAGCCGGATGGAAGATCTGATTGCCTCACGCGCGATTACCGGGGCGCTGGGCAACTGGATGCGCGCCAGCGTTGAAGCGGCGGGCATTTCGATAGATGATATGAAACAGGCTGCAAGCCTCGACTTTTCCGGTGATATGCACGCTGGCACCAAGGCGTGGAAACACGTGTGGAGCGCGGGGCATGGCGTGGGCAAGATCACCAAACCGGAAACGATTGCGGAAGCGGTCACAGCCCTTTCGCGCGAATACCACCAAGCTGTTGCCGATCAATGCCGCGGCAGCCGCTACGTACCGACAGCCGCCGCCGTTATGAAAGAAAAGGGTTAAGTTATGAGCCTCAGTGCAGAAGAAACCGGGATCATCAAGACCATCCTGCAGCATTGCGAAGATGGCACGACCGACATGCAGCCAGAGATGATGCGCAACCCGGTAACCACATATACGGACCCGGATATTCTCTCGCGGGAGGTTGAAACCCTGTTCCGCAAGTTCCCGATCATCATGGGACATGCCGAACAGTTGCCGGAGCCAGGGTCATATTTCACTAATGATGATCTGGGCCTGGCGATCCTGATTACGCGAAATAACGACGGTGTCGTAAAGGCGTTTATGAATGTGTGCCGTCATCGCGGCGCACGTTTGACCGACTCTGAATGTGGCAAGGCGAAAACCTTTTCCTGCCCCTACCACAAATGGACATATGACCTGAACGGCAACCTGCGCGGCCTGCCTGATGCCGCAGGTTTTGGTGATATCGACAAGAAGGCCCTGGGGCTGGTCGAACTTCCTGCGTTTGAACGGTTTGGCCTGATTTGGGTGCGCCCCTCCGTCAGCGATGAACCGCTTGATTTTGATGCGTGGATTGCACCGATGGAAGAACAGCTGAGCGGGCTGGGTCTGGATAACCATACGGTGTTCCGCGCCTGGTCGCTTGATCGCAAGATGAATTGGCATCTGGCGTTGGAAGGGTTTCAGGAATCTTATCATTTCTGTGGCGCGCATGAGCATACGGCATGCTCTGCCTATCTCGATAACCAAAGCTCCTGGTTGGATAAATACCCCCATGTACGCCATTCGGTGCCACTGCCAACTATTGTGGAGCTGAAGGACAAAGCCCCCGAAGACTGGGCCCACCGCCCATATTTTATGACCCAGAACTACATCTTCCCGTGCAACTATGCGCAGGTGATGACGGATCATGTCTATATCCACACCATCATTCCTACGGGCGTTGATACCTGCATCTTCAAATGCATGATGCTCATTCCTGAGCCGCCAAAAACGGAAAAAGCCAAAGGGTATTGGGAGCGGAACTACGACGTGATCCGCACCGTGTTCAACGAAGATTTTGAGATCGGCGAGAACATCCAGAAAAACCTGAATTCCGGTGCGAACACCGAATTCCTGTTTGGCCGCTATGAAATCGGCCTGCATTTGGGCACAAAGGCGATCCACGACGCCCTTGATGGACGCCTGACCGCCTAACGCTGTCGTTCAGACTAAACCTGCTGGCGCATTCATCAGGACTGGATGAGTGCACCAGCAGGTCAAACCGGACCGCTTGCCTGTTAAACATACGACCGCGAGCGCTGACCGTGCCGGCGATCATGCGAGCGTCTTCGCTGAGTAAATAGTGTGTGGTGCGGGGTGATCAGGA
>JBMYXS010000059.1:0-23367 GCA_049608645.1 Pikeienuella sp. | reverse complement strand
GACGCTGCGCGTCGCGGCGCTGCAATATTGCGCCGCCGGCACCGCGGACGAGACGCTGGCGCAGCTGATCCCGATGATTGGCCGGGCCGCCGATACCGGCGCCGGGCTTTGGGGCGCAGGGCTGGCAGCACTCGAAGGGATTCTGTTTACCGTTGTGATCATCCTGGCCGGGCGCCTGCATGTACGCGGCGTTGGCCCGGCGGCGCAGTTTGGTTTGCGGTTCATGGCCTTTGCCAGCCTTGCTATTCTGTTCCTTGCGGTGGGGGGGGCACCAACCGCGCCTGTGGTCTATTCAGGGTGGTGGCTGGCCGCGCTTGGTGCCGTGCTGATCGCACCGCCGCTTTATGCCTTGCAGCGGGCGATTGCCACGGCACCGGCCATGACCGTCAGCATCGCAACCGCCTTTGGCCCGGTGTGCATTTTTCTGGCACAAATTGTCGAAGGTCGGTTTGACGCGTCTTTCCTCACCCTGCTTGGCGTATTGATCTACAGCGCAGGCGCATTGGCGGCCGCGGCAGGGGCATGGCAAGCTGAACGGGGTAAATGACAGCACAATGCCTGTGGCATGCTGCACTTGAATTGCCCATACTCCTCCACAACGCTGCTATTCAGAAACAGTGGCGAAGCATTTGCAGGACCGGAGGACATTTGCGTTGAATATCGGCTTTATCGGAACGGGTGAAATCGCTGCGGCCATGGTGCATGGGCTGGAGCGTAAGGGGCACGCCATTTTTGTCTCGGAGCGTAACGTGCATGTGGCCGCTGATCTGGCCGCCGATGTTGACGGGCTGACGGTTTGCGACAATCAAAAGGTGCTCGATAAATCTGACGTGGTTTTCCTGTGTTTGATGGCGGATGTCGCGCGCGAAGTGCTGCCCGGCCTGACGTTTCGCGATGATCACAGGCTTATTTCCGCGATGGTGGATGTGGACCTTGCGGCGCTTGGCACGCTTTGTGCCCCGGCCACTGAAATAGCGATCACCATTCCCATGCCGTTCATTGCAAAGGGGGGCTGCCCTTTGCCGGTGTTCCCTGAAAGCCCCGCACTCCGCGAAGTGTTTGGGGAGGATAATCAGATTATCCTGCTTGCCGAAGAAGCCGCGATGAACCCCCATTTTGCCGCCAGCGCGTTATCATCTGCCCTGTTTTCGATGTTGGATACAGGCGCTGACTGGTTGGGGCAGCATACCGGCGATGCGCAATCGGCAGAGGCCTATGTTGCCAGCCTTTTCGCCGGGTATTTCCGCCACCTGCCGACCGATGGCGCAGGGCGTTTCGGTGAGGTGATTGCGTCACTGTCCACGACTGGTGGCCTGAATTCGACATTGCGTGAGCATCTGAAACGTGAGGGCGCTTATGATGCCTTACTGAGTGGTTTGGATGGTTTTGAGGAACGCCTTGGCCTGCATCCCCGTCTTTGAAAACGCAGGGTGCCGCCTGAACGGTGATTTCAGAAACAGTGTGTTTTGTGGACCTTTTGCATCTTCGTTGCCACCTTGCAGTGAACCAGTAACACGAACGGGGGCGCGACCATGCCAGTCTTAAACACCACAGGCGTTCATCACATCACGCTGAATGGCGCTGATCGTCAAACATCCATGGATTTTTGGGAAGGCGTGCTGGGCATGCCGTTCGTGTTTGAGCAGCCAAACCTTGATGAACCAAGCCTAAACCATCTCTATTTTGATCCCGGTGACGGGCGGCTGATAACCATTTTTACCGATGAAGCCCGAACACCAACTCGGCACAAAAGCGGGTCGGTGCCGGGGTCAGCCCATCACCTTGCCTTTGCTGTGACCAAGGAAACCTTTGACGGTGCGGCGGAAAAGCTGCGCAACGCGGGGTTTGCGACGACAGTGCGCGACAGGGGTTTCATGGATAGCCTCTATTTCCGCGAACCCCTCGGGCACA
Organism: Pikeienuella sp.; assembly: GCA_049608645.1. GTDB lineage: Bacteria > Pseudomonadota > Alphaproteobacteria > Rhodobacterales > Rhodobacteraceae > Pikeienuella. Next base: position 21,456 of record JBMYXS010000059.1, on the reverse strand, counting down.
TGATTGAGCTGGCTTGTTACAAGTTTGAACCGCCTGCGGGCGTGTCACTGGCGCAGGTTATGGCGCTTGCCTATCAGAAGCGTCTGGCGCGTGGTGCGCATGCGATTGAGGATGAAGATTGGGAAGCGGCGGTTGCTGAACTCGCGTAAGCGATGCAGAACCACGCGCGGGAGGCCGGATATGCACGTAAAGATCTGCTGCCTGCAGTCTATTGCCGAAGCGCAAATGGCGGTTGTTGCTGGGGCATCATTGCTGGGTCTTGTGGGGGCCATGCCATCGGGGCCTGGGCCGATTTCTGATGGGGCGATTGCGGAAATTGCCGGGTGGTCGCCGCCGGGTGTTTCGTCGGTTTTGTTGTCGTCTGAGACGACGGCGGATGGCCTGATCGCCCATGTTGCCCGGTGCCACCCGCAGGTTTTGCAACTGGTGGATACCCCTGAACCCGGCGCGTTGACGGCGCTGCGCGCGGCATACCCGGCGTTGAAATTGATGCAGGTGGTTCATGTCGAAGGCGCTGAGGCGATCGACCAAATGCGAGCAATCGAGCGGGACGTCGATGCGATCCTGCTCGACAGCGGGCGACCGGCTGCGGCAGTCAAGGAACTGGGCGGAACGGGCCGGGTGCATGACTGGGCTGTTTCTGCGCAAATCGTCCAGGCGGCGCGCATCCCTGTGTTTTTGGCTGGTGGCCTGCGCCCTGATAATGTGGCTGAGGCGATCAGGCAGGTAAGGCCATTCGGCCTTGATCTTTGCACAGGTGTACGCACCGATGGCGCACTTGATCAGGCAAAACTCTCTGCGTTTTTTCGTGCGATAAACGGCGCGATTGGCGGCTAGATTATTTTTGCAACGCGCAGGTTGTGACTCCCTTTTTTAAAAATGTTCATGTTATGTTCACGTATGAGCATGCACCCCCCACGATTCGCCCCCGGCTTTGATGGCTTTCACATCCACGGCCCTGTCGTGCCTGATCGGCACAAGCGCGGGCGTGGGGCGGTTTCGAACAGGTCCGGGCGATTTGAAGAAACGGCACGGGATGCCTTTGATGATGGATGGGGCGGTGCTGATGAACCGGTTCCCGCGCTCGCGACCGAGGTCAGCTTTGATCAAAGCCGCTCGATCATTTCCAACGTGCCGTCCCCCGATATGCCATTTGACCGCTCCATCAACCCCTACCGGGGGTGTGAGCATGGCTGCGTATATTGTTTTGCGCGCCCGACCCATGCCTGGCTTGGCCATTCGGCTGGTCTGGATTTTGAAACCAAACTGGTGGCCAAACCCGGTGCTGCGATGCTGTTGCGCAAGGCGTTGATGAACCCGCGTTACAAGGTCAAACCCATCGCCATCGGCACCAATACTGACCCATATCAACCGATTGAAAAGACGCACAACATCATGCGCGGCGTGCTGGAGGTGCTGGCAGAGTTCAATCACCCCGTTACTATCGTTACCAAATCGGCGTTGGTGGTGCGGGATGCTGATATTCTTGGTCAAATGGGCAAAAAGGGGCTGGCGCGGGTTGCGATTTCTTTAACCTCGCTCGATGCAAAGCTGTCACGAAATATGGAACCGCGCGCTGCAACACCCCGGCGCCGTCTGTGGGCATTGCGGGAGCTTGATAAGGCGGGGTGCCCAGTTGGTGTGATGTTGGCCCCGGTCATTCCGGGCCTGAATGATCACGAAATCGAAGCCCTGGCCAAGGCGGCGGCCTCACACAGGGCAAAAGCGGCGAGCTATATCGTGTTGCGCCTGCCGTTGGAGGTTCGCGATCTTTTTGTTGAATGGCTCCATACCCATTATCCAGACAGGGCAGGGCGTGTGATGCGCTATGTGCGTGAGGTTCATGGCGGGCGGGATTATGACCCGGAGTGGGGCAAGCGGCTTGCGGGGCAGGGGGTTTATGCCGACATGCTTCGCCGCAGGTTTGTTCGCGCCGCGCGGGCCGAGGGTTTGAAGACTGAGCGTGCGCCGCTTCGCACCGATTTATTTACCCGCCCGGCCTCATCAACGCCTCAGTTGTCATTCTTGAAGGAATTAACGACAAAAGACCCATAGGCAGGGCGCGGCTCTGCATTGCGTGGAGGCGTCACATGCGGCGGATATTTCTGTCACTTTTCGCAATTTGCATTGCGCTCGGGCTGGGGGCCGACATCTCGCACGCTGATGATGCGCGCGCGGAAACCGCCATCGGCAACCTGCGTGAATTAATCGCCAATCGCGCGCCTTTGATGGCTGAACTGGATGAACTGCTCAAAGAGCCGGTGGAAGATGCGGCAGAAGCCGGTGCCGCGCGGAAGGCGGCCATTGCGGATCTTCGTGCCGAACTGACAGAACTTGATGAGCAGATCGGCGCGGTTGCCACTGGTGTTTCAGAGGCTGAATTTCGCACGCAGTCGTCAGGATTTGACCTCAATACCGAATTGCAGGCCCTCGTTGAACCATTTGTTGCCATCATGCGGGATGCGACGGAAAATGCGCGCCAGATCGAACGCTTACGCCGATCACTCGGTGAGGCGCGACGGCGGGAGGCCCTTGCCCTGCGCGCGTTGAAGACCCTGAAACGCGTTCGTGAAAAGGCTGTCGATCCGGTTGTGATTGGCCAGCTGGACGCCATGGCCGAAACATGGGCAAAGCGCGCAGATGCGGCGGCGGACCTTGCCAATGCCTTGGATCAACAGATGCGTGACCGTATCGCTGATCAGGGTGAAAGCCGGGCATCAGCGAATGCAGCGGCATCCGGCTTTTTCCGAGAGCGGGGGGTGTCTTTGTTGCTGGGGGTTTCTGCCTTTGCGTTTGTGTTCCTTGGGCTTCGTTTCGTCCACCGGGGGGCTGTGTGGTTACGCGTCCGGCGGGGTGTGCAACGCAGTTTTTCAACGCGACTGGTCAACCTTGTCTTTTCTGTGCTGACGATTGTGTTGGCAGTTGGCGCGATGCTGGCGGTGTTTAACCTGCGCAACGACTGGCTGTTGTTGGGTGTGTTTGGTGTGATGCTGCTCGCGCTGGGCTGGGTCGGGATCAAGATGCTGCCGGGTGCGATAGAACAGGTGACGTTGTTGTTGAACCTTGGCGCCGTACAAGAAGATGAACGCGTGCTGATAGAGGGCATTCCCTATCGGGTGCGAAAGCTCGATTTTTATACCGACTTTGAAAACCCATTGCTCGAAGGCGCTGATTATACTTTGCCCGTTCGGGAGTTGATTGGCCGCCATTCACGACCGTCAGGGAAGCACGAACCGTGGTTTCCTACGCGGCGCGGCGATTGGGTGCGATTGGCCGATGAAACCTTTGGTCAGATTGTCTCCCAAAGCCCTGAAATGGTGGAAATTGAAATTCCCGGCGGTTCCCACATGACTTATGCGACCGCTGATTTTCTGGCCGAAAAACCAGAAAACCTATCCCATGGGTATCGTGCTGAGATTACCTTTGGCATCGCCTATGACCATCAGACTGAGGCCACGGGCCCCTTGGTGGCGGCCTTGATATCCCATGTGAAAGCGGGGCTTTTGGCCATGCTCCCCGCTGATCAGTTGCGCGATGTCGGGTGCGAAATGCTGGACGCCGGCGACAATGCGATCATCTACGAAGTGGAAGCAGATCTGACAGGTGCCGCCGCATCCCGCTGCGAAGATGTGGAGCGCGCATTGACCCGCCTTTGCGTGGAAGCCTGTACCGTCAACGGCTGGAACATTCCCTATCCGCAAATGGTGGTCCACAAGGCCTGATAACTGTCCGTTACGTTTGCATTGCCCTGGCTTGCTGAGCTGTGCATGCGGCCGCGCTGTGTTTGGGGGAGTTATGTTTTGGGCAGGGCCTCAATGACAACAAACGCCTGTGCATAGGGGTGATCATCAGTGATGGTAAGGTGAATATGTGCCTCATGCCCCTGCGGTGTCATTTTGGCCAATCGTTCAGCTGCGCCACCGGTCAGGGTCATTGTCGGTTGCCCAGTGGGTAAGTTGACCACCCCCATTTCTTTCCATGCCACGCCCATCCGCAAACCGGTGCCCAAGGCCTTGGAGCAAGCCTCTTTCGCGGCCCACCGTTTCGCGTAGGAGGCTGTGCGTTCGCGCCGTTTGTCTGACCGAGCCTTTTCGATATCGGTAAAAACACGGTTCACGAAACGCTCACCAAAGCGTTCCAGCGTTTTGCCAATGCGGGTGATGTCGGCAAGGTCAGTGCCAATTCCGATGATCATGTAAGCCTCGCGGTGAAAATCTTGAACGCAGCCAATGCAAAAAAGACCGCGCATATCGCGTCAAACCCACGCCGTGCTCGGGCGTAGGCCGTTGTCAGCACAGGGGTTGAGAATAAAAGCGCGTAGCCATGGAAAACCGTCGCGCTGACGGCTGCGACTGACAGCAGAACAACCAGCACATCCATCGGCCCAGCGGTTTGCGGGATGCCGACCGCGTATAGCGAACCAAAGAACAATATCGCCTTGGGGTTGGTCAAATGTAACGTCAGCCCTTTGCCATAAGCGCGGCGCGCACTGCCCACGGCACTCGGGGCGACTGCATTTGCGCCGGGACGAAGGGCTGAACGCGCTGATTTCCACGCCAACCATCCAAGGTACACCGCTCCAACATATCGCATGACCTCAAACGCCCACGCATTGGCAAGCATCAACGCGCCCATGCCGAATGCAGCGGCGGTCGACCACATCAACGATCCCGTCAAAACACCCGCCGCTAGGGCAAGCCCACGCGCGCGCCCCGACGTCATCGATGCGCCCGCAATCGCCAATGTCGCAGGTCCGGGGGAGGCCGAGGCGACCACTGCCGCCGCCAGAATCAAAGGCAGATCAATACCCGTCACGATGCTACCCCACTCACCAATATTCTGACCGCTTCAGGCCGCGCAGGCGCTTGTTTTATAGTCACGCAGCGCCTTCACCAAAGGCATCCCGGCGCGCGCGGTCCATTACATCGCGCATCCGACGGATCGCTGAATCAAGGCCGGAGAATATCGCCTCCCCCACCAGGAAATGCCCGATGTTCAACTCCATGACATCAGGGAAGGCCGCAACTGGCCCAGCGGTGTCATAGGTCAGGCCGTGCCCCGCATGAACCTCCAACCCCAGGGACGTCGCAAAAGCAGACATTTCAGCAAGGCGGGCCAGTTCGGCATCCCGCTCGTCAAACCGCCCTTCAGCATGAAAATCACAATAGGCCCCCGTGTGCAGCTCAATGACCGGCGCGCCGATCCGGGCGGCGGCTTCGATCTGGCGCTGGTCAGCGGCGATGAAGATTGAAACACGGCACCCCGCGTCACGCAGCGGGGCGATGAAATGGGCCAGCGAATTTTCTTCACGGGCAACCTCCAGGCCACCTTCGGTTGTGCGTTCCTCACGTTTCTCAGGAACGATACATACGGCGTGGGGCTTGTGACGCAGGGCGATGGCCTGCATTTCATCGGTGGCGGCCATCTCGAAATTCAGCGGGATGGTGATTTCATCCAGAATCCGTTCGATGTCCCCATCCAGGATATGTCGACGGTCTTCGCGCAAGTGCGCCGTAATACCATCTGCCCCCGCCGCCTGCGCCATTCGTGCCGCGCGTGCGGGGTCGGGGGTGTCGCCACCACGTGCGTTTCTGATCGTGGCAACGTGATCGATATTGACGCCAAGGCGAAGGCGGCCGCGTGGGGTGGTCACAATGATATCTCCCAAACTGGAATGTGCTTCTTGATCATATCCAAGCGCCCGCGCGGGGCCACCCTTTTCCGATGAATTGATGCCTTCATCCCTCTTTGTTCTTCAAATATCCAAAAAGCGCCGTTCGCGGCGCGGATCGGAACGCGCGGCAGATACAGGCATCGCGATCAGCGAGAAATTTTCCCTGCGCCAAACGCCCCAAGGGGCATTCTGGTATTTGCGCATGCTGCGGCCTTGGCTTACATGAAGCTGAAGCAAACATTCCCATGAGAGCGAGATCCATGCGCCTTAGCCGATATTTCCTGCCCGTCCTCAAAGAAACACCTGCCGAAGCTCATATCGTCAGCCACCAGCTGATGTTGCGCGCTGGCATGATCAAACAGGCAAGTGCGGGGATTTATTCATGGTTGCCGCTCGGCTTTAAAGTGTTGAGCCGGCTTGAGCAGATCGTGCATGAAGAGCAGCAACGCGCGGGCCACCACCCGATGCTGATGCCAACGCTGCAATCGGCCGACCTGTGGCGCGAAAGCGGTCGTTATGACGACTATGGCGAAGAGATGCTGCGCATCAAGGACCGTCATGGCCGCGATATGCTTTATGGCCCAACGAACGAAGAGCTGATTACAGATATCGTGCGCTCCTATGTCGGTTCCTACAAACAGCTGCCGCTGACGCTTTACCACATTCAGTGGAAATTCCGGGATGAGGTTCGCCCCCGGTTCGGCGTCATGCGGGGCCGGGAGTTCCTGATGAAAGATGGGTACAATTTTGACCTGACCAAGGAAGACGCGCTGCACGCTTATAATCGGCATCTGGTGGCCTATCTTCGCACCTATGAGCGTATGGGCTTGAAAGCGATTCCCATGCGCGCTGATGGTGGGCCAATCGGTGGGGATTACACCCATGAATTCCTCGTGCTTGCAGACACAGGTGAATCCGAGGTGTTCTACGATAGTGACGTGACCGACCTGACCTTTGGTGACCGTTCAATCGACTATGACAACCGGGAACAATGCGAAGGTGTCTTGCAGGAGTTTACCTCCCGCTACGCCCGCACGGACGAAACCCATGACGAGGCTTTGTTCAACGAAATCCCCGAAGAACGCCGCAAGGTCGCGCGCGGGATTGAGGTTGGTCAGATTTTCTATTTCGGCACCAAATATTCCGATGCATTGGGCGCGACGGTGGTTGATGCTGAGGGCACCAAGACCCCGCTGCACATGGGCTCACACGGTATCGGTGTCTCCCGCCTGATTGGGGCGATCATTGAGGCGAGCCATGATGACAAGGGTATCATTTGGCCCGAAGAAGTTACCCCATTTGGCGCAGGTATCGTAAACCTGCGGCAGGGTGACGAAGCGGCCGATGCCGCATGCGAAAGCCTTTATGAGCACCTTTCCGCCGCAGGCGTTGACCCGCTTTATGATGACCGGAGCGAACGCGCAGGCGCGAAATTTGCCTCCATGGATCTGATCGGCCTTCCCTGGCGCATCACCGTCGGGCCACGCGGCCTGAAAAATGGTGTGGTGGAGCTGACCAACCGCAAATCTGGTGAGACGGTCGAAGTGTCGCCCGAAGACGCGGTTAGCCGCCTGGCGGAGATTTACGCCTGATGGCAACGCGCGCCTTTGCAGGGTTCGAATGGCTGATCGCCGGGCGCTATCTGCGCGCGCGGCGCAAGGAACGTGCGATTTCGGCCATCACCGGATTTTCGCTTGTCGGAATCATGCTGGGCGTCGCAACGCTGATCATCGTCATGTCAGTGATGAACGGGTTTCGTTACGAACTGGTCGACCGCATTCTGGGCGTAAACGGTCATGTGCTGATGCTGCCCGGTGCCGCGGGGCTGGATGATTATGACGCAACGGCCAAACGGCTGGCCGCAGTGCCGGGGGTTCAGCGCGCCGCGCCGATCATTGAAGGGCGCGTCATGGCGTCATCCCGTTCGGCAAACTCCGGCGTGTTGGTGCGCGGCGTAAGCGTCGAAAATGCCAAAACATTGCAGGCCCTTGCCAACCCTGAGGAAGGGATCGGGCGGCTTGACGATTTGGCTGAAGGCGGCGTGGCGGTCGGGTCTGGCCTTGCGGCGGAATTGGGCCTTGGTCTCGGTGATCGCATCAAACTGATTTCGCCAAAGGGCGTCAGCACCGTTCTGGGGCGCGCTCCTGCCACGATCCAATCGTTTCGCATCGACTATATCTTTCGCATCGGGATGAGCGAGTATGACAAGTTGCTTGTCTATATGCCGCTGGCTGATGCGCAGAAATTCTTCCTGAAGGGCGGCACCGTCGACCAGATTGAAATAATGGTCGATCGCCCCGACGAGGTCGAACAGCGCCTCGGAGCATTGCGCGAAGCGGCGGGCGGCCCGGTACGGTTCTGGACATGGAAAGATCAAAACGGCGGGTTTCTCAAGGCGCTACGCACTGAGCGTGTCGTGATGTTCCTGATCCTGTCGCTTATCATTCTGGTCGCCTCGCTCAACATTATTTCCGGCCTGATCATGCTGGTCAAAGACAAAGGGCGCGACATCGGCATTCTGCGCACGCTTGGCCTGACCAAGGGCGCGATCATGCGGATTTTCTTTATCTGCGGATCGTCTATCGGCGTTGTTGGTACAATCCTTGGCGTGGGGCTGGGGGTTTTGTTCACGACCAACATCAAGGCCATACAAGGCGTGGTGGAAAAGGTTCTCGGCGGCGCGGTGTGGGATCCCAACGTCAGGTATCTGACCGAAATTCCCGCTCAACTGCACTGGTCCGATGTGGGGATGACAACGGGGATTTCCTTGAGCCTTGCCTTCATTGCGACGCTTTATCCGGCGTGGCGGGCCGCGCGGCTGAACCCGGTGGAGGCGTTGCGTTATGAGTGATGCAATCAATCTGGCAGGCGTTACCAAAACCTATGGCACCGGTGAAACCGCGATAGAGGTTCTGCGCGGTGTCGACCTGACCATTGGAGCCGGGGAGATTACGGCGCTGGTCGCGCCGTCTGGTGCGGGGAAATCAACGCTGTTGCATATCGCGGGCCTGCTTGATGGTGCCGATGGGGGAACCGTGCACATCGCGGGCCGAGACATGACCACCCTTAGCGATGGTGAACGCACAGCGGCGCGGCGCGCAGAAATTGGGTTTGTCTATCAGTTCCATCACCTGTTGCCCGAATTTACCGCCGCTGAAAATGTGATCCTGCCGCAGTTGGCGGCGGGTGTGGCACGCAAAGATGCGGCTGCGCGAGCGGAAGAATTGCTGACGGCGATCGGCCTTGGCCCACGTGCGGGGCATCGCCCTGCCGAGCTTTCAGGGGGAGAGCAACAACGTGTTGCGATCTGCCGCGCCCTGGCCAACCGCCCCCGCTTGTTGCTGGCTGATGAGCCGACCGGGAACCTTGATGTGGAAACGTCTGAAAGCGTTTTTGCGATGCTGATGAAACTGGTGCGCACCGAAGGTCTGGGCGCGCTCATCGCCACCCACAACCCGGAACTGGCCGCCCGCATGGACCGCACAGTGCGGTTGGAGGCAGGTCAGATCAGCGGTTGACTATCGTTTGATGTGGCGCGCCAATGCGTTGATGATCACGTCCACCTGATCCTCCGACAGCGTTACAAGATCGCTGTCATCGATGGGGGGTGGATCGAGTAAATCAAAGCAATATGCCTGATTTTCGGGGATAATCCGGTTTATCTGCCGCATGGCGTTGGCGCATCTGTCGTGGGTGATTTGCCGCGCCGTTTCACCCATTATCGGGTAATCAGGCTTTAGTTCAGGCAGGGCATCGATCACTTTGTCTGCAAATAGCCGGCCAGACGGGCCAAACTCCTTATTGAAAACACGCTGAATTTCCATTTCCGCAGCCGTTAATGATCGGTTTACCCGCGACTGGTGCGGGTGCTTCAACGTACCGGGAGAGAGGCCGAGCCAGTCTTCTGTCTCCGCAGTCAGTTGTTCCTTGATGCGGGAATAGTTGCGCACCGTAATGTCGATACGTGGGTGATCAAAGGCTGTCAGCAGGTTGTACACGCGGATGGGCATATTGAAGCGACGCGCCATGCCATCGATATGCTCTGAAAGGCCAGAGCGCTGCACGTTCTGAAGGTAGGCCGAGCGCATGTGATCCAGTGGGTCACGGATCAGCAGAAAGACGGAGATACGCTCACAATTCGCCTTATCGGCAAATCGTAACAGGTCTTCTGCAGAAATATCCTTGGTCATGTGGTGAAACAGAAATTCTGAACTGAACAGAATATTTCGTTGGCTTCGACGAAGGGGGCGAAGAATGCGCCCTATGTTCTGGGGCTGTGCTCCCAGTGTTTTGGCAAGCGGCGTGCCGTTCCCGCTCGATGTTGCCCCGCGCGCTGCTTGGCGGTCCTGACGGCCCATCGGGTAAAGAATGCCTGTGCGTGCGAGCGTCTGGCGGCTCAGAACAAAACAGGATTGCAGATAGCTTGTCCCGGTTTTGCCATGTCCGATGTGAAGGAAAAGGGTGCGCATGATCAAAGGCGAACCTTATGTGCAAGGTGCGCGGCAATTTGTTGAAGGTGCTCCCGGCTCACCGTTACTTCGCCACGTTCTGTGGGCGCAGGTTGTTGGCATGCCTCTGGCGACGGAGGGGACAGGTCATAGGCCTGTGCCGGATCAATCTGTTGATTGAGCGCCGCCATCGTGGGGCGTAACCGTTCATGCAGCGCGATGGCGTCGGCGCTCGAAAGGCGGGGCGGATCGGGCAACAGGTCAGGCGTTGCCGCATAGAGTTCGTTGATGAGTATATCGGCCGATGACCCATATTGCGCATTCAGTGCGCGTTGAAACATTGCTTCGGCTGCCGTCAGCGCCCTTTCGGTTGTGATTTTTGGCGCGCGTAATTGATCACCTTCGATGCCCAACCAGTCTGCGATGACCTTTGGCTCTGCATCTGCGACGTTGCGGTAATTCACGACCCTGACATCAAAGAGCGGCTCTGGATGGCGTTCCATCACACGCAATGCCTGCGCGGGCATATCAAAAACAGCGCCAGCCTCTGCAAAGCGTTGGGTCGACCCGGCATGTCTTATGTCATGCAGATACATTTCAGCCAGATGTTCAAAAGGTTCGCGAATAACCATCAGCACGCTGACCCTGTCGAACCCCGCAGTGCGGGCAAATGCGGTCAATTCATCGGCGAACCCCGGCCCGCCCATTCGGGTCAGAAAAAAGGGAGAACTGACAAGCACATCGTCTTCGCCCATCATGCCGAGCGCTGTCGCCCACCGTGCTGCGGCAGTCCCGAACCGAGACTGGACAGGTGCGAAGGAGGTGGTTGTTTCGGCCTCTCTGGGGTGGAGGTGACGCGGAAAGCGGATGCCCGCACGCACCAAGGCTAACCTGTTTCGCGAAAAGCAGGCCCGCAATTCGTCGTTGCGCGCATAAGGTTGCCCGATGTGGAGGAAGAGTGACCGCATGATATGTTGAGGTACGGGAAAACCGTGCGGGGTTCAATCGACACACCGAGCGGGCCGCGCCCTCCACTATTCACTGGAAGGCGCGTGTGGTGAAGCCCATGCTGAAAACTTGGATGGTTGAGGTCTTTGTCAGAGCTTCGATGCGGCCATGACGCAGAGCAGTTCAAACATGATGGTGGCGCCGTTGAGCGCGGTCACGCCGGAATTGTCGAACGGGGGCGAAACCTCCACCATATCGGCACCGATGATCTGCTGCCCTTTGAGCATTCGAATCATGCCTTGTGCTTCGCGCATGGTCAGGCCACCCGCCTCTGGCGTGCCTGTGCCGGGCGCAAAGGCTGGGTCGAGGCTGTCAATGTCAAAGCTGACGTAGATCGGCCCGTCCCCGACAAACGCCAAAGCTTCGGTCATGGCCGTGCGCCAGCCTTTCTCCTCGACCTCCTCCATGAGCATGACGCGCATGCCGCTGTCGTAGGAAAATTTCCACATATCTTCAGAATAAAGCGTACCGCGAATGCCGATCTGTGCCACGCGCTTGGGGTCCAGCAGCCCTTCGTCCACGGCCACCTTGAAGGGCGCGCCATGATGAAAGCGGCTTCCGCCATAGTCATCACCGGTGTCGGCGTGGGCATCTATGTGGATCATGCCAACAGGCCCGTCTTTGGCGAGGGCCCGCAGGATAGGGAGCGAGACAGAATGATCACCGCCGCAGGTCAGCGGGCGGATGTTGGCCGCCTTGACCTTGTCGAAATACTGCTGAATTTCGTTATGTGCGCCGACCAGTTCAAATGGCTTTTCGATCCAGGCATCGCCAATGTCAGCGACGTTGCAATCAGCAAAGGGCGAAGCCCCTGTTGCCTGATTGATCCCCCTGATCAACGAAGATTGGTTGCGCACTTCGCGTGGGCCATGGCGCGGGCCGGGGCGGTTGGTGACCCCCCCATCGTAAGGAACGCCGCAGACACCAATGTCGAGGCCCTTGTCCGCGAAATCTTCTTCGTAGGGCATGCGGAAAAATGTGGCGAGACCTGTAAAGCGCGGGCGCTGGCGCGGGTCTGAATAATCGAGCGTTTCGCGTGATGACATGGCCGGGACCTCCCTCTGTTTCAGGGGAGAGTGGCGGAGGCGCGCGCGCGTGTCCAGCGGGTTTCCCGCCCACACCGCGTGCGGTCTAGACGGTTTTGTCTGACACGTGCCGGCGCGTTTGCGCTGGCGCTGGCATCGGGCCTTTGGCCCGCGCTTCGCGCAGGTGGATATTTATGGAACAAAGAGGGTGGGTTTCGTTACATGAAACCAAGTTCGAGGCGGGCCTCATCGGACAGCATTTCCATCCCCCACGGCGGATCCCACACGAGGGCCACATGGGCGGTTTTGATGCCTTCGACCATTTCCACCGCATCGGCGACCCACCCGGGCATCTCGCCGGCAACGGGGCAGCCGGGGGCGGTCAGCGTCATGTCGATTTCCACTTCGCCCTCATCCTTGACGATGATCGCGTAGATCAGGCCAAGGTCAAAGATGTTCACCGGGATTTCCGGGTCGTGCACTGTACGGCACGCATCACAGATCGCGTCATAGAGCGGATGCTGGTCGGTAGAGGGGCGAATGATTGTCTCGCCGTCTTGGTCGTCCATCTGGCACTCTCCCGAAAATCGGTTGGTGGGTTTCAGTCTTGTTGTGCGTCATATATGGATCGCGTGCAGCGCCGTCTAGTATGGTGTCCAGTATCGTGTCCCCAAGAGGCCCGCCATGACCCGCATTTCGTTTGATATTTCCCATCGCGACGGCAAAGCGCGTCGCGGCACCCTGTCCACCCCACGCGGTGATATTCGCACGCCTGCATTCATGCCGGTGGGCACAGCGGGCACCGTAAAGGCGATGATGCCGGGGTCTGTTCGTGAAACCGGCGCGGATATTCTGCTTGGCAACACCTATCATCTGATGTTGCGCCCGACAGCGGAGCGGCTGGAGCGTCTTGGTGGGCTGCACAAATTCATGAACTGGGATCGCCCGATCTTGACTGATTCTGGTGGTTTTCAGGTCATGTCGCTGTCTGGTTTGCGCAAGATGACTGAGAATGGCGTGACGTTTAAGTCCCATGTGGATGGCACCAAGCACGAATTGACGCCGGAACGGTCAATGGAAATCCAGCGCATGATCGGTTCGGACATTGTGATGTGTTTCGATGAATGCACGCCGTTTCCGGCGACCGAGCAGGAGGCCGAACGCTCCATGCGTCTTTCAATGCGCTGGGCGCAACGGTCCCGCGATGCCTTTGGTGACAGACCGGGGCATGCTTTGTTCGGTATTCAGCAGGGCAGTGTTTTTGAAAGCCAGCGCGCAGAATCATCCGAAGCCCTCCGCAAGATCGAATTTGATGGGTATGCCATTGGCGGCCTTGCGGTTGGGGAGGGACAGGAAGCGATGTTCGATGTGCTGAATTATGCCCCCGGCATGTTGCCTGATGATAAGCCACGTTACCTGATGGGCGTGGGCAAACCATCGGATCTGGTCGGTGCGGTGCTGCGCGGCGTCGATATGTTTGATTGCGTCCTGCCGTCCCGCTCCGGGCGTACGGGGCAGGCCCTGACCCGATTTGGAGCGGTGAACATCAAGAATGCGCGCCACGTTGATGATCAAAGGCCGCTCGACCCCGATTGTACCTGCCCAACCTGCCGGAATTATTCGCGCGCCTACCTTCACCATGTTTTCAAGGCGAAAGAGATCATCTCGTCCATGCTGCTGACATGGCACAATCTGCACTATTATCAGGAACTGATGCAGGGGATTCGCGACGCGATCGAGGCCGGAACGTTTGCCGATTTTGCTGCGGCCTTTGCCGAGGGCGAAGCGCGGGGGGACTTGCCGGTATAGCTTTTTGGGAACAGGCATAGGTGATTGCACGCAAAGCGACACTCTCGCCCCTAGACCCCCGGCCTGCATGTGGTAAAACCCATGCAAAGTTGCGCTTTAACCAAAGGCTTGCCCAATGTCGCTTCTCAGCCAGATTTTTACGTGGTGGAATGGCCAGACCATCGGTACCCGTCTGTTTACCTATCGCAAGGGTCAGCGGGTTGGCGAAGATGATCAGGGCAACGTGTTTTATCAGACACCTGACGGCAAGCGCCGCTGGGTGATCTTCAATGGCGTTGCAGAAGCCAGCCGCATTTCACCCGATTGGCATGGTTGGATGCACCATACCTATGACGAAGCGCCAACCGATGTGCCGTTGTTCCGTAAGGAATGGGAAGCGGACCACGAGGCAAACCCGACCGGTTCGGCGGAGGCATATGCCCCTCCCGGCAGTCTGCGCACGCCGGAATCACGCCCGCGCGTAACCGGTGATTACGAGGCTTGGGCACCCTGATGGCAAGCAATGTTGCAGAGACACTGATTGGTGCGGCCGTTCTGGCCGTGGCTGGTGGGTTTCTTGTTTATGGCGCGCAAACCGCTGATGTGGGCGGCGTTGGCGGCGGCTATTACGAAGTGACCGCAGGGTTCCGCAAGGCATCCGGCGTCAGTGTTGGTGCAGATGTGCGGGTATCGGGTGTCAAAGTGGGAACGGTTTCCGACTTGACCCTGAACACTGAAACCTATCGTGCGATTGCATCGCTTTCGATCCGAGACGGCGTCAAGGTTCCTGAAGACAGCGTTGTGTCAATCACATCTGATGGATTGCTGGGCGGGTCATATATTGCGATTGATCCCGGCGCGTCTGATTTCTTTGCCGAAGACGGTGATGAGCTGGAATATACGCAAGGTTCGGTCGATCTGATTGAATTGCTGTCCAAAGCTGTTTCGAACTGATCCCGATGGCCGATGACCATTGGAGTGCTGACCGGTATGAGGCAAATGCCCGTTTTGTGACGGATTTGGCCGGGCCTGTCGTTGCGCTTTTGGCACCGAAACCCGGCGAGGATATCCTTGATCTGGGGTGCGGTGATGGCCCGCTGACAAAGGCACTGGCCGATCAGGGTGTTTCGATCCGCGGTGTTGATGCTTCTGCTGATATGATTGCAGGCGCGATTGCGCGTGGTGTTGATGCACAGGTCATGGATGGCCACGCGCTCGGCTTTGAGGCGGCGTTTGATGCTGTTTTTTCGAATGCGGCGCTGCATTGGATGACGGACCCTGATGCTGTGATCGCGGGCGTCTATCGGGCGCTGCGGCCCGGTGGGCGGTTTGTAGCGGAGCAGGGCGGCATGGGGAATGTCGCAGCTATTCGCACGGCGCTGATCGCGGTTCTGGCCCGGCGCGGTGTTGAGACGGACCTGAAGAATATCTGGTACTTTCCATCGGTTGCGGAGCAATCCGCCCGATTGGAGGCCGCAGGTTTCATCGTTGAAAATTGTGAGCTTGTCCCGCGTCCAACGGCTGTGAAGGCCGGAATGGAAGCGTGGATAGAAACACTTGCGGCCCCTGCGCTGGGTGTTCTGCCCGAGGCGGACCGGGCAGCTGCGCGTGCTGAGGTCGCTGCGTTGGTTGCACCAGCCCTGTGCGACGCACATGGGAATTGGACGGCAGATTACGTTCGCTTGCGGTTCAAGGCGGTGAAACGATGAAGCGCCTGATGCTCTTGGCACTGATGCCGTTCATGGCCTTTGCGCAGCAAGCTGAGGATGACACGGGCGATTTGCGTGATCGCTTCATCAAACCGCCTGAGGGCGTCGAATTTAATGATGAATATGTCGAAGAGGTGATCGAGGTCGAACGCCCCGATAGCCGCTCTGTCGCGCGGCAGGTCGCGTTGTTGCGAGGGTTGGACAAAATCTCTGGCCGGGTCAGCGATATCCGCATTCCGGTCGGTGAGGCTGTGACCTACGAACGTCTGACCATCCGCGTGGACCACTGCCGCACGCCCCCGGATGACGAGGCTGATGATGCGTTTGCTTATATGCGGATTCAGGATTCAAAAACCGGTAACGCAGAGGTTTTCGTCGGGTGGATGTTTGCCTCAAGCCCCGCGCTCAATGCGATGGATCATCAAAGATATGATGTTTGGGTGCTTAACTGCACCACGTCCTGAGGCGGCGTTGCCTCATCCAGATCATCCCAATTCGCGTCTTGCGTGATCGCGCTTTCCAGCATGTCGTGATAGCGGTCACGGGGGATTGCGCGTGCACCGAATGTCGCCAGGTGATCGGTCACGAACTGTGTATCGAGCAGGCGAAAACGCCCGGCTTTGAGCCGCGCGACCATATGGACGAATGCGATTTTTGAGGCATCGGTTTCGTGGCTGAACATGCTCTCGCCAAAAAATGCGGCACCAATGCGCACACCATAGAGGCCACCAACCAACGTGCGCCCGCGCCATACCTCTACCGAATGGGCGCGCCCCATGCGATGAAGCGCGATATAGAGGCGGCGTATCTCTGGATTGATCCACGTCGATTCGCGGTTGGCGCACCCGTCAATGACACCTTCAAAATCGAGGTCGACTGTCACGCGCAGGTCAGTTTTCTGTACGGTTTTGCGCAGGCTTTTGGACAGGTGAAACCGCTCCAGCGGGACTATGCCGCGCAGGTCAGGGTCGATCCACAGCACTTCGTCCGCATCAGCTGATTCTGCCATGGGAAACACGCCCGCCGCATAAGCATGCAGCAGAAGCGTCGGGGTCAGTTGTTCGATTTGGGCGCGATCAGACATGTTCGCTTATGATCGTATGGGCAGCGGCGCATGACAAGGCGCGCGGCGTGGTGATATCGCACATTTCGCTGGAACAGGTGGACGGGCGCGCGGCGCGCTGTGACGCCCCCCTTTTCAAACCCTTGCAATAGCCCCTATCTATGGAAAGACCCGCCGACCACACGGCAGAAAGACACGGAGTTTTCCTATGGACCCGATTACCCTCGGCATTATTGCGGCGGTTATCATCGTCGTTATTCTTGTCATGCTCGGCGGTGCCGTTCAGACGTTTCAGCGTCAGCCCGTTGTGGCGATCCTGTGTGTGATCTTCCTGTTCCCGATCTGGGTAATCTGGGCCATCATCGAAATCATCTTGCCCAAGCCTTCCAAATGACGGTCCTTATCGCGGGTGGTGGCATTGCGGGGCTTTCGCTGGCCCTGACATGTGCAGAAATCGGCGTGCCGTTTCGGGTATTCGAAGCCGCGCGCGAAATGCGCCCGCTCGGCGTTGGAATCAATATCCAACCCAACGCGGTGCGCGAATTGTTCGATATGGGGTTGGAGGCGGACCTGCGGGCGATTGGCGTGGAAACGCAGGAATACGGGTTTTTCGCCAAAACGGGGCGGGAAATCTGGGTGGAACCGCGCGGCCTTGGCGCGGGCTATGCATGGCCGCAGTTTTCCGTGCATCGTGGTGAATTGCAGATGATGTTGGCGCGTGCCGTGGAAGACCGCGCGCCGGGCTGTGTTGAAACCGGGCGGCGGGCTGTCGGGTTTGAAAACGGCACCGATGGCGCGGTGTTGATATTCGAAGACGGCACAAGGGTTGACGGCGACATCATCATCGCAGCCGATGGCGTTCATTCGGCGCTGCGGGCACAAATGCAACCCGATGAAGGCCCGCCGATCTGGAATGGCGCGGTATTATGGCGCGCAACGACAAGGGCCAAGGCGTTTCGCACCGGGGCGTCCATGGCGCTGATCGGTCATGGCACCCAGCGCATCGTAACCTATCCGATTTCCACCCCTGACGCGGAGGGGTTGAGCGTGATGAACTGGATAGCCGAACTGGTTTTTGACCCCGCAGACGGGTGGAGCAAAAACGACTGGAACAAGGCGGTCGATCCGTCTGTGTTCATGCCCAAATTTGCAGACTGGAAGTTTGACTGGCTTGATTTCCCCGCCATGGTGGCCGGGGCAGGGGATGTGTTTGAATATCCTATGGTTGACCGTGATCCGCTCGACCAATGGACACATGGGCGTGTGACACTGATGGGTGATGCGGCGCACGCAACCTATCCGGTCGGTTCCAACGGCGCTTCAAATGCCATCGTTGATGCGCGCGTGCTGGGGGCCGCAATCGTGAAGCATGGTGTGACCCCTGTGGCATTGGAAGCCTATGAAGCCAAAATGCGCCCGCTCACGACTGCGCTGATCAACGCCAATCGGGGGGAAGGGCCAGACGCCATTATGCAATGGGTGGAGGATCTCTCAGGCGGCGTTTATGATGATATCGAAGATGTCATTCCCCGCGCCAAACTGGCGGCCCACGCTGACAGATACAAGCGCATCGCCGGGTTCAGCATTGACGAATTGAACAGACAACCACGGACGATCGAGCCGCGCTAGACCGGGGAAAGGCCGCTCAGGGGTTCTTGAACCGTGGTGGCGCAAAGGGCTGGATCAGCGCCCGCTCCAGCATTTCCAGGTGGTCCTGACCATAAAACATCTCCCCCGCAAGAAAGTAGGTGGGGGAGCCGAAGACGTTTCGGGCGATGGCTTCGCGACCATTTTCATCATGGATGGCTTGGATATGTGGGCTGAGCGCAGCGGTCAGCAATGGGGCCGGGTCAATACCAAGGGCCTTTGCGGTGCGCGCCAAAGCGTCAGGGTCGCCAAGGTCGATATCATCGCGCCAGTGGGCTTGCAGCAGCGCATGGGCCAGCGCATCCACATCGCCCCCTTGCTCCGCTGCGGCGATCAGCATGCCATTGGAAAGGGTAAGCGGGCTGTCATGGTGCGTCGGGCGATGGTCGATGATGTCCACACCACGCATTTCGGCCCATCGTTCGATCTCTCTCCCGAAGTAATAATCAACATGCGCGCGGCTGCGGCCCCGAAACGCGGGCGCGCCCGCTGCTTCCACCACCGGGCTGAGCGCAAAGGGCCGATGGCGCAGGGTACAGTCGTGTGCGGTGCATATCGCCGCCAGGCGGGCAGAGCCGATGTAGGCGAATGCCGAATGGGCGGAATAAAAATACTCAATTTCCCGCATGGTTCTTCCCGCCTGTCCGGTGGTCCGAGGGTGCCTAAAGGTAGGTGCGGGCGCGCTTGCCGGCGTTGTTCCAGCGGTTGACGAGCCCGGCCCAGAAGGGGCTGTTTTCACTGCGCCCACGTTGCCGCTCATACGTCTCACGGGCGCTGCGAAGCGCATCAATCAGGGCGGCGGGGTTTGCCTCTGCCTGGCGGAGGGCCTTGCGTGTGATCGGGCCGACAATGCCGTCGGCGCGCACCTTCAAAGCAATCTGCAGCGTTTTCGCGGCACCCGTGGGCCCCCGGTTCCAGGCGATATCGCGCAGCAGGAACTTGATCGCGTTTGTGCTGGCGAACGCAGCAGGGTGGTTGGTTTTGCTGGCGATATAAAGCACCGCCTCGCGTTCTGCACCGTCGGGGTCACCCGCATCAATCATATCGCGCAGGCGTGCGGCGGCAGCGGGGTGATACCGCTCGTTGATGCCGGCCACTTCGTAAAGGCCGCCGCCATCGCCAACAGGCAAATTATAAACCACGATCTTGCCGTTTTCATCCCGGCGGGCTTCAAAATCAACGATATGCTGGACCATCTCCAGCGTGAGGGCGCGGCGCTCCACCGATTGGGCATTCGGTGAAAACGGTTCGCGGCTTTCCTGAGCACACCCGGCAAGGATAAGCGAAAGAACAAGGGCCGTGCATGTGGCGATGGTTTTGATCATGGTCGTTTCCTGACGAGGCGGTAATCGTTGACGATATTCATTGCATGCAAGTGTAGGCAAGTAGCAGAGGTGCCGTCCAATGCAATCTACAGAAACCTTGCCAACAAAAGTTAAGCAAGCTAAACGCGCCTCTGGTTTCAAAGGAGCATCAAGATGGGACTTTCCCTCAAAGGCATGATGATTGGCGTGGTTGCGATGGCTGCGGTCGTTGTGGCATCGAATATTCTTGTGCAGCACCTGTTCGGCAACTGGCTGACTTGGGGCGCATTCACCTATCCGTTTGCTTTTTTGGTCACTGACCTGATGAACCGTGCATATGGCGCTGCTACGGCGCGCCGGGTCGTGTTCGTGGGTTTTGTCGTCGGCGTCATCTGCTCCCTGATCGCCAGTCAGTTCGTGAATGAATATGGTGACCCGCTTGTCACCCTGCGCATCGCCCTTGGCTCTGGTGTTGCCTTCCTGACCGCCCAGCTGGTCGATGTGTTCATCTTTTCGCGTCTGCGCGAAGGCAAATGGTGGCGCGCGCCGCTTGCCTCGACGTTGGTGGGATCGTCGCTTGATACGACTCTGTTCTTTGCCATCGCCTTTTCCGCAACTTTCGCCTTCATTGATCCGACAGACCCTAACGGCTGGGCGCTGGAAGCGGTGCCGTTGCTCGGCATGGGCCCAATCGCGCCGCTTTGGGTGTCGCTGGCGGTGGCTGATTTCGGTGTAAAGCTGGCCCTGGCACTTGTGGCGTTGATCCCGTTCCGGGTCGTCTCTGCGCGGTTTGCGTGAGGTAAACGCATATTTCTTTTGACAATCGGCACCTCCGCCATAAGTCTGTTTGCAACAGCAACAACTGAAAGGAGGTGATCCTATGTCTCATGAGATTACGCGGACGTCGGATGTGAATGCGTGTGATGTGGCCGGTAAGGGGCAGCCCTCTTTCAGGTAAATCATGCGGGGCGGCTGGCCCGGGGTTACCCCTCTTCCAGCTGACGCTCCGAAATTCTCAAGAAGGGCCGTTCCAAATGGGGCGGCCCTTTTGTTATGCTGCGACCTTAATGAAACCGGAGGCGACGATGATACGGGTGAATGACGACATCGAAATCGCTGAATGGGAAATTACCGAAAGTTTCATGCGGGCTTCTGGCCCCGGTGGGCAGAACGTCAATAAGGTTTCATCAGCGGTTGAATTGCGTTTCGAAGCGGCGCGCTCTCCCCATCTGCCCGACCACGTCAAAACCCGCCTTCGGCGATTGGCGGGGCGTCGATGGACCAAGGAAGGCGCATTGGTCATCACATCAGACAAACACCGCTCCCAAATTCTGAACAGGGAGGACGCGCAAGCCAAACTGATCGCGCTGATCCTCGAAGCAGCATTCCGCCCCAAACGCCGCATCCCCACACGGCCTTCGCAAGGGGCCAAGCGCCGGCGGGTGGAAGCCAAAGTGAAACGGGGGCAGGTTAAGAAATTGCGCGGAGCGCCGGACGCAGAGTGAGTGTTTCACCTGAAATGCGAATCTGGCCTTCGCCGCAAAAGAGGGCTCTGGCCGATCGTTCTTTGGCCTCGTGCCCAGGCACAGCCGCTGGGCCAAAGGGCGCAGGCCCGGCTTGTGCCGATGCCCTGTGTGTCTGCAAGGTCACTCACGGCACTTTGTATCAAGTGGCATAGGCTTGACCCAAACCCATAAATTCCTGTTCGTATGCTGGCGACTTAAATAGGGACCACGCCATGCCACTTGCCAAACGAATGCAGCATTTTGCGGTAGAGGTCAGTGATACCG
>JBMYXS010000058.1:0-23582 GCA_049608645.1 Pikeienuella sp. | reverse complement strand
ACACCCATCCGCCCGGCGCGATATCTTCCGCGTCTTGCCCGCGTTTGCTCAATGCGGCCCCCGCGTCATTCAGAAGCGGGGCAGAGCTTGCATTTTCAGCCCCAATCAACCGCCCGCCTTTGATCACCGGGCGAAAGCGCAACCATTGCCCCCGGTCAGAGACCGCAACCAGACCATCCCCCTCTGCGACCACCCCCGATATGCCACCAAAAGCCGCAAACGGCGGCCGCATGGCAATCGCCCCACGGAACGCCAATGCGCCCGAAGACGGCAGCGTGATCGGCCGCTCCTTTACCGCGCTTGCCGCACCGAAAGGACTTGCGGGCGCGCCGGCAACAGCCGCCGCACTTCCCGCCGCGAAGGCCGCTACAAACAACGCGTGAAGGGCAAGGCGGATCATTGCGCAGACAAGACCTCGCTGCATGCGGGGGGAAGATCAGCCAGTGTCAGTTCCCTGCGCGGTTTCGGTTTTGGGGCGTTGGGGTCAGGTTTGGGGTTGCGTGCCTCGTCAGAGAACCACCAATCAAGCGTTTCATCACAACCGTCACCGGCAGGTGGCGGGGCCTGGTTAACACAATCGGCGCTTCCAACCGGGCAGGTCAGCCGCACGTGAAAATGGGCATTATGCCCCCACCACGGGCGAATTTTACGAAGCCATTCGCGATCGTCACCCGCTGTCTGGCACAGCTTTCGCTTTATCGCCGCATGCACGAAAATTCGCGCGACAGCATGGTCCGAGGCCGCAGCCTTGATCACCTCGCCATGGGCTGCGGTCCAACGCTTGTTCACATCCATATGGTCGCCACGCGTTACACTGAACGACCCAATTTCGGCGCGTTCCTTGCGCGTTAATTCCCGATCATAGCCGGGGCGCATCCAGATATCTGCGTCGATACCAATTTGATGAGACCGGTGCCCGGATGTCATCGGGCCCCCACGTGGCTGGCTGATATCGCCCACCAACAAACCGGGCCACCCGGCAGCCTGCGCAGCAGCACCAAGGCGTTCAACAAAGGCCACCATTTCCGGGTGCCCCCAGTTGCGGTTCCGCTCCAATCGCATGGCCTGCCAGCTTGGCCCGGTTTTAGGTAGTTCGACCCCACCCGCAAGGCACCCTTTGGCATAAGAGCCATGGGCGGCTGGCGGTAACGCTGCCGGGCGATCCCGCGCCCCGAATTCATATTTCACGGCCTGCCCGAATGCCGGGCCACTGCCCAGGCCAATGCCCATTGCTGCGATCATCACCAATGCCCGTATCATTTTCGCCTCCGCGTCTGTTTTGGCAATGATAATGGCGATGCAGCGGCGGGCGCCATGGGAAACCGCTGAGGTTATGCGCAATTCATCAGTTTCACCGCATGGCGTTCACCCCAGCGACCCAACGTCAAACACAGATACACTTGCGAAACCCGCGCAAATCGCATCGACTTTGCCAAGACGAGGCGTCAAACTGGCATATGTCAGGGGACAGAGGGAGCGGACAGATGAAACGTCACTACCGGACATGCAACATTTGTGAGGCGATGTGTGGTCTCATCATTGAGCATGACGACCATCAGGTCCTCAGCATCAAGGCCGACCCCAATGACCCCCTCTCGCGCGGGCATATCTGCCCCAAGGCCGTAGCCTTGCAGGATTTTCGGACCGACCCCGACCGTGTGACCACGCCCTTGCGCCGTAAGGGCACGACGTGGGAGGCCATCAGCTGGGATGAAGCGATTGAGTTTGCCGCCGAAAACATCCGGCGCGTGCAGGCCACTCATGGCAAGGATGGTTTCGGCGCGTATCTCGGCAACCCCAACGCCCACAAGTTCGGCAACCTGTTGACCTTGCCCCGCATGATCAAGGCCATCGGCACCACAAACCGCTATTCCTCTGCCACCGCTGACCAGATCCCGCACCACGTTGCTTCCATTCACATGATGGGCCACCCAATGCTGATGCCGATCCCCGATCTGGAGCGGACCGATTACCTGCTTGTCATTGGTGGCAACCCGATGGTGTCCAACGGTTCGATGATGACGGCGCCTGATTTCCCCAAACGCATTGAAGAGATCAAGGCGCGCGGCGGGCGCATGGTCGTGATTGACCCGCGCCGCACAGAAACCGCCAAACGTGCGGCGGAACACCATTTTATCAGGCCCGAGACAGATGCGTTTCTGATCCTCGCAATGATCCACGAGGTTTTCGCCCACAACGCGGTGCGCCTAGGTCGCTTGGCTGATGTGGCTGATGGTGTCGAAGACTTGCGCAAGGCGGTTATGCCCTTCACGCCGGACCTTGCCGCCAGCCACACAGGCATCGACGCTGATACGATACGGCGACTGGCCGCAGAATTTGCAAACGCTGAAAGGGCCGTGTGTTATTCCCGCATGGGGGCTTCAACCCAATCCTATGGCGGATTGTGTCAGTGGGCGACCAATGCGTTGAACATCGTCACCGGGAATTTTGATGCCGAGGGTGGTGCCATGTTCACAACACCCGCATTCGACTACGTCGGCATGACCAGTCGCAAGGGCGCGCAGCGGAGCTATCCTGAAAAGCGCAGCCGGGTTTCCGGCCTTCCGCTCTACAACGGTGAATATCCCGTGTCTGTCATGGCCGAAGAAATGGAGACGCCGGGGCCGGGCCAGATACGCGGCCTGATCACGGTGGCGGGCAACCCTGTGCTGACCGCGCCGAACGGACGGCGGATCGAGGCCGCTTTGAAACAGCTTGATTTCATGATCTCGGTCGATATCCACATCAACGACACCACGCGCCATGCTGACCTGATCCTGCCCGGCACCGTCGCGTTGGAGGAACCTGTCTATGACATGGTGTTCCATTCCTTCGCGGTGCGAAACACGGCCAGCTATGCCAACGCGATTTTCCCGCGCCCCGCAGGCGTAATACCTGAATGGCAGGTTTACGCGCGCCTTGCCAATGCGCTGACAGGAGCCAATGACCTTGGCCCATCGCCATCGGAACAGTTGGCGCATATTCTGGCGCGTGGTTATCATGCCGAGGCGGCATCGCTCGATGCGCTGAAAGCCCATGATGGGTCTGTAGACCTCGGACCATTGGTGCCATCCCTGCCCGACAGGCTGGAAACACCCGGTAGGCGTTTGAATATCGCACCAGAGGCGTTCCTCTCCGATCTGCCCCGTCTGCTGGCCCATGAAACACCGACCGACAGGCCCTATGTGATGATTGGCCGGCGGCAGGTGCGCAGCCATAATTCATGGACACAGAACGCGCCGCGACTGGTGAAGGGCCGCAATCGCTGCACGGTGCAGATAAATCCCGCCGATGCGGCCACGCTCGGTATCAAGGACGAGGCAGATGTTCGCGTTACATCTCGCACTGGCGAGGCTGTCTTGCCGGCGGAAGTAACGGATGAAATGGCACCCGGCGTCGTTTCCATTCCCCAAGGCTGGGGGCAAAGGGGCGGCAAACTGTCGGCGGCAACGGCGACGCTGACCACGTCAATCAATGACCTGACTGATGATACACGGGTGGACCCGCTGACCGGGAACGCTGCGTTTAATGGCGTGCCGGTAAGTTTGACGCCCGTCGCGGTGGCGGCTGAATGAGAGGCGCCCTGCCCCACGCGCCGTCGTTGTCAGGCCCAGGCCGACAGTCATGCCCTGATCCGGCCAAAACCCCGGCTGGAAACAAGGGCAAGGCTTTCAATCACCACAACCTGAAGCGCGCGCCGAGATATTCGTGACCCCGGCTCAAAGCTGAGGGAACAGCATTCCCTAACACAGACACAAGATAACAGACCGAAAGACCAACGAACATGACACGCACACTTCCAAAACAACTTCAGGGCCTGCGCATTCCGGTTCTGGCTTCCCCCCTCTTTATCATTTCCAACCCCAAGTCGGTGATCGCACAGTGCAAGGCGGGCATCATCGGGTCATTCCCCTGCCTGAACGCGCGCCCTGCTGAGCAGGTCGAGGCATGGATGAAAGAAATTACCGAAGAACTTGATCGCCACAATCAGGCCAACCCCGACAACCCCGCCGCGCCCTGGGCGGTAAACCAGATTGTTCACCGCTCCAACGACCGGCTTGAGCACGACATCGAAATGGCGATGAAATACAAGGCACCCATCACCATTACCTCACTCGGCGCGCGTGCCGATCTGAACGAAGCGATGCATTCGGTGGGCGGCATCACCCTGCACGATGTCATCAACGATAAATTCGCCAAAAAGGCCGTGGAAAAAGGTGCTGATGGCCTGATCGCCGTTGCCTGGGGCGCGGGCGGACATGCGGGTACCCTGTCGCCCTTTGCCTTGGTGAACACGATCCGCGCCTGGTATGATGGACCGCTGCTTTTGTCTGGCTCGATTTCGACGGGCGGGGCGGTACTCGCTGCGCAAGCCATGGGGGCCGACCTTGCCTATATCGGCTCGCCCTTCATCGCGACGCATGAAGCGCGGGCGTCTGAGGACTACAAGAATGCCGTGGTCGACAATGATGGCGAGGATATCGTCTACACCAACCTTTTCACCGGCGTTCATGGCAACTATCTGCGCCCGTCCATCGAAGCGGCGGGCATGGACCCGGACAACCTGCCCGAAAGCGATCCGTCGAAAATGCAGTTCGGCTCTGGCTCCTCCGCCAAATCAAAGGCCTGGAAAGACATCTGGGGGTGTGGCCAGGGCATCGGGCCGATCGACAAGGTGCAGGGCGCAGGCGATTATGTCGATCAGCTCGTGCGTGAATACGAAGCTGCCAAAGCGAGGTTGCTGTGAGCCGTATTTCGGCCGAACGCTGTGCCCTGATTGATGCGCGCATGACCGATTGGGTCATGCGCGACAAATACGAGCGCATGGAATGGCTGATTGGCGACCGCAACGGCGTGATCCATCAGGGTGCAACCTGTGCGCCTTCGGTCTATCGCATCTATTCGATGACCAAACCGGTCGTGTCAGTGATCGCGCTGCAACTGATTGAGGAAGGGCGCTTGCACCTCTTCCATCCCATCGCGAAATTCCTGCCCGAATTTGCCGCGCCTTATGTCTTTGATCGAGCAGGCCCCCGCCCAGCGGCGGGGCCGATAACGGTGCAACACCTACTGACCCACACATCGGGCCTGTCATACGGGTTCATGTCAGATGCCTCTGGCAAGATGATGAACGAGCAAAAGGTGATGGCCGACGGTACCGTCAGCTTGCGTGACGACATCAAGAAGATCGCCAAAATACCCCTGCAATTCGACCCCGGCACACGTTGGCTGTATTCCGTGGCGACAGATGTTTTGGGCGCGTTGATTGAAGTGGTGGAGGATGCGCCACTGCAAGACATCGTTGCCCGTCGCATTACAGACCCGCTCGGCATGGCAGAAACGTCATTCAATCCCGGCGTGGGCGTAAAACCCCGCCTTGCCCCCCTGCGTGGCGGGGGCATTGATGCAAGCGATGGCGGTGTTCTCGATGTTCTTGCCTATCCGCTTGATGACCCGACCTTTGCCCGGGGCGGGCATGGCCTGTTTTCGACATTGGGCGACTATGCAAAATTTGCCGCTGCGTTACTCGGAGACTGCCATGGTGCAGGGCAACTTTTGTCAGCGCACACTTTGGCAGCAGCAACACAGAACCATGCCGCGCCGGTAATGCCGCTGCAAATCGAATTGCCACCAAATTCGATGAACCCCGGTATGAACGGACAGGGGTTTGGCCTTGGCTTTGCCGTCAGCCAGGCCGGGGGGCCGATGATCTCCCGCCCCGGTGCTTTTGGGTGGTCTGGTGCCGCCGAAACATGGTTCAACGTAGACCCGGTTGCTGATTGCTATGTCGTAATGATGGCACAAAACTTTGATTGGCCCGGCGCGAGCTTCACACTGCAAAACATGATGTATGGGGCACTTAGACAGACATAACCCCGCGATCAGGCGCAGGCGGCGGGCACTGTATTGCCCGCCTTACCGAGACATAGCACGATCGGAAACAACCGCATGACGATCTCCAAGGTTCAGCAAATCGCAAACCTGCTGAAAAGCATCGAAACCGGCGACCCTGGCCCCGTCGCGGTGGTAAACGAAGAGCGGTATATCCAGCACAATCCGCAAACCCATGAAGGCAGCGAGGGTTTGGCGGCGCTCTTCCAGCGGCTTTCCAAAACCGAACCCAAGGTAAATATGGTGCGGGGGTTTCAGGACGGTGAGTTCGTCTTTGGCCACATGGAATATGATTTTGCCAGTCGGAAAATATGTTTTGAGGTGTTCCGTTTTGAAGATGGTTTCGCCGTGGAACACTGGGACAACATTCAGGAACGTCAGCCGCCAAACCGCTCTGGCCGTAGCATGGTGGATGGCCCGTGCGAGGCTAAAGACCACCACCACACCGAGGCCAACAGGGCGTTGGTTCGTGAGTTTATTGAAACCGTATTGATTGCGGGCAATCTGGATCGCCTGACCACCTTCATAGATGCGGCGAGTTACGCAGAGCACAATCCGCACCTGAGCGATGATGTCGCGGAACTGCGCGCCACGCTGGCGGCATCGACCGATCGGCAGCCCCGTGTCGCCTATCAGCACCTTCACCGCGTCCTCGCCGAAGGGGACTTCGTGCTGTCAGTCAGCGAGGGTCAGTCAGCGGGCGTCCATTCTTCATTCTACGACCTTTTTCGCATCTCTGACGGAAAGATTGTTGAACATTGGGACACCACCGAAAAGATCGCCCCCAAAAGCGAATGGAAAAACAACAACGGAAAATTCTAGGCGTTGATCACGATTGCACGGCACCCTTTTGGCAACGTCCCATGCCTTCCTGTCTCATGGCTTTTCATGGCGGCGAAGCATCTTTTTTCGAAGAAAATGCAGAAACTTGTCCATTCCTGAAACCTTTTTGCCCAAGCCCGCGTATGTCCCCCAACAACAACCCAGGAGGACATCTGATGATGAAATTTTCGATCACTGCTGCTTATCTCGCCGCGGCTTTCACTGGCGCGGTTTGCGCCGGCAACGCATTTGGGGCCGCCCATTCAAGCGACAGCGTCAAAGCCCATGACCAGGATGTCTCCAACGGCATCATTTCCGCCAAGGAAGTTGTCGCGAGCCAAAATGGCTGGCTAGTCGTTCATAAGACCGACGGCACCAAACCCGGCCCTGTGGTTGGCCATGCCCCGCTGCGCGCAGGTATGAACATGGACGTTGCCGCCATTCTGACGGAACCCGCCAGCCCCGGCGACAAATTCATGCTGATGATCCATTCCGAAGCGGGCGGCACACAAACAGGTATTTTCGAATACACGCTCGGCGCCAAGGAAGACGGCCCCATCAAACCAGGCGGCAAGCTGGTGATGAAAATTGTGACCGCAAAGTAGGCCAAGACGCCACGAACCTACACGGAGGTTCATATGGCAAGGGCGGCACTGGGGAGAGTGCCGCCCGTTTTCGTTCGAAAGACTGCAAGGCCCAAGCTGGGCCGAATGGCAACAAGGCCCCGCACGTTCAGCCTTGATCTGGCAACGAAATACCCGGGCTAACCGCCCAAGCACCATTTCAAAATTGCCTTTTGCACATGCAAACGGTTTTCGGCTTCGTCGAAGATAACAGACTGAGGGCCGTCCATCACCTCTGCGGTTGCCTCTTCGCCGCGGTGGGCCGGCAAGCAATGCATGAAGATCGCGCCATCGCCAGCCCCCTCCATCATACGGGCATCGACCTGATAGGGCGCAAGCTGGTTGTGGCGCCCCTGCCGGGTGTCGTCGTCATCGCCCATGGAAAACCACGTGTCGGCAATCACCGCATCTGCGCCCGCGGCGGCGGCGGCTGCATCGCGCGTGTGGGTGATTTTGCCGCCCTCTGACACGGCCCAGGCGGTAAACCGTGGGTCAGGGTCCAATGTCTCAGGCGTGGCAAGTGACAGTTCGAAACCAAACCGCGTCGCCGCTTCGATAAAGCTGTGGGAGACGTTGTTCCCATCGCCCGACCAGCAGAGTTTTCGCCCCTCTATCGGGCCGCGATGCTCTTCAAAGGTCATCACATCGGCCATGATCTGACAGGGGTGGCTGTCATCGGTCAAACCATTGATAACCGGAACAGTGGCATGCTCGGCCATTTCCAGAAGATTGGAATGCTCGTTCGTGCGAATCATGATGGCATCGACATAGCGGCTGAGCACTTTGGCAGTGTCGGCAATGCTCTCGCCGCGCCCAAGCTGCATCTCGGCCCCGGACAATACAATCGTCTCGCCGCCAAGCTGTCGCATGCCAATATCAAAACTGACGCGCGTGCGTGTCGATGGTTTTTCAAAAATCATCGCCAGTACGCGCCCCGGCAAAGGGGCACCGGGGTCTTTGGTACCATGTGGCAGGCCCTTGCGGGCCGCTTTCATCGCACGGGCGCTGTCAATAATGTGGCGCAGGTCTGCGGTGGCCAGCCCGTGAATGTCCAGGAAGTGCCGCCCCCCATTGGGAAGCGGCGCGGTGATCTCACCAAATTTGATCGCGCTCATGGGGCTTCGACCCGTGTGCAAGCGCGGTCAAGCCGTGCCACGGCCTCGTCAAGCTCTGCCTCGGTGACGTTCAAGGGCGGCAGAATGCGCACGATGTTGTCAGCCGCTGGCACGGTCAACAAATCCTCGGCATACGCAGCATTCACAAGATCCATGTTAGGGGCTTTACATTTTATCCCCATCATCAGTCCTTCGCCGCGCACCCCTTCCAGAACTTCCGGGTGCGCATCCACCAACCCCCCAAGTTTCTGCGACAGATACCCGGCACGTTGGCGAACCGTTGCCAGAAAATCATCCGTGGCAACCTCTTCGAGCACAGCCAAGGCAACCGCGGCACCAAGCGGATTTCCGCCATAGGTCGAACCATGTGTGCCCGCAACCATACCAGAGGCCGCGCGTTCCGTCGTCAGGCACGCACCAATCGGAAAGCCGCCCCCGATGCCCTTTGCAATCGCCATAATGTCTGGCGTCACATCAGACCATTCATAAGCAAACAAGCGCCCTGTGCGGCCCACGCCACACTGAATTTCGTCACAGATCATCAACGCGCCGTTTTCGTCACAAAGCTCGCGGATCGCCGCCATGAAGCCGTCTGGTGCCGGCAAAATTCCACCTTCACCCAGAACTGGCTCAACGGCTATCGCAGCTGTCTTGTCTGAAACAGCTGCCCTAAGAGCTTCGACATCCCCATAGGGTACCTGCACGAAACCGGGAACCAGCGGGCCAAAACCATCCACCATCTTAGGGGCCTTGGAAGCAGAGATGCCCGCAATCGTACGGCCATGGAAGCAGCCTTCGAACGTGATGATTTCCACCCGTTCAGGCGCGCCCACATGGCTTTGATATTTGCGGGCGGCCTTGAAGGCGAATTCCATCGCTTCGGCACCGGAATTGGTGAAGAACATTGTGTCTGCAAACGTCAGTTCTGACAAACGCTCAGCGAGCTGTTCCTGCTTGGCAATGGGATACAGGTTCGATGTGTGCCACAACTTCCCGGCCTGTTCCGTCAGGGCGGCGATCAGTTTCGGGTTGGCGTGCCCAAGGCAGTTCACGGCAATGCCCGCCCCGAAATCGAGATGTCGTCGGCCCTCAGCGTCCACAAGCCAAGCACCTTCGCCATATGCGAATTCATGGGTTGTACGCGCGTAAGTCGGCATCACCGGGGTGATCATCGTTGGGCCTCCTTCATAGGGCCAATTTGCAATAAAGTCTCCTGACCCAATCGATATAAGGGCCAAGCGGTCCGGTTATCAAAGAGGGGTGGCGCGCTGTCAACCAAGCGCAAAAAGGGCCTTCACACACCCCAGCATTGAAACGCAACAATACTGTTCGCCTTTAGGATATATTTGGTGCCGCGAAGTTGACTTTACCGTGCCATAAATTCGACTTTTACTTTTACCAAGCATATTGTCGATTAGGCTTGGAAACAGTCGCCTCGGCTGACAGGCGTGTCGTATGTGTGTGTGGGAGTGAAAGTTATGAACGGTTTTGCGGTTCTGATCCGTCTCTGCGGCCTCGACGTCGACAGTGCGACCTATTTCCTTGGGTTGCGGCGGCGCGTGATTGCAAACTGGGCCAAGGGGGGCGGCAACCCCACGGATGCCGCTATTGCAGCCCTCAGCAAACTTCACCAGCAACAACAGAAATACGCAGATGACCTGCTGGAAGCCTGGGACGAAGCTGGCCGCCCCGCGACAATGGCCATTGAGGTAAGCGCAAATGATGCCGCAGCGCGCGAACGGGGCTGGCCGTCAGTCGGGGCACAGCTTGTTGCCCCTGTCATTGCACAAACCTATCTTTCCCCCGCGCGGGTGGTGTTCCAGCAGGAACAGGATGCAAATGCGGTTGCCGCCGAATAAAGGTCGCACTCCCCATCGGTGATCTGCCGGGCCTGTCTTGCGCCCATCCTCGCCGTTCATTACATTAGGGCCAATAGCGCGCTGGTATCCGGCGCGTTTCTTTTTTGGACATGAGGGAGCCGCACATGGCGTGGACCGATGATCGCGTTGAAAAACTGAAAGCGATGTGGGGTGAAGGCCAAAGCGCGAGCCAAATTGCAAAGACGCTCGGCGGCGTCACGCGCAACGCCGTGATTGGCAAGGTTCATCGCCTAGGACTGTCGAACCGCGCAACAGCCGGTAAGGCCGCCGCAGCCAGCGCAGCTGCCCCAGCGCCCGCGCCTGCCGCTGCGCCGAAACCGGCACCAGAAACCAAGGCCGCGAAACCCGCGCCCAAACCCGCACCGGCACCAGAACCCAAACCCAAGCCGAAGGCCGCGGCAACTGCCCCGACACCGGCACCCGCCCCTGTCATGCCGCCCAAACCCATTGTGCCTTCCGCCACAGCACGGCGTGAGCCACCGCCCCCGACACCAGCAATGGTCGAAGATCAGCAGCGCACCGCGCAGGCGCTTGCAGCGATGGAAAAAAAGGCCCGCCGGATCGACTTGCTTCAGTTGACTGAGCGAACGTGCAAATGGCCCATCGGCGACCCGGCAACAGAAGATTTCTTTTTCTGCGGCTTGGCCTGCGCCCCAGGCAAACCCTATTGCGAAGAACATGTGGCAGTTGCGTTTCAGCCGATGTCATCGCGCCGCGACCGCGACCGGAACCGAAACCGCGGCACGTCGCGCTAAAGCGGCCAGCACGGAAAACAACAAAAGGGGCCCCATACGGTGCCCCTTTTTTCATTGCTGTACCCGCTCAGATCAGATGGGCGGCCCAGGCACCGTCAACATGCAACAAACGGTAGGGGGCCGCATTCGAAGAGGTCAGGCGCTCCCCGAACAAATGCTCGGTCAACAGGGTAAACAACGCCCCGTGCGCAACAAACAGAACGACATCGTCGCTGTCCGCCAACCCATCGCGCAAAGCGTCCAAGGTGCGGTTTAACGCAACATCGAATGGTTCGGCCTCTGGCGAATCAATGCTCCAGATGGATGCGCCATCACCGAGACCATGACGATCTCGAATTTCCGAAAGCAGTAACCCGTCAAACGCCCCGAAGTACCGCTCTTTGAGGCGTTCATCCCGTGTGGGTGTCAGGCCTTTGGCCGCCGCAACAATGTCCGCCGTTTCAGCCGCCCGCGCCATGGGGCTGGAAATGATCCGGTCAATGTGAACATCCGCGAGCGAGGCCGCCGCACGATGGGCCTGCGCGCGCCCTGTCTCGTTCAACGGAATATCCGTTGCGCCTTGCATTCGCCCCTCCTTGTTCCAAGCTGTCTCACCGTGACGCAGGTACAAAAAGGGACGGAGGTCGGTTTCTGTCTTTGAATTTTTCATGTGTGCAAAACTAGTTGAGTTCTCTGCCGCTGTGAATGGCGCGCGTGGCTTCTGCGACTTATGATCCTGCGCATTCTTATTGCTTTCCCGCCATTCACCTATAAATAACAAAGAGACATGATAGTGAGCCGACGATGATCCGCTACGACCTGAAATGCGCCGATGGGCATGATTTTGAGGCATGGTTTGCCTCTTCCTCCGCTTATGACAAACTAGCGGCGGCAGGCATGGTGACGTGCTCTTTGTGTGGTTCGGACAAGGTCGAAAAGGCGTTGATGGCACCGCGCGTCCCCAAAAAGGGTAACAGCAAAACCGAACAACCCGCCCCCGCGCCACAACCGGAACCGGAGCCTGTTTTGACGGCACCTGTTGGGGCAGAGGTTGAAAAAAGGCTCGCCGCTCTGCGCGCGGAGGTTGAAAAAAACTCCGACTATGTTGGTGACAAATTCGCTGCCGAGGCCCGAAAAATGCATGTAGGCGACTCAGAAGCGCGCGCCATCCATGGAGAGGCGACATTGGCCGATGCCAAGTCACTGATCGAAGATGGCGTGCCGGTTGCACCGCTGCCCTTTGCGCCGAAACGCAACAGTTAAACGCCCCGCCGGCCAAACCAATTCGCGCGGCTTTGTTTCAGTGAACCAGGCCAGCCCGCCCCGGAGTTGAAGCGCAGCGCCGCGCCCGGTATAGGGGGGCCGCGTCGAGCTTTGGCGCTGAATGAGAGAGACCCCCATGCCCAGACTGGTCATGAAATTTGGCGGCACATCGGTCGCTGACCTGGAACGCATTCGTAACGCTGCTGCGAAGGTAAAGCGTGAGGTTGATGCCGGCTATGACGTGGCCGTAATCGTCTCCGCGATGTCCGGCGAAACGAACAAGATGGTCGACTACGTGCGCGACGCCGCCGGTGGCGGCCTGTTCGATGCGCGTGAGTACGATAGCGTTGTGTCCTCCGGTGAGCAGGTCACATCAGGCCTGATGTCGCTGGTGTTGCAGGAAATGGGCGTGCCCGCACGGTCATGGCTTGGCTGGCAAGTGCCTGTAAGAACCACAGCCGCCCACGGTGCCGCGCGTATCACCGATATCGACACGACATTGCTCGACCAGAAATTCGGCGAAGGTCTGCACGCCGTCATCGCAGGTTTTCAGGGCCTGAGTGACGAAGGGCGCATCACGACACTGGGCCGCGGCGGCTCAGACACGACTGCGGTTGCTTTCGCGGCCGCCCTTGGCGCCGAGCGGTGCGACATCTACACTGACGTGGACGGCGTTTACACAACCGACCCACGTATCGAGAGCCGGGCGCGCAAGCTCGACAAAATCTCGTTCGAAGAAATGCTGGAACTGGCCTCGCTCGGTGCGAAGGTATTGCAGACCCGGTCTGTTGAACTGGCCATGCAGCGCAAGGTCAAACTGATGGTGCGGTCCAGCTTTAGCGACGATCCCGGCACCCTGGTGTGCGACGAGGAGGAAATTGTGGAAAAGAATATCGTCAGCGGCATCGCCGCCGAAAAAGAACAGTCGAAAGTCACCCTGCTGGCCGTTGCCGACAAACCCGGCGTTGCCGCATCGATCTTTGGCCCGCTGGCCGACGGTGGTGTGAATGTCGACATGATCGTGCAGAACATCTCCGAAGATGGGCTGACTGACATGACGTTCTCCTGCGCTGCTGATCAGGTCGAAAAGGCCCGCGCAGTGCTCGAAGCCGCGCACGAGAACATTCAATATCGTGAACTGGTGGTTGATCCCGACGTGTCCAAGGTATCCGTCGTTGGTATTGGTATGCGCAGCCATTCAGGCGTAGCGCAAAAGATGTTCTCCGCGCTCGCGGCAGATGGCGTAAACATCAAGGTGATCACAACGTCCGAGATCAAGGTCTCTGTATTGATCGACAGAAAATACACCGAACTGGCTGTGCAATCACTGCACGCGGCGTTCGACCTCGACGCCGCTTAACCGCTTTCGGTTTGCAGCAGATTTCTGCGCCAAACCGAAGCAAACCGTGGGAGGACCACCATGAGCCCCGCGACTGGTGCCGGGTCACGCGCATTGCTGCGCCGCCTCCGTCAGGTAATGGCGGAGCCGGGCGACGGACAGCAGCGTCTTGACCAGATTGTCAGGGTCATCGCGGACAGCATGGCGGCTGAGGTTTGCTCGCTATATCTGCGGGTCGGGCAGCAACAACTGGAGCTTTGCGCAACCAAGGGCCTGAAGGACGAGGCCGTGCATCGTGCCCGGTTGCGTGTTGGTCAGGGGCTTGTGGGTCTGATTGCTGCACGGGCACAGCCTTACTCCACTTCGGACGCGCCGAATGCACCGGGGTTTCAGTATCTGCCAGAGGTCGGGGAAGAGATTTACGCCTCTTTCTGTGGCGTTCCAATTCAACGCTACGGGCGCATCATGGGTGTTCTGGTCGTCCAGAATACGGCACCGCGTGACTATACAGAAGATGAGATTGACGCCCTCGAGGTTGTCGCCATGGTCATCGCTGAAATGGCCGAGAGCGGCCAGCTCATGGGCGGTGATGACTTTGAAGCTCATCGCAATATCGCGCGCACCTATGATGCAGTTGGCGCAGCTGACGGCGCGGCGATCGGCCCGGCTCACCTGTTTGAGCCAAAATTGGCGATCACCCAGCCTTTCACCGAAGACATTGATTTTGAGCGCACACGCCTTGCCAAGGCGATGGCAGACATGCGCGCCGATGTTGACCAGATGCTCACCTCTCCGCTTGCGGGAAAGGGTGGTGAATATCGTGATGTGCTCGAAGCCTATCGCATGTTCGCCCACGACAAGGGCTGGTCCCGACGTCTGGATGAAGCGGTCGAAAGCGGCGTCGTTGCCGAAGTTGCAGTCGAACGCGTTCAATCTGAATCGCGCAGCCGCATGGAACGGGCCGCAAACCCCTATTTGCGCGACCGACTGCACGATCTGGATGACCTCGCGAACCGATTGTTACGGCGGCTTGCGGGCGGTGACATGGCGGCGGTGCCAAAAGGTGCCATTCTTGTTGCACGCCACATCGGACCGGGTGAGTTGCTGGAACATGGCAGGACGATCGGGGGTATCGTTCTCGAAGAAGGGGGCGTCGGCTCCCACGCTGCAATCGTAGCACGCGCACTTGCGATTCCGTTGGTCGTCGGTGCCCACCGGGTTGTTGCCCATACCGAGAATGGCGATGAAATGATCGTCGACGGTGACATGGGCACGGTTTTTCTGCGCCCCGATGAAAGCGTGCTGGAAACCTATCGCGCCAAGGTGCTCAGCCAGGAGGCCGCGCGCGCACGTTACCGCGAATTGCGCGACGAACCAGCGGACACAAAAGATGGCCAACGCCTCGACCTGCAGATAAACGCTGGCCTGCTGTCGGATATGAAACAGGTCAGCGAATCCGGTGCCTCTGGCGTTGGACTGTTTCGCACCGAGCTGGAGTTTCTGACGCGCAGCAAGATGCCCAAAAGGGAAGATTTGATCGCGGGCTATCGCCAAGTCCTGGATTCGGCCAAAGGTGCACCCGTAACCTTCCGCACGCTCGACATCGGGTCGGACAAGGTGCTCCCCTATATGAAGCGCCCGCAGGAGGATAACCCTGCAATGGGGTGGCGCGCGGTTCGTGTTGGCCTGGACCATCCCATGATGCTCAAACTACAGATACGGACCATGCTACAAGGTGCGGGCACGCGCCCTATCCGCATCATGTTCCCGTTCATTGCTGACGAAAACGAATTCTTCGAAGCGCGAAAGCACCTGTTCACCGTACGTGATTGGCTTCAGAAGATGGGCCATGAAACGCCGAGCGAAATCAAGATCGGCGCTATGCTGGAAACGCCCTCTATCGCCTATGCATCGGATAGATTTTTCCGTGAGGTAGACTTCATTTCAGTCGGGGGGAATGATCTTCTTCAGTTCTTCTATGCAGCGGATCGCGGCAACGAACTGGTACGCCGCCGTTATGATGTGGTGTCACCTGCATTTCTGTCATTCCTTCGGCTGGTTGTTGCCCGCTGTGAAAAGGCGGCATGCACGCTGAGCTTTTGTGGTGAAGCTGCCGGGCGCCCGGTCGATGCGCTGGCGTTGGCGGCCATTGGTTTCAGAACCTTGTCGATGCGCCCGGTTTCCATCGGACCGGTCAAAGCGATGCTGCGGCGGATCAACCTGAGCGAGGCGACGACCGTGCTTGAACAGGCATTGGCGGAAAACCGGCAAGACCTGCGGGCGCACTTGGCAAAGTGGCTGGAACAGCAAAGTCGCTAACTGACGCAGTTTTGTCGGGACAGACGCGCAGCGCCCGGTGATCGCCGCTAGATGCGGAACTGCAATCGGGCTGGCAAATATGCGGGAAAATTGAATGGCTTATCTTCTCGGCGTCGATACGGGCGGCACCTACACAGATGCGGTTGTCTATGACGACGAAACCCGGACGGTCTTGGCAAAGGCAAAATCCCTGACAACGCCCCGTGATCTGGCGCAGGGGATTGGCGAAGCTGCACGGGCGGCTATGAAAAGCGCCGATGTGTGCGCCGCGAACATCGCGCTGGCATCCCTGTCCACCACATTGGCTACCAATGCACTGGTCGAAGGCCACGGCGATGCCTGCGCGCTGGTGATGATTGGCTTTAGCGAGGCTGATCTTTCGCGCGCTGGTCTGGCCGAAGCCATCGGCACTGACCCGGTCATATTTGTTGCGGGCGGTCATAATGGTGCTGGCGGTCAGGCCGCCGCCCTTGATATTGCCGCTTTGGAAACCGCCGTTGACGAAGCCGCGCCGCGGGTTGCGGCCTTTGCTGTAGCCGGGGTCTTTGCTGTCCGTAATCCGGCACACGAAAAGGCTGCACGTGACCTTATCGCAGCCCGCACAGGCATGCCCGTCACGTGCAGTCACGAGCTATCAAGCAAACTTGGCGGACCGAAGCGGGCGCTTACGACCCTTTTGAACGGCCGCTTGATCGGCATGATTCATCGCTTGATCGAAGGGGCCGAAGCGCGCCTGGGGGAACTTGGCGTGCCCATAAAGTCCCAGAACGGCCAAGGCAGCGTGCCGCTGATGGTGGTCAAAGGGGATGGCGCGTTGATGTCGGGTGAATTTGCGCGCGCCCGGCCGATCGAGACGATCCTGTCAGGGCCGGCCGCCAGTGTCATCGGCGCCGCCCACCTGACCGGTGCCGCGAACGCTGTGATCTCAGACATCGGCGGCACAACGACAGACATCGCGGTGCTCTCTGATGGTCGGCCGCGCATTGACCCCAATGGCGCACGCGTTGGTGGCTGGACAACCATGGTCGAAGCGGTCGCCATGCGGACCCACGGCCTTGGTGGTGACAGCGAAGTCAGCTTATCGGACGAGGGGTTGAGCCAACGCATCATATTGGGGCCGCAACGCGCCGTACCGGTTTCATTGTTCGCTGCCAGCAACGAAAAGACCGGCGCGCTGGTCCACGCCGCATTAGACCAACAGCTTTCCCGCGAACGTATCGGTGAATACGATGGGATATTCGTCGCGCCCGGTGCTCGGCGCGCAGGCATTGCCGAACTGCCGGAACGTGAACGCACCCTGCTTGAGGTCATTGGCGACACCGGTGCAGCGGTAGAGGCTTTGAAACTCGGGCGGCGAGAGGCTTCGGCACTGACCAAACTGATCCGCGCGGGCTTTCTGCGGCGCGTCGCTTTCACCCCGACTGATGCTGCCCATGTGGTGAACCTTCACGATACCTTTGATGGTGAAGCTGCTACAAAGGCTGCGCGCCTGTTTGCGCGACGGCGGGGCAATGACGGAAAGTCAGTCGCGGATACAGCGGAATCGCTAGCTGATCGCGTGATTGCCACGCTTACGCGCAGATCAGGCGAACTGGTTCTTGATGCCGCGTTTGAGGAAGATGGGTTTGAGGCCCCGGCCCTTTCGCAATCGACACTGGCGGCTGCGGCGCTGGATGACCGGCACGCCCCCCGCAAACGATTGGCAGAGCTGCGCATCGGACTGTCAGAGCCACTGATCGGCCTTGGGGCTTCTGCACCCACTTATTACCCGGCGGTCGCCAACCTGCTCGGCGCGGAGGCGCTCATCCCCGATCATG
The DNA here is from genome assembly GCA_049608645.1 of Pikeienuella sp. Lineage (GTDB taxonomy): Bacteria > Pseudomonadota > Alphaproteobacteria > Rhodobacterales > Rhodobacteraceae > Pikeienuella. Next base: position 5,778 of record JBMYXS010000058.1, on the reverse strand, counting down.
CTGATGTCGCCAATGCGGTTGGTGCGGTTGCAGGACAGGTCGAAGTAAAGGTTGATGCCCTGATTCTGTCTTCAGACGGTGATCGCTTTGAAGTCATGGCGGGCGCGGCCCCGATGGTAACAGCGACTGAAGCTGCTGCTTTTGAAGCGGCGGAAGATTGGGCGCAACGCGAAGCCATCTCCCGCGCCATCGCTGCCGGGGCCGAAGCACCGCGCGTGGTCATCACGCATGCAGCGCGCCGCGCGAAGGTTGAAGGACGTGACGTTTTGATTGAAGCAACCGTTACAGCAACGGCGACGGGGCGACCGGGGTTCTAGCGCCCCCCTTAGGCCTTCCGAAACCCAGCCATCCAGTTCGCCATCGCCTCCCCCGCAATCGCGAGTGAACGCTCGACGGCGGGAATTTCCGCGCTCGCAGCGCGCCAGTCAGCTATTCGTGGCGGGATCACCAGCGGCTTGCCAATATTGTCGGCCATCATCTCCGCCATTTGTAACGTGCAGGGATAGGCAAGATCCGCGAGCGTCGGGCCCGCGCCAAACAGGAATGGCCCGGCCGGACGCCGCGCTTCCATTGCCGCCAGGATTTCATCCAATCGCTGCAAGGCGGCGGAAATGGCACTCAGCCCAGCCTCCGCGCCATCTCCGCCCTTGATAACCGGGAAGAGCGTGCGCGCCGCAGCTTCGAGGCGCGTGTCATGGAATCCGAGCAAGGCCCGCATACGCGCGATATCAAGTGCATCTTTAGGTCGCAGCGAAGGCTCTGTCACCAGATCATCGAGAAATTCAACGATCGCGTTGCTGTCATGCAGGGGCGCGCCGTCAACGGTCAGGCCCGGTACCGAACCGGCCGGGATGATCGCCCGATACGCGTCAGACCCATACCCATCCGGCGGGGCAAGTTCTTCATATTCCAGACTTTTGTGATCCAGCACGATGCGCACCTTTGCAACAAAGGCCGAGACCTTCACCCCGTAGAGAACCAGTTTCGTCATCTTGTCCATTCCTTCGGCAACACATCGTTAAGATTCGCAACTTTCCTGCATAGATGCATCTGACCGCCTGCATACACGCCAAAATGTTGCACCGCAGCGTGACAATCTACACGCTGACCAGCCTACGCGTACCAAGCACTTCGATGAAAAATACAGGTTTTTTACACTTTTGGGCATATTCACGTTTGCGGTTTGCGCCTCTGCGCGTATCGTGAGGGCTATCACAAGAGGTGGGGGCTACACCCAACCAGCGCCGACAGATGGAGGTCTACAATGTCGAAAAACTGCGCGGTTGCATTCCTGATTGCGATTGCGGGGCTGTTTGCAGCACCGGCGATCGCTCAGGATGTTCATTTGGGCGCGAAGAGCTGCGGTTCTTCCGGTTGTCATGGTCAGGTCGCTTCAAGCGGCTCACCCGTTCTATTGAACGAGTATCTGACCTGGACCAAATACGACCAACATTCACAATCTTACGCGGCGCTGGAAAGCGATCGCGGCAAACGCATTGCCAAGAACCTCGGGCTGGAAAGCGCGACGGAATCTGAAACATGCCTTAACTGCCACACGACAAACATTCCCGAAGCACAGCGTGGCCCGAACTTTGACATTGCTGACGGCGTAAGCTGCGAAGCCTGTCACGGGGCAGGCTCCGGCGCTTGGATGGGTCTTCACATTGGTGGGTCGGATCACGCGACCAACGTCAAAAACGGCCTGACCCCTGTTGAGGATCCGGTTGTGCGCGCGGGCATCTGCCTCGACTGCCACCTGGGTGACGAAGATCAGTTCGCGACTCACAAGATCATGGGTGCCGGCCATCCACGTATCTCGTTCGAGCTGGACAGCTTCACTGCGTTCCAGCCTGCGCACTACGCGCAGGATGACGACTATGCCAAGCGCAAGAACGTCGTAAACGGCGTGAAAACCTGGGCCATCGGCCAGGCACTCGCGACTGAGCGTAAGATGGACCTGCTGCTGGACACCAAATATGCGTCCAACGGCCTGTTCCCAGAACTGGCTTTCTTTGACTGCCACGCTTGCCATCAGCCAATGAGCTCATCGCGTGATGGGGCCACTTCATGGTCAAGCCGCCCAGGTACGGGCCTTGGACCAGGCGTTGCCAAGTTCAACGACTCCAACCTGTTGATGCTTGAAGTTGCTGTTGGCATGGCTGACGAAGGTCTGGCCAAGCAGATGGCGGCCAACATCCGCGCGCTACACAAGGGCACGCATACGTCCAAAGCTGCGATGAACGCCGCCGCAGAAGCCGTTCGCGCCACAGCGCAGGCTTCGGTCAAGGCACTGTCAGCGGCAAACATTGACCAGGCCGCCATGCAGGCAGCCATGGCCAAGCTGATGGAACGCTCCGCAGGTGGTTACTTCGCTGACTACACCGGTGCTGAGCAGGCGACGATGGCCATGGGTGCCATCATCGAAGCCATGCGTACCGCTGGTTACATGGACGAAGCGGCTTATGCCGATGCAAATACGAAAATGGAAAAAGTATATGCAGCGGTAAGCAACGACGAGCGTTATGTCCGCTCCACCTTCATCTCAGCGGTCAAAGCTCTCAACAACTGAGCTCAACAAAACCGCTAATGCTACAAACGGCACCCTTCGGGGTGCCGTTTTTCGTTTCGTCTCCCTGTTCTTTTTGTGGGCAAGCGCCTTACGACAGCGGCAGACCCAGTTCATCGCGCAGAGCCTGCACGCGCTCTGGCGTCCATATCTGCGGAATGTGCCGGCCATGAGCGGCTTCGATCATCCGACTGGCCGCGAATGGCAAACGGCCCTGCCACAGTGGCATTGCGCGCCATGCTGACGCAGCGCCCGCATCAATGGCATCCATCACAAGCGGCACGCTTTGGCAGCCCGTCGCGGCGGCAGAGCCAATCCGCCACATCTGATCAACGAAAGATCGTTGTTCAGCCAGAGCAGACTGCGCCGCCTCTTTGCCACTCACCGGTCGCCCCCGGCCCGGTACCAATACAGCCGGGCGGTATGGCGCAATCTTGTCCAGTGTCTGCATCCAATCCTGAAACGAGGCCTCCCCAAGAAAGGGGGCCACGCCGCGTTCCACCAGGTCGCCCGTAAACATCACACCCGCGTCCTGCACCCATACAACAGCATCGCCGCCGGTGTGGCCTTGGCCAAAAAAGATGCACTCTACCCGCCGCCCGCCGAGATCAACCGTCAGAGCAGACTTGAACGTGAGCGCAATGCGTGGTGGCGCAATGTCTGTCAGGCGCGGCTCCGGATACAAGTCAGGTTCCCGCATGGCGGCGGCACGCGCTTCGATCGCGGCCCGGTGCAAGATGGATGATCTGCATTTCCGGGTTGTTATCAGGGACGCCCCCACAAACCGATCAAGATTGATCCATCGGCTCGCATGATAATGGCTGATCAGCACATAGGCGACGGGCAGGTCCGTTGTCGCGGCAACACACGCGGCAAAATCATCTGCCAGCGCCACATCTGCCTGCCCATCAACGACCATGGCAACATTTTCGCCGATAATCAGCCCGCTGGTCGGCCCGTGATCACTTGAATAAGCCCAGACGCCGGTTTCGAGTTCGACAAACGCTGCATTCACTAAAACTGCCCCTTTTAATATTTCAGATGTGGGCAGCCCTTTGCTGTATCACAACGCTTGATCGGTGATTGCTGTGCGGAACATCACGGCAAAGCACCATCGAGGAACGCAGCAGTTTCAGGCCACTAAGCGAATACAACCTTGCACGTGGACATTCTTATGCGGTCAACAAAAACGGCCCCGAAGATGTCTCCGGGGCCGTCTGTTCATCAGCTGACTGTCAGTCGTTCAGACAGGCATTACGCGTGATTTATCCGCCTGCTTTTTCGCGGCGGCCGTCGTTGAACATTGCTTTTGCAAGCGCAACACACATCAGGACCATGACCATCGTGAATGGCAACGCGCCAATGATCATCGCATTTTTCAATGCATCCATCGGGTTGTTGTCACCAGCCGCAAGGATCAGTGTACCAATCACAGCGGTCAGGATCAGACCCCAAACGATGCGATGCTTGATGCCGGTTTCCTGGCTGCCACCTGACATGATCGTATTCATAACAAGGATGCCAGAGTCAGCAGATGTGACCAGGAACGTCATAATCAAAACCACGCACATGACGGTCAGTGCAGTGAGCAAACCACCGGAGATCATCTGCCCCAGGGTCGCAAACAACTGGTTGGTCTGCGAGGCCCCGGTGATGGCACCAGCGGCATTGCCCGTCAGTTCCAGGTCAATCGCTGTACCGCCCAGAATGGTCATCCAGGCGAAACAAACGAGGGCCGGCGCGAACACACAGCCGATGATGAACTCACGAACGGTGCGGCCCTTGGAAATACGCGCAAGGAACAGGCCCACGAAGGGCGAGAACGCGATCCACCACGCCCAGTAGAACGTGGTCCACGCCGCCTGCCACGCGAACTGGCGGCCTTCGTTACCAGCGGCATAGACCGCGGCAAGGGTTTCATCATCCAGCTCAGCCGCTGCCCCCGTCAGACCACCCTTGAACCCTTCAAGGCTGCCCCATGGGCCAGTCGCACCCGCCATCAGATCACCGGCCAGCGGTTTGGCCGCCTCAGGCAATGCAGCCGCAAAAGATGCAGCATCCTGCGGGCCATATGCGCCAAAGCTGATGGAAACGAAATGAATGATGTAGTCGACAAATGCCGAACCATAAGTGCTCATCGCGAAGGCGAACGACCCAAACACCACGAATGTGAACAACAGGATCAACGACAGAACCAGGTTGAGGTTGGAGAGGTACTTCACGCCACGTCCAACACCAGAAACCGCTGAAATGATCGACATGCCCATGATCGCAATGAGCCCCGCAACCAAGCCAACCTTGCTTGGCGTTGGCACATCGCCGCCCATGTCCATGATCCAGGTCATGCCAGTAATGGCGTAAACTCCGTCGATGAACTGGCTGACACCAAATCCGATGGTCACAGACACACCGAGGATCGTTGCGACAACGCCTAGTACGTCAACAACATGACCCAGAAAACCATTCATCATTTTGCCGAACAGCGGTGTCAGTGCCGAACGGATCGTCAACGGCATGTCACGGGTATAGGCATAGTAAGCAAGGCTAAGCCCTGTAACCACATAGATTGCCCAGGCGTGAAAGCCGTAATGGGCAAAGGTGTAACGATAGGCTGACTGAATGGCCTCTTCGGTTTTTGGCGCAACTTCGCCCGCGACCGTTACCGGGTTCGACCCCCAAAGGCCAAGCGGCTCTGCCGTTGCAAAAACCATCAGGCCCACACCGAGACCCGCACCGAACATCATGGAAAACCATGAGAAGGTAGAGAACTCAGGCTTTTCGCCCGGTGTACCCATCACGCGCGCGCCGGTTCTCGGCAGGATTGCCACGACCAGCAAAAAGAACGCAAACAAGCCCACAACGATGATGTAGAATTGGTTAAAGATCTCCAAAAGCTTGCCATTCAGGCTGCCGAGCGTCCCGTTGGCATTCGCAGGGAAAAGCAACGCCCAAAGAACAAGCCCGACCATGATCCCCTTTGAGATCAGCGCGATGGGTAAGCTGTTGTCTTGATAAAAACCTGAAGGAGCCGTTTGGATCTCCAGGTCGGTAAATGGTTCTTTAAGAGCCATAGTAACCTCCACTGTCGCCCGCCTCTGGCGAGCTGATTATTTAGAGCCGCTGACGCGGTCTTAGGCACTTTTTCATTCACGGATCGTTTTTTGCCCGTCTCAAGGGTCTTACCCGCCCTTTGACTTTATCAAAGTCTCAAT
>JBMYXS010000057.1:0-23645 GCA_049608645.1 Pikeienuella sp. | reverse complement strand
TAACCACCGTCAACGAACATCACTTCGCCCGTTGTGCCCGCACCGAGGTCTGACAACAGGTAAAGTGCGGCACCGCCAACATTTTCCAGCGTCGCATTGCGTCGCAGCGGCGCGTTCGCTTCGGTGGCTTTGTAGACCTTGCGCGCCCCGCCGATGGCAGAGCCTGCCAATGTGCGCATGGGGCCGGGGCTGATGGCATTGACGCGAACGCCCTCTGGCCCCAGATCGTTTGCAAGATAGCGTACCGATGCCTCAAGCGCGGCCTTGGCCACCCCCATGACATTGTAGTTGGGCATAACGCGCTGTGCACCGAGGAACGTCATGGTTACGATGGAGCCGCCATCTTTCATCAATGGCTGCGCGCGGCGAGCGACATCCACAAGTGAATAGCAGGAGATATCCAGCGAGTTCAGAAAGTTCGCGCGAGAGGTATCGGCAAACCGCCCCGTCAGCTCAGACTTGTCGGAATAGGCAATGGCATGCACGACAAAGTCGAGCGATCCCCATTCATCACCGATTTTGGCAAACGCCGCGTCCATGGAGGCTTCGTCCGTTACATCCACGTCCAGCATGAGCGTGGAGCCAACGCCTTCGGCAAGGGGTTGCACGCGGCGCCCAAAGGCTTCGCCCTGATATGTAAATGCCATTTCGGCACCCTCAGCGGCAAGCGCCTTGGCAATGCCCCACGCAATGGAATGGTCATTGGCAACGCCCATAACCAGGCCACGTTTGCCCTTCATTAGATCAGCCATATCAGATCACCCGTGGTAACGGCTGAGCGCCAGTGTGGCGTTGGTGCCGCCAAAGCCGAAGCTATTGGAAAGAACAGTGTCGAGGTTCGCATTGTCCACGCGTGAGGTTGCGATCTCCTCTGGCTTCAAGGCCGGGTCAAGCTCCGTCACATTGGCGGAGGCGGCGATGAAGTCGTTCTGCAGCATCAGGAGACAGTAAATCGCCTCTTGCACGCCTGTCGCGCCGAGGCTGTGCCCGGTCAGCGATTTGGTCGAAGAGATAACGGGCTGTTCGCCCCCTGCAAAGACGCGGCGTACCGCTTCGACCTCGGTCACGTCACCGGCGGGTGTCGATGTACCGTGGGCGTTGATGTAATCGACCTTGCGATCACCGAGTGTGGCCATGGCCACCTTCATGCACCGCTCAGCACCTTCACCGGAGGGCGCGACCATGTCGTGCCCGTCAGATGTGGCACCATAGCCTGTGACCTCTGCATAGATTTTGGCACCGCGCGCCTTGGCGTGTTCCAGTTCTTCCAGCACCACGACACCGCCGCCGCCCGCGATGACAAAGCCATCACGCGTAGCATCAAATGCGCGGGAGGCGGTTTCTGGCGTGTCGTTATGCTTGGACGACATCGCGCCCATGGCATCGAACAGACAAGACAGCGTCCAATCAAGCTCTTCGCCGCCACCGGCAAACACAACATCCTGTTTGCCGAGTTGAATTTGCTCAACACCGTTTCCGATGCAATGCGCCGAAGTGGAGCATGCGGATGTAATGGAATAGTTAACGCCCTTGATCTTGAATGGCGTGGCAAGGCAGGCGGAGTTCGTTGACGACATGCCGCGCGTCACCATGAACGGCCCCATTCGTTTGGGGGAGCCTTTTTCGATCACGATCTTATGAGCCTGAAACAGGTTCTTGGTGGAGGGGCCACCGGAGCCCATCACCAACCCGGTCCGCTCGTTGGAGATCTCGTTTGGCTCCAGGCCACTATCAGCAACGGCTTGTTCCATGGCGAGGTAATTGTAGGCGGCACCTTCGCCCATGAAGCGCATCTGGCGTTTGTCGATGTGATCGACAACATTGATGTTCGGCATGCCGTGAATGCGGCTGCGGAAGCCATGCTCGGCATAATCCTCAGATGCGGTAATGCCGGATGTGCCGTTCTGCAGCGAGGCCAGAACCTCATCAGCGGATGTGCCGATGGAGGAGATCACGCCGATCCCTGTAATGACTACACGACGCATGGGCGTCTCCTTCGTCTTTTGGTCTTGAGGGCAAACTGCCCGATAATCAGATCGTTTGGGGCTGCGCAGGGTCAGTCCTGAAACAGCCCGACGCGCATGCCCGTCACATTGAACACCACTTCGCCATCAGCCTTCATCAACCCATCCGCGATGCCCAGCTTCAGCTTGCGATCAATGATCCGCTTGAAATCGACCTCATAGGTCAGCAGCTTGATTTCGGGCGTTACCATGCCGGTGAACTTCACTTCACCCACGCCGAGGGCACGGCCCTTGCCTTGCATGCCTTTCCAGCCAAGGAAAAACCCGGTGAGCTGCCAAAGCGCATCAAGGCCAAGGCAACCGGGCATCACCGGATCACCAAGGAAATGGCACTGGAAAAACCAGTTGTCGGGTTTGACATCGAATTCAGCAACGACGCGGCCTTTGCCGGCCTCTCCGCCATCTTCTTCAATCGATGTGATCCGATCCATCATTAGCATCGGTGGGGCGGGCAGTTGCGCATTGCCGGGGCCGAATAGCTCTCCGCGCGCGCACTGCATCAGACCATCGAAATCGTAACTGTTGGGCCTGTCTGACACGGTGATATCCCTTTGCTGCTTCTTTGTTCACGCCTAACATTGCCGCTGCGCCTGCACAAGCATTGCGGGACAATGGGTCATACGCTCTGCCACTGGCGTCACCGCAAAAATGGTGTATGTATAGTCATGTAACGCAGAGAGTGTTGGAGTGCCGACCTTGAATCCCCTGACAGCGAAATCCCCGTTTTCGAAAACGGCGACAAGCCAGGCAACCTGCCCAGAGGGTCGCGCAGATGCGTGGTTGTCGGGTGCCGGGCTGCGGCCAACGCGGCAACGCAAGGCTTTGGCGGCGCTTTTGGTTGGGGATGGCGCACATCGCCATGTAACCGCAGAGCGACTGTTCGAAGCCGCAAAGGACGCGGGGGCGTCGGTTTCCCTCGCGACTGTCTACAACACCTTGAAATGCTTTACCGAAGCTGGCCTTTTGACGGAAATCGCGGTCGATGGCGCGCGGTCTTATTTTGATACCCGTACCGAAGATCACCCCCATTTCTATTGGGAAGATGATGGCAAGCTGACAGATGCGCCAGTCGACTCAGTGGAATTTGCGCGCCTGCCGGACATGCCCGCAGGTGTTGATATCACCAAGATTGATGTCGTTATCAGGGTGAAACGGCGCTAGGCGCGTTTGCCAGTGGTGAACAGTTATGAACGGGCCCGCGATATCGCCGGGCCCTTTTTCGTAGCGGGCCACAATGCCGCGCGATAGGGTCACAGCGTCATATCAAGGAAAAACAACATGAAAATGAAACGCCTTGGCCGCACTGGTATCAAAGTTTCAGAACTGTGTTTTGGCACCATGTCGTTCGGCGGCGATGCCGATGCAGCCGAAAGCGGGCGCATCTATGCCGCGTGTCGCGATGCTGGCGTGAATTTCTTTGATTGTGCTGATGCCTATGCAGGCGGCATGAGCGAGGAAATTCTGGGGCGCTTGATCGCGCATGAACGGGATCAGATTGTCATCACGTCCAAATGCGGAATGGGGAAAATCGAAGGCGCCAGCCCGCGCGGCATCAAACTGAGTTGTGAGGCGAGCCTATCGCGGCTGAACACCGATCATATCGACATTTATTTTATCCACCGTTGGGACAGGAACACGCCTATTCAGGAAACCCTTCGCGCGCTGGAAGATTTGCGCGCCAGTGGCAAGATTGGTGTGCTGGCGGCGTCCAATTTTGCCGCGTGGCAACTGGCGGAGGCCAATGGCATCGCGGCGCGCGAAGGGTGGGCGATGTTTGATGTCATCCAGCCGATGTACAACCTGATCAAACGCCAGTCAGAGGTGGAAATCCTTCCCTGGGCGGATGCCAACGACATTGGCGTTATTTCCTACGGCCCGGCAGCAGGCGGGTTGTTGACCAATAAATATTCAGTGGGCGGGCAGGGGCGGTTTTCCGTCAACGCTGAATATCAGAAACGCTATGACGACCCGTATTTCCATGAGGTTGCGGCGGCCTTTGCGGCATTCGCAGCTGAGAAAGGTGCCGACCCGATGACCATGGCGGTGGCCTGGGCGCGGGCGCACAAGTCCATCACCTGCCCAATTTTGGGCGCGCGATCGGTTGAGCAACTGGCGGCGTCATTGGCGGTGGTCGACTTTGAAATGACGCCACAACTGTGGTGGGAGATTGCCTCGCTGTCACGCACACCACCCCCCGCAACAGATCGGCTGGAAGAGCAACGGGGATAAAATACCTAGCTGCTTGGCATACTTTGACAGTTGTTCTGCCCCTTTCGGGTCTTCAAGATAAGCGTCTCTCGCGTCAACTTGGCAATATCGAAATGGCCCCTTGGTGAGGGATTGGTTAGCTTGTCTTTCAACCTCTCTAATATCTGTCGGTTCTCAGCTGGATCCGACCCTCGATATTCGGCCTTGTGTATGTCGATATCCATCGAAGTTCGTTCATGTCGAATGCGGAGCGACTTGTCATCGTTCGTTTCGAGCGACCATTTGATCCGCATATTCAGATCCATTTCAACAAGAAGGCCATTTTTTTCATAGCGTAGGTTGTGGGAACCCTGCCTGCCGGTGCCATCCTCATTGTAGATGAATGTTACTGAAACACCTTTTCTGGCACATGCCCACTGTCCGATGAGCATTTCCCTGGCCGACGTTTCATCAGCATACGAGGGGAGGGGGGGCGTGGTCGCCAAGGCTATCAAGCCAAAAGCAAAAGCCTTCAAAAACATATGTTTCAAGCAAAATTTCCTTTAGGCATCTGTTCCCAAATTCTCCTGATCTTCCCTGACAGGTGCGCCCGCTTCAACCTCTTTCACGGTCAGGGTTATCTGGCGTTCGGTTTCTGCCAATGCCGCGCCGTTTAGCCTTGGTTTGAGGCGGGTAAGCGCGCTGATGATGGCTTCGGCCATGAGCAGGTTCCCACGTGACGCTTGCCGGATCGGTTCAAACATCAGTTTGATCAGGTCGGCAATTTCGGACCGTGGCGCGGAAATGCGTGCAACACCCGCTTCATCGCAAAACACACCGGAATGCAGCCCCGCTTCGGCTGCACTGGCCATGGAGGCGACGTAACGGTCGATGCAGGCGATGGCTGTAAAGCTGTCATTCACACCGGGTGACAAGGCACGTAACGCAATTTCCAGTAGCAGATCGGCGGAAAAGCGTACGTCTTCTTCGGGTGTGCGGCGCGCGGCAATCACCAAAAGCTTTTCGGCCTCCGCCACAAGCGCCTTTGGGTTTGTGCCAACAACAACAGCAATGGCATCGCCCTTCAGCACATGATCGCCGACCGTTCGCGTGAAATCCACATAGCCGTTATGGGCAGCGGCCGCATCGGCCAAAGCGACAAAATCGACCTTGTTGATATACCCTGAAGAGGTTGCGCGCACGGGCGCATCTCGCCCCTCCGGGCGAACAAGGTCAGCAATGGAAAGATTGTTGGACCGGACCGCTGCTATTGATAGCTGTTTGTCCAGGTCATTGGAAATGTTGGCAATTTCTTCATCAATCGTCACCCGCCGTGAAACACCGTGCACAAAAATCAGCAAAGTTATGACCGACACACAAGCGGTGAGTATTGCCCATAGAACCGGGAACAACATTGCCTGCTCATCAACCGCCGCGAGGCTGATCAACGAGTGAAGAAAGAGCGCGCCGAGGGAGCCAACGGCGATGTGGCTCATCCGATCCTCTGAAAACCGTTCCAGCAAACGGGGCGCAATCGTACCCGCCGCGAGGGTAAAGACGAGCAAGACCGTGGAATAGACCAAGCTAAGCGCGCTCATCGCCACACCTGAAAGCGTCGAAAGAATCGTGCGCGCCGCCTCAGGGCTGAAATGCGCCATTGGCGCGGTGATCCCATAGCGGGAAAGAAGCCCATCAAGCCAAATCGTGAGAAAGGCGGCGACAATGCCGCCCAGTGTCAGGACGCCGGGAACCGTAACAAATGAACTGATCCGCCCGACATATTGCCCGACGAACCGCCGCCACAACCTGCGGGGCCTGCCCAACATCAGACGTGCTGACCGCCGTTAATCTCAATCTCCACACCTGTGACGTAGGAGCTTTCCTTCGTGCAGAGATAATAGATGGTGCGGGCTACTTCTTCCGGTTTGCCGAGGCGGCGCAGCGGAATCTCTGCGGCCATGTCTTCGGTACCGGGAGAGAGGATCTCCGTTTCAATCTCACCGGGCGCAATGGCATTCACGCGTACGCCAAGGGGGCCAAAATCATGCGCCATTTCCCGTGTGAGCGCGGCAAGCGCCGCCTTGGAGGTGGAATAGGCCGCGCCTGCAAAGGGGTGAACCCGCGCGCCCGCGATAGAGGTGACATTAACAACCGCACCTTGTGCTGCCTGAAGCTCTGCCTTCAAACCACGTGCGAGCACGACAGAGGCAAAGAAGTTGACGTGGAAAACCTGACCCCAGGTGCGCAGGTCAGTTTCCAATGTGTTGAGCCGACCCCCATCTTCGGTTTTGGGGGAGATGCCCGCGTTGTTGACCAATGCTTCAAGCCGCCCGCTTGGCAGGCGCCGGCGAATTTCCTCTACCGCTTCGATGGTCGATTTTGGGTCCGCCAGGTCAACCTGGATATGGTCGTCGGCACCGGCTTCCCACGGGCAATCTTCGGGGAAAGGGTGACGCGAGCAGGTGATGACGCGCCATCCAGCAGAGGAAAAGCGTTTGACAGTTGCATGTCCGATGCCGCGGCTTGCACCTGTTAGCAATAAGGTTTTGCGATCTGTGTCCATGGTCGGTGCCTCCCGGCAAATGGGGTGTGGGGCTGGCAGCACATTTGGATGGCGGCTATCTCTCAAAGGTAGGCCGAGAGCCCGCCCTGCGCAATGGCACATTGATAGGCAGGAACGCCCGCGCCGTTATCTGTGCGGCGATACTGTCAAGCCACGAGCACCCCTAGGGTATCAACGGCACATGGTCCGCATAAGGTTATTTCTGTTGCACGTAAGCGCGGATCAGCTCCAGCGCAGGGTGTTTCTTCAGCTTTATGGAATGGCCGCCGGTTTCGTAAATTTTCATCGTGATGTCAGGGCGGCCTGAATAAAGCTCCTCAGCCTCACGATAGTCGAGAATGTCATCATCAGCAGAAAGGATCACCAGAATCGGGATCGGGTTATCATGCTGCACGGTCAGTGGCAGATACGCGTCAACATCCTTGCCGGTTACGGTGATCTTGCGATCCCTGCGCTCGCTGTAAACCGTTTCGCCCAAATATTGCGCGAGGTGCAGCGGCGGAGAGATAAGCGGGTTGGCAATGACGATTTTGTCGGCACCTATTTCCTGTCCGAACCAATCGGCCCAAAACCCACCGAGCGAAGTGCCAAAGGTAACGACTTCCTTACCCTGCAATTCCGTTTCGGCAAGGGCGCGGAGCTGCGCTTTGGTGCCTTCCACATCGAAATAATTGTAGTTCACCCCAATAACCGTGTGCGTGTCTTTCAGCTTTTTGTAGACACGTTTGAAGCTGCCGTTCGGCACCGCAGATTTGAAACCATGAAAGGCCACGACGACCTTGTCTTTTTCCGGCAAGCCTGCGTCCCGGTCTGGCATGAATATCGAAGGCGCCTGATATTCAGGCCCGCCCCATTCGGGGTTCAGCTGAACCTTGCCGGCGTAGGCGGGGACCGCAAATGCGATCAGGCAGGCACAAAAGCCGATCAGAAGTTTCATGGGCAGGCTCCCTTTCACAGGACGCGGGCGATCAGGCGATCAGCAACCGGTTGCACGAACCTAAAACAGGCCCATGAAAACAAAACAGTCAAGCCAATCGCCATGCTCATCATCAAATAGGGATCAATCGAAGTATACGACGGGTCGTAATTCGGGATTAATGACAGGGCCACATAGATAAAGCTGTAATGGAAGATATAGATGGGCAGCGTATAAAGCGCGGTGCGGCGCGCGGCATATTTCATCCACTCCGGCGGTTGCCAGCTTACAACGTATTTCGACGCCACCATCAACAGGAACAAGCCCGGCAAAAGCATCCATTGCCATGCAAATCGCTTGGCCATGCCAAGGTATTGGCGCAGGTCGTATGAAGCCCAGCTTTTGCTTTCCAGATAGGCAGTTTCACCAACGCCCATATATTCGACAATGATCACCATGATCGCACCCGTTACAGCGATAAAGGGCGCGCCTCGCCGTATCAGGTGGGGCCATTTCGCAGCTTCATCAAAACGGCCTTCGCGCTCCAGCGTCGCGGCCACATCGCACCGCCGATGTAATTCATAAGCCAGCACGCCAACGAACCAGAGCGGAGCCAGCAAGATCACCGTCGGCCCGGCGATCAAGAACGCGAGTGCGATAAAGGCGGCACGCGCAAACCCATCGGTCAGATACCAGGCCATCGTGATCACCACGTAAGCCATGATATAGTCCATGGTCCAATACGCGACATTCCCGAACAGACCCTGTCCAACCGTATCCAGCCGCCAGTATTCGCCAGAGAAGGTGAGCGCCTCAAACATCTCGCGCAGGATGGCGATGGGCGAATGGTCGGCGTGGAATTTGTAGCGGTCCACAATCGGGCTATCGACCGCGATGAGGTATTGATCAGCCGCGAACATGATGAAAATGGCGGGAACGACCACGAAATAGTATTTGACGTAGCGCCGGGCAGCCTTTCGGAAAAACTTGCCCCCGCGTGCCATCGTGGCCGCCGTCATGTAACCGGAAATGAGCAGAAAGACCGGAATGACCGCACGGCCGAGCAATTCAACCTTATGTGGGTAAAGCACCTCAGAAAGCGTTGCGTGCTGCACAAAGACGGCCAGCGTTGCAAAGATGCGAACGGCGTCAAACACGACAGATTGTCCATCTGAAATGACGTAACGGGAATTAAGGGGCATGAACTATCAGCCTGCGTTCTTGATCAGTTGGATATAGAATTGCACTGCCTTACCCATCGCATCGACCGAAATGCGCTCATCCACACCATGCAATCGCGGAATATCTTCCGAACGGAATACAAACGGGTTTATGCGATAGCTGTTGTCAGCGATTTTTGCGTAGTGATGGGTGTCTGTGCCCGCGATGGTCAGGCCCGGCACGACAACCAACTCCCCGAATACATCCCGAAAGGTAAGCGCCAGTGCGTTGAAACCGGGCGCCTTGTGATCAGACACATCTGATGCCTCACGTCGAAAACCGCCACGGGTGGTGATCTCGATGTCCGGGTCGTCGATGACCTTGCGCACATGTGCAATCAGCCCGTCGATCGTATCACGCGGATGCAGGCGATAATTTATCGCCGCAATCGCCATTTGTGGCAGTACGTTTTCCTGCGGTGAACCAATCAGCATTGTTGGTGCCTGAGTAGTACGCAGCATTGCATCGGTTGCCGGGGATTTGGCTAATTGTGCCTCTACGATGGGGCGCATTAACCATTGGTTTGCAAAAACCGCACGGCGTACCAGCGGAAAGCTCCGCCCGATCTGGTCAAAAAAGTCAGCGGAAATTCCGGTCAGACCGCCGGGCACGGGGTTGTCTTGAAGTTTGCTGATCGCCTTTGCCAACCGCCCTACGGCTGTATCGCGCGGGGGCAGGGATGAATGCCCGCCCGGTGCGCGCGCGGTCAGATCCAGCGTCACATAGCCCTTTTCAGCCACGTTGATCGAGGCCAGCAATGGCTCCAGCCCCGGCACAACGCCGTCCAAGACCATTGACCCTTCATCGAGTGTCCACGCCAGTTGCACACCCTTTGCCTTCAGGTGTTTGACGACAGCTGCCGCACCGGTTCCGCCGACTTCTTCATCATGTCCAAAGCTGAAATAGATATCACGCGTGGGGCGAAGGCCCGCCGCAGCCAGCCGCTCCACCGCTTCCATCATCGCGATCAGCGCGGCCTTGTCATCCAGCGCGCCACGCCCCCAAACAAAGCCATTGGCGATTTTCCCTGCAAATGGGGGCTGCGACCATTTTTCGGGCGATAGAACGGGAACCACGTCATAATGGGCGGTCAGCAATATGGGTTTGGCATTCGCACCGCTGCCGCGCCAGACATAGAGCGGGGTGAAACCGGCAATCACCTCCCGCTCCATCGTGGCGTGAGCGCCGGGGTAGGTGGTTTGCAGCCATGTCAGAAAATCACGGAAAACCGGCGTTTCGTTTTCGGTCACATCGTGATGCGAAATGGTTTTGTAAGTTATTGCCGTGGCCAGCTTTTCAGCTACCGGCAAGGCATCAATTTCAGCAAGCTCAACCACCGGGGCCGTCAGATCCTGAGGCACATAGCGGATCGTGTTTACAACGATCACCGCGATCAGCCCCACAATGACAGCACCAAAGCCCAATGCGATTTTTTTCAACATGGCGAAAACCTTCCCCGTCTGGAAACGCCATAGTCGCCGCTTTCCCGGTGCACGCAAGGGGGCCGGGTTCACAATCACTCGGGCGAAGCGCAGCGTGTCTATCGCCGGGGGCGAAGACACGCGCCTGATACTATGTCAGGGATTAAGGCGTTGTGTTGTCCAATGGGTGCTGTCAGGTGCGTCCCGCGTCCAGCGGAAACGGTCGTGTAGGCGAAAATCACCATCGGCCCAGAATTCCATTTCTACAGGCCGGATGCGAAAGCCCCCCCAATGCGGCGGGCGCGGTGGCTTGATCGGGTGGCGGGCAGTTACCTTTGCCACCTCCGCGACCAGCGCCGCACGTGACTTCAGCGGGCGTGACTGTTGCGAAGCCCAGGCACCAATCCGACTCTGATAAGCGCGGGAGTTGTAATATTCGTCGGCTTGTTCTGCTTCCACCTCTTCGACCAAGCCGCGCACGCGTACCTGACGGTGTAGCGATTTCCAATGGAGGACAAGCGCGGCCTTGGGGTTGCTGCGCAGCTCCGTGCCCTTTGCGCTTTCGAAGTTCGTGTAGAAAACGAAGGCACCGCCATTTTTCGACGCGGGTTCAATTTCTTTCAAAAGCACCATGCGTACATTCGGCAGGCCATCGGCATCGCTTGTGGCCAATGCCATGGCGTTGGCATCGTTCAGTTCAGAGGCGGTGGCTTCGGCCAGCCAGTCTTGCGCCAGTGCGAACGGGTCTTCGCCTTCAAATATATCTATCTTGGCCATGTTTCGCTCCTGCGCAGGTGATGTTCATTATTGCCATACTGTAGTGCGCGGCGCATCACCATCCACTGCATTTTCCGTCGTGGTCTTGATTGTGCAAATCACGGCCAAAAAGGGTGGTGTCATTGGGCTGTGCACCACGCGTCGCCGCCTGACACCACAGTTTTGTGAAGGGCATGGCTGGTGAAACAACAGATATACAGGTGCGGCACTGGCTTGCGGACTTGCGCGGCATAACGTAAACGCGGGATAAGTACCTCTTTATCTGACGAAGGATAGTGCCGATGTCGAACCCAGCTGGATTAATGGCCGGAAAACGCGGGCTGATCATGGGCCTTGCGAACCAGAAATCCATTGCATGGGGCATTGCTCAAGCCTGTGCCGAGCAGGGTGCCGAACTGGCTTTCACGTTTCAGGGCGATGCCCTTGAGAAACGCGTGCGCCCACTGGCGGCCTCAGTTGGCTCAGACATTGTTGTGCCATGCGATGTTACTGACTTCGATTCCATCGACGCGACGTTCAACACGCTGGAAGAAAAATGGGGCAAGTTGGATTTTGTTCTGCATGCCATTGCGTTTGCTGACAAAACGGAACTTGACGGCCGCTATGTCGATACGTCTTTCGCCAACTTTCAGATGTCCATGAACATCTCTTGCTATTCATTTACGGCCGTTGCGCAGCGCGCTGAAAAAATGATGCCGGATGGCGGCTCGTTGATGACGCTGACGTATTATGGCGCTGAGAAAGTCATGCCCCATTACAACGTGATGGGCGTGGCCAAAGCGGCGCTAGAGGCATCCGTCAAATATATGGCGATGGACCTTGGCCCCAAGAACATCCGCGTGAACTCGCTTTCGGCTGGTCCGATGAAAACCCTTGCGGCGTCCGGTATCGGTGATTTCCGCTACATTCTGAAATGGAATGAGCTGAACTCCCCGCTTCGCCGTAACGTGACGCAGGAAGATGTGGGCAAATCGGGCATGTACCTGCTGTCTGACCTTTCGTCGGGCGTAACGGGTGAATGTCATCACGTCGATTGCGGCTATCATGTCGTTGGCATGAAGGCCGAAGATGCACCTGACATCGACGTGGCGACAGGCCGGAAATAAGGGCTTCGCCAATGGGCTGGGATCATCTGATCGCCTTCAACATCGCGTTGATTGCTGCGATTGTGACGCCCGGCCCCGCGCTGCTGTATTCCATCCGCACGACGCTTGCGGGTGGTCGCGCTGTGGGACTCGCAACGGGGTTTGGTCTGGCGACCATGGCAGGTTGTTGGACGTTGCTGGCCCTGCTTGGGCTGGAGACTGTTTTTGACCTTTTCCCGTGGGCCTATGGCGCGTTCAAAATCGGCGGCGCGCTTTACCTGATCTATGTTGGCTGGGTGACGTGGCGCGGGGCATCCAGCCCTGTTTCACATTCGAACGCCCAGGCGGCCAAGCGGTTGCGTCGCGCATTTGGCGCCGGTTTCCTGATGAACCTGGGCAATCCAAAATCGGCGCTATTTGCTGCGGCGGTTCTGGTCGTGATCTTTCCGCCGCATCTTGGGGTGGGCGACAAGGCGCTGATCGTCACCAATCATATCATTATTGAGGTCGTGTTTTACGGGCTGGTTGCGTTCGCAATGGCATCGCCCGCCGTTTCAAACCGATACCTGCGTGCCAAAAAACAAATTGACCGTGTCGCCGCCGTCGTGATGGCCGCGCTGGGTGTGCGCCTTGCCACATCTGACTAACCCTGCTGGAGAACCTTACCATGTCTGACCGACTGCCCCACGAAAAAGGCTTTCACATCTCTTGGGATCAAATGCATCGTGACAGCCGTGCATTGGCATGGCGGCTCGATAACCAAGGGCCGGGCGAGGGTGGGGCATGGAAAGCCATCGTTGCAATCACACGCGGCGGCATGGTGCCGGCATGTATCATCGCGCGCGAGTTGAACGTACGCGTTGTGGATACGATTTCTGTCAAGTCCTACGATAACCAGTCACAGACCGAAGCAATCATCCTAAAGGCTCCTGATGGTGAACTGGTGGGCGACGGCGAAGGTGTGTTGGTTATTGATGATCTGGTCGATTCCGGCAAAACACTCGAAGTTGTGCGGGCGCTGTACCCCAAGGCACATTTTGCCACCGTCTATGCAAAACCAAAGGGCCGGCCGCTGGTCGACACTTTCATTACCGAGGTAAGCCAGGACACGTGGATCTTTTTCCCGTGGGACATGGCATTGCAATATGTTGACCCCTATCGCGGCACTGCCTGAAATCAGTTGGCCGCACAGGGCAGATCGGGCGAGGGGGCTGTAGTTGACCTGAATGCCCCGCGCCCGCTTTTCGCGAACAGCGCGGGGGTCACGAACGCGGGTCAATCGGGCTGCCAAACCCCTCAGTGATCTGTTCCATCACGCGGGCGATTTGCAATAATCCTGCCTCGCCGCGTGGGCGCCCGATCATTTGAATGCCCATCGGCGCGCCATTGCGGGTAAATCCGACGGGGATCGAAATGGCGGGCAGGGCGACTGTCGTCGCAAGAAAACTGAATTTAAGCCAATCGAGGTAGTCTTCGCAGGGCGTGCCATCCACTTCGGGCGGGAACTCCGTTTCGACCGGGAACGATGCAAGACCAATGACCGGGATTGCCAAGGCATCATAGCCACGCAAAAAATGTTCCATGATCGAATACAGGCGAGAGCGCGTGCGCTGCGCCGTGATCATCTGATCCCCGGTCAGGTTTTGACCAAAGCTGATATTGATTTTCAGCGTATCCTTGAAATGCTGGGTAATTTCAGCGGGCAGTTTTCCCGGCATCGCCGCCCAGAACATGCCGCGCAAATGGCAATAGCAGTCATATAGCCCGGGGAGATCCGGGCAGGCCTCTTCCACAATGGTCCCGGTTCCTTCGAGGCGTTTCATTGCGGCGCTGAGCAGGTCGCGCACCTCAGGTTCGACTGGTGCAAAACCGTTTTGATCGGGGGCAAAGGCGATGCGTTTTGGCGGCTCTGCCCGCGCGACCGCGTCACTGAAGCTGGTTGTTGGTTCAGGCAGGGAGAGGGGTTGGCGCGGGTCAAACCCGGCCATGGCATCCAGAAACAATGCGCAATCCGCGGCAGTGCGCGCCATGGGGCCCTGCACGCCTTCAAAGCTGAATGCGTAGTCAGCCGGGCCTCCGCCACAACGCCCGGGGCTAGGTCGTAGCCCCAAAACACCGCAATAGGCCCCCGGTGTGCGAAGGCTCCCCGCAAGGTCAGAGCCATGTGACAACCATACCTCGCCCGTCGCTAGGGAGGCCGCAGCCCCGCCCGATGATCCGCCGGCATTCAGTGCGGTGTTCCACGGGTTTCGCGTCATGCCAAAAACATCGTTAAAGGTATTTCCGCCCGCGCCCATTTCGGGGGTGTTTGTCTTGCCAAGTACAATGCCGCCCCGTTGCTCCAGCCGCTCAACCAAGGGGTCAGACGTATCGGGCAGGTGATTGGCCATGCCTGTGCTGCCAAGGGTCGTACGAACGCCAGCAACCGGCGTGAGGTCTTTGATACCAATGGGCAGTCCGGCCAACCATGTTTTTGCGTTGCCCCTTGTGAGCGCGGCGGCATGCGCACGCGCGCGCTCCGGGCAGAGGGTGGGCATGGCGTTGATTTCCGGTTCCACCGCTTCAATCCGGCTAAGGGCAGCGTCCAGCATTTCGGTGGCGGAAACCTCACCGCTTTCAAGGGCTTTGACGGCATCAACGGCGCTCAGTCGGCACAATTCCGGCCCTGTATAGACCGGCGGAGGCAATGCCGTGGGCGCGGTATGAGTGTCTGAATCTGGCATGTGGTTTTTCTCCCTCAGGTGCAAAACCTTAGCCAGTGATGGCGGCCTCCGCCAAGGGGATTTGCCGATGGCGTTGTGGCCAACACTAACGGCGCATTGCGACTTTAACGCGCGACACATGTTTTTAGGCTGATATCTGTCAGGATATCAGGTAAGCACTGGTGACGTATTAGAAAGGCCTCCCCCCATGCCCGTAGAAATTTCGAACGCCGAAGCGGTTGTCGCGCAGCCGCGTGACGATGTGCGCGCCGGTATTCTGTGGATGCTGCTGACCGGGATCTTGTTTACAGCGATGACAGGCACGGTTCGTTATCTTGGCAGTGATCTTCCGGCGGCGGAGGCGGCGTTCATTCGCTATGGGCTTGGGTTGCTAATCGTTGCGCCCGCGGTTGTGAGCGCGTTTCGCGCGAATATTCCGCGCAAGACATGGGTGCTTTTTGGCTGGCGCGGTGCGGCGCATACCATCGCGGTTTTGCTGTGGTTTTACGCAATGGCGCGCATTCCCATCGCCGAGGTAACGGCGCTTGGCTATACCTCACCCATCTTTGTGACCATTGGTGCGGCGCTTTTTCTGGGTGAAAAATTGCGTGTTCGCCGGATCGCTGCGGTTGTGATTGCGTTGATTGGCGTGCTCATCATTCTGCGCCCCGGTTTTCAGGATGTAGGGCTGGGGCAGTTGGCGCAGGTTGTTGCGGCACCGATATTTGCCGCCTCCTTCATCTTTGCCAAGCAGCTGACCAATACCGCACCATCTTCGCAAATCGTGGCGATGCTGTCGTTGTCCTGCACGGTGATGCTGGCACCATTTGCCTTTGCGGTCTGGCGAACGCCCTCGTGGGAGGAGCTTGCCTGGCTTGCTGGTACTGCCGCATTGGCGACAGCGGGCCATTATTGCCTGACGAGAGCTTACAAGGCCGCACCCATCACGGTGACACAGCCGGTGACGTTCTTGCAGATTGTGTGGGCGGCAGCCCTCGGCTGGTTTGCCTTTGGCGAAGGGTTGGATATTTGGGTGGTGGTTGGTGCTGGCGTCATTGTGACCTCCGCAACCTATATTGCCCGCCGGGAAATGCTCGCCGCAGCGAACAAACGCCGGGGATAAACACCCGGCGTCGTTATTGTTCCGCTATGTGTCTGATCAATCGTGGTGAAGCGCCGCTTCCAGCGCTGCCTTCACATCCTCATCCTTGGCGGCGTATTCGGCCGCGTATCCAATGAGGTGAGAGCGGACGAGCGTGTCACGATACATCTCCCGCATTTCATCACGACTGGAGAACAGGCGTGGTGGCATGCGAATACGTTCCCGCAGCGCATATTCACCGATCAGAACAGCGGTTATGCACCCCTTGAGGAAAAGCGCCCGATGAGGGCGGCCTTCCCGTTCCAGAAAAGCAAGAGCATTGGCAATACCACTGTAGACGATGTGTGTGTCATCAAAGCAGATGACGCAGTCTTCTTTCATCACGCCGTAGAGGTTCAGGAAGTCGTTAAAAACCGCTTCATTGGTATGTTCGCCATCAATGAGCGCCATATCGAAAAGCGCGGTGCCCTTGCGGGTGCCAATTTCACGGCTGTCGGCGGTTAGTGTTTCTACCTTTTCAAGACATCGCGCATCGCAATGGCGGCCAATGCCGGCCAGCATGCTTTCTGCGGACACATGATGGTAATAGTCGATTGGTGTTCGTTCATCGGGTGTGAACTCGGGTCGCAGATCAATCGACAGCGCATGTTTGCAATCGTCGTCAATCACATGGGGAAACAGGGAGCGGCCCTTGAATGAACCGATCTCAACATAATTGTATTCGCCTTTTTCGGAGACGAGTTCCTGAATCTTGATCAGAATCTGAACCGCCCTGAACCCGAGTTGCCCCGGAATCTTAAAGTCAGCATTAGTCAGCTGGTTGCGTTTGACCATTGTGCGGCTCCCTTGCGAATTGTCACTGACCTATATCATCGGGCGGGATAGGCAAGCGGTTTGGCCGAAACAAGGCGTGATGCTAAAACGCCTTTCAAAATTGATAGTTTATGGCGTTGGGTTAATGAACTGAAACTTATTCGCGCGCATCGCCGAAAGCTCCGCTTGATAGCGCGCTTCCATCATGCCGGCGATATCTGTGGGTAAGGCCAGGCGATGTGCGGCCGCATTCGGCGCGGCGCTTTGAAAGGCATTGGCCACGGCGCGCGTGGCTTTGCGACCCGCGGACCGTTCAGCCGCAATTTTCTGTATGACGTCCGCACTGTGCGACTGGTTGGTGTGCGGCATACGAATATCGTTCACCGGACTTCCGACCAGTGCGGCAATCAACGCGGTCGGACTGTCCCGCAGCGTCTCATATTGGAAGATCTCGCAACTGCCAAAGATGTCGCGAACTGAGTGGGCGATTTCGTGCCAGCCCCTTTCGGCTGCGGCCCATTGCGGTGCAAGGGTTTCGATGGGCGGTAGTTTTCGACGCAGTGATGCCATTGCATAGGCACTCGGATACCACGCCGCAGGGGAGCGCACGGACAAAACCACCCGCGCATTTTTCACCCCCAACATGGTGTGCAAAGCCTGCAAGTGGGCCGCGGCAGTGGGGTAAAGGCCCCGGCCTTTCAAAAGGGTCGCATCAACGCGGCCAAGGCTGGCTTCTTCTGAATATAGAACGGGCTGATCAGACCGCAGCGCCGCCGCCAGGTCACGGGACAGAAGGCGCAGCGGAATTGCCCTTGCCAACGTCGGTGCCTTTGAGATGCCCAGCATCGTAACCGAAAAGCGGGGCCGCAAGCGATATGGCCCGAAATAAGCCATATCACCCAGTTTTCCGGCCTCAAACAACCGCCGCAGGGTTGCCTGCAGTGAATTTGTTGCGGTTCGATGAGCGCCAATGTGAAGCGTTAGCTGCGCCATACCTATTGAAAGGGGGCTTCGTTAAAGCTGCGCAGTTTGCGGGAATGAAGGCGATCATCCGGCATTTCTCGCAAAAGCTCCATCGAACGGACACCGACCTGCAAGTGTTGGTTGACCTGTTGGCGGTAAAATTCGGATGCCATGCCCGGCAATTTCAATTCCCCGTGCATGGGGCGATCAGACACCACCAGCAACGTGCCGTAGGGAACGCGGAACCGAAACCCGTTGGCAGCAATGGTGGCGCTTTCCATGTCGAGGCCAATCGCGCGTGATTGCGAAAAACGGCGCACCGGCTCTGACTGATCGCGCAATTCCCAATTTCGGTTGTCGATGCTGGCAACCGTGCCGGTGCGCATCACCTGTTTCAGGTCGCAACCATCGGCGCAGGCAATTTCAGAAACGGCACCTTCCAGCGACTGCTGCACCTCGGCCAGTGCGGGAATAGGCACCCATGTGGGCAAATCTGCATCAAGCACATGATCATCGCGCACATACCCATGGGCCAACACATAGTCGCCAAGCCTTTGCGTGCGCCGCAGTCCAGCACAATGCCCCAGCATGACCCAAGCCGAAGGGCGAAGGACGGCAACATGATCTGTCATGGTTTTGGCATTGGACGGGCCGACGCCAATATTGATCAGCGTGATACCGTTCCCGTCAGCGCGTTGCAGATGATAGGCGGGCATCTGGGCGGCGTGCCCGTCGCGTGGGGCGACAAAGCCGGTATAGCCATCTGACCCCACCGCCTGTTCGGCAAAGGCCCCAAATTCATCCACATAGAACTGATAGTTGGTGAACAGAACGAAGTTCTGAAAATCTGCGGCATCGGTGCCGGTGTAGTGGGAAAGCCGGTGCAGGGAATAGTCAACGCGCGGCCCGGTGAACAGCGAAAGCGGGCGCGGGCGATCGGCGGTAAAGTCATACTCACCATTCACCAGCTGATCGTCCATGGTGGCAAGGTCAGGGGCATCGAACAGCCGCGCGAAATCGCGAACCCGCTCTTCGGTCAGCGCCCCTTCGACGTGCAACCCTTCTGGAAAAGCGAAATGAATGGGCAGGGGGGTGTCGCTCAACCCCACACCAAAATCACAGGCGTGATTTGCCTTTAACTCCTGCAACTGCGTGGTGAGGTAGGATTCAAAAAGGTCGGGCCGGGTTATCGTGGTTTCATAGACGCCTGGCGTGTCGCAAAATCCGTAAGACTGCGCGGGCGGGTGCGGCATCGTCTCTTTGATATTCACTGTCAGCTTTGGGTAATAACCGCGCGCGTGGGCGGGAAGCACATCACCACGGGTAAAACTGACAAACTGCTCACGCAGGCGGGCGGTTTCAGCGGCGTAGAGCGCCTGAAGGGCGCGAACGGCATCTTTGGGTGTTCTGAATGTCTCTTGCTGCATGTTGAGGCTTTAGGACTGTTTTCGCGTCCGCGCAACGGCCCGAATGGGTGGGGAGGCCGCGCCCGGTCGATCAATCTGGCCAGAAGCGCGTGCGCACCCGGCACAATTATGCGAAACTGGCGCAAACCATTGAAGACGGAGAAAAGCGTGGGCGAGACAGATCATTGGGGCAATGCCATAACATGCAGCGAGCCAGGTACAGCGGCGGCGGTACGTGATTTCACGCATGGAATGCTGACATTTGGCAAACAGGCCGGGCGCATTATGAAGGCGGCCAAGACCGACGACAGTTGCGCCATCGCCAACGCCCATGCTGCGCAGTTGATGATGTTTCTGGAAATGGCGAACAGCCCGGCGCTCGCCCAGCCGTTCCTTGACCGAGCGGAGGCCGCATCCGCCGGTGCAACAGACCGCGAAAAGGGCGTGATCGCCTATACCCGCAAATGGGTGGAGCGTGATATACCCGGCCTTATCCGCATCGCAGGCGATGTGTTGGAAGATCATCCCACCGATTTGACGACTGTCAAAATTCGCCAAACCATGCAGTTCGATTGGGGTGATGCCACGGGCATGCTCCATTCCGCGCATTATGGCGTCAAAGCCTTCCCTGATCAGGCCAACGCGCTGGGCATGTTGGCATTTGGGTTGGAGGAAAGCCACCTTCTGTCAGAGGCTGAAAACGTAGCATGGCGTGCGCTGGAGTTGGATGAAACCGAAGGGTGGGCGCAGCACGCCATTGCCCATGTCATGCTGACCGAAGGGCGGTGTGACGAAGGGCGCGGGTTCATGTCCGGGCGCGCACCGACGTGGGAGGGAAAAAATTCTGTCCTTGTGGCGCATAACTGGTGGCATGTGGCCTTGTTTGCGATTTCGCAGGGGGATTACGCATCGGCCCTTGCGGCCCATGATGAGCACATCACCGGCATTCAACCTGATTACAGTCAGGATCAGATCAACGAGATTTCCCTGCTGGCGCGTTTGGAAATGGTTGGCTGCGATGTTGGTGACAGGTGGATAGGCTTGGCGGAGCGTTTGGCCGCGCGCAGCGGTGATTTCGTAACGCCCTTTCTTACCATGCAGTATCTTTATGCTTTGGCGCGGGCAGGGCGGGGTGAAGCCGATGACCTGCTAGCCAATTTGCGTGATCTTGTGGCTCCTGAATGGTCAGCCGCGATCTGGCGCAATATGGCAATGCCCGCCTGTGAGGGGCTGGCAGCCCACGCGCGCGGTGATTATGCGCAGGCGGCGGATGCGTTGGGCCGGGCGATACCGCTGTTGTGGCAGGGCGGGGGCAGTCACGCGCAGCGCGATGTCTTCCACCAGATTCACCTCGATGCACTAATCCGCGCGGGACGTTATGGCGAGGCGCAGCAAAACCTGATGGGGCGTTTGTCGTTTGAACCTGACAGCGTGCCAAACAATCACGCCCTCGCAGGTGTTTATGAGGCGCTCGGTCTGCCACAGGAGGCTGCGGCGTGCGCGGCAAAGGCGCGGCGGCACTAACGGTTCGCTGAAACGGAAAACGGCGCGCCTTGCAGCGCGCCGTTTGTCTTTTCGTCTGCCTCGGCAGACTTGCCCTATGCGCGAAGCTTTGCGCCAGCCGGGTCAAACGGTGGCTCGGCCAGAACAACACCGCGATGGGGCTTCCCGAGGATCATCACATCAACCTCGGCACCTGCCTCAACACCCTTCACAAAGCCAAGCGCCAGTGATTTGCCGACAGTGTAGCCATAGGTGCCGGATGTTACACGACCAACAGGTGTGCCATCTGGCAGGAAGATCGGTTCGCCGCCCGTGGCATCCGCATCATCTACCTTCAGCACTTCGATGATTTGCAATGTCTCACGTGGTTCATTCTCCATCAGGGCTTCATAAGCGGCCTTGTTGAGGAAATCCTTACCCATTTTGATCAACCCGGCGAGGCCCACTTCCTGCGGCCAATATTCAGGCGAATATTCGCGCGACCATGACCCATAGCCCTTTTCAACGCGCAAGCTCATCAAGGCGCGTGAACCGACGGGGCCAGCGCCAAGGTCTTTGCCAGCATCCAGAAGCGCCTCATACAGCTTTACCTGGTCTTCGGTCGCGCAGTGAAGTTCCCACCCAAGATCCCCGGTGAATGAAACGCGGAGCGCGACCAGATCAACGCCCGCAAGCGTGATTTTCTTGGACCGCATGAACGGGAAATCTTCGGTGGCCAGCGACGTGTTTGTCAGCCGCTCCAGCAAGGTACGCGATTGCGGGCCAGCGACGTTGAAGCCGCACATCTCTTCGGTCATGCTGACGAAAGACACGCTGTCCGGGCGCTCCACCGCATTGAAGAACCGCAGGTGATAGCGTTCCGCCATGCCCGAGCCGATGATCAGGAAATCCTCATCGTCCAGTTTGGTGACAGTGAAATCGCCCGCGATACCACCGCGCACACCGATCAGAGGTGTAAGGCAGGATCGGCCAATGGCCTTTGGCATGTTGTTGGCGAAAATCGCGTTCAGCCAGTCAGATGCGCCCTCACCCTTCACCGCATATTTGGCAAAGTTCGAGATATCGATGATGCCCGCGCGATCGCGCAGCATGTGGCATTCCTTGCCAACCGGCTCAAACCAGTTCTGGCGGGTAAAGCCGTTGGTATCCACCGTTCCCGGCTCATCTGCGAACCACAACGGGTGTTCCCAGCCATAGTTGAGGCCGAACACGGCACCCATGGCTTTTTGCATCTCATAGATGGGCCGCACACGGGCCGGGCGACCGGGGGAGCGTTCCTCGTTGGGGAAGTGGATTGAAAAGCGGTTCGCGTATTGATCACCCACACGGGCCTTGGTGAATTTCTTGTCTGCCCAGAGGCCAAAGCGGGCCATGTCCCAGGGGAACATGTCGAGATGCGCCTCACCGGTGACGATCCATTCCGCGGTGAGGGAGCCAAGGCCACCCGATTGGGAGAAACCTGGGATAATGCCATTACAGCAGAAATACCCTTTCAATTCCGGCACCGGGCCAAAGAGGGCATTGCTGTCCGGTGACCAGATCATCGGGCCATTGATGACCCGCTTGATCCCGGCGGTGCCCACGACGGGCACACGGTCAATCGCGCGCATCATATTGTCTTCGATGCGTTCCAGATCATCTGCGAATAATTCATGGCCAAAACCCTGCGGGGTGCCGTCTTCGGCCCAGAACCGCACGTCTTTTTCATATGCCCCGACGAGCAGGCCCTGACCCTCCTGCCGCAGGTAATATTCGCCATCTCGGTCAGCGACCGATGGCAGACGGTCAGACATTGCCGCGATTTCCGGAATGGTTTCAGTGACGAAATACTGATGTTCTGTCGGTTGCAGTGGCAATTCAATGCCCGCCATCGCGGCAACCTCACGGCCCCAGAGGCCAGCAGCATTCACCACAACCGGAGTGACGATGTCACCCTTCGGCGTTTTGACGACCCATGTGCCGTCTGACTGTTGGTCGGTCGCGGTTACAGGTGTGAACCGATGAATCTCCGCGCCATTCTGACGTGCCCCTGATGCATAGGCGTTGGTGACGCCTGATGGGTCGACGTTGCCACCCGATGGTTCATACATGATGCAGCGGATGCCATCATAATTGACCAGCGGATGCAGGCGTTCTGCCTCGTCGCGGCTGACTTCGTGAAAGTTCAGGCCGTAGTATTTTGCCTTGGCCTCCTGAAGGCGCAACTGATGTTCGCGCGCTTCGGTTTGTGCAAGGTACAATGAACCGGGCTGGAACACGCCACAGCTTTGCCCGGTTTCCGCTTCCAGCGAATTATACAGATCCATCGTATAATTCTGAATTCGGGTGATATTGTTGTTGTCATGCAGGCCATGAATGTTCGCCGCCGCGTGCCATGTTGAGCCGGAGGTCAACTCATCACGCTCCAGCAGAACAACATCCGTCCAGCCGAGTTTGGTGAGGTGATACAGAATGGAGCACCCTATGACGCCCCCCCCAATTACGACGGCTTGTGCGTGGGTCTTCATCCGCTGGTTCTCCCGGCTTGATCGTGCGCTTTCGTGGCAAACGATTCACAGACTGAATTTCAATTAGCTCAACGGTCACATTTCCCTGAACCGATTGATGTATTGAAAGCGTCATTATTGACAATAAACGACGTCGCAAACAGGAATTTTGAACCGAACTAGGTCCGCTTGAACACGTAATCGGCTATATTGGTATTATTTTGGTTTATTCGCCTGACCGGATTGGCGCGGCGCGATTTGGTGCCTGAAGGCGAGGGCATGATGCAAAACGCTCAATCATCATTACCCCTGTCTACGTTCGAGGCGGCGTTCAAAACGCGACCTGCCTTGGCGTATTACGAATTTTAGGTGTTGAAATGCCGTTTTTGGGTCGCAGAGGGGCGGTATTTGCGGTCCGGAAATTGAGACTTTGATAAAGTCAAAGGGCGGGTAAGACCCTTGAGACGGGCAAAAAA
>JBMYXS010000056.1:0-23938 GCA_049608645.1 Pikeienuella sp. | reverse complement strand
ACCAATCACCTAACCCCCGCTCCGGGACAGGGCGCATTTTTGGCCGCTGGTGAACACCTGTTGCTCAGGAGGGGCGAAGGCACGGCCCTGCATGGCCTTGATGCCACCACTGGTGAACAACGGTTCAGCCTCGAAAGCCTCGGACATGGCTATGCGGTGGGTAAGGTCGATGATGTGATTCTGAGCTACATCGCGGCAGATACACTGCGTGATGAACCTGGCCGCCTGCGCGCACAGGATGCCCAGACCGGCACCGTTCTTTGGGAAATCGAAGGTGAACGTCACTTTACCGCTCCGCAACCGCCCGCGATATTATCTGATGACGAGGCCTGGGCACTTGCGGCGTACTTCGGCCCCGGCGATGCGGCCCTTGTTGATGTAACCACCGGGCAGATCACCGCCACCTTGCCCAAGACATCTCGCACCCCAAACGTGATTGCGCCCTCGTTGGACGGTGGCACGGTTGTCTTGTCCGACCTGCTGGAAAATCGCGCCTTTGATCTGCGCGCAGCGCAGGTGCCCGCCGCCAATCTGGTGGATGTCATTGCACGGCTGGCTCCAAAGCCCGAAACGGCAGAAACTGCGGTGACAGAATGCGACCGTCTCGCCGCGCACCCTGACGACCCCAGCGCCATTACACCCGGACGCGCGGTAGAGGATATTCCGTTGGAGGCCGCACACCTTTGCCAACAGGCGCTGGCAACGATCGGCACGGGGCCCGACGCCGCGCGCCTGACCTATCAACTCTCCCGCGCGCTGGATGCAACAGGGCAGTCGAATGAAGCTATAGTGATGCTGGAGCGGTTGGCCGCACGCGACTACGCAATGGCGGATCATGCCCTTGGCATTTGGCGTCTTGGTGGTGTCGGGGGTGGCCCGGACGAGGCCGCAGTTCATTTCCGGCGGGCGGCAGCCGCAGGTGTCGGAGCTTCCTGGGTGGTTTTGTCACGCATGGCGGCGGCAGAGATTTCGGACGTTGCGCTTGTCGACGGTGATGCAGCGACGATCCTGCAAAAGGGGGCTGACGCCGGTTCGCCCGACGCCCTGCACGCTTTGGCGCTTGCCGCTTCCGCAGAGGGGCGTTTAACTGATGCATATGATCTTGCCCAACGCGCAGCGGATACAGCTGCGCCGCACAGGCACCAGAAATTTCAGGCCCTCGCCGCAACTCTCGCGCGG
This sequence comes from Pikeienuella sp., assembly GCA_049608645.1. Classification (GTDB taxonomy): domain Bacteria; phylum Pseudomonadota; class Alphaproteobacteria; order Rhodobacterales; family Rhodobacteraceae; genus Pikeienuella. The sequence goes on along the minus strand of JBMYXS010000056.1, from coordinate 22,759 downwards.
CGGTTAAGCCCCAACGAAGGACTGAGCAAATGACTATCACGCCCGTCAAAGATATGGTCGCCGCCGCCACCGCCAAAATAGAAAGCGTTCCGGTTGCTGATGCACAGGCCCGCATGCACGATGATGATTTTCAACTGGTGGACATCCGCGACCCGCGTGAACTGGATCGCGAAGGGCGTATCCCCGGTGCATTCCATGCGCCGCGCGGGATGTTGGAATTCTGGGTTGACCCTGCCAGCCCCTATCACAAACCTATCTTCGCGAGTGGCAAAAAGCTGGTGTTTTTCTGTGCCAGCGCATGGCGTTCAGCCCTTAGTGTTGAAACCCTGAACGCAATGGGTCTGGAGAATGCCGCACAGTTGGAAGGTGGTTTCAGTGCCTGGCGCAAAGCGGGCGCGCCGATAGACAAGGCCGATTAGCGCAAACGCTCAAAGCCTGCGCTTGGCCACACATTCGTAATAAGGCAACCCGCCACTGATCAGCGCGTCGGTCAACACGGTTACGCCGCTCCGGTGCTCTTCGATTGTCAGCAACAGGTCATCATACAGACGGTGGTCAATCGCGCTGATCTGGGCCAGCCGTTCTGTGAGGGTAACCAGCCTTTTTTCACTGGGCGGCGTCGTGCGGTAAACAGCCGTGTCACGCCCAAGATCACCGCGTATCTCGACCACATAGTGCGCTACTGGATCAACAACCGGGGATTTCACGCCAAGCCCCGCGCCAAGCAAAATCAAGTTCAGTCGATGAAAGGCGATCTCTGCCTTAAGCGGTGGCCGCGCGCCGAGCAGTTCTTCGGCACATAAAAGCCGCGCAGCAGCGACCTCCCCCAGTGACGTGCCGGGCGTTGCCGATTCCGTTTCCGCCAATTCATAAAAAGCATCCGCCAAACCTTCGGCGGCTGGCGGCGCATAGAAAAACTGCTGATAGACATACAAAAGCGCGCCATTTCGCATCTGGTAAAGTGAAACCAACGCCACCAGAACCAAACCCACGCCAATCATCGCTGCCTTCATCGCTCAATCCCCTGTCGCGCAGTTTTACAACCTAAGACGCTGCGTCTTTGGCCGCGTAAAGGCACAACATCTCCAGCGCAATGGTCGCCCCTGCCAATGCCGTGATCTCTGCCACATCATAGGCCGGTGAAACTTCGACCACATCCATCCCAATCAGGTTAATACCTTTGAGCGCACGCAGGATGGCCAATGCCTGCCAGGTAAACAGGCCACCAACAACGGGCGTACCGGTTCCCGGCGCGCATGATGGGTCAAGCCCATCAATATCGAATGTCATATATGTCGGGCGTTTCCCCACCACCCGTTTGATCTCTGCCGCGATTTCTGCGGGGCTGTGTTCATGGCACCAAATCGCGTCACGAATGGTCATCCCCATCGGGTCATCATTCGTCGTGCGAATGCCAACCTGAATTGAGGTTGCCGGATCAATAAGCCCCTCGTTTATCGCATGATAGAACATCGTGCCGTGATCTATCCGTTTTTCACCACCGTCTGACCATGTGTCGGTGTGGGCATCAAACTGAATCAGGCTAAGGGGCGCGCCGTGTTTTTCTGCGTGCGCCTTGAGGCTGGGATAGGTCGTGAAATGGTCCCCCCCCAGGATCAACGTCGCCCCGGCTTCGGCCAGCACCGCGCGTACAGCGTTTTCGATCTGGGTGGGCACCTGTTCGGGATACCCCAGGTCAAGCGCCACATCGCCCCAATCGGCCACACTCAGCTGTTCAAAAGGGTCAAATGAGGATGGCCACGCCCGCGACCATGCCAGATTGGTGGACGCGGCACGCACCGCCCGCGGGCCAAAACGCGTCCCCGGGCGATTGGTCACCGAAGTGTCAAAGGGCACCCCCATGACAGCCACATCAACCCCCTTCAGATCGCGCGCATAGCGTCGGCGGCAAAAGGAGGTAACGCCAGAAAACATCTGCTCATCATGGGTAACGGCATGCGCCCCATCAGCAGTGATTGCATAGTCTTTACGGTGTTCATTTGTCATGGAGGGCACATTGCCGATCAATCGCCGGATGAGCAAGCGGGGCAGCAACAGCCTGCTGGCTTTTTTGGCTCATGCGGCAGGAACAATCTTCACAGATATAAGGAGGCATACCCGCGACCGGTGGATAACGCGGCTTACATACGGGCTATCAAGATACGCGTTTCACCGTATTTTCGATCATCCAGAATTTCACCAAAGACACCGTCGGCGGGCGGCTCTTCGTCTGATGCAATCTCAAGGATGATCAGCGCCTTGTCCGCCAACCACCCCCCGGCGCGGGCTGATGCCAGGGCCGCAACGCCCAAGCCACTGCGATAGGGCGGGTCAAGGAACACAAGATCAAACGGCTCGCCCTTGTGCGGCCCAAGCCGTGTAACGTCTCGCCGCCAGATCTTGGTGGTGCCGGTAAGGCCCATCGCCTCAACATTCGTGCGGATTAACGCGCGGCTTGGCCCATGGTCGTCTACAAACACGGCACGCGTGGCACCCCGGCTCATCGCTTCGAGGCCAAGCGCGCCGGTTCCTGCAAACAAATCCAGCACCCGGCACCCCTCCGGCACCCCATCATAAGGGCCGTGTGCCAACAGGTTGAACAGGCTTTCGCGCACGCGATCGGATGTGGGCCGCAGATGCGCCGCGCCGCCGCCATCCTTGCCAGGTGCCGCAAGCGCCTTGCCTTTGAATTTTCCGCCGATGATCCTCATGCAGGTGGGGTAACAGCCCAAAGGGCCCAGTGGCAATATCCCTTGAAAAATTGCCCCCAGAACGGTCGATTCAGGGCATACCAGCCTTGCCCCAACGACGTCATTCTGAAATGGAGGCAAAACTTCGCAAATCGGGGCACGACCATGCGGCATGATCATCTTTTTGTTTACGGCACGCTTGGTGCGGCCGCCGGGCATCCACTGGGCGATTTGCTGCGCGCGCATGCGGAATTTGCTGGAACAGGCTCCATCCGTGCGCGCCTTTATGTCATCAATGACCCCGATGAACCGGACCAGAATTTCTATCCCGGTGCGCTGCCCTCCCCCGACCCCGAAGATCGTGTGCACGGAGAGGTCTATCGCATCATTGATGGCGATACGCTGTTTCCCGCTCTCGATAGATTTGAAGCCTGTTCACCCGATCACCCCGAACCACATGAATTTGCCCTGCGCAGCGTAGAGGTCGCGATGAGCGACGGCGCGGCGCGGCGTGCCTCTACCTATCTCTACACCTGGGATGTCACGGGGTATGAGCGCGTGACCTCTGGCCGGTACACAACCCGCGATCCCAATATCAGATGATTGGCTGCAAAGCGGCTGGCCCGGTTACCCCCTCCGGCCAGCCGATGCGTTGAGCTGGTCTACAGAACGGCGTCCAGCGCCTTCATCGCTTGCTCAACCTCTGCGGGCGATGTGTAATGCACGAAAGACAAGCGCAGAACGCCCTGCGCGGCGTCCATCTTTTCAATCAGTCGCAGCGAATAAAAATCGCCGCCGCCTGCCATAACCTTATGCGCCGCCATGTCGGCGGCAATCTCTTCGCCAGGGCGATCACAAGCGATGGCGACGGTTGGCACACGGATCTCCGGGTCCGCCGGACCAAGCAGGCGCACATCATTGCGGCTGCGGACATAATCCAGCAACGGCGCGAGTACGATTTTCTCCTGTCCGCGCACCAAATCGTAAAGCGCCGCGTTCTTCGCTGCCCCCCCAGCCCCACCGGGAAAATGGTGGTCATAAAGCGCATCGAAATAGTCCGCGACGCCATTCATCGCTGCCTCTTGCGCATGATCTGGCCCGGCCGGCGTCAGGCGTTTAACCGCGTAACTTTCATTGAAATAATGGGCCTGTGAAGGCAGGCGCATCGCCCAGTCATTCCGCACCACCATCACACCCTGATGCGGCCCAAAGGTCTTATAGGCCGAGAACATGTAAATATCGCAGCCAAGCTCCGCGACATTCGGCATGCCGTGCGGCGCGTGGCTCACGCCATCCACGATACAGGCCGCGCCCGCCGCTTGCGCCTTTGCCGCAATGGCGGGAATGTCGTTCAAGGCGGCGACGATGTTGGAACAGTGGGGCACGGCCACCAGTTTCACGCGCTCATCCAGCAACCGATCCAGTTCCGCCATATCCAGCAAACCGGTTTCAGGGTCTGCGGCCCACATGCGCACATCAATGCCACTGTCAGCCATCCGCGCCCACGCACCGGTGTTCGCCTCATGGTTCTGGTCAGAAATGATGATCGCATCCCCCTCTGCCATACTGTCGCGAAAGGCCTTCGCCAGCACATAGACGTTGGCAGTTGTCGAGGGGCCAAAGTTCACCTCCTCTGTCTCAACACACAGCAGTTCGGCCATGCGCGCCCGCGCGCTGTCCATCAATTCCCCACCTTCGGTGGCGGCAGGATAGGGCGCATAGGGCTGCACCTTCAGGCGGGTATAGAAATCGGTCAGCCGTTCTATCGTCTGCCGTGCCGGATAAGACCCACCTGCGTTTTCAAAAAACGCCCACCCTTGCAACGACGGTTCGGAAAAAGCGGGGAACTGGTTGCGGACAAAATCAAGATCAAGGGTCATGCGGGCGCTCCTGCTGTTGTTTGCACCTGCATAGCGCGGTTAGGGCAAGCCGTCAGCCCAAGACATCACCGCATTTGCAGCGTCTTTCCAAAACGCATCCACGGTCAACATGTGCGAGCCGTCAATCATAACAGGTGTCACGCCATAAAACTGAGCGGTACGCACCGTGTCAGAGGGCGGAAAAACCCTGTCGTCAGTGGTGCCGATCACAAGCGTTGGTACCTTTGCCGCGCGGCGAACAGGCGCCAGCAACATATCAAGAAAAGTGCGATAGCTTTCAGATTGGAGGTTGTCCAAATACCCATCCATAGGCAGATCATCCGGCCCGCGCGAATACAACAATGCCCGCGCATCATCGCGCGCCGCGACCAGCGCGTGCAGATCCAGCGTAAGGTTAACCTTCAGCACCTTTAGAGGATGGCTTCGAAGCGTACGCAGGAACGTCGGCCATACACCGGATGGTGGTGCCGTAGCCAAAAGCGCCAGGCCGCGTGCACCATGTTCTGCAACAAATTTCTGCGCAACAAAACCGCCCATGGAATGCCCGACGATCAGCGGGTTATCCATGGTCTTTGCCACGGCGTGAACGTCTGAGGCATATGCCGCAGCTGAGGTCCAGCGTACCCGCCCATCGCTCTTGCCATGTCCGCGTAACGACAAAGCCGCGACATTCCACCCCGCCGCAGCCAGATAAGGCATGAAATGCGGCTGCCAATACCAGGCCGATGACCAGGCACCGTGAACGAACAGAATATCCCCCTTCGATTGCCCAACGGCACGCTGGCGAGACACCTCCAGCCGCCCCGCCGGACCATCAACAAAGTCATCATTCATAGACAGCCCCCCCGACGCATGCAGCAAAGCTTAAACGAAAACACCCGCCTGCGGATATCACGCAAACGGGTGTTTCACTGATATTTACGGGGTCGCACGAACTGCGCCCCGCAAAAGTCTTTGCCGATCAGGCGTTCACATCAACCACGACGCGGCCCTTAACCCCGCCCTTGAGAATCGAAGCGCCAAGTTCGGGCAGATCAGACAGGGACGCCATCTGCACCATGGCTTCGAGTTTTTCCATTGGCAGGTCTTTGGCGATCCGCTCCCACGCTGCGACGCGGGGCGCATAGGGCTGCATCACCGAATCAATACCCAGCAGGTTCACACCACGCAGCAGGAAGGGAATCACCGTTGTCGGCAATTTCGCGCCCCCCGCCAGACCAACCGCAGCAACAGAACCACCGTATTTGATCTGTGTCAGCACCTTGGCCAGCATCGGGCCACCCACCGCATCCACGCAACCGGCCCAGGTTTCACGCTCCAGGGGTTTGCCCGAAGGTTCGGCCAGTTCTTCGCGCGCCACAACCTGCGAGGCACCAAGCGATTTCAGATAATCAGCCTGATCAGGACGGCCCGTCACAGCGGCAACCTCGTGCCCGAGCGCGGCCAAAATCGCCACCGCGACAGAGCCAACACCACCTGCTGCACCCGTTACGAGAACGGGGCCATCGCCCACTCTCAAACCATGGTTTTCAAGCGCAAGCACAGACAGCATTGAGGTAAAGCCAGCTGTACCAACCGACATCGCCTGCTTTGTTGTCAAACCGGCGGGCAGAGGCACGAGTGTATCAGCCTTGGCGCGGGCCTTTTGGGCATAGCCCCCCCAGGAAACTTCGCCAACGCGCCAGCCGGTCAGGACAACCTTGTCACCCGCTTTGTAACGGTCATCGCTGCTTTCAGCGACGGTGCCTGCGTAATCAATGCCCGGCACATGCGGATAGTTGCGCACAAGGCCGCCATTGCCCGTAAGGCACAGGCCGTCTTTGTAGTTCAGCGTGGAATATTCAACATCGACGAGCACTTCGCCCTCGGGCAGGCGATCCACCTCGATGGCTTCGATCGACTGGCTGATGGCGCCGTCTTCGGCTTTGTTAACGATCAGGGCGTTGAAACTCATGGGAATGATCCTTCGCGTTGCATATTGTTGCGGAGGGTTTGCGACGTGGCCTCCTATTTGTCAAACAAATCTCCCTTCGCGAATTGCGTTATAAATCCTGACCCGGTAATTGTCAGACAAAGAGGGAGTCGCATGACCGAGAAAGCCAAACAGTCAGATACAAGCCTAGCAACCGATATCGCGGCCCAGCTTCGCGATAGCATTGTTGATGGTGCACTTGTGTCCGACGAACGCCTGCCCGGAGAGCAGGAATTGGCCGAGCGGTATTCCGTTTCCCGCCCGACAATCCGCGAGGCGCTGAAGCGTCTGGCAGCGCAAAACCTGATCCGTTCCCGCCGGGGGCCGACGGGTGGCACGTTTGTAAACCGGATCAGTTGGGCGCAGGCCCATGACAGCCTCGCAACGCTTTCGATGCTGGTTGTTGGCATGCAAGGCGCTGACCCCGCTGAGGTGATAGAGGCCCGTCTTGCCTTGCTGAAATCCTGCCTCCCCTTCGCCATGAAACGCCGTGGCCCTGATCACATCGCCGCAATGCGCGTTGAGATTGAGGTGCAGCGCAGCGCCGATACATCAGACGAAGAATTTTGTGCCTCTGACGTGCGGTTCCATCGGGCGCTTGCGGATGCGGCGGGCAACCCGATGCTCAGCTTTCAGATGGCCGGTGTGGTCGAAGGCATGCAGCCGCTCTTGAACCTCATCACCTATCAAGCGCGGGATCGGGAAGTTATGGCAGCGGGCCATGAGGCCATTGCCGATGCCCTTGAAACCCGCGACCTGAAAACGGCGGAGGCCCAGGTGGGCGCCATGGCCGCATATGTTTCCGGTCTTGCCGCCGGACTATTAACGAGACGTGAAAAATGAGTGTTTTGACCAAAGTTGACGACCCCCGGTTCCTGACCGTAGCGGTCACGGTCCTGTTCGCTGCCGCTCTTTGGCTGGCGACATGGTCGGTGATGGGCACGATGGACATGAATGCCATGCAGATGGGCGGCGGCACGAAGATGGACGGTATGTCCATGCCGCAAGCTGATGGTCAGGCCATGGCCCCGGCCGATGGCACAATGCAAGGCATGTCCGAAGGTTCATCCGGTGGAATGGGCACCGAAATGAAGCCCGAGGCGTCAACAGGCATGAAGATGGGTGAAACATCCTCGGGCATGGACGCCAGTAATATGGACGCCGGGAACATGAACATGGGTAACATGGGCATGGGCCAGATGGACATGTTCGGCATGTCCATGGACCCAACCGATTGGTCCCTGCGCACAGTCATGGAAACCTCAGCGATGTGGCTTTTGATGATGGCGGCGATGATGCTGCCGGCGATGGCGCCTGTCATGTCAGTCTATGCAGGCGTGAGCGCGAAAGAGGATGAAGGCCTGCGCCTTGCGCTGCGCATCACGCTCTTTGCGGTCAGCTATTTCATTCTGTGGGCGGCGTTTTCCATTGGCGCGGCAATCCTGCAGATGGTGTGGCGTGGGTCGGACTATTTTACCATGGGCGGCACGCAGGCAACGCCGATTGCGGCGGGCGTTCTGCTGCTTATCGCGGGCCTCTATCAGTTCACGCCGCTGAAGGATGCTTGCCTGAAGCACTGCCGCCACCCTTTGCAATATCTTCTGGCGCATTGGAAACCGGGCCTGGCCGGGGCTTTCCCTGTCGGGGCGCGTCACGGGCTGTATTGCTTTGGGTGCTGCGTTGCCTTCATGGGCTTGATGTTTGTGTTTGGCGCAATGAATGTTTGGTGGATGGCGGTGATCGCCCTTTACTTTCTGGCCGAAAAAATTCTTCCCAAAGCTGAAATTTGGGGCAAGTTAACAGGCGCAGGCCTGACCGCAGCGGGCATCTACATGCTTGCTACCAGCGTTTAACAAGGGGGTTACACCATGGCGAAATCAAAGAAAAAGCCTGAAATACCTGAGTGGAAAGTTGATGGCGAACTGGCCATGAACTGTAACTGTGAGGTTTTCTGCCCCTGCGTTATCTCGCTCGGCAGTGCCCGTCCGACACAGGGCTATTGCCAGACATGGTTCGGCGTAAAGGTCGAAAGCGGCTATTACGGCAAGACCGATATCTCCGGCCTCTGTGTTGGCTTCATGGTCGATATTCCGGGCCGTATGGGCGAAGGCAACTGGACCGTCGCGCTTTATATTGATGAGCTGGCCGATGACGATCAGTTCAACGCCCTTGAAATGATCATGACCGGTTCGGCACGCGGCACCACTGGCCTGTTCCAGATGCTGGTTGGCAATTATCTCGGCGCACGGCGGGAGCCGACAACCTTTGAAATCTCCGAAGATGGTATGCGCACCTTTACCGCAGGTCGCGCCATTTTCGGGCAGATCAGGCCGTTGGACGGGGCCGACCCCAGCAAGGGCGGCGTGACGATCAACAACACCCCCTATTGGATGGGCCCCACCGTTATCACGGCGGTTGGTGTCAAATCCAAATTCCGCGACTTTGGCCGGGTCTGGAACTTCGATGGCAACTCTGCCGAAATTTGCCAGATCAAATGGGCCGGGCCGTAAACAAACCACCCCTGCAACAGCTCTATCCTACGGGAATGTGATCTGCGTGAAGGGATGATTTAGGGTAGATGATCTCCGACAGTTTCGGGGGTCATCATGGCAAAACTATATCTGACTATCGCCGCATTGGTTCTTGCGTCGGGCGGCATTGGGCAAGCCGAATGGCGGGCTGTGCCGTTCGCGGGTTCTTTAACGGAACTCACCCATGAAACACGCCAAGCCGGGGGCGGTTTGCCTGATGGGTTGATCACCACCCATGAAGGGGGAGACATCACCACGGCGTTTTATGACGAACCGACCGAACGCTACGGCCACGGCATCATGGGTGATGCGATTGAAGCTGGCAGGCTTTCCATCATTACCCATGCTGGTCAGCGCCATGACCTTGATTTGCCCCAGTCAGAGGTTTTTGAGGACCGCTACCCGCGCCTCGCGGACCTGGATGGTGACGGGCTGGTCGAAGTGATTACCATCCGCTCATCAGTTCACGAGGGTGCCGCTGTCACCATTTATGGGCTGGAAAGCGGGCATCTTCGCCAAAAGGCAACGACGCCCTTTATTGGCCGATCAAACCGCTGGCTGAACATCGCCGGCATTGCGCCATTTGTGAACGGTGAAGGCTTGCAGATTGCCTATGTCACCACGCCCCACATCGGCGGGACGCTTGCCCTTGTTTCATATCAACAGGGGGTGTTGCGCCATCTCGGTGACGCATATGGGTTTTCCAACCATGCCATCGGGTCGAGAGAACTGCGATTGTCAGCCATCGGCACCGCAAACGGGCGGCCCATTCTTGCGTTGCCGTCAGCCGACCGTCGCCACCTACGCATCATGTCGTTTGGTCAGCCCAGGCTGCAAGACGTTGCGACCGTTCCCCTGCCCGCCCGGATCGACAAAGCGATTGCGGCAACGGCTTCGGGCTTTGTGGTCGGCTTGCGGGACGGGCAAGAATTGGAGATCGTCAATCTGGGCCAATAGCGAACCGCCACGTTCGCTCACGCCACCAAAAGCGCCGAAACGCACGAATCTCTGTCGTTTTTGCAACGTCACCCCTTGCACCGGCAACGATTCCTACGCCTTAGTACCTTTGGTTTAGGAAGACAGGCGGCCCATGCTCGTTGCAGAAGACATACAAAAATCATTCGGTGATCTACACGTTTTGAAAGGCGTCAGTTTGAATGCTGCGCAAGGCGATGTGATTTCTGTTCTCGGGTCGTCAGGGTCAGGTAAATCAACCTTGCTGCGCTGCATCAACTTTCTGGAACCACCGGACAGTGGGCGCATCACCCTCGACGGCGAAGAAATCGTGGCGCGCACTGACGCTGCCGGGCGCATCATCGGGGCTGATACCAAGCAGATAACGCGCCTGCGCTCCAAACTGGGCATGGTGTTTCAGAACTTTTGCCTGTGGGCCCATATGACAGTTCTGGAGAACGTCATGGAAGGCCCTGTTCAAGTGCTCGGCAAATCCAAACAAGAGGCCGAGGCCGAAGCCATTGCGCAACTGACAAAGGTCGGAATAGCCGACAAGGGCGGCATGTACCCCGCGCAACTGTCAGGCGGCCAGCAACAGCGCGTTGCCATCGCCCGTGCCTTGGCGATGAACCCAAAGGTTCTGTTGTTTGATGAGCCAACATCCGCGCTCGACCCTGAATTGGTCGGCGAGGTGTTGAAGGTTATGCGCACGCTGGCTGACGAAGGCCGTACAATGATCGTGGTCACGCATGAAATGGGCTTCGCGCGCGAAGTCTCGAACAAGGTTGTCTTTCTTCATCAGGGGTTGGTGGAGGAAGAAGGCGCGCCCGATCAGGTGTTTGGTGCGCCAAAATCAGCCCGCTGCCGCGAGTTCCTCGCCAGCGTGCTGTAATCAATAAACTGTAAACTCGGAGAGAACACATGAAATCCATCACACTTATGCTCGGCGCGCTTGCGCTGTCAGCAACAGCCGCCCTGGCCGACGGCCACGCCGTACGCATGGGCACAGAAGGCGCCTACCCTCCCTACAACTTCATCAACGATGCGGGCGAAGTTGATGGCTTTGAGCGTGAAGTGGGCGACGAAATCTGCAAACGCGCTGGCCTTGCATGTTCGTGGGTCACCAACGATTGGGATGGTATCATTCCCAACCTCGTTGCAGGTAACTACGACACCATCATCGCAGGCATGTCGATCACAGCGGAACGTGACGAAGTCATCGACTTCACGCAGGATTATTTCCCCGCAGATCCAAGCGCCTATCTTGCGCTCGCGGGCGCTGACATCGACGTGACCACAGCCGTTATCGCAGCGCAGGCCAGCACAATTCAGGCATCCTACGTTGCTGACAGCGGCGCGACGCTGGTTGAATTCCCAACAGCCGACGACACCGTTGCAGCCGTTCGCAATGGCGAAGTTGACGCCGTTCTGGCTGATCAGGCGTTCCTTGGCGATATCATCACGCAGTCCAATGGCGAGTTTGAATTTGTTGGTCCCAAGCCCTCCATCGGTGATGGCGTTGGTATCGGTGTTCGTGAAAGCGATGGCGAGTTGAAAGCCAAGCTGAACGCGGCCATTACTTCAATGAAAGCGGACGGCACGCTGAACGCGATGATCGCCAAATGGTTTGACGGTCGCATCGCCGGTTACTGATCTGAAATGCGCCGGTTCATGCTTTAGAATCGGCGCACTTTTATTCCGGCGGCGCAGCAATGCGCCGCCGGTTTTCCAACTGACAGACAAGTTGGTTTGACGGTTTTACATCCTGAGGGGGATGGTGCATGTGCGCTGATCCATCAACGCTTGAAGGCCTGAATTGGTGGCTTTGCTATCTCAACACGCCTAAGCACTGGTCGCTTTATTACAGTGTTGGCACTGTGATGCTGCTGCTGGCGATTGTGACCCCCCTTGTCTTGCTACTCGGCCTTGGCGGTGCCCTGGCGCGGCGATCCCGGTTTGCGCCCCTGCGCTGGATCGGCACGATTTATACCTCCATGGTGCGGGGTATCCCCGACATCGCCTTTTTCCTGTTTGTGCCCATCGCACTTGATCAGGGGCTTGAATGGCTCCGCCACAAGGCGCTTTGTTCCGATGTTGAGGCCCCCATTCGCCAAGGCAATGATTTCGTTGTTTGTGACATTGCCAAACTGCCGCTGAACAGCGCGCCCGAATGGCAGCATGATGTTTACGCGTTTGTTCTGGCCACCACCGCCATAACCATCGTGTTTGGTGCCTTTGCTGCCAATATCATCTATGGCGCGATGAATGCCGTGCCCAAGGGCCAGCTAGAAGCGGGCGAGGCCGTTGGTATGACACCGCGCCAGATCCTACGCCGTATTCATCTGCCCCAGATGTGGCGTTATGCGCTGCCAGGGCTGTCGAACCTCTGGATGATCCTGGTCAAGGCAACACCGCTTCTGTTCATCCTCGGTATCGAGGATATCGTCTATTGGGCGCGGGAACTCGGCGGGGCGAAGACCTTCCGCTATGCCTATCCCCATGATGACTGGCGGCTGGGATACTTCCTTGTGCTGCTGGTGTTCTACCTGTTCCTCACATGGCTCAGCGAAAAGGGCTTTGCCCGCCTTAATGCGCGTTTCGCGGCGGGAGTGGCACGATGAGCTGTCTTGATACCATTTCATCCTACGCGTTCCGCTCCCTCGGGTATGGTGAACGGTCATTGCCCAAGGGTGATATCACCCTTTGCGAACAGGTTGTGCTGATCGGGTCCGGCTTGATCTGGAACATCTATTTCGCCGTGTTCGCGCTGTTGCTCGGGTTTGTCTTTGCCACGCTTGTGGCCCTCGGAAAGGCCAGCCCGAAACGGTGGCTTTCCATCCCGTCCAAGGCGTTCATCTTTGTTTTCCGAGGCTCCCCCCTCTTCATCCAGTTTTTTCTTTTTTATGAGGCGTTCGTACTGATCCCCAAGGTCACGGGCACGCTCGATCTTGGGTTTGTTGAACTAACCGCCGAAACGCGCTGGTTCACCCGCGCATGGGCCGGGGCGCTGATCGTGCTGTTTCTCAACACATCGGCCTACACGGCAGAGATTTTCTATGGGGCGCTCAAGAACGTACCGAAGGGCGATCTGGAGGCCGCAGATGCCGTCGGCATGACCGCAGGCAAGAAATTCCGCCGCATAACATGGCCAACCATGCTGCGCCTCGCCTGGCCAAGTTATACCAACGAGGCGATTTTTCTGGCACATGCCACCACGCTGGTCTTTTTCAGCGGTTTTCCGGCGTGGAAACAGGCGGGTGATGCGCTTTACTATGCAAAATATTTCGCAGAGCGGACGTTCAACCCCTTCGTCGCCTATCCGATTGTCGCCGTATATTTCATCCTGCTGACGCTCTGTATCATTGCCTTGTTTGGCTATGCTAACAAACGCCTGAACAAACACCTGCCAACCAATGAACGTAAGCGCATCAAGTTGAAGATGAACGTGATCCGTTAGCACGACGAACCAACACGCAAACCCTGTACCATTCATGTTGTCTGGGGCAGACCACGCCGGAGATATGATCGCGCGTCTTCTCGCCGCTGCGTGCTGGGAACCTGAGCAGCGTTGGCAAAGGTGCCCCGCGGCAGACACGCAGCCCGGTTGGCACCCCAATAATCCGCGTGCATTGCGATTGCTGGTATAGCTTTCAAATCATGCGCCAAGGGCCTTGGCGCAGGGCGCGGTTCCCGCTATCGGGGGCAGGCAAAAACAAACCAGAGGCAGCGCAAGACCATGACAACCGTCAGCACCATCACCGTTTGCGAAACATGTCGGCAACCCCAGCTGCGCGACGCCAAAGAAGGCGCGCCCTGTGGCGAGGCCTTGTTGGCCGAAATGCACGCCGCAGCCAATGACGTTGCCGCCGTCAATGTGCGCGCCGTTGCCTGCCTGATGGGCTGTGAACACGGCTGCAACATCGCCATATCTGCCGAAGGCAAGCTGACCTATGTTCTTGGCGGGTTCGAGCCCACCGCCGATGCTGCGGCAGCGGTTGTTGAATATGCGGCAGGGCATGCCGCGTCGGAAACCGGGGCTGTACCGTTTCGCCAGTGGCCACAGGGCGTCAAGGGTCACTTCAAAGCGCGCGTTCCGCCGCTCTGACAAGATGCGCCGCAACGGGCGGCCACCTTACCCACATGATATTGTGAAACACCCTCAGCACAGCGGACACTGCCGCTTTGCTGGGCGGGGCAGCAAGGCGCACTTTACCCGCCGATGCGCATGCACACTATAGATTACGTGAAAAGGAAGGGCGCAGCTTAGGCTGCTTTCGACTGCTCGGTGTCGGTAAGCACCGCGTAGATCGCCTCAACATGATCGGCCGCGCGCAGCTTCATGCAGACAGCCGGATCCCGCAAACGGCGCGATACACGGGCCAACGCCCGCAGGTGATCAGCCCCGGCATTTTCTGGTGCAAACAAAGCAAACACCAAATCCACAGGCTCATCATCAATCGCGTCAAAGCTGACGGGGCGAGACAAAGTCGTAAAAACGCCGCGTACGGACGTGAGGCCGGGCAAACGTGCATGCGGCACAGCAACACCGCGCCCCATGCCGGTGGCACCCAGGCGCTCCCGCTCCAACAAGCCTTCGAAGGCGGCACGGGCCTCAAGGCCCAACCGGTCCTCAGCGCGCTGCGCCAGCTCCTGCAAGAGGTGCTTTTTGCTGGTTGCATTGAGACCTGCATAGACGGCCTCAGGCGTTACGATGTCTTTCAGTTCCATTCGGAACCCTCAGCTAGTTCAGAATCAGGCCCGCCTTAACTGGGCGGGCCCGCTTGTCTTGTCAGCGCATTACGCTGCCAGGTTTTCCGGGTCAATCCACCCAATGTTTCCGTCTTCGCGGCGGAAGACGATGTTCAGGCGGCCGTGGCTGTCATTTCTAAACATCAGGAACTTGGCATCTTCCAGTTCCATCTGCATGACCGCCTCACCAACTGAAAGCGAACGAAGGTCCGTTTTCATTTCGGCAATGACGACAGGTGACAGGTTTTCGTTGTCTTCGTCGGTGTCCTGCGCGCCTGCAAGGACATAGGAGGCGGCGGGAATGGCCGGCCCGGCCTCCCCCTCGCCGCGATGTTGTTTCAAACGGCGCTTATAGCGGCGCAGCTGTTTTTCAACCTTTTCGGCACCACTATCAAAAGCGGCATATATCTCGGTTCCGCGGCTGCTGGCTTTTGCCGTCAGACCTTCGCTCAGTTTAACCGTCATGTCCGTTTTGAATTCGTGTGCATCCTTGGAGAACGTCACGACCGCTTCAATCGGTCGGTCCGAATATTTCCCGATCGCGGCCGTCAGTTCGGTCTCGACGTGGGACGTCAGTGCTTCACCGACATCTATGTGTTTTCCATTAACTTGGATGCGCATTAAAAGCCTCGCTTTTTGTTTAAGGGCGGGTCCGGCGCGAACCGGATGGACAACCCCTCCTGCGCGGAGGGCGTTCTATGGGGGGGAGATTGTGAAGTCAACCGCCGCAAAATTACCACCAATCCAGTACCCGAAACGAACCTGAGGTCAGGCTCTCAACGCAGCAGCGGCAAGCCGCTTGCGTTGGACGGAAGAAGGTATGTCCATAGATTCACGGTATTTCGCAACGGTCCGCCGCGCAAGATTAACACCCGATTTCGTGAGGATTTTTACAATCTGATCATCAGACAGCGGTTTACGGGAATCTTCGTGCCCGATCAGCGCCTTGATCTGAGAGCGTACAGCCTCTGAGGAATGGGAGTCTCCACCATCACTTGCCGAAATGGCCTGGGTGAAAAAGAATTTCAATTCAAACACGCCGCGTTCTGTCGCCATGTATTTATTCGCCGTTACGCGACTTACGGTTGATTCGTGCATGTTGATTTCGGCCGCCACATCCCGAAGCGTCATGGGTTTCAGGCCGGAAACGCCCATTTGAAAGAACGATGCCTGTCGGCGGATGATTTCCGAAGTCACCTTCATAATGGTCTGGGCACGCTGATCCAGCGCACGGGTTAACCATGTTGCACTCTGCTTCGCGGCTTCAACAAATGTTCGCGTTTCTTCGTGGCCCTGTGCGTTCAGTTCAGCGGCGTATCGTGTGTCGATCAAAACCTTTGGCAAGGCATCGGCGTTCATTTCAACCGACCAGCCCCCAAGCTGGTTCCGGCGCACAAAGACATCCGGAATGACGGTTTGCGCCACACCGGATGAAAACCGTGCGCCCGGCCGCGGATCAAGCGCGCGAATCTCCTGCGCCATTTCGCGAATATCGTCCATTTCCACGCCGCATGCCGCCTCAAGCCGATCATACCGCGCCGCCGCCAGGTCATTGAGATTTGCCAACAGTGCCGCCATTGCCGGATCAAATCGGTTTTGCTCCTGCAACTGCAATGCCAGACACTCGGAAAGGTCGCGCGCGCCGATTCCCGCCGGGTCACACGATTGTAACAACGCAATGGCCGCTGCCATCACATCATCGGGCACCGCCAACTTGCTTTGCAAAGCGGTCGTATCCGCCCGGAGATATCCCGCCCCGTCAACTTCATCGACCAGAAGCGACGCTAGCATGACCACGGACGCAGGGGCCTGTGCCATGGCGATTTGCGGCAACAGGTGATCGCGCAGGGTGACTTCTTCGGCCAATCGGTCTTCAAACCCCGTGGCCTCCCCCATCGCGCCACCGCCGCCCGTGCCGGCCCAGCTGAAATGGGTGTCACCGCCAGAATTTAGCGTGGTGACGGGCACAGCGGCCTCCGCCCCTTCATAGAGGTTGGCGGCGGCACCGGATGCGCCGTCAAAGGCGGTTTCGACCTTGCCGATATCACCCATGTCGTGATCGGCGCCAGCAGCGGAGGGCCGCTCCGCAACGGGTGCTGCCTGTTCGCCCCCGCCATCATTGATACTCAGCAAGGGGTTACGCTCAACTTCGTCAGCAACAAACGCGCCCACGTCCATTGCAGACATCTGCAACAGCTTGATCGCCTGCTGCAACTGGGGTGTCATCACCAGTTGCTGCGATTGCTTTAACTCAAGACGTTGAGCGAACGACATAACTCAAACAGGCTCCGGCTTTGCCAGTGGGCCCTTTCGTCAGACGTTCTATCGACGAAACCCTTCACCAAGATAGACGCGTCGTACGTTGGGGTCCTTCACCACATCATCCGGCGCGCCATTCATCAAGACCTGACCGTCATGTAAAATATAAGCACGGTCCACGATTTCGAGAGTTTCGCGCACATTGTGGTCGGTAATCAACACGCCAATATCGCGGTTTTTAAGATGTTTGACGAGATCCACGATGTCATTCACCGCGATCGGGTCAACGCCCGCGAAAGGCTCATCAAGCAGAACGAAAGACGGGTCAGACGCCAAGCACCGCGCAATTTCAACGCGCCGCCGCTCCCCGCCCGACAGCGACGTCGCCGGCGCAGCGCGGAGGTGCGCCACCGAAAACTCATCAAGCAATGCATCCAGCCGCGCATGACGCGCGTCACGGTCCGGCGTGGTCAGTTCCAACACCGCCAGGATATTCTTCTCCACCGACAGCCCGCGGAAAATTGACGCTTCCTGCGGAAGATAGCCAAGGCCAAGCCGCGCACGGCGATACATCGGCAAGTCGGTCACATCTTTGTCGTTAATGCTGATTTCGCCAGCATCGGTCTGCACCAGACCCGTAATCATGTAGAAGGTCGTCGTTTTGCCTGCCCCGTTTGGGCCTAGCAGGCCCACGGCCTCTCCCTGTTTCAGGTCAAGGTCAACACCGCGCACGACCGGGCGCTTACGATAGGTTTTCGCAATGCCGCGCACGCGCAAACCTGTGCGTGACGTATCCTCAGATGCCTGCATGGCCGCAGCCCCATCGGCCATGGATCAGTCTGACTTTTTCGCGGGTGTGAACACGCTCTTGACCCGGCCGCCGGCACCATCAACGGCACCTTGCCCAGTATTAAGGTCGATCTTCAGGCTACCACCTTTGACAACATTGCCGCCCTGCGTCAGCGTTACCGCGCCACCCATGGTGATCACGCCGCCAGCCACATTGTATTCAGCCCAATCACCCGAAGCCGTTTCCGCGCCATTCGCGATAAAAACAGACCCTTCGGCCCGCATCTTGTTAATCTCACCAGATCCGGCACCACCATCACCATATGTAACAGTGAGCTTGTTCGAGGTGAGCCGCAGCGTGCCCTGACCCGCATCAACGGCCCCGGTGAAAATGACGATTCCATCCGCTTCGCGCACTTCCAGACTGTCAGCAGCGATTTCGATGGGTTGCGTTTCGTCATGCCGGAACCCCCCAAAGGGGCTTTTCGTGTCGGCGCTTACGCCCGTAAAAGCAGCCCCCGTGAACACGAGGCATGCGGCGAGAGTGCTGGCGGCAAATGTTTTAACGGACAAGGCGCGCTCCTTCAGATTGTGGCGTCACTGCTTTGAAGCCAACTTTGGCTGCATAATGCGGAGATGCACACGGTTTTCAAACCAAATATAGTCACCCGGCCCGGAAGCGCCATTGCGCTCAGCCCGAAGTGACCCTGCTGTAATTTCGCCCTGCGGTCCGATGGCCCGAACCGGCCCCTCAGCCGTGACCTGGCCGGCAGCGGCATCAACACGCGCGGCAGAGGCAGTGATTTCGTATCCGTCAGAGCGTGACAGACGCACATCGCCCGCAACGGTCACCACATCTTGTTTCGGAAAAAAGACACCGTGCGCAGCCTGCATTTCGACCATTCGGCCATCGGCAAGGTGGACCTCTCCCGCGACCTCATTCAATTCCACTTCGTCAGGGCGCGCCCCATCAGGCAACGCCCAGGCAGCGGACAGGGTAAACGGCTCACCCTTGGCGGTTTCGCCGGTGAACCGGGGGTTAGACAATTTCAGGCCCTCGGAAAGGTTGCTCAGATCAACGCCTGAAACACTTAGCCCGTCATCCTCAAATCCGGTATTGGTCAGCCAGAAAATGGCGCCGAGCACACACAAAACCGCGCCAGCAAGGCCATAGCGCACCCACTGCGCGGCCCCCTTGCGCCGCCGTGGGCGTGGACTGGCATCACCGCTCATCAGTGCACACCTGCCCGCAACACATCATGCATGTGCACAACACCAACTGGTGTCCGCGCGGCGTCTTGTTCATCGACAACAAAAAGGCACGTGGTCGGGCGCTCCGGGTTGTTCATCACCGCCAGAGCGGCAGAAACGAGCAAACCGGGATCAATCGTCAACGGGTCTTTGGTGGCCACATCGCCAGCCGTGCTATCCAGCAACACTTCCATTTTGCGCCGAAGATCACCATCGGTGATCACCCCGGTCAAACGGCCATCGGCATCCACGACGCCAGCAATGCCAAAGCCCTTGGAGGTCATTTCAATCAATGTCTCACGCATCGGCGTTTCAGCACGAACAACAGGCATTTCAGCGCCTTTGTGCATGATCTGGCTGACTTTCACCAATTTTGACCCAAGCGCCCCGCCGGGGTGAAATTTATGAAAATTCTCTGGCGTGAAGCCACGCCGCTCCATCAAGGCAACCGCAAGCGCATCACCAAGCGCGATCGTCAGAGTTGTCGATGTGGTCGGGGCCAACCCGACCGGGCATGCCTCCTCCGCACGGGGCAACAAAAGCGCGATGTCCGCCGCTGTCAGCAACGTGCTCTCCGGCTTGGCTGCCACGCCAATCAACGGGATCTGATAGCGACGGGTATAAGCGATAAGATCGGCCAGCTCAGCGGTTTCACCGGAGTTGGACAAGACCAGCGCCGCATCATCCTTGGTCAACATGCCCAGATCACCGTGGCTCGCCTCAGCGGGGTGGATGAACTGCGCCGGGGTGCCTGTTGACGCAAAGGTTGCCGCGATCTTGCGGCCAACATGCCCCGACTTTCCCATACCGCTGACAACAACGCGCCCCTTGACCGCCATCAGCACATCAATCGCGGACGCAAAGGCGGCATCGAGCTGGCCTGCAAACGCAGTCAGCGCAGCTGCCTCGATGTTGAGGACGCGGCGCCCGCTTTCCAGCGACCTGACCGCTTCAGAATTTTGATCATCTGTCATGTTGAAAAACCTAATGCGCGAATATGTCGATTTCAGGCCAACCGGCGAGGTCCAGCGCCGCCCGATCAGGAAGGTAATTAAAGGCTGCCTGGGCCATTTCGGCTCGCCCTTCGCGGGCCAAACGCTGATCCATAACTGCCTTTAGCCGATGTAAATACAAAACATCAGATGCCGCATAGTCCTGCTGCGCCTTTGAAAGCGTGGGCGCGCCCCAGTCACTGGATTGTTGCTGCTTGGAAATATCGACACTCAACATCTCATGGAGCAGGTTCTTCAGGCCATGGCGGTCGGTATAGGTGCGTACCAGTTTCGATGCGATTTTCGTGCAATAAACCGGGCGCGCCACAACGCCGAACCGATGCATCATCACCGCAATATCAAACCTTCCAAAATGGAATAGCTTTGTGACGCCTGCATCTGCCAACAATGCGCTAAGGTTTGGCGCAGGCGTTGTCAGATCCTTGATCTGCACAAGATGTGCATCACCATCCCCGGCCGACAACTGCACCAGACACAGGCGATCACGTGCAGGAATCAGGCCCATGGTTTCGCAATCAATCGCAACAACAGGACCAAGGTTCAGCCCATCGGGCAGGTCGTTCTGGTGCACGTGAATCGTCATTACGTCGCCAATCGTTTGTCACAGTCTTGCGTCGACGCTGCATACAGAAGGATTGCCTGAAGGTATAGAGGGCGGCGTCAACCTATGGGCACACTGCAAGTCTATCTGATCCTGCCTACGCCACGCGCAAGGCGAACCAGATTCAAATGGCGGCAAAGGCTTAACTGAACCTTCAGAGGGAAGGTCGGAATTTCGGCTGTATCACAACCTGAAAGAAATAAATTACCAATCGTTCGTTTACATCACGCAAAGGCGTCCTCCCCGGCCGTTGTGTTCTCACAGAAAATGCAACAAGCGAAAGGAGCTGGTTGGCAACAACTCCCTTATCCCGTTGACCCCGGCGCAATGTGTTTCTACTTAACAAATATGACCGAACCCGCTCATCTTTCCGATCTAAATGACCGCAGCCGCGAAGTTTTTCGGGCGCTGGTCGAAACCTATATTGAAACGGGCGAACCTGTTGGTTCCCGCACTATTTCCCGTGCCATTGAAAGTGGCGTGAGCGCCGCCACCGTTCGCAATGTCATGCAAGACCTTGAACATCTCGGCCTGCTCGACAGCCCCCACACATCCGCTGGTCGTATCCCCACCCATACTGGCCTGCGCATGTTTGTCGATGGACTGCTGGAAATTGGCGAGGTCGATGCAGAGGATCGGGCGCAGATTGAAAATATGGCCGGGCGCAGTGACGGTGACATAACGCGTGCGCTTGATCACGCAGGCGCGATGTTATCAGGCCTGTCACACTGCGCGTCACTGGTGTTTGCACCAAAGCGCGAGGCACCGATCCAGCATGTGGAATTCGTTTCACTGAACCATCAATCGGCGCTGGTGGTGTTGGTGATGACTGATGGGTCCGTTGAAAACCGCATGTTCACGCCGCCAGCCGGTTTAACGCCTTCTTCCATGCGCGAAGCCGCCAATTTCCTGAATGCGATGCTGGTTGGCCGTACCCTGGCCGAAGCCACCGAAGTCATCGCGTTTGAAATCGCAGCGCGGCGGCGTGAGTTGGACCAAACCGCCCGCGACCTGATCGAAGCTGGCGTTGCGGTCTGGGATGGCGAAGGTGAAATTGAACCCGACCGGTTGCTGATACGTGGGCGATCGAACTTGCTTGACACATCGACCGCTGCGGATCTGGACCGGATGCGCAGCTTGCTTGACGATCTGGAGCGCAAGCGTGATCTGGCATCATTGATCGGGCTGACCCAGGATGGTGAAGGTGTGCGCATTTTTATTGGGTCTGAAAACAAACTCTTTTCGCTTTCCGGCTCCACTTTGGTGATTTCTCCCTATATGAACGCCGAGCGCAAAGTGGTCGGGGCCATCGGCGTGATCGGGCCGACCCGCCTCAACTATGGTCGGATTGTGCCAATCGTGGATTATACCGCCCGCATGATGGGCGAGATGCTGGCTGGCCCACGGCCGCTCGGCAAAGGATGAATGAGATGAACGACAAGAAAACCGAAGACCTTACCCCAGAAGAATTGGCCGAAGGCGAAATCCTGACAGAGGATGGCGCATTGGAATTCGATATCGAGGAAGAATTCCCCGAAGACGCCGACCCTCTGGCGCTTGAGCTTGAATCTGTCCGCGCAGAGCGCGACGACCTGAAAGACAAGCTAATGCGGGCCTTGGCGGAGGCCGAAAACACCCGCCGCCGCGCAGAGCGCGACCGCAAGGAGGCTGCCGACTATGGCGGTACCAAGCTCGCGCGTGATCTGCTTTCGGTTCACGACAACTTTGATCGCGCCCTTGCCAATGCTGATGATGCGGCCCGCGAACATGCCGCTGGCCTGATCGAAGGCGTTGAGCTTACACAGCGCGAATTGCTGAGCGCATTTTCCAAACACAAGATCGAAAAAGTTGCGCCAGAAGCGGGGGAGAAATTTAACCCCAACCTGCACCAGGCCATGTTTGAAGCGCCGATTCCCGGTGCTGAGAATGGCTCGATCATCGAAGTGATGCAGGCTGGGTTTACCATCTCCGGTCGCCTTTTGCGCCCGGCTCTGGTTGGCGTCGCAAAAGCCGCACCCGAGCCCGCTGCGGCAGAAGCCGAAGAAACCACCGAGTAACAACGAAAGCCGC
>JBMYXS010000055.1:0-23987 GCA_049608645.1 Pikeienuella sp. | reverse complement strand
CGATCACCTCTGCCATCAGTTCCGGGCCATCCGCTTTGGCCTTGTTGATGGTTGGCGAAACGCGGTGAAAGGCGAAGAAATCATCAGCGGCGGGGTGCATTAGTTGCGCTGCGCCGTGGCCTTCTTCACCAAGCCATAACCCCCAATCTCCTTCGTCTATCACGAGCGGGGCGCGGTGGTGTATCGGACTGAGTGGTCCGTTTGCGCCCACGGTCACGATGGCACAGGTAGACAGGCGCTGACCTGCGCCATCTTCCCATTCACGCCATACCCCTGCCCAGGCCAGCATGTCGGACCCATCGGCGGGCGTGATCCAATAGGGTTCTCTCCCTTTGCCGGCGCTTTGGCGCCATTCGTAGAACCCTGACGCTGGAATCAGGCAACGTGTTTCCCGCGCCGCTTTTCCAAAGGCTGGTTTCTGCGCCAAGGTCTCGCCGCGCGCATTGATCAGCAGGGGGCCGTCATTGGGGGTTTTGTACCAATGGGGGATAAACCCCCAGCGCAAGCGCGCGACGCGGCGCCCTTCACGATCGCCGCCGTCGCTCAATATCGCCTCAACCTCTTGTGTGGGGCAGATGTTATAGCGCGGGCCGCGTCCGACCAGCATCGGGTCTGGTTTGACGCCAAAGGCCTGCGTCATCGCCTCATGGGGCAGTGTGAAAGCAAATCGTCCGCACATCAGGAGACGATAGGTCAGGAACCCGCGATGGGGAAGGGGCGCAAAGACCAGCGTGCGCGCATCGCCCGGCCAGTATAACAAAAAATAGGGGCCGACGCCGCAGCGCCGACCCCTGTTCCAGGGTCACTGAATCGTCGCTGAGATCAGGGCAGTTTCAGTTCCTGACCCAATGCCAGAACGGACCCTTTCGAAAGGCCGTTCAGTGCAGCGATTTCAACCCATCGCGTTGCATCACCCAGTGTTGCCTTGGCGATGTCCCAAAGGTTGTCACCGGCTTTGACAACATAAACGCCGCCTGTTGGTGCTGCTGGTGTCGCTGTTTCGGTTTCTGCCGCTGGGTCAGCAGCGGCCGCCGCTTCTTCCTGTGCCGCTTCTGGTGCGGGGAAGGCCGAACCTTCGCGGATCGCACCGTTCAGTTTCGGCGTATAGGGGGAATTAACCTTGATGTAGTCAGCGACAACCTGCTCCAGACCAGGGCCATAGTCATAAGCATTCTGCCCCTCGGTCGCGAATACCGAATATCCGTCCCCGCCGGAGCGCATATAGTCATTGCTGACCACGCCATAGGTTGCCTTTGGGTCGATATCGACCCAGCCGTCGCCGTCACGTATCTGAACCTGCGTTACGCGACCGCCGGGGGCATTTGCGGCGTTCCAGGCAAAGCGCATACCAGCAACCTGCGGGAAACGCCCCTTGAGATCCTCCACCTGGCCAACACCGTTTTCCAGAGCCTTGATCACACCAGCGCCGGTAAGCTGGAATGTCGCGATGGTGTTCTGGAAGGGCAGTACCGTAAGCACATCGCCCATGGTGATTTCACCTGCCGGGATAGATGCGCGAATACCGCCACCGTTTTGAATGGCGATTGAAACACCCTGATCCTTCACCCGATCCAGCATCGCTTCAGCAACCAGCACGCCCATGGTGCACTCGCCTGCGCGACAGTTGCTGCGGTCTCCATCAATGTCGGCGGTGGAGGCACCAACTGGTGTTTTCTTCAACTCTTCAATCGGCGCGGCCAACTCTGCGACGCGCGCTGCAATCGCGGCGTTGGGTTTTACGGTCGCATCCATGATTTCGGTGTCGCCCTCAGCAAATAGGACATTGCCATTATCATCAAATTCGACCGTCAGTTCCCCCACATATTTTGAATAGGCATAAGCCTGCACAACAGGAACCAGCGCGCCCGATTTTTCGTTGGAAACCCAAGTTGGGTAAGACCCTTTGCGCTTGGGATCCGAAGCGGACAGGTAAGTGTGGCTGTGCCCCCCTACGATAACGTCAATACCGGGAACGGCCTTGGCGATTTCGATATCTTTGTTCAGGCCCACATGGGTCAGCGCAATGATGATATTGGCACCAGCGTCTTCGATCTCCGGCACGATAGAGTTCAGATAGCGAATTTCATCTGAGAACGCGATATTCGGGCCAGGTGATGATGTTTCTGCCGTATCGGTTGCCAAAACCGAAACAACACCGATTTTCTTGCCGCCAATGGTCAGGATCTTGTAACGCTCGATCCGGTTTTTCAGCAGATCAGACGAATAGGTCGAGGTATTGCCGGAGATAACGGGGAAATTGACCAGATCGATGAAGTCGGCCAAGGCCTGTGGGCCATCATCAAATTCATGGTTGCCCACCGCCATGACGTCAAAGCCCATCTGATTCATGAACTCAGCGGCGGCTTTTCCTTTATAGGTCGAATAGAACAGCGACCCCTGAAACTGGTCCCCTGCATCCAGCGTAATGACATTGGCACCACGGGTGCGCAGCGTGCGCTGGCGTTCGTCCAGATAGGTCTTCACACGGGCAACCCCGCCAAAGCATTTGCCGGCGGCGTCATCTTCTGCACCACAGGTGCCATCATATTTGGTGATCGGCTCAATACGGCTGTGCAGGTCGTTAATGTGAAGGATGGTCAGTTTATAATCGGCGGCGGCGGCGGTCGCCGTCATCGCCATTGCGGCAAAGCCGAGTGAAAGCAGGCGGGGCATGGGCATGGTGGCCTCCATCGTTTTCTGAGATACGTTAGCGTCAATATTCTGCGCCGTGGGTCAAGGGTGGTGACGCTGCGTAGATGTGAATAAGGTCCGAAAAATACGCAAAGGTACGAGCATGTCTGACATCGCATTTTTTGGTCTGGGTTCAATGGGGGCAGGAATGGCGCGAAGCTTGTTGCGCGCCGGGCTTCATGTGACGGGGCACGATGTAAACGAAGGCGCGGTTGCACAGTTCGTTGCTGCCGGTGGTGGAACACAACCGCACGCAGAGGCTGATATTATTGTCATTTGCGTGGTGAACGCTGCGCAAACCACGAGTGTTCTGGACGCTTGTTTGCCGGAGATGAAAAACGGGGCGGTGGTGATATCCTGCGCGACGGTTCCGCCCGAATTTGCCCGCTCTGCCGCTGCGCGCGTCGTGGCAGCGGGGGGGCATTATCTCGATGCCCCGATTTCGGGCGGCGCCGTGAAAGCTGAGGCGGGCGCATTGACCGTCATGGCCAGCGGCACGCCAGAAGCCTTCACCGCGGCAGCGCCTGCACTGGACGCCATGGCTGAAAAGGTTTTTCGCCTTGGCGATGAAGCCGGGGCCGGGTCGGCCATGAAGATCGTCAACCAGCTTCTCGCGGGGGTTCACATTGCCGCAGCGGCCGAAGCGATGACATTCGGCATCAAGATGGGCGTTGACCCGGCTGAATGCCTCAATGTGATCTCTGATTGTGCGGGCACGTCGTGGATGTTTGAAAACCGCGGGCCACACATCGTTGAGGGCGACTATTCCCCACGCTCGGCTGTCGAAATTTTCGTGAAGGATCTCGGTATCGTAAGTGACATTGCCCGCCACGAGCGGTTTGCAACCCCATTGGCCGCCACCGCGTTGCAGCAGTTCGTGGCGGCCTCTGGCATGGGGTTGGGCGCTGAGGATGATGCCGCCGTGGCAAAGGTCTATGCGCAGAACAGCGGCGTTAAGCTGCCCGGCCAATAGCGGGCAGTGGGCCGTCAGATCGTTAACTATCCGCGCTGAACGACCAGGAGGCTTCCCCTGGTGGGCAAAACAGGTGTGTGCCGACCTCAGACCGCTTCGCGCAGAACGCGTGGCACTTTGAATTCTACATTTTCGACAGCGGTTTCAACAACATCCATCGTGACATCATAGCGTGCCTTGAATGCGTCGATGACTTCATTCACGAGGATTTCTGGCGCAGATGCGCCCGCGGTCACACCAACCGCCTTAACCCCTTCCAAGGCGCGCCAGTCAATGTCAGTCGCCCGTTGCGCAAGCTGCGCATAAGCACAGCCAGCCTTGCGGCCAACTTCAACCAAGCGTTTTGAGTTGGAAGAGTTTGGCGCGCCAATCACGATTAACGCGTCAATCTTGGGCGAAACAGCCTTCACCGCTTCTTGCCGGTTGGTCGTGGCGTAGCAGATGTCTTCCTTGTGCGGACCAATGATGTCGGGGAAGCGGGCCTGCAAGGCTGCGACGATGCCTGCGGTGTCATCCACGCTCAGCGTGGTTTGTGTGATATAGGCAAGCTGCGATGGGTCGCGCGGTGACAGGTCTGCCACATCATCCGCGGTTTCGACCAGCAGGACTTCGCCTTCCGGAAGCTGGCCCATGGTGCCGATGGTTTCAGGGTGGCCATCGTGGCCGATCATCACCATTTGCAAACCGTTGGCGTGGTGACGCTCTGCCTCGATATGCACTTTGGACACCAGCGGGCAGGTCGCGTCGACATAGACCATTTCCCGCCGCTCAGCCTCCGCTGGAACCGTCTTTGCAACACCATGGGCGGAAAAGATAACCGGGCGGTCCTGCGGGCAGTCGTCCAGTTCCTCAACAAATACCGCGCCCTTGTCGCGCAAACCATCGACCACGTATTTGTTGTGAACGATTTCATGGCGCACATAGACGGGCGCGCCCCATTTTTCGATTGCCATTTCGACAATGCGAATGGCCCGGTCAACGCCCGCGCAGAACCCACGCGGTGCGGCGAGATATAGGGTAAGTGGTGCTTTGCTCATGGCGTCTATTTAGAGGTTATGTGGTTTCGGGAAAAGGTATCGCCGTCAAATGTTCCGGGCGTTTGCGAAATGCGTAAAATGCTTCACGCAAGCTCAACGTAACTGGCCCCGGCGCATCGTTTGAGAAGATGCGGTCGTCAACCCGGCGAATAGGCGTTAGGCCGCCACCTGTCGTTGCCAGAAAAACTTCATCAGCCTCCATGAACTCCCGAAGGGGGAGGGGGCGAACGTCGACAGATATGCCAAGTTCCGATGCTATTTCCATCACGGTCCGGCGGGTGATTCCTTCGAGGACACCATGGTCAGATGTGATCAGCTTTCCATCCTTTACGGCAAAGATGTTAAAGCCCGGCCCCTCGGTCACATTGTCGGCGTTATCAAGCACAGCCGCCGTATCGAACCCTTCATCTTTGGCCTGAAACAGCGCCTGGGTGAAATCACCCCAATGATAATTCTTGGCGCGTGGGTTAACACTGTTATCGGGGATGCGTTGCACATCCTTGCCGATCCACAGCGTTGCGCCCTTGTCAGCGACTTCTTTTGGAATGACGTAGATATAAGGCACGACCCAGGCATAAAAATGATTGCCACATTGGCGCGGGTCACGCGTGCCGGGGATCAGCGGCGCGCCTCTGCTGGCCACCATGGCGCAATAAGCATGACGCAGGCCCGATCGCGCCGTCATTTCGCTGAGCGCCGCGCGCATTTCGTCGCGTGTCATGCCAACATCAAGGCGAAGGGTCGCCATGGATGCTTCAAAACGGGTCAGGTATTCCTCAAGCCGGAAAAAGGCACCATCCCACACGGAAACAACATCATATGTGATATCTGAGTGGGTCAGCCCCCAATCAGTTACGCCAATCTTCGCCTCCTCGATGGGGATGACTTCCCCCCGCATCCACGCTGCGCCTTTGCTCCAATACGTCATATGCCTTCTCCCGCTGAACGGGATGACGGTAACCAGTGTGAACGGTGGCGAGAAGGGGGTTTTCAGGTTTCTGTTTATCGGTTCTGCAAAGAGTGGGTAAACAAGAGGTCAGCTTGAAAAGGACAAAGCAATGGGCCGTGCATTCGCAGATATCGCCTTTACTGAAACGGTTCGCAAAATTCAGCGGGAATTAGGGTCAGAAGGCCATTTAGCGACGCTGCTGGATGCTGATGAGCCACGGGCTGACCGGGTTGGGCCGGACGAGCATGCGTTTATTGCCCAGCGGGATGGGTTTTATCAGGCAACAGTGTCTGAAACGGGCTGGCCATATGTTCAGTTTCGGGGCGGCCCCCGTGGGTTTTTGAAAGTGCTGAATGAAGCGACACTCGCCTATGCCGATTTTCGGGGGAACCGACAATACGTCAGCGCGGGCAATATTTGTGACGATGGCCGTGTCTCGCTCTTGTTGATGGACTATCCAAATCAGCGGCGGCTTAAAGTCTGGGGCCGGGCGCGTTTAAGTAACGATGCAGGCCTACTGGCTCGTTTGCACCACGCCGCCTACAAGGCCCACCCTGAACGGGCAGTGATTGTCGATATTGAGGCGCTTGACTGGAACTGCCCGGCGCACATTCCGCAACGCCTGACGGTAGAAGAACTGGGGCCGATCCTTTCGCCTTTGCGAGAAGAACTCGAAGCTTTGCGTGCCGAAAATGCCGCTTTGAAAGCAGAGCGCCCCTGACGCGCATCGCCTTCAGCGCCGCCAACTTGCGGATATACTGTCCAAATTTTCAATCGCGACGGGTCGTTGAAGGGCACTTGTCGTCGTGAAAATCACAGCTTTGGTGGCGGTTG
The DNA here is from genome assembly GCA_049608645.1 of Pikeienuella sp. Classification (GTDB taxonomy): domain Bacteria; phylum Pseudomonadota; class Alphaproteobacteria; order Rhodobacterales; family Rhodobacteraceae; genus Pikeienuella. The sequence goes on along the minus strand of JBMYXS010000055.1, from coordinate 17,503 downwards.
GTTTTCCCTGTATGCCTAATTTATGCACAAAAATTGATCTGATTAGTAATTTTTTGATTATTTTTTAATCTTATTCGATCTTGTGGTGAAAAAATAAACAAATTCACTTTACGCTGCATTGCAGCAAAACCTAGGTTCCTCCCCAGTCGCATCCAACCGGGAGAGAGTATCTTGAAGCTCATCATCGCAACGATAAAACCATTCAAACTTGAGGAGGTTCGCGAAGCACTGACGTCTGTCGGGGTTCGCGGCATGATGGTTCACGAAGTAAAGGGCTTTGGCGCGCAATCGGGTCATACCGAGATCTATCGCGGTGCCGAATACGTCGTGAACTACGTTCCCAAAATCAAACTCGAAATCGCTGTGCCGGAAACCATGGTGGAGGTTGTGATCGACACGATTACCGCCTCCGCCCGCACCGGCAAGATCGGCGATGGCAAGATCTTTGTCCTTGATGTCACGCAAGCCGTCCGCGTTCGGACAGGCGAAACGGATGAGGACGCACTATGAACATCGAAAGCAGGACATTGAACATGCGCAAATCTCTGACGCTCGCCCTTCCCGTTGCCTTGGTGTTGGCACCGCAACTTGGCCTTGCCCAGGAAGCTGATACGACGCCGCCGAATAGCGAAATCGGTTTCATTTTTACAACTTTCATGTTTCTCGTCTCTGGTTGCCTGGTCTTCTTCATGGCTGCTGGGTTTGCCATGCTTGAAGCGGGCCTGGTGCGGGGAAAGAACGTCGCCATGCAGCTGACAAAGAACATCGCGCTGTTCTCGTTAACGTCGGTCTTCTTTTACATCCTTGGGTACAACCTGATGTACCCCGGCGAGGGGTGGATGATCAGCAATGTTCTCGGTGCCTTCAGCATTACGGGGCTAGAACCCGTTGGTCTGGCAGGGGCGGAGCCTGATCTGACCTATGCGTCCGTGGGGTCAGACTTTTTCTTTCAGTTGATGTTCTGCGCCGCGACGGCCTCGATCGTATCGGGTGCCTTGGCTGAACGGGTCAAGCTTTGGCCGTTCCTTGCCTTTGTGGTGTTGCTGACGGCAGTTATCTATCCCATCCAGGCGAGTTGGAAATGGGGTGGTGGCTTTTTGAACGAGATGGGCTTTCTGGATTTTGCCGGGTCTACGGTTGTGCATTCTGTCGGCGGTTGGGCTGCGCTTTGCGGTGCAATCATTCTCGGCCCGCGCCTTGGCAAATACAAGAACGGAACCGTGACGCCATTCCCCGGTTCCAACCTGGCACTTGCGACACTGGGCACGTTTATCCTGTGGTTGGGGTGGTTCGGGTTTAACGGCGGTTCGCAGCTTTACATGGATACAGCCGCAAATGTTGCAGACATCAGCCGCATTTTCTCTAACACAAATACCGCTGCTGCTGCGGGTGCGATTTCGGCCCTTGTGCTGACTCAACTGCTTTATAAAAAGCCGGATCTGACCATGGTTCTGAACGGGGCATTGGCCGGGCTTGTTTCAATCACCGCTGAGCCGTTGACCCCCTCACTGGTGGAGGCGACGTTGATTGGCGGCGTTGGCGGGGCAATCGTTGTGTTTGCCGTGCCATTCCTTGACCGCCTCAAGATCGATGACGTTGTTGGTGCGATCCCTGTTCACCTTTTCGCGGGCATCTGGGGGACCATTGCTGTGGCATTCACCAATGATGACGCCGCTGTTGCGACCCAGCTTTTGTCTATCCTGATTGTCGGGGGATTTGTCTGCGTCACGTCCTCCATCGCGTGGCTGGCACTGAAAGCAAGCGTGGGAATTCGCGTTGATGAGGAGACTGAAATCAATGGTCTCGATATGTCAGAACTCGGCATGGAGGCTTACCCGGAGTTCAAGGCAGGATAAGTAGAATCGCATAAAAGAAGAAACAGGCCCCGGCATATGTCGGGGCCTGTTTTCTGTTTCAAAACCCTTGGAGGGTGCTGCGCCGCCCCCTAGATACGCATGCGCGGCACATCGTGTGGATCCAGGCGAAGTTCGATCAAAACCGGGCCCTTGCGCGTTTCAAGGGCGTCAATCACGGTTTCAAGCTCTTCTTTTGAGCGCACTTCAAAGCCTTGCCCACCAAGGGAGTTGGCAACCTCTGCGAACGAAGGCCAGTGGAATTCGGTCAGGCTTGGGTCCATTTGCCGGTCGATGAACTGAATATGTTCGGCACCATAAGCAGCGTCGTTGGCAATAATGACGATAAGGTCGAGGCCAAGGCGCACGGCGGTGTTGAATTCGTTGATCCCGCCCATCATGAAACCGCCGTCACCGGTAAACAGCACCACGGGGCGATCAGGCGCTGCAACACCCGCGCCGATGGCTTCCTGCAGGCCCAGCCCGATGGCACCGAAATTCACTGTTCCAACAAAACTCTGCGGGTTGGGCACGGACACGCGGCACCACACCTCCGTCATAAATCGACCGCCATCGGTGACCAGCAAGCGATCCTTCGGCAGCGCCTGTTCCAGCCGCTCCAAAGCATAGACATAATTGACACAGCCATCTGTGACTTTCTCGCTGCCGATGGGGTGCGTGGCGAGGGTTTCAACGTCCAGTTCTCGGGTAAAGCCGCTGGAGGCGATTTCAGCCTCATCCAGCCAGTGCAAGATGGTTTCAATCGTAAGTCCGGCATCCGCGACCAGCGCAGCATCGGGGTGCAGGCCCCCGCCGATGGCCGTCGGTTCAACGTCAATCTGAACGATCCGCTTGTCTTGCATCAACTTGCCCCGGTCGGTGGTAAAGTCGTGCAAGGCGGTGCCAACGCAAATGATGCAATCTGACTTCGCGATCAGGTCATATGCGGCGGGGGTGGAAAGGGTGCCAAAGATATCAATGTTGTAGGGGTGATCGTTGAATAGCCCTTTTGCTTTCAGGGTGGTCGCCAGTGGTGCCTCTAGTCGGTCTGCAAGCCCGATCAGTTGATCACGGGCATTCACTGCACCGCCACCTGCCAGGACAAGGGGGCGGCGAGCCGAAGCAATCATACCGATTGCGTTATCGAGAATATCGCCCTCGGCAACGCCACCGGGGGCGGTAAACACGCTGAGCACCTGAACATCATGGGTAATCTCCTGCCACATGAAATCCGCAGGCATGTTGAGCACGATCGGGCGGCGTTCCACGCGGGCGCGATAGAAGGCGCGCGCAACGTCCTTACCCACGGTTTCAGGGGCGCGCAGTTGTTCAAACCCGGCACCAGTGGCTTTGACGACCTCACGTTGGTCGATGCTCTGCAAATGGCGTGGGTTGTCAACCGGGGTGTCGCCCGCAAGCAAGACCAATGGCACGTGGCCTCGTGCCGCTTCGGTCAGGGCGGTCATGCAGTTGGTCAGCGCAGGTCCATGGGTGACGGTTGCGACACCAACACGGCCCGAAACATGCGCGTAGGCCAACGCCATAAGAACCGAGCTTGCCTCATGCGCGGCGGGAACAAACCTGCCGCCGGTATCTCGCACAAAGCTGTCTACCATGAACAGATTGGCATCCCCCATCAGCCCAAACATCGTTTCAACGCCGTGCTCAAACGTGGCGCGAGCGATGGATTGATAAACGTAAAGTTGGGTGCTCATTTTTGATGCCCTTTGCTGTTTTGGCCCTGACAGCAGACAAGAGTGTTTGATGGTTGTCTGTATATGTGGGGTAAAACGAAGATATTGCGATAGGTGGTGATGTATCGACGACCGCAGGCCAATCAGACTGCCGGAAATATTGGTGGTAATGCCGCCCCTTCTTGCGAAAGGGGCGACTTACATCAGCGAAGTCAGCGCGCAGCCGCGCCTTTGATCGACATTGTGTCATTTGGCGCAGATTTCTCACGCCGAACGAACAGCTTGTTGATGGCGATGACATAGGCGCGCACCGAAGACAGCACCGTGTCTGTATCTGCCGCTTGTCCGGTTGTGATCTTGCCGTTTTCTTCGAGGCGAACCGAAACAGTTGCCTGGGCGTCCATACCCTCTGTTACAGCATTCACCTGATAGAGCTTCAGCACACCATCATGGGCGACCAGCGCGTTCACGGCATTGAATGCCGCATCGACCGGGCCGTCGCCTGTTGCATTGGCTGAATGATCTTCGCCATCAATGGTCAGGGTCAGTTCCGCCGTCTGCGGCCCTTCGGTGCCGCAAACCACCCGCAACGACTTGACCTTGATCCGATCGTTGGCCGCGGCTGTGCGGCTGTCGTCGATCAGGGCAATGAGATCTTCGTCAAACACGTCTTTCTTGCTGTCGGCCAGCGCCTTGAACCGCACAAAGGCTTCCTGAAATGAGTTATCACCCATTTCGATGCCGAGGTCTTTGAGCTTGGCACGGAACGCCGCGCGCCCGGAATGTTTGCCCATAGGCAGGGCATTGGTTTCCAGGCCCACATGCTCCGGCTTCATAATTTCGAATGTTTCGGCATTTTTCAGCACGCCATCCTGATGAATGCCGCTTTCATGCGCGAAGGCGTTCTTGCCGACGATGGCCTTGTTTGGTTGCACGACAAAGCCAGATGCCGTTGCGACCATGCGAGAGGCGGCCATGATCTTTGTGGTGTCCACGCCCGTGTAGTAAGGCATGATATCCCCCCGGACCTTGAGGGCCATGACGACCTCTTCCAGAGCGGTGTTGCCCGCGCGTTCGCCCAGCCCATTGATGGTGCACTCGATCTGGCGTGCGCCCGCTTCAACCGCCGCGAGCGAGTTCGCCGTCGCCATGCCCAGATCGTTATGGCAGTGGGTCGCTACGATACATTTGTCGAGGCCGGGCACATTGGCCAGCAGATCACGGATGATCTCGGCGCTTTCGCGTGGCGCTGTGTAGCCAACCGTATCGGGAATGTTGATCGTCGTTGCGCCGGTCTCGACCGCCACGCGCACCGTTTCGATCAAATAGTCACGCTCTGTGCGTGTCGCGTCCATCGGTGACCATTGCACATTTTCGCAGAGTGACCGGGCGTGGCCAACGGTTTCTTCGATCTTGCGCAGCACTTGATCCTTATCCATCGCCAATTGGTGTTCGCGATGCAGGGGAGAGGTGCCGATAAAGGTATGGATGCGTGGCTTTTTTGCATGTTCCAAAGCGGCCCAGGCGCGATCAATGTCACCCTTCGCTGCCCGCGAGAGGCCGCAGATGACGGCATTTTCCGCCATTTTTGCAATCTCGGATACTGCTTCAAAATCACCATCAGATGCGATGGGAAAACCAGCTTCGATAATGTCGACGCCCATTTGGTCCAGCAAGCGCGCGATAGAAAGCTTTTCGTTCAGGGTCATGGTTGCGCCAGGCGATTGCTCGCCATCACGCAGGGTGGTGTCAAAAATAACGACGCGGTCGGCCGCAGATGTATCGGTTGTCATGGGTCTATGCCTCAGCAAATGTTCCGGGGATGTTTGAAGCAGCGCGTTGAATAGCCCCCAGACGCGTGCGCCGCAAACCCGGCGCGCCTAGGGGCGGCTAAGGAGAAGGAGCGCACGTAGACCGTTCAGGCCGATTGGCCCGCTACGGTGAATGATATGCGCGTCGTTGCTCATGGCATCGTTATATTCGCATGAAAAAGGTTTGCAACTGGTTAGTGACGGGAAAGGGCGACTTGTTTGGCTTGCCCCGCCGCCATTTGGCGAGATTTTCCCTAATAGCTGCTTTGGCAAAACTTGGTATCACCTGCGCGACGTCGTCGTTACATTGCTTCCCAAGAGAACCCGGAGGAGACATCATGCCCAAACTCGTCGATGACCAGAATATCAAGGAATTTCAGGATAGCGGCGTGACGGTCCTGCGCGGCGTATTCGCAGATTGGGTGGAAACCTTGCGTGCAGGGATTGCCGCCGACATGGAAAACCCTGACCCGAAGGCGCGCATTTATCAGGGCGAAAACGGTGGTGGCCGGTTTTTCGTGGATTTCTGTAATTGGGCGCGCATCCAGCAATACAAAGACTTCATTTTCAATTCGACAGCCGCCGAAGTCGGGGCAGAGTTGATGGACAGTCAAAAGGTGCAACTGTTCCATGAGCATGTTCTGGTAAAAGAGGCAGCCGCAGGTGTCCCGACGCCTTGGCATCAGGACGCGCCCTATTATTGCGTGCAAGGCCCCAAGACCGTGAGCCTGTGGATCCCATTGGATGATGTGCCCCGTGAAACGACACTGGAGTTCATCTCCGGTTCTCACAAATGGGGGAAATCTTTCCGCCCGCAGAAATTTGATGGGAAGGCCTTGAACGAAAACGATGGGCTGGAGGAATTGCCTGATATCAACGGCAACCGCGATGACTTTGACATCGTTGGGTGGGATGTGGCACCCGGCGATGCGATTGCCTTTGACTATCGTACGGTGCACGGCGCGCCTGCAAACACCAGCGCCGCGCGTCAGCGGCGGGCCTTTTCGTTGCGGCTTGTGGGGGATGATGTGCGTTTTGCCCGGCGTGAGGGAATCGTAACTTCCCCGCCGTTTGAGCAAGTTACGTTAAAGGATGGGGACGCCCTGACCGGAGAGGAATTCCCGGTCTTGCGGGGGTAACCCCGAACCGGGTTTGCAAACCTGGCGCGCGGTCAGAAGGTGAAGTTCTTTAAATTCGCTGTCGGATCGCGCTCCATAATGATGTCTGTCATGCGGCGGAGCGCCAGCGGATAGGTTTTCGAAAGGTCTTTGAACGCCTCAGCCGACAACTCCGCGCATACTGTCAGTTCAGTGGCGCGCACGGTGGCAGAGCGGATTGGCTTGGGTTGAAACAGAGCCATTTCACCCATCAGGCAACTGCCTGGAACCGATGCAACCACATGGGTGCCAATCACCACGTCGACGCAGCCACGCAATACGAAAATCATGTGATCGGATTCGTCGCCCTGGGTCAGAAGATCTTCGCCCGGCAGGAATGATACGATTTTTACCTGCTCTGCCAGCGCCGCTGCCAGTTCTCTGTCACCTGCTACGATCCGCTGACCTGACAGGTCTTCGACAAGGGCCGCGCGTTCTGCACGGCTATCGGTGTCGTTAGCTTTCGCCGCGATCATATGGTCCCCGCCCGTTGTCCCATCGACTTTCCCCATTAGCATTCTGCTCGCTCCCCGCACCCGATTACCCAAGGCCTCAGCCCCTTCAGAAACGCGCAGCACCTTGCGGCTTCTTGACTAGACTGGTTCAAAATGTGGTCATTTTATGGGGTATTGTATACCAAAAGAGGGCGATATGCAGCCAATGCGTGTGTTTCTGTGCAAGTTGCGAACAAAAACACCCTGCGGTGTATCTTAGGGCAGGACATCAGGGGCGGTATTCTGGTATTGGACGCACCCACGGTCGCAAAGGTACGTCCGTGCGCAAGCTGATCGAACCCTTGGATTGATCTGCGTGAGATGCCCGATAGCCGGGCCTTGGGCAGGGTCGGGTCAGCCCATCATTGTAAGATCAGCTATTCGTTGGTGCCGCGTTGGCCGTTCACCCAAAGGCCGCTGTACACAGCGCCATTCACAAAGGTCATCTCACCTTGTCCGTGGCGTTTGTTGTCGCGGAACTCACCCTTGTAAACATCACCATTGGCATAGGTCGCGGAGCCGGTGCCGTGGATCATGTTGTTGAGCCACTCTCCATCATAGGAAAAGCCATCCGCCTGTGTGAACTCGCCCCGGCCTTCGCGGCGCCCTTCCACGAAATCACCAACATAGACGCCGCCGTTCGGAAAGCGGGCTTCGCCTTGGCCGTGGGGTTGGCCGTTTTTCCAGGATCCCTGATATCTGTACCCGTCCGCGTAGACGATCGTGCCGAGGCCGTTGATCCGGCCCTGTTCGAACTGACCCTCGTAAACCGCGCCATTCGCCAGGCGAAACGTGCCCTTGCCGTTGATGGCACCATTCTGCCATTGCCCTTCGTAGACGCCGCCGTCAGGCATGACGATCTTGCCGGGACCGGAAAGCACAAAGTTTTCAAATTGTCCGGTAACGATGCGGCCATCAGCCAGCCTTGCAACGCCTTGCCCTTCGAAACGATCATCAACCCACTGGCCATCGTAAACATCGCCATTGGCTGCGGTCAGTACGCCCTGGCCGTTTTGTTTGCTGTCGGAAAACAGACCGACATAAACGTCGCCGTTGGCGTAGTTGGCAGTGCCGCGCCCGTGGCGCCCACCGTTCAGAAACTCGCCTTCGTATTTGTCGCCGCCGGCATAGGTTGCCGCGCCTCGGCCATTGATCTGACCGCCGCGCCATTCACCGACATAGGTAAAGCCGTCGTCGCGGCGCAACTCACCAAACCCTTCGCGCACCCCGTCAAGGAACTCGCCGGTATAGGTTGACCCATCTGCATAGCGAACCGAGCCGCGGCCATGGGGGTTGCCGTCTTTCCATTGGCCGTCATAACGATAGCCATTGGGCCGCGTCATGATCCCGCGCCCGTGGTTCGCGGATTTTTTGAACTGGCCCTCATAGCGAACGCCGTTTGCATAAACTGCAACACCGCGCCCGTCGATCATGCCGACAACCCATTCTCCATCATAGGAGCCGCCATCGGCATAGGTGATCTTCCCCCGGCCATGGGGTGCCCCATCTTTGAATGCGCCCTCATAAATTGAACCATTGGGGTATTTGACGCGGCCCTGACCTTCGATCTTTCCGTCGACCCAATCGCCGGTGTATTCGTACCCACCGGGAAGTGTGAAGGTGCCACGCCCGTGCTGGCGGCCATCCTTGAACTCACCTTCATAGACTCCGCCGCTGTCATATTGTTTGACGGCGGTTTCGCCCGACTGAGCGTGCGCATCGGTTCCGACCGCGCCTGTCAGGGCGATTCCCAGCGCGATTGTAGCGGCAGCAGTTGCCGCCTTAGCGTAGTTCCCAAATGGTTCGCTCATCAATTCTGGCTCCACCCAACCACGAAGATCCCACCCTTCATCGCGCGGAGTTTAGGAACAAGTGAGTGATATGACAACTATCCATCGCGGCGCTGTGCCGGGGAATACATGAAATACACGTTATGGTGGTGTCAGTGCCCGAAAACGGCGTCGGCATCAGCGTTCATTCGTCGGTAAACGATGGCAAAATCGCCAGTCCTGCAATGTTATCGCAGCACGCAACAGGTCAGCACGAAAGGGCAATAAAATCCTGCGATGACAGTAAACCCTGACATACATGCGCTTGCCCTTTGCTGAGATTATTGGCAAAGCCGCGTGAAATTGCTTTTTCAGAAGGTGCGCTGCCATGACCGTTACCCGTTTCGCTCCGTCGCCAACAGGCGCGCTTCACCTCGGAAATATTCGCACGGCGCTGTTCAACGCGCTTATCGCACGAAAAGCTGCTGGCACCTTTGTCCTGCGCATTGACGACACCGACCCGGAGCGTTCGGAGGAGCATTACGTAGACGGTATCCGGCGTGATCTGGAATGGCTTGGCCTGACGTGGGACAGTGAAGCGCGTCAATCTGCCCGCATGGATCTATACCGTGATGCAGCAGAAACGCTGAAGACCGCCGGGCGATTGTACCCCTGTTGGGAGACTCCGGCGGAGCTGGCGCTAAAACGCAAGACGCTGCTGCAAATGAAACGCCCACCCGTTTACGACCGTTCCGCTTTGCGGTTGAGTGAAGCTGAAAAGGCCAAGCTCAACGAAACGCGCACGCCCCATTGGCGTTTCAAGCTCGATTGGGAAACGATTGAGTGGGAAGATGGGGTGCGGGGGCCGCAGCATATTGATGCCGCGGCAGTTTCTGATCCTGTCTTGATCCGCGAAGATGGCCAGTTCCTCTATTCACTTTGCTCTGTTGTCGATGACGCTGAAATGGGGATCACCAACATTGTTCGTGGTGCTGACCATGTCACCAATACCGCAACGCAGATTCAGATGTTTGCGGCGCTGGGCCATGCCGCCCCGGCAATGGCACATCATTCGCTGATGGTTGGTGAAAATGGCGAGAAGCTATCCAAGCGTCTTGGTGGTTTGTCTGTGGCAGAGATGCGCGACGCAGGCACCGAACCTTTGGCCGTGATTGCTTATCTTGCGCGCCTTGGGTCTTCGCAGCCCGTGGAGGCGATTGAAGATATCGCCGCGGCGGCATCCGGTTTTGATCTCGGCACATTTGGCCTGTCACCGACAAAAGTCACCATGGATGAGTTGTCGATGCTCTCGGCGCGCATGGTACGCGAGGCACCGTTCGAAGCGGTCGCTGCGCGTTTGCCCGGTGGTGTTGGTGAGGAGCTATGGCAGGTTATTTGCCCCAACCTTGACCGTTTGAGCGATGCAGAGGGCTGGTTGGCGGTCACACGCGGAGCCTTCAGCCCTGTTATCGCGGAAGAAGATCAGGATTTTGTGGCAGAAGCCCTGGCGATGTTGCCCGATACCCCTTGGGATAGCGGTACGTGGAAAGAATGGACCACCGCTGTAAAGGCGGCGACCGGGCGAAAGGGTAAGGGCTTGTTCCTGCCCCTGCGCCGCGCATTGACCGGGCGTGATCATGGGCCAGACATGGGCGCTTTCATGCCCTTTCTGTCGCCCCCCAAGACCTGACGCGAAACGGCGCGTCGCTTCAGAATAGCGCGAGGAGTTTGGGCCGTAAAAGCGCGACCAGATCATCATCGCCGTAAGCAAACTTGTCGGGGATATTCAGCACCCTGACCTTTTTGTCCTTCAGCGCAGGGCCGAACAATGCGGTGAGCCGTTTCTTCTGGCGGGTTTCCATCACCAAAATCGTATCGGCCCATTCGATGTGCTCGATAGACAGGCGTTCATCGGCATCATTGCTTAGTCCGGCGAAATCTGCGTCAGCCAGGTTGAGGGCGTGCGTAAGATCCGCCGCGGTGGGGCTTCGCATCCGTGCCTTCCCGCAGACAAAAAGTGCGCGCTGGTGGCGGTGGGCCGGGGAAGGGGGCTGTGTCTGCTTCATGGTGCTGGCTGTGTGTTTAGCGTCGCATCAATACCTATGCCAACCACCTTGTTGAGCCTCCCCGACGTCAACGCAGGGGTTGACACGCGGAGGGCGGTCATTTTGCCTTGCGCTTCGCATCTGGTTGGCCGAAGGCTGATCATTATCGCTGGCGGCCCACGAGATCATACTTGAGACGCTGAACGCGCCGCGGGTCGGGCCGTTGTGGCTGGACCGTCAATGAGTTACCCGTCACCGAAAGGTCGAAATGTCCCGGTTGTTTGTTTTCATTCTCTATTTTGCGGCAATCTTCCTGCAAGCTGGGGCCTATGGTTTGACGTTCATGTTGCCACGGTTGTTCAGCGCATTTGGGGCGAGTGAAAAAGTCGTTGGTGCCATGCTGCTGGTAACGGCGGTGTCTACCGTGGTGACGGTTTATTTTGCTGGCCACCTTTCTGACCTGTGGGGGCGTTTGCGCACGTTGGCCGTTGCCTGTGCCGCAATCGCAATGTCGCTGTTTCTGTTTGGCATTGTGGACAAGACAGGCGCTGTACTGGTGGTGTCGAGCGTGTTGCTGGGGTTCGGGTGGGGGCTTACCTATTCGCTTGGGCCGATCGTATTGACACGCCTCGTTGGGCCGGAAGAGCGGGTGAGGTATTTCGCCCTGTTGTCTGTTTTTGTGATGGCGGGGTTCGGGCTTGCGCCTGTGCTGACCTCGGCGTTGGAAGCCGCAGGGTTTTCAGTTCGCGATGCGTTCACCATCAATGCTGCCTTGTGCATCGTGAGTGCGATCATGTTTTGGGCTTTGAATGGACCGGTCAAGGTCCACGCAATGTCTCAGATCACCGAAGCGCCTTCGCGGCTTTCATGGGATGTTGTGCTGCGAATTTTCAAGTCATCCGCCCTGACGCCGGTGGTCATGGTATGTCTCGGCGCTAGTGTGTTTGCCGGTCTGAACAATTTTCAAACGGTTTTCGCGGACGCGCGCGGGCTTGATTATGCGGGCTTTTTTCTGACCTACACTGTGACTGTGATCATCTTTCGCCTCGTGCTGGCGCGCTTCAAGGGCGGCAAGAACCCCTATCGAATGATTGCGCTGCTGCAATACATCATGTGCGGCAGTGTCGTGTTGTTTCTTTTCAGCGGCGCGAGCGTGCCTCTGTATCTGGCGGTCGCTGTGCTGTTTGGGATCGGTTACGGCGTTTCATATCCGATTCTGGTTGCCATGGCAGCGAATGACGCGGCAGAGGGGCTGGGCCCGCAAACGCTGCAATTATTTGCGTTAAGCTATTTTGTCGGGATTTTTGGGTTTCCGTTGATAGCTGGCTGGATGATCGTGGAGATGGGGGCAACGCCCTTGCTGGTATTGGTTGCGATATTGGCCGCAGGCGAGGCGAGTATGGCGTATCGCCGTTCGTTCCGGTAATTACCGCGCGTCAGGGCAGGCTGGTTTGCCCGTGAAATTATCGCCTTTGAAGGGCGCGGGCAGGCCCGCTGTGACAAAGGTTTTTCGCGAAGTGACAAACAACTGTCAGACCCCGCTTGCATCGCAAAACGATTCCCCTTACATCCCCCTCATCCGCGCGTAGGGGTGTAGCTCAGTTGGTAGAGCGTCGGTCTCCAAAACCGAATGTCGTAGGTTCGAGTCCTATCGCCCCTGCCAGCGCGGACGAAACGAAAGGATGCCCCCAATGGCGCGCGTTAATCCCGCCCAGTTTATTCAACAGGTCCGGGCCGAAACGGCCAAGGTCGTTTGGCCCACCCGTCGGGAAACGCTGCTGACCACTATCATGGTGTTCATCATGGCTGCGTTGGCCGCCATCTTTTTCTTTGGTGTAGATCAGCTCATCGGTTTCGGAATCGATCAGATCCTTCGCCTCGGCTCTTGACTTGAAAGCAGCCCGGCGGTAGTTGGCCGGAGCTTTCAGAGCATACGAGGCGCGCGAGGTAACGAATCGCGCGCCGTTTCAGTTTGAGAAGCGCGACTTTTTCCTGATTGTTCAGGTATTTGGCGCGGCAGTCGGAGAGGTCAGAGACAGATGGCGAAGCGTTGGTATGCCGCGCATGTGTTATCGAACTTCGAAAAGAAGGTCGCTGAAAGCATTCGTGAAAGCGTAAAGCAGCACGGGCTTGAGGATGAGATCGAAGAGGTTCTTGTTCCCACCGAAGAGGTGATCGAAGTGCGCCGCGGGAAGAAAGTTCCCGTAGAGCGCCGCCTGATGCCCGGTTACGTGCTCGTGAAGATGGAGCTGTCTGACAAGGCATATCTCCACATCGTTGATACAAATCGCGTAACAGGCTTTTTGGGTCCGCAAGGCAAACCAACGCCGATGCGTGATGCCGAAGTTGCCCAGATATTGAACGTCGTGGAAGAGGGCGTAGAGCGTCCGCGCCCAACGATCCAGTTCGATATTGGCGAGCAGATCAAAGTCACCGACGGCCCGTTCGAGAGCTTCGCGGGCATGGTTGAGGAAGTGGACGAAGAAAACGCCCGCCTCAAGGTGACTGTAAGTATCTTTGGCCGGGCCACCCCGGTTGAGCTTGAATATTCTCAGGTTGCGAAAGCAGACTGAGTTTCCGTGCGGGAGGTTATCGGGGCGCACCTCGATGACCGGACCGCATCACCACGATGCCTGAGGGATGCGTCCCGAAGGTGGTAGACAGAGGAGGCCATCATGGCCAAGAAGATCGTAGGCACGCTGAAGCTTCAGGTGCCCGCCGGTAAAGCAAACCCATCCCCGCCCATCGGGCCGGCATTGGGTCAGCGCGGCATCAACATCATGGAATTCTGTAAAGCGTTCAACGCACGCAGCCAGGATCTTGAGCCGGGCGCACCTTGCCCGACCATTATCACGTATTATCAGGACAAATCCTTCACCATGGAAATCAAGACGCCACCAGCGTCTTACATGCTGAAGAAAGCTGCTGGCCTTAAATCAGCCGCTAACAATCCAGGTAAAGAAACCGTTGGCTCCGTAAACGCCAAACAGGTTCGTGAAATCGCGGAAGCGAAGATGAAAGACCTGAATGCAAACGATGTTGAGGCTGCCATGCAGATCATCCTCGGCTCCGCGCGTTCCATGGGCATCGAGGTCAAGTAATGGCGAAAATTGGTAAACGCTCGAAAGCCGCTCGCGCTGCGTTCGAAGGCAAAAACGACGTCGCACTCGCCGAGGCCGTTTCGCTGATCAAAGCCAACGCAACAGCGAAATTCGACGAGACTGTCGAAATCGCAATGTGCCTTGGTGTTGACCCACGTCACGCTGACCAGATGGTTCGCGGCACGGTCAACCTGCCTAACGGCACAGGCAAAGCGGTGCGTGTTGCTGTATTTGCACGTGGCCCAAAGGCCGAAGAAGCAACCGCTGCCGGCGCTGATGTTGTTGGTGCAGAAGACCTCATGGAAATCGTGCAGGGCGGCAAGATCGACTTTGATCGCTGCATTGCTACGCCAGACATGATGCCAATCGTTGGTCGCCTTGGTAAAATCCTCGGCCCACGCAACCTGATGCCAAACCCGAAAATCGGTACGGTTACGATGGATGTCACCGAAGCTGTAACCGCTGCCAAAGGCGGCCAGGTTCAGTTCAAAGCTGAAAAAGCTGGTGTTGTTCACGCAGGTGTTGGCAAAGCCAGCTTTGGTGAAGAGCAGCTCGCTGAAAACATCAAAGCCTTCATCGGCGCTGTGGCAAAAGCCAAGCCAACAGGCGCCAAAGGCACCTACATGAAGAAAATCTCGCTGTCCTCCACCATGGGGCCTGGCGTGAACATCGACGTCGCGGAAGCGACGGCCGAGTAAGAGAATTTCTGCCGGGTCTGCCTGATGGTGGGCTCGGCAGGATGCGGACCATGTCTTCGGGCATGGTTCATCCGGTCCGAGACGGCAGGCGGGGGCCTTTGGCCCTGTTAAGTCCAGTCATAGACGGGAGACGCATAAAATCAGTTGCCATGCGGTGATGATTTTGGCTGACCCGGGACGGGAAGAAGAAGTTGGGTGGATAACCGCTCAACTGAATGGAGCCGGCGGAGGGGGCGTTCCCTTTCGCCATAAACTTGGAGATGACTGTGGATAGAGCCCAGAAAGAATCTGTCGTCGAGGAACTCGGCCAGATTTTCACTGACTCTGGCGCCGTTGTAGTATGTCACTACGTCGGTCTCTCGGTCGCTGAGATGTCGGACTACCGGGCGCAAATGCGCGCTGCCGGTGCATCAGTCCGTGTCGCCAAGAATAAGCTCGCCAAAATCGCACTTGAAGGCACACCCAGCGAGGGGATGAAAGATCTCCTCACGGGTCAGACGGTCATCGGCTATGCCGAAGATCCCGTTTCGGCGGCAAAGGTCACAATGGAATTCGCCAAAGGCAACGAAAAGCTCGTTGTTCTCGGCGGTGCCATGGGATCTGAGATTCTGAATGCAGCAGGCGTCAAAACCCTGTCGCAGATGCCTTCGCGCGAAGAAATCTTGGGGTCGATCGTGGGATGTCTCATCTCGCCCGCTTCCAATATTGCTTCTGCGATTGGGGCACCGGCCGCGAATATCGCGGGCATCCTTTCGACGCTCGAAGAACGCGCCGACGCTTAATCTTGCAGCATACCCGGGGGCGCACGCACATGCGTGTCGCTAGAACCCTACAGAAACTTGTGAACGGAACCTGAAATGGCTGATCTTAAAAAACTTGCAGAAGAGCTGGTCGCACTGACCCTTCTCGAAGCTGCTGAACTGAAAAACATCCTCAAAGACGAGTACGGCATCGAGCCTGCTGCTGGTGGCGCTGTCATGATGGCTGGCCCAGCTGGCGATGCTGGCGAAGCTGCTGAGGAAAAATCTGAGTTTGACGTCATCCTGAAATCGGCTGGCGACAAGAAAATCAACGTGATCAAAGAAGTCCGCGCCATCACCGGCCTGGGCCTCAAAGAAGCTAAAGATCTCGTCGAAGCTGGCGGCAAAGCTGTCAAAGAAGGCGCGACGAAAGAAGAAGCTGAAGAGATCAAAGGCAAGCTGGAAGCAGCTGGCGCCGAGGTTGAACTCAAGTAATCCGGTACGGGCGCCCGGCCTGCCGGATGCCTGTATACGAATTAACAAAGGCTGGATGCGGGGTTTCCCGTGTCCAGCCCGCGTCGTCTCAGGCCCTTCTTCCCCCAGTGGGCGCAGGGAAGGGCCTTAGAAGACGCGGGAGACCCGGGAAGCCGACTTGGGCGGTCGGCTGGTATTGGGCCCCAACTCTATCGGACGTGTCGTTTCTGTCACCCAGACAGGGGCGCGCGGCGCGAAGACCAGAGGATGAGCATGGTTCAGACGCATTCCGGACGTAAACGTATCCGTAAGCATTTTGGTAAAATCCGCGAAGTCGCGGAGATGCCAAACCTGATTGAAGTTCAGAAAAGCAGCTATGATCTGTTTTTGAACAGCGGCGACGCGCCGACCCCCACCGATGGTGATGGTATTCAGGGTGTTTTCCAATCGGTATTCCCGATCAAGGATTTCAACGAAACAGCTGTGTTGGAGTTCGTCAAATACGAACTTGAACCGCCAAAGTATGACACAGAAGAGTGCCAGCAGCGCGACATGACCTATTCAGGTCCGCTGAAAGTGACGCTCCGCCTGATCGTATTTGAGGTGGACGAAGACACCGGCGCCAAGTCGATCAAAGACATCAAAGAGCAAGACGTTTTCATGGGCGATCTGCCCCTGATGACCGACAATGGTACGTTCATTGTGAACGGTACCGAGCGTGTGATCGTCTCTCAGATGCACCGTTCGCCGGGCGTGTTCTTTGACCACGACAAAGGCAAAACCCATTCGTCGGGCAAACTGTTGTTTGCATCGCGCGTCATTCCCTATCGCGGTTCGTGGCTCGACTTTGAGTTTGATGCCAAAGACAACGTCTATGTGCGTATCGACCGCCGCCGTAAATTGCCTGTGACGACACTGCTCTATGCGCTTGGCATGGATCAGGAAGGCATCTGCGATTATTTCTATGATCGTGTGCCTTACGTCAAAAATGGCGATGGCTGGACAGCGCCGCTCAACGTAGAGCGCCTGCGCGGGACCAAACCTGCGTTTGATCTTGTCGATTCCAAATCGGGCGAAGTTCTGGCCGAAGCCGGCACGAAACTCACGCCGCGGAAGATGAAAAAATGGCTGGATGACGGTGTTGAAGGGCTGCTTGCCCCCTATACCGCTATCTTTGGTCGTTATGCTGCCGCTGATGTGATCAACGAAGAAACCGGTCAGATCTGGGTCGAAGCCGGTGACGAGTTGACCGAAGAAAATGTTCAGCTTCTGATCGACAATGGCATTACCACCATCGAGACGCTCGACATTGATAACGTCAACGTCGGCGCGTACATCCGCAATACGATGGCGATCGACAAAAACGCCGGTCGTGACACCGCGCTGATGGACATTTACCGCGTGATGCGCCCGGGTGAGCCACCGACCGTTGAAGCAGGGGATACCCTGTTCCAGTCGTTGTTCTCTGATCCTGAGCGTTATGACCTGTCTGCGGTTGGTCGTGTTAAGATGAACATGCGCCTTCAGCTTGATGCCGAAGACACCGTTCGCATCCTCCGCCCTGAGGATATGAAAGCTGTTATCAAGGCATTGGTTGACCTGCGCGATGGCCGTGGCGACATTGACGACATCGACCACCTCGGAAACCGCCGTGTGCGTTCCGTTGG
>JBMYXS010000054.1:0-24348 GCA_049608645.1 Pikeienuella sp. | reverse complement strand
GCTGGGGAAACCCAGCGGGCGTTTTTTTTTGCGCGTCGCTCAAACCGTATGCGCCATGCTGATGGGTGCAAAAAGAAAAGGACGGCCCAAAGGCCGCCCCTGATCACTGTTACTGTTTGTACCGGCAATCAGCCAGCAAAGGCGGACCCGAGTGTCAGAGCAACCCAGCCAACAACCGCAATCACGCTCAACGCATACACACCGCGAAACTTGGAATTATTGCCTTCCATCGAACCTTACCTCCTCAAAAACCGTCCCGCCGTTCGGGCCGTTGGATTAAAGATAGGTGCGGTTCTGCCCTGCGAAAAGGGTACGAAATGCACAAAAAAACTTTCGTGATCTGAAACTTTTCGCGGTATTCAGACGAGCGTTAGGAATTGCTTATCAGAACGTATACGGTTGTTTTATCAACGAATTGGCCCGCCCTCATCAGTTTCACACAAAGTTGAAACATTTGAACGGCGGGCCATTGAAAACGGGCGATTGATTACTCGCCAAACACCCGCGCAAAGATCGTATCGACGTGTTTGGTGTGATAGCCGAGGTCAAATTTCTCCTCGATCTCCGCCTCGGTCAGGGCAGCCATCACCTCTTCATCGCCTTTCAGCTCCGCCATGAAGTCCGCGCCATGCTCCCAGACCTTCATCGCGTTGCGCTGAACCAGGCGATAGCTGTCTTCGCGGCTTACGCCTTTCTGCGTCAGCGCCAGCAGAACACGCTGCGAATGCACCAGACCTTTGAACTGGTTGAGGTTGCGATCCATGTTCTCGGGATAGACCAACAGCTTGTCGATTACCGAAGTCAGGCGCGCCAAAGCAAAGTCAAGCGTGATAGTGGCATCGGGGCCAATGTTCCGCTCAACCGATGAATGGGAGATATCACGCTCATGCCAAAGCGCCACGTTTTCCATTGCTGGCACAACGGCCATACGAACAACGCGCGCCAGACCCGTCAGGTTTTCGGTCAGGATCGGGTTACGCTTGTGCGGCATCGCAGAAGAGCCTTTCTGACCGGGGGAGAAATACTCCTCCGCTTCCAGAACTTCGGTGCGCTGCAAATGCCGGATTTCGGTCGCAAGGCGTTCGATTGACGAAGCGACCACACCCAGAACCGCGAAGAACATGGCGTGGCGGTCGCGGGGGATAACCTGCGTGGAGACAGGCTCAGCTTCCAAACCCATTTTCTCAGCCACATGCGCTTCGACTGATGGGTCGATGTTGGCAAATGTACCGACAGCGCCGGAAATGGCGCAAGTCGCCACCTCTTGCCGCGCTTGCGCGAGGCGAGAGCGGTTACGGTCCATCTCCGCATAGGCCTGCGCCAGTTTCAGGCCAAACGTGACAGGCTCAGCGTGAATGCCGTGGCTGCGCCCGATGCAAACGGTGTCCTTGTGCTCATAGGCGCGGCGCTTCAGGGCCTCACAAAGGTTATCCATATCGTCGAGCAGAATGTCGGCCGCGCGCACCAACTGCACGTTAAAGCAGGTGTCGAGCACATCCGATGAGGTCATCCCCTGATGCACAAACCGCGCTTCGGGGCCAACATGTTCAGACAAATGGGTCAAAAACGCGATAACGTCGTGCTTCACTTCGCGTTCAATCTCGTCAATCCGCTCAACGTCGAACTCTACATCCTTGGCTTTCCAGACAGCCTGTGCGGAAGCCTCGGGGATAACGCCCAAACGGGCCTGCGCATCACACGCATGGGCTTCGATTTCGAACCAGATACGGAATTTGGATTCGGGGGACCAGATGGCGGTCATCTCAGGGCGGGAATAACGGGGGATCATGGGCGCTGCCTTCATATTGCAGAGAGGATGCGCGCGAGGTAGCACCCTACCATGACCTTGGCAACAAAAGCGGGCCTTCTTGGCATGTGGCGGATCGACCGACGCATCATTGATGCCCGCGGTGCTGATGGTGCCTTTTGCGGCAGTGCTGTGTTTTCTCAATGTCCAGACGATACGCGCACGCTGCTCTTTTCAGAGACGGGGACACTTCACATCGGTTCGCAAAAGCCAGTTGTCGCCACACGAAACTATCAATGGCACTTTCCAGATCAGAGACGGATAGACGTTCGCTTTGCGGATGGCCGTGATTTTCACAGCTTTGACTCAACATCCGTACCGGTCACTGCCGTTCACCACTGCGCCCCTGATATCTACCGCGTGGAATACACGTTCACCTCCCCCACCGTGTGGCTGGTGAAATGGCGCGTAACAGGCCCACGCAAAGATTATGAGATGATCAGTGAAATGACGCGCCCACCAAACGGAACATAAAAAAAGGCGGCCACGTGGTGGGCCGCCTTTTCAGGTCATTCAGCTTCGAAAAAATCAGACTTCAGACATGATCTGTTCTTTGGCAACCGTGCCAAGTTCCGTCAGCTTTTCGCGAATATCGTCTTCAGAGACGTTCGCGTTTGCAGTGGCGATATCGCCCATCACTTTGCGCACAACGTCTTCGACACCCTCTTCCTCGAGGTCAGACATCACGACGGTTTTTGCATAAGCCTCTGCGTCGGACTGACCGATTTGCGGGGCCAACCACATGCCAAGCAATTTGTTACGGCGCGCATCAACCTTGAACTTCAGTTCCGCGTCGTGGGCATATTTGTTCTCGAAGGCCTTTTCGCGTTCGTCGAGGCTGGACATGGGCAATCTCCGTATTCTGTTTGCGTTACCCTAGAGATAGGGAGCCTGCGTCGCCGTGTACAGGGCAAGAGCGGCCCGAAATGCGCGGATTCGCTTGCGACAAATCACGAATTGGCCGTATAAGCCGCGCAAAGGGTAAGCCCGGCCCGGTTCCGGGGTCGTACCCGTTTTCACTTGAGCAGGAGCGCCGCACATGGCCCGCCGCAGAATGGTATACGAAGGCAAGGCCAAGATCCTTTACGAAGGTCCAGAGCCAGGCACGTTCATCCAGTATTTCAAAGATGACGCCACCGCATTCAATGCGGAGAAGAAAGACGTGATTGATGGCAAGGGTGTGCTGAACAATCGCATTTCCGAGCACATTATGACGGCGCTCAACTCGATCGGTGTGCCGAACCACTTTATTCGTCGCCTCAACATGCGGGAGCAGTTGATCAGGCAGGTCGAAATCGTGCCGTTGGAAGTGGTTGTGCGCAATGTTGCGGCTGGCTCACTCTCCAAACGCCTTGGCATCGACGAAGGCACGCAGCTTCCCCGCCCTATCGTTGAGTTTTTCTACAAGGACGACTCACTGGGCGACCCGATGGTCACCGAAGAGCATATCATCGCATTCAACTGGGCCACCCAACAGGACATCGACGACATGATCGCACTCGCGCTTCGCGTGAACGATTTCCTGTCAGGCCTGATGATGGGCGTTGGTATCAAGCTCGTCGATTTCAAAATCGAATGTGGCCGCGTGTGGGACAATGACTTTCAGCGCCTGATCCTGGCCGATGAAATCAGCCCTGACAGCTGTCGCTTATGGGACATGGAAACCGGTGAAAAACTGGACAAGGACGTGTTCCGCCGTGACCTTGGCTCCCTGTCTGATGCCTATACCGAAGTTGCCAAGCGCCTCGGCATTTTGCCGCGCAATGGGGGTGCCCCCAAATCTGGCCCTAAACTCGTCCACTGAGGTGACATTATGAAAGCTCGCGTCCATATCACCCTTCGTGACGGCGTTCTCGATCCACAGGGCGAAGCGGTTCGCCACGCCCTCGGTGCGCTTGGTTTTGACGGCGTAAATGGCGTTCGGCAGGGTAAAGTGATCGAACTTGACCTTGCCGATGAAGACAAGGCAGCGGCGGAAGAGCGCGTGCGCCAGATGTGCGACAAGCTGCTCGCCAATACCGTGATCGAAAATTACGCGGTCGAGATCCTCTGAGATTGCCGTGACGGCCAACGTGTCCTCACCCAAGGCACGTATGACAATGAAACCGCTCGTTTTTTTCCGCGGTAAAGGCCGTGTTTCCTGATGCGGCGGCGTCTGATTGTCAGCGCCCTGCGCGCAGGGCGGTACGAGATGGCTGCAAAAGTGCTGGGGCGGCGGGATCCGTTTAAGCAGACCGCCCTGATGCGGGCTATTGATCTTGTTGTGACCGCCGCGCGGTGGGATGACCTGCCCCGCCTCGCCCCCCTTGCACGACGTGCCCCGCCCTATGCTGCACGCATTTGGTGGGCAATGTCTCTTTGGCACACGAGCCGACCACAGGCAGAGGACGCCTTTGCCCGCCTCGGTTCGGACCATGGTGAACATGGCTTTAACCGTATGGGTGCACGCGCCTGGGCCATGTTTCTGTCGCTGCCGCGGGCATGTGATACCGTTACGAAATCAGGGCAATCGCCTTCTGTCTTCCAATTCTGGGACGCCGCCCCGCCACCAGAAATTGCGACCGAAATGGCGGTTTGGCAAAATGCCACCCCCCTCGGTTATGTGGCTTATGACCTGGAAACAGCCGCCGCGTATATCGCCGCTCATGCCGGACAGGCCGAAGCCACGCTGTTCCGCAATGCGCCACATGCTGCGATACAGTCCGATTATTTCCGCCTCTGCCGCATAATGGCTGAAGGGGGCATGTACGTAGATGCAGACGGACGGATGCAGCCCGATCACGCCGCGTTTCGTGCCGATATCAGCGGTCAGACCGCTATCTGGTTCCGCACGAGAGAAACCGCACTATCTATCGCAAACTGCCTGATATCCGCGCCCCCCGCTGCCCCATTGATTACCCATGCGTTTGAAGAAGCCGGGCGCCGTCTGGCTGACCCAACCCCGCGCCATGTGTTTGAATACGCCGGGCCAACCTTGCTAACCCAAACCGCCCTGCGCCTCCACGAGGAAGGCGCGCTTGGCCCAGTTGTCACCCTGACCGATGACGAAGTCAGCCGCCGGGCCATGACCCAGATTGATGCCCCCTATAAGAAAGACACCCGAAACTGGCGCATTTGGCAGGATCAGCGCCCATGATCAGATTCCATGACAATATGAGCGGCCGCGCCGATCGGTTTCAGGTCTTGGGGGAGCGATGCTCCGGCACCAATTACCTGCATCACCTGATCATCAGGAACTTGCCCGAATTACAGGTGTCGAGCGAATATCATTGGAAACATGGGTTTATTGATCGCCGCACGGCCGCTTCGCCGGGTCTGTTGACGCTCGTGATTTACCGCCACCCCCTTCGGTGGTTGCATGCTGTTCACAACCATCCGTGGGAATTGTCAGCATCCATGAAGGGCATCCCCTTCGACGCATTTATCAGATGCCCCTGGCGTGCCGCCTGGGATCATGGCGGGCGCGAGGAACCCATTCAGAGTGACATGCAACCCCACACCATGACCCCATTTGCGAACGCGTTGCGATTACGCAACGCCAAAGTCAAATGGCTGGAAGGGCTGGCTGAAATGCCGGGCAAAATAGCTTTCATTCGCTACGAAGACCTGAACCGCCACCCCCGCGCCTGTATCGAAACCCTGGCAAACCACGCGGGCCTCGCCCCAATCGAGCATTTTGTGCCCGTTCCCGCCTATAAAGGCGATCGCAACCGGGCCTATCGACCCCGGCCACAGGCAACGACATCGGCCACCGACATGGCGTTCATTAACAGTGAACTGGATTTGGCTCAGGAGCAGGAACTTGGTTACCTGCCTGAACATCCCCCACAGCACGACGGCCTACCCTGGTGGGACAAGCGCGTAATCCATGCAAGGCTGCGCAGCTTAATCCGCGCTTGACCCCAGCCACCACAATGGCGGCAAGGCTGCTGCCGACATTTGCAAAACAGACCGGGGTTTAAAGACCAACCTCCACCAAGGCATCAGCAAGGCCTTCAGCGGTTTCAAACATGTGGCCGCGCCAACCGCGCGCCTCTGCTGCTTCGATGTTCGCGGCACGGTCATCAATGAAGAAAATGTCAGCGCCGGAATGGCCAATACGACGCTCCGCCAGTGCGAAAAAGTCATCTTCTGGCTTTACCATACGTTCCCGCCCACTGATGATCAGGCCATCAAAAGCGGTCAGTTCCGGATAGAAGCGTTCTGCCCGCACCCAACTGTCTGCGGCGAAGTTGCTCAGTGCCCAGCACGGCACGCCTCTGGCGCGGATGCTATCGCGCAGGGCGACACTTTCTTGGATCAGGCCACCGCACATCCGCTCCCATCCGGCCCACCATGGCAGGATCAGCATGGCGTCTTCGGGATATTTATCAGCCAACGCGGCGACCTTGGCCTCCAGATCACCGTCGCGATCCCCGGCAAGGTTCATCTCGTCAAACGGCAATCGACCAAAAAAGGCCGCGCGCGCGTCGCTGTCAGGAATCAAACGGCGATAGAGGTATTCCGGCGACCAATCGAGCAACACATTGCCGATATCCCAGACGACGACCTTTGGTAATTCGTTCATTTCGCACCCAATGCAGCCAAACCCTCAGACAGGCCCCTGAAAGATACGGGCGTGGAGGTCGGGGCGTTTTGACCATAGGCAAAGTAAAGAAATGCGCCTTTCCCTGCCTTCTGCATGTTTCTGGCTTGGTCAACCGTTACGCTGGCAGACGCTTGGCATCGGCCATTGACGCAGACCCGCCATGCCATCGCATTTTTCTCACCCTTCCCGACTTCATAAAGGGGGGCGGTGGTCAGTTCCACGCCATCGGGCACGCTCAGCACCATGGCGTAGCCTTCGATACCGGTTGCCAGGCGAGCAAACCCGATCTTTGCGACAACATCCCGCGTTTCGCTGTTAATGATGCGTTGGGTCAAGGCGCATCGCGTCGGAGCGTTCGCAGGGCATTCAAACAGCCAATCACCGTAATTTACGCTTTGCGGTGCGGCCGTGGTTTGTGCGCCAGCTGCGCCTGCGGACAAAAACAACACGGCCAAGAGACAGTACATGCGGGGCAGGAAGGACATTCAGGTTCCTTTCATTATGCGCAAGAACGCGTAGCGGCGAGCGAGGGCGCGGCATCGCCCAACATCTTCCAAGTCGCCGACGCCCCCTCTATCGCGAAAACCGTGCAAATGAAAACCACATATCACACGGTTATTACCTTCAGATCACTTTGCTTTAAGGGCCTTGATCGCATCCCCAAAACCCTTGAACGAAAGCGGCGTAACACTCGCCTTTTGCTGGCCATAGCGTACATGGGCAAACGCTGCACCTGTTTCCGAAGACAGGCCGGACATCATCGCATTATCCAAATCGACAATCGCCCGGCAAAAACCTTTTACACAGACCCGCCACTTGAAAATGATCGGCTGTGCCAGACCTTTGCCTTGAATTTGCGGCGCAACGGCCATTTCGGCCCCCTCCGGCACGGCAATGACCAGAAAAAGGCCCGCCTCCGCGCGGGATGAAGGGGCGATATTCAGTTCCACCAACGTCTTGGTTTGCCCTTTGGCGCTGACCTTTTGCGTCATAACGCATCGTTCAAGGCCCGCGTCGGAACAACGCACAGCCCAATCGCCATAAACATCGAGGCTCATGCGTTTGTCAGCCGTTTGTGCCGACAGGGCCGTGGCGCCCGCCAAGAGCGTTGTCAGGATCAGTGCCGCAAATTTCATCGAATGCCCCCCGTGACGCGACGCAGGCGGCGGCCTGCAATGCGATATATCGTGAACCTTCGCCCATCGGGGCGATGTTGCCAAGTTCGTAAGTTCACATGCCATTCATTGACGCCGTTGAGCACGAAAAAGGCGGCGAATGGTCTTCGCCGCCTTCGTCGTCACTCACGCCAGGTCATCAATTAATAGGCAATGGCTTTTGCCTGAACGACCTGTGGCAAGGCCGCAATGGCAGCGATCGTTTGATCATCAAGCGCCTCATCCACCCCGAGAAGGGCAATCGCTTCGCCACCTTTTTCCGCCCGTCCAAGCGCAAAGGTGGCGATGTTCACGTTCAAATCGGCCAGTTTCATGCCCAATGCCCCGATATAACCGGGAACGTCAGCGTTGGTGGTGTACAGCATGAACGGTTGCGGTTCCGCCTCCAGGCCGATGCCCTTGATCTGAATGAAACGCGGTTTGCCATCCGAGAACACCGTCCCCGCCACAGAACGGGTCTGTGTTTCCGTCGTCACGATCAAGCGAACATATGAGCCATAGGCACCCTGACGATCTTTGCGCGTTTCAGAGATCTTCACACCGCGCTCACGCGCAACCACGGGGGCGGACACCATGTTGACGCCGCCCTCACCGACCAACGGTTTCAGAAGCGAGGCAACCGTCGCCGCCGTTAGCGGCTTGAGATTCAACAGACCCACATCACCGACGTATTCAATCTCAATTTCCTTGATGGCGTTCTCGGTCACCTGCCCGGCAAAACCGCCAACAACCTCGCAAAGATCAATCCATGGTTTCAGGATCGGTGCCTCTTCAGCCGTTACAGACGGCGCATTGATGGCATTGGAGATCGCACCGTCGAGCAAGTAATCAGAAATCTGCTCCGCCACCTGAAGCGCAACATTTTCCTGTGCCTCTGACGTGGCTGCGCCAAGATGGGGCGTGGCGACAAAATTTGGCGCACCGAACAGCACATTTTCCTTTGCCGGCTCCTCAGCGAACACATCAAACGCGGCCCCCGCAAGGGCGCCGCTGTCCAGCGCCGCGCGAACAGCCGCCTCATCAACAAGGCCGCCACGGGCGCAATTCACGAGGCGCGCGCCTTCTTTCATCTTGGCGATGCGCTCTGCGCTCAGGATATTGGCGGTTTTTTCGGTTTTTGGCAGATGCAGCGTCACGAAATCAGCACGGGCGAGCAGATCGTCGATGTCGTCGATTTTCTCCACCCCCATTTCCTTGGCCTTGTCGACGCCAAGGAACGGATCAAACGCAATGACCTTCATCTTGAGGCCCAGCGCGCGGGAGGCGACCACCGCGCCGATGTTACCACATCCGATCAAACCAAGCGTCTTGCCGGTGATCTCTGACCCCATAAACTTGGACTTTTCCCACTTGGAAGCCTGCGTCGAAGCATCTGCCGCCGGGATCTGGCGCGCGCAAGCGAACATCATCGCAATCGCATGCTCCGCTGTGGTGATAGAGTTGCCAAAAGGCGTGTTCATCACCACGATACCCTTTGCTGATGCGGCAGAAAGGTCAATGTTATCAACGCCGATACCAGCACGCCCGATGACGCGCAGGTTGTCAGCAGCCGCAATAATCTCAGCCGTGGCCTTTGTGGCCGAACGGATCGCAAGACCATCATACTCGCCAATAATGGCTTTCAGCTTGGCGGGGTCTTTGCCAAGATCGGGCTGAAAATCAACCTCGACGCCGCGATCACGAAAAATCTGTACGGCGGCTTCAGAGAGTTTGTCAGAGATCAGAACTTTAGGCATTTCGTTTCCTTTAGGCGGAGAGCCATTCGGCAACCGCGTTGCGCGGCGCGGCATCTTCCGCATCTGTTGTTGGGTTTTCTGTCCATGCGACCACCGCAGTAAAGGCGGTCGCCGTCTGTTCATGTGATGTGATGGCGTAATGCGCCCGGCCCGGCCCACCCTCAAAGGCGATCAGGGAAAGGCCCGGCTGGGCGTCAATCCAAAGCCCGTTGCGCAGGCCAAAGGCGGCGAGAATCTCGTCACCAATAACCTCATGCGCCTCGATCCCGTCTTGTACCAGCAGGCCCATCTGGAACACCGGATTGATGGTGGAGGTTAACTCAACCTCGATCTCGGTGCCCGGTCCGGCGTTCACGTAAGCTGTGGCCTGCCGTGCGGTTACGCCCGACAAGGTTACCGGTGCCCATTCGAAACGTCCTTCGAGGCGGGCACCGCGTACATGAAAACCAATCGTGCCAAACGGCGTATGGGTCTCGGCGACGGTCATCAAAACGGCCTTTATGCGGCTTTGGCGAGGTCAGCCTTGGCAGTGGCAAAGGCCCATTCAAGCCACGGCAAAAGCGCCTCCACATCCGCTGTATCAACCGTCGCCCCGCACCAGATGCGCAGGCCAGCCGGGGCATCCCGATACCCACCTATGTCATAGGCAGCATCTTCGGCGTCCAATAGGGTGACCATCTTTTTGCAGAACGCCTTCTGCGCCCCATCATCCAATGCCGCGATCGCCGGGTCTGCGATTTTCAGGCAAACGGACGTGTTGGAGCGCGTCGCCGGATCCACCGCGAGGTTGGCAACCCAGTCGGTCGTATCAACCCATTCCTGCAACACGGCGAAATTGCTGTCGGCACGCGCGCGCAGCGCAACCCGCCCGCCGATCCGGTCGGCCCAGTCTAACGCGTCGATATAGTCAGCAACTGCCAACATGGAGGGGGTGTTGATCGTCGCGCCGCTGAAGACGCCATCAATCAGCTTTCCGCCTTTTGTCAGGCGGAAAATTTTCGGCATTGGGCGACCGGCATCATACGTTTCAAGCCGCTCCACAGCGCGGGGGCTGAGGATCAGAACGCCATGCGCGCCCTCTCCGCCCATCACCTTCTGCCAGGAGAAGGTCACCACATCGAGCTTGCTCCACTCCAAATCCTGCGCAAAGGCAGCAGAGGTGGCATCGCAAATCGTAAGGCCCGCGCGATCAGCCGCGATCCAGTCAGCATTTGGCACACGCACACCAGAGGTCGTGCCGTTCCAAGTAAAGACAACGTCCGCTTCGGGGCGTACCGCGCTCAGGTCAGGCAGCTCGCCGTAGTCAGCGTTGAGGATGTTTACATCATCCAGCTTTAGCTGCTTGACAACATCCGTTACCCAACCTGCGCCGAAACTTTCCCACGCCAGCATATCAACCGGGCGCGCGCCCAGCATGGCCCACATCGCCATTTCGACCGCGCCGGTATCTGACGCAGGCACGATGCCGACCTTGTAATCTTCAGGCACACCAAGCATTGCCGCCGTGCGATCAATCGCCGCCTTTAGCTGGGCCTTGGGGGCAGAGGCACGGTGCGAGCGGCCAAGGTGGGCCTTTGCGACGACGCTTTCGAGCGACCATTCAGGATGTTTGGGGCAAGGACCGGACGAAAATTCCGGGCGCGCAGGCTTCGCCTGCGGCTTCAGGGGGAACGTCATAGACGAACTCCATTCATAAGGGCGATTTTTCTGAGCCCGCCGCCTGTCGCCCTTGTCCGACGACGTGCCCACAGGTCGTGTACGAAGGATTGGGCAGAAGGGTCAACGGCAAAAATGTCGCAAATCGCAACTATCTGGTCGCAAGATGATGTCGATAGGAAACCCTGTTTCCGATGCGCGATAACAGGTCCGTGAGAGGGGGCATAAATGCGAAGGAAATTTGCATCTTGCCCGTTTGCTGCCTAATTCTGGAGCCATGTCGGCGGATCACTTTGGGAGTTTACACCATGTTTCGCAGCCTCGCCCTTACCCTTGTACTGCTTCTTCCGGCACTTGGATCCGCCAAGGCATCGGATGTGACGGGTCTTTGGCTCACGCAGAAAAAGGGAATCATCGTTGATCTGTATGACTGCGGCGGGAACCTGTGCGGGCGCACTGTTTGGCTAAAGAAGATGTTCAACAAAGACGGCTCTCCCCGGCTTGATGTGAACAACTCTGATGAGGCGAAGCACGGTCGCCATTGGTGCGGCATCGAGGTGATCACCAATGTTCGCCCCGACGGGCCCGGCGCATGGGATGATGGTGAAATCTACGACCCCAAGACAGGCCACACCTTTGATTTCGAAATAAAGCAAAAGGGCGAATACCTGAAAGTACGCGGGTATCTCGGTCTGAAACTTGCCGGTCGTACAGAAATCTGGACCCGTACGGACGCCGCTGATGTGGAGCTCTGCGCCCAGCCTCACGGCTAACCCCGGCCAGACCACGCCAACAACGTGACGAGGGGGCCTGTCTTGCGCCCCACATAGGGCGCGAATTCACCGCGAACATACCACCTCAACGATAGGGCAAGCCCCCTGAATGGTTGCAACGCCGCATTTCCATGCGCCATTCCGGGGTGCATTCCCCCTGTTCCATTGATCCAGCGTCGTTAGGGGAGTAGCGAAGGAGCGACAAACAAGGATCAGCCCTATGATTTCGCCCCAACGCCACCTCTTCGATATGCCCCGTGATGTTGCTTATCTCAACACGGCCTACATGGGGCCATTGATGCACAGCGTTGCCAAGGCAGGCGAAGCAGGTCTGCGCCTGAAAGCACGACCATGGAACCTGACGATCCCTGATTTTTTCGATCCCGTGACAGAGGCGCGCGCGCTGTTTGCGCAGATGGTTCATGGCGATGCGGCGGGCGTGGCCATCGTGCCTTCGGCATCTTACGGCATTGCGGTGGCTGCGCTTAACCTTTCTGTCGGCGCAGGCAGGCATGTCATTGTGCTGAAAGATCAATTCCCCTCCCACGTTTATTCCTGGAAGCGGTTGGCCGATACGACGGGGGGGACGCTAAAGCCTGTCACGCCACCACCGGGGCAAGCGGCCACTGAAGCCGTTCTGGCGGCAATCAACAGCCAAACTGCAATCGTTGCGGTGCCCAACGTATTGTGGACAACAGGCGCAAAGGTTGACCTGCTGGCCGTTCGCGCGCGCTGTGATGAGGTTGGTGCCGCACTTGTGCTCGACCTCACGCAATCGGCCGGGGCCATGGAGATCAACTTCGCTGATGTGCGCCCCGATTTCGCTGTTGCGGCAACATACAAGTGGTTATTGGGGCCTTATGCTTTGGGATTCTTATGGGCGGCACCTGATCGACGAAATGGCGTGCCCCTCGAAGAAGGCTGGATCACCCGCGCCAATGGACGCGATTTCGCGGGGCTAACTGATTACACTGACGAATACATGCCCGGTGCCGAACGATATGACATGGGAGAGCGCGCAAACTTCTCCGCGATGCCAGCGGCCGTTGCTGCCTTGCGGCAACTGCTGGAATGGGGGGTTCCCGAAATTGAAGCGACGCTGACGGCCCGGAATGCCATGTTGAGCGAACGCCTGTCAGAAATTGGCCTTTCGCCCACCCCGGCAGAGGCGCGTGGTGGGCATTTCCTGGGCGCGGCGCTACCGGAACAGGCACCTGTTGACCTGATCGCGCAACTCGCGGGGCATAATGTTCATGTGTCCGCACGCGGCGGATCTTTACGCATCACGCCCCACCTTTGGAACGACGATGAAGATTTTGACAAGCTGATCAGCGCGTTAAACGCCGTTCTTCCGCCAAACCGTAAAAGGCAGAGCCGATGACACGGGCACCTTTACTTGCGTGGGTACTGCTGATCCTGCTCGCCGCCATCTGGGGTGGCAGCTTCATGCTCACAAACGTCGCGGTACGTGAATTGCCACCGCTGACGGTGGTTGCGTTACGGCTTTGCCTCGCGACGGGGCTTGTCTGGGCATATGCCACGGCGCGGGGGGCGCGACTGCCGAACTTACGCGTGGCAGACGGGCGGCGAATTGGCAAATTTGCATTGGGGGCCGCCATCGTGGGGAATGTATTGCCATTTTCCCTGATTTCCTGGGCGCAGCTTTACATACCTTCCGCACTATCGGGATTGTTGATGGCACCTATGCCACTGATGGTGCTGATGCTTAGTCACTTTCTGATAGCGGGGGAGCGGCTGACGACGCCCCGCGTGATCGGATTCATCATTGGCTTTGCAGGCGTTGCCATCCTGATCGGTGGCGAGGCGATTGCGCAACTTGGGCGCGGCGATGCGCTTGCGCTTGTCGGGCAGGTCGCAACGCTGGCAGCTGCATTCGGCTATGCCTGTTCGTCTATCATCTTGAAGCGGGCCAACCCGCCGGACCCATTGGGGATCAGCATAATGATCCTGGGCATTGGTGCCATGATCACCCTGCCCGCCGCGCTGATGGTGGAAAGCCCTGATCTGACTGCCGCCAGCTGGCTCACGATTGCATGTGTCATTGGCCTCGGCGTCGGGGCGACGGGGCTGGCGCAAGTGCTGCTGATGAAAATAATCGGCCTTGCCGGGCCGCCGTTCCTTTCGCTGGTGAACTATCAGGTGCCGGTCTGGGCCGTTATCTTTGGTGTCTTGCTGCTCGGTGAAACATTGCCTGGTGCATTTTGGCCCGCGCTTGCATTGATCCTGATTGGTTTGGCGATCGCACAATTCATCGGACAGCGGCGGACGCCCCATGTCTGACAACCCTGCCAAGGTCGTCGATTGGCGTTCATGGGCAGGATTGTCCGTGTTGGTCATGGCGTGGGGGTCTTCGTTTCTGTTGATCTCATTTGCCTTGCGCGATCTTGACCCGTTTTTCGTAACCGGCGCGCGCATCGCACTCGCTGCCCTTGTTGTGGGATCTGTCGCGCGTGCGCTTGGCGGGCCGTTCCCATCAGAGGCGCGTTTCTGGCTCTGGTCCGCGCCGATTGGTGTCACGGCCCTGATCGCACCGTTTTCGCTCTACACCTGGGCGCAGGTTGAAACGCCAAGTGGCGTGGTGGCGATCTATATTGCAGCGGCCCCGCTTGTTGCGCTGGTGCTCGCGCATCTATTCACGGATGAAAGCATCACGAAACGGGGGGCGATGGGGTTCGTGGTGGGCTTTGCCGGCGTCGTCACATTGATCGGGGTTGAGAACCTCTCCAACCTGGGCAATGGCCAGCTTTGGCGTGAAGTTGCCGCTGCGGGAGCTGCCTTTGCCTTCGCAATCGGAGCCATATTGGTCCGGCTGGCCCCGCGCTATAACCCGCTACATGCCACTGCGGGCGCTTTGATCGTTGCAGCGGTGATTTACCTGCCCTTTACCATCAACCTCGCGCCAGAGGTCTTTCCCGGCTGGCGTGCTATTGGCATCGTTGCAATCCTGGGGTTGGTGCAAACCGGGTTGGCGCAGGTGACGCGCTATCTGCTGATCAAGCGATCCGGCGTAATGTTCGCCACACAGACCAGCTATCTGTTGCCTATTTGGGCGCTCATGCTCGGTTGGCTGTTTTTGGGGGAAACCCTTTCAACCGGGGATGCGGCGGGGTTTGCGCTCATATTGTGCGGCCTCGCGGTAACACGCTCAGGCAAATAGACAAGCCGATACATTCGCGGCCTGCACAAAAAAACGCCCGCGCCGTGTTTGGCTGCAGGCGTTTTGCGTTTGATTGCGAACCGTGTCGCCTTAGCTGGCCTCTTGCGCCGGAGCTTCTGCGGCGGCTGGCGCGGCTTCTTCGGTGCTTGCCTCTGCGACCTTCTTTGGGGCGCGTGGCGCACGTTTTCTGGGTGCAGGTGCCGACGCATTTTCCCCTTCAGCAGCGGGAGCGGCATCCTCACCCTTTTCGGGCGCTTTGGGGCGTGGCCGCCGGGTGCGTGGCTTGGGTTGTGTTTCTGGTGTTTCTACCAGCTCAACCGGGCTGTCTTGTGCCGCATCAAGCGCGGCGAGCCCGTCACTGGCTGGTTGTTCGCCCATGGCGGGCTGCTTGTTGTCCTGATGGCGATTGCGCGGGCGGCGATCTTCACGGGATCTGTCATCGCGGGAACGCCCTTCACGCCGTGGCTCTTCACCGGGCTGTTCAGCGTTGTTACGATTGTTTTGCTGTCCGCCGGCCTGCGGCTGTTCGGACTGTGCCTGATCGCCCTGCCCGTGCTGGGTATTTTGAGCGTTCTGGGCATTCTGATTGTTCTGGTGGTTTTGTTGCTGCTGCTGTTGCTGTTCGCGGCGTTTTTCTTCCGCTTCCTGAATCGCGCTCAAGATACGAACGTAATGCTCGGCATGCTGCAGGAAGTTTTCGGCGGTAACCCGGTCACCAGACAACTGCGCGTCACGAGCAAGGCCCTGATACTTATCAACAATCTGCTGAGGTGTGCCACGCACTTTGCCTTCTGGACCTGCACTGTCATAGACGCGGTTTGGCGAATGGCCCTGATTGTGGTTCTTGTTACCACCACGATTGCCCTTGCCGCGCCCGCGACCGGATTTCTGCGAAGGTCTCATATGAATTTTGGTCTTTCGATGGTCTGATCTGATGCGCTTTGCGCGGTGTGATCCCGTGCGGCCCCGCCACATTCAGGACGCCCTTATCGTTACGGGCAATTAATCATCGGGTCTTGATCGTTCAGTCTGAGACGGCCTTACAACCTGTCTGCCCCGACCTGAACGAGAAAACCTTACCGTCCTGATGGATAACCGACAACCCCTAAATCTTTCTAAAGGCGGTCAGCGAACATTCGCCGCAGAGGGCGAAAAAATCAGGCACCGGTCGCGCCCGTCAAAATCTTTGCGAACCTCTGGTGCGCCCCACCCTGCGGCAGCGAATATTGCAGCGACATCATTTGCCTGCGTCGGGCCGATTTCGAACATCGCGCGCCCTGTCGGCGTCATTACATCCCGCAACAGCGGCGCTATCGCGCGATAAGGCGCAAGCCCATCGCCCCCCGGCGTCAACGCCATTTGTGGCTCATACGACAATTCTGCCGTTAGACCCGCCATTTCGGAAGCCGCAATGTAAGGAGGGTTGCAAAGGATCAGGTCAAACGCCCCTGTTACCCCCTGCAACCAATCCCCGACTTGCAACGTCGCCCGATCCGCAACGCCAAGATTTGCAAGGTTTTTTCCCGCTACTTTCAACGCGGCGACGCTCGCATCTACGCCAACACCCTTTGCGTTCTGGCGTTCAGACAGCATCGTGCCCAGCAAACACCCAGACCCGGTGCCAAGGTCCAACACCGTTGCAAAGGGCTTCTCCAAGGCCGCTGCGACCATGATTTCGGTTTCTGGGCGCGGGTCCAACACAGCGGGCGTGACCTGAAACCAGCGGCCCCAGAATTCCCGCCCACCGATGATATGCGACACCGGTTCCCGCGCCAAACGGCGTTTGAGCGCATCGCTGTAGCGCGCCTGCTCTTCGTCGGTCAGCAGGTCATCATCATAGGCAGACAAATGCACGGCGCTTAGGTTTGTCGCCCACTGCAACAGGATAGACGCATCACGGCCACCGCCTTGGATGGGTTTCAGACATTCCACGCCACGAAACAACGCCGCCCGCCGGGTTTCTGTCACGGGTCCATCGCAGACAGTTTCGCCGCCTGATCAGCCGCGGTCAGCGCCTCAACGATTTCAGCAAGGTCACCCTGCATGATCTGGTCAAGCTTGTAGAGCGTGAGGCCGATTCGGTGATCGGTCACGCGGCCTTGGGGGAAATTATAGGTGCGAATGCGCTCTGAGCGATCCCCGCTGCCAACCTGATCCTTACGATCGGCTGCGCGGCTTTCATCAGCCTCACGCCGTGCTTCATCAAAAAGACGCGCGCGCAACACTTCCATCGCACGGGCACGGTTCTGATGCTGTGATTTTTCCGAAGAGGTTACCACGATCCCTGTAGGGATGTGCGTAATTCGCACGGCGGAATCAGTGGTGTTTACGTGCTGTCCCCCTGCGCCAGAGGCCCGCATGGTATCAATACGGATGTCAGTATCAGGGATATTGATGTCAATTTCAGCAGCTTCGGGCAGCACCGCAACTGTCGCGGCGGATGTGTGAACGCGCCCACCGCTTTCTGTTTCGGGAACCCGTTGTACCCGGTGAACGCCGCTTTCAAACTTGAGCGCCGCAAAAACGCCAGTTCCCTTGATCGTCGCGGTCAGCTCCTTCAAGCCACCAAGCTCAGTTTCTTGTCGGCTCAGTATTTCAGCTTTCCAGCCCATCGCCTCTGCATAACGCAGGTACATCCGCCAAAGACTGCCCGCAAAAAGCGCCGCTTCATCACCGCCCGTTCCGGGGCGAATTTCTACGATCGCGGGCCGTTCATCTGCGGCATCTTTGGGAATAAGCGCCAAACGCATCTGCGTCTCTTGCGCAGGCAGTGCAGCATCAAGCGCGGCAATTTCCTCACGCGCCAGCTCAGCCATTTCCGGGTCATCCAGCATGGCAGCGGCCGCATCCCGGTCATCAAGCGCGGTCAGATAGGCGCGCGCCTGTTCAGCAACCGTTTTCAGGTCACTGTATTCCTTGGACAGGCTCGCCAATTCGTCAGCAGCCAGGCCCGTGCCAAGTTTTGCTTCCAGAAATTCAAACCGCTGTACGATCTGATAGATTTTGTCGCGTGCAATCATGGGGCTGTTTCGCCGCCCGCGCGCAACACGTCAAGTGTGGGACCGAATATGATAGGTAAGCGCCGCGCGAATAAGCGGCACCAATTGCGAAAGATCAGCGGGCAGAATCACCGCCCTGTTCCCTTCGATCAGGGCACCGGTACCCGGCCCGGCAACATAATCAGCCACAACAGTGGTCTGGCAATGCACGAAAAGGGCCGGCGCCCCCGCCTTGTTCACACCCAGACGAATGGGCGTGCCTGTGCGTGGCGTGGTAGCAAAACTCGGCTGACCCCATTTCACATCCTCAACGACCGCACCGACACCGGGCGTTTCCTTGGCAGTGGCGTGGATAAGATCTTTCACCGCAAGCAAACGCGCCCGAATGTCTCCGTCAAACTGATCAAACGCCTTCATGCAGATACCCCGTGTTCGCCGACCTGCGGATAGATCGCGCCACGCACCCGCTCCAGATAACCCATCAGATCAGGCGCATCACGTACCAGCCGACGCAACGGGGTATCAATCGGCCCATCAGCAATCGCACCAAGCATTGGCGCAACAGAAGCGTCAGTCAACGTCGGGCCCGCGCCCATCAAAAAGGCCTTGTCACCAAGCTGAACCCGAATGGCGCGAATATCCAGCGCCGCACGCGCGGTTGCTTCTTTGAAAGAATGTCGCCCCATCCCCTGCCCGTTAAGATCTTTCAGTGCAGATTTGCGAACCAGGCCCGGCACGAAAACGCGCAATGGCCAGGGCAGAAAGCCAAAGTACTTTTCCCGTATAATTGCCCAACAGTCATCACGCGCCCATCGGTCCTGAACCAACGCAAAATACAAATGCTCTTCAGCCATTCGCTGGAACGCATGACCAACAGCCCGCGCATCGTCATCAAGACCGGCATTGAAATCGAACTGCAGTTTGTCTTCCAGCCAGGCTGCGATTTGACTGCTGTCAGGGATCATTGCCTCCCCATCCTGCAGTACCGGAAATTTCGCCTTGGGCGCTTTGCGTGGATCGGTGCTGAATTTAGGGCACCACGCTGCGCCGGACATTTGCAACAGGCACATCGCCTTTAACACAAACGGGCTGGCAGATGGTTCACTGAATGCGGGCGAATAGGCGTGAAGAATATACATGTCATGTCCTTGATTGGGGCTGACATCCAATTACCATCGACTACAGACAAAACCTGTCAGGATCGACCATGCCCCGCGCCGATAGATTGCTCCGCCTTATCCACGAAATGCGCCTTAGCCGCCCCCCCGTTACGGCAGCAGCCCTTGCAGAAGCGATGGATGTATCGGAGCGGACGATCTACCGCGATATTGACGCCTTGCGCTCATCAGGCGCGCGCATAGATGGCGAGGCGGGCCTTGGCTACACCTTGACCGAAGACCCCGCCCTGCCGCCGCAAATGTTCGCCCGCGAGGAGATAGAGGCGCTCGTGCTTGGCCTGGGGGAGGTAAGCGCCGTTGCTGACCCTGCCCTTGCAGATGCCGCCGCCAGTGCGCTGGCCAAAATCCGCGCCGCCTTGCCACCACGTCTTCAGGCCCATTTGGAACATGCGGTGCTTCGCGCGGTAAAATTCCGGCCCCGGCCGAATGTCACGATAGACGCCGCCGTCATCCGGCAAGCCGCGTGGGAGGAACGCGCGCTCGATATTGATTATCGGGACATCAATGGCCAGCATACCACGCGCCGCATCTATCCGCTCAGCATCATGTTTCTAGACGATACGTTGGTTCTGGTGGCGTGGTGTTGCCTGCGCCAGGATGATCGCATGTTTCGCCTTGATCGCATTCAAAGCGTAACAACATCCGAAGAAAGCTTTCGCCCCCGGCGCGCGACACTGCTTCGCGAAGCCTTGCGCAAACAAGGCGCGCCACCCACAGCACAGCAGCGTGAAACACAGTGACCGCCTTGCCGTGCTTTGATCTCTTTGTTCATAAAATATCCGCCGCCGGCAGGCAGAGGCGCAAAGCGCCTCCCCCTACTCTGACGACCAATACAATCAGTTCACGGTCAACATGATCTTGCCCATATGGCTTGATGTTTCCATCAACGCATGGGCCTTGGCAGCATCCGCCAGCGGGAAGGACGAATGCATAACCGGCGCAATGCGCCCGGCGTCGATCAAGGGCCAGACATGGCTGCGTAAACGCTCAGCTATCGCGGCCTTTTCCTCAACAGTACGGGGGCGCAGGGTTGAGCCTGTCATGGTCAATCGTTTGAGCATGACCATCGCAAAGTTCAGCTCGACAGAGGGGCCATTGAGAAACGCAATATGCGCAATCCGCCCCTGATCTGCCGCCAGCTTGACGTTCTTGGGGATATAATCGCCGCCAACCATGTCCAACGTCAGGTCAACGCCACGGCCGTCTGTTGCCGCCTTCAGGACCTTGACGAAATCCTCTTCGCGATAATTTACCGCTATTTCGGCGCCCAGTTTTTGGCAAAGCGCGGCTTTGTCCGCATTGCCAACCGTCGTGAACACCCGCGCGCCAAAGGCATTGGCCAGCTGGATCGCCGTCGTGCCGATACCCGAAGAGCCACCATGCACAAGAAATGTCTCCCCCGCTTTCAGGCCGCCGCGATCAAATACATTGGTCCAGACCGTAAAAAACGTCTCGGGTAACGCGGCCGCTTGTTCCATCGACAGACCCGCAGGTACAGGCAGGGCATGGTCCTGATGGGTCACGGCATATTCGGCGTAACCGCCCCCCGCGAGCAACGCACAGACCTTATCCCCCACCGCCCATTTATCAACGCCTGCCCCAATCGCCACGATTTCGCCCGATGCTTCGAGGCCCGGCAAATCAGACGCACCTGCGGGCGGTGGATAGGCACCTGCGCGCTGCAACACATCCGGGCGGTTCACACCAGCCGCCGCCACACGGATCAACACTTCGTCATGGCCAGGCGTTGGGATGGGCCGCTCACAAAGCTTCAAGACCTCCGGCCCGCCGGGTATTGAAATTTCGACGGCACGCATCGTGGTTGGCAGAGACATGGCTTTTCATCCTTGGGCTGAACCTTCAGGCTTTTGATGCCTGTAAGCGAAGGGCCTGTCCAGCGTATGATTGATGATCCCAGGGTCGAAAAAGGGGGTCTGGTGCGTGCCCTTGGTGAAATTGCGATATGCTGCCATGACCTACCGGCGATACATGCATTCTATCGTGACGTTATCGGTTTGCAGAAATTCAAGGGGTATTCACGCCCCCGGCGATGGGAACAGAAAACGATGACCGCTGGACAGGACAGGAACAGCCTCCCGAACAGACCAAACTTTCGCGCTGTCTTCTTGGCCTCATTCTGATCGACCTTCGCAACGCTGCGCACTATCCTCATCGAGCATTCCGCGTAAATTGGGAACCAAAAGCATGGACAGAACGCTGACAACTGGAAAAACCGCAATCATTACAGGTGCCGGCAGTGGCGTCGGGCGCGCCGCTGCGCTGGCGCTCTCTGCGCGTGGATGGCGCGTTGGCCTGATCGGGCGCACCGCCGCAACGCTCGCGGAAACGGCTGAAATGGCACAGGGAGAGACCTCCGTCGCGGTTGGCGAC
This sequence comes from Pikeienuella sp., assembly GCA_049608645.1. GTDB lineage: Bacteria > Pseudomonadota > Alphaproteobacteria > Rhodobacterales > Rhodobacteraceae > Pikeienuella. Next base: position 2,867 of record JBMYXS010000054.1, on the reverse strand, counting down.
GTTGCCAACCCGGATGATGTTCAGCGCATGTTCGACGAAATCATCGGCACTTTTGGGTATCTCGATGTTTTGTTCAACAACGCGGGTCGCGGTGCACCGGGCACAACCATTGACGAAATGACGCTTGATGATTGGTACGGCGTGGTCAATGCCAACCTGAATGGCTCCATGCTTTGTGCGCGCGCTGCATTTGCACAAATGCGCGCACAAGACCCGCAAGGCGGGCGTATTATCAACAATGGTTCCATTTCTGCGCATGCGCCTCGCCCCGGTTCCACGGCCTATACGACCACAAAACACGCGATTACCGGGCTAACCAAATGCCTGTCGCTGGATGGGCGCCCCTTTAACATCGCATGCGGGCAAATCGATATTGGCAACGCGCTCACTGAAATGGCCATGCCCATGACCAAGGGTGTGCCGCAGGCCGATGGGTCGATCAAGGTTGAGGCCACGATGGATCCCGACCACATCGCAGAATCCGTCGTTCACATGGCGGAGTTTCCGCTAGAAACAAATGTTCAGTTCATGACTGTCATGGCAACAAAAATGCCATTCGTTGGCCGAGGGTGAAACTTGTCACAGCGTCAGCCGGTGGAAAACGGTAATTGATCAGGCTTGGAACATTCACCCACCCCGGTGCTGCTTGTGCAGCACGGGCAGTTTGCACGTGAGGCAACCCGCAAATGAAATCCCTACACACATCGACGCTTGTCTTGTGCGCCTTCTTCCTCGCTTCATGCGCAGGATCTCAAACAACGTCATCCAACCAGTCGGCGACTGCGACGAGCGCCAACGAAACGTCGGCCGATCCGGATTTCGGGGCCAAGTGCATTCAACGTATCAAGGCAGGCCTCGAGGAACCCAACGCCGCTGACATCGCGCTTGATGGGGACGATTTCACGCTTCAGGCCAAGGTCACAATTACCAACCCTGAAAACGGCGAAAAATCCTATCAGGAATACGTCTGCAATCGCGACAAAGACCGCGCCATTACGGCAAAATTGATTGCCGAATGACGCGGTGAAAACAAATACGCTTATTTAGGGGCCATTCGAATGGCCCCATCAAGCCGAATAACCTCGCCATTGAGCATCGAGTTTTCGATCATGTGACGCGCCAAAGCAGCGTATTCCTTGGGTGAGCCAAGGCGCGGTGGGTAAGGTACCTGCGCGCCGAGGGCTTTTTGCACATCTTCGGGCAACCCTTCGAGCATCGGCGTCAGAAACAACCCTGGCGCGATGCCCATCACACGAACACCGTTGCGGCTAAGATCACGTGCCATCGGCAACGTCATGCCAGCCACACCAGCCTTGGACGCTGCATAGGCAATCTGCCCGATCTGGCCATCAAATGCCGCGACAGAAGCGGTGTTGATGATGACACCCCGCTCTCCATCCGGGCCCACGGGATCAGCGGTGCACATGCCCTCTGCACTTTGGGAGGCGACGTTGAACGTACCGATCAGATTGACCTGAATGGTCTTGATAAAAAGGGCCGGGTCATGTGCGCCCTCTTTCCCAACGGTTTTTTGAGCGCCGGCAATACCCGCGCAGTTCACGACAACACGTTCCTGTCCGTGGGCCGCGCGCGCGGCTTTGAAACCTTCTGCCACCGATGCCGGGTCAGACACGTCAACACTTGCGAATGCCCCTCCGATTTCGGCGGCAACGGCCGCACCACGGTCGGCGTTCATGTCAAACAGTGTTACCTTGGCACCTGCCCCTGCCAGCATCCGTGCTGTTGCTTCGCCCAAACCAGATGCGCCGCCTGTTACGACCGCTGCGATACCGTTGATGTCCATGATATACCTCCTGATAACTTTTGGCCGGACGCTATCGCCCTCATCAAAGTTTGACGAGGGGTGAAAATGCAAACCGGTCGTGCGTCAATCATCTTTGTTCTTAAAATATCCACTTTCAGCGCCTCAGCAAAAACCTGCCGCGCCAAGATTGCGCATTCCAAACAAAACGCGCTTGCACAAGACGTCGCAATCGGGCACATCACCCTTATGAACGCCGTGATCATCATTTGTGAGATCTGCATTATCCGCTGACATCTGTCCGCGGCGGCTTTCGTGTTTTCATCTGAAATCGACACAATCGCCCGCCGGGGGCACAACTATGTGTGCCAACTATGACAACGCCTATGTCCGAGCCTGTGTCCAAGACGGTCGAAATCAAACTGCATAACTCCGCCACCCGGTCGAAAGAGGTTTTCACCCCGATCGACCCCAACAATGTGCGGATGTATGTCTGCGGCCCCACGGTCTATGACCGCGCCCACACCGGCAACGCCAGGCCTGTGGTGGTGTTTGATGTGCTGTATCGGTTGTTGCGCCATGTCTATGGCGATGATCATGTTACCTACGTTCGCAATATCACTGACATTGACGACAAGATTAACGCTCGCGCAGCAGAGACATTGCAAAACGGCGAAACACCGCTGGAGGCAATCCGCCGGATCACGGATATGACTTCACGCTGGTTCAAGGATGACATGGCGGCCCTCGGCGCCCTGCCCCCGACGCACCAACCCCGCGCGACAGAATTTGTGCCGCAGATGGTTACGATGATCGAGGCGCTTATCGCCAAAGGTCACGCCTATGCCGCTGAAGGCCATGTGCTGTTCGAAGTTGCAACTTATGAAAATTATGGCGCGCTTTCGGGCCGTTCCACCGACGACATGATTGCAGGCGCGCGGGTGGAGGTTGCACCCTACAAACGCAACCCGATGGATTTCGTGCTCTGGAAACCGTCCAGCGATGACCAACCGGGTTGGGAAAGCCCTTGGGGCCGTGGCCGCCCAGGATGGCATATCGAATGCTCGGCGATGTCATCAGAATTGCTGGGCGAGACGTTTGACAT
>JBMYXS010000053.1:0-25502 GCA_049608645.1 Pikeienuella sp. | reverse complement strand
GCGACAATGGCCGAACGATTGGGCAAGGAAGCCGGGTTGTTCGTCAGCTCCGGCACCCAGTCAAACCTTTTGGCACTGCTGGCACATTGCGCCCGGGGTGAAGAGATTATCGTAGGTGATGAATACCATATTTACGCTGACGAGGCGGCGGGCGCATCGGTGCTTGGCGGCATATCGCTTTGCCCCGTACCGACTGGACCTAACGGCGAAATATCTGCTGCTGTCGTCACAGGGGCCGTAAAGGAAGATGATTCCCACTATGCGGTCAGCCGTTTGCTGTGCCTTGAAAACACCGTCCACGGGCAGGCGATCTCTTTGGCTGCCATGCGGGCACCGGAAAAGGCCGCGCGCGAAGCGGGCCTTGCCGTTCACCTTGATGGCGCGCGCTTTTTCAACGCGATTACCGCACTCGGGTGTGATGCACTCGATCTTGCGGGTGTGGCCGATACCGTCTCGGTCTGTATGTCAAAGGGTCTCGGCGCCCCTGTCGGATCGGTTCTGACCGGGCCAAAAGACCTGATCAAGCGCGCACGGCGAAGTCGCAAGATGCTCGGCGGTGGCATGCGGCAGGCCGGTGTTCTGGCAGCCGCCGCGCTTTATGGGTTGGACAATCAGACATTGGCGCAAGACCATGCCCGCGCCGCCGAATTTGCGAACAATTTGCGCGCCGCCGGGGTTGGAGACGTCGACCAACGGACCAATATGGTGTTTTTCACACCGGCATCGGGCGATATCGCTGGTTTGATAGATCACCTTGCCGCGCGCGGCATTCGCATTGGTGGGCAATCGCCCACGATCCGCCTTGTCGTGCATCGTGACACCACCGACGAGACCCTCACGCTAACGGCAAAGAGCATTCAGGAGTACTATCAGGCGTAAGGCGCACCCCTATGTCGTTTCGGCAAGCCTTATACAGTTTCGCCCATCGCCCTTGGCCAGATACAATGCGTCGTCAGCGTTTTGCATCAGATCCTGCAAGGTTTTGCCATTGTCCGGAAAGACCGCAACACCAAGTGATGCAGTGATTTTCAGTATCTCGCCGCCGTAGCGCAACTCTGTCTTTTCAATTTCCTCACGAAGTGCTTCGGCCCGTTCCATAGCGCGTTCAATACCTGCCCCCGGTAGCATGACGATAAATTCCTCTCCCCCCAAACGACAAGGCACATCAACGGTGCGGAACATGGATTGCAGAATACCCGCAAGTGTTTTGAGCACCTCATCGCCTGCATCATGGCCGTGGGTGTCATTGAAGTGCTTGAAATGATCCACATCGAGCGAGACAAGCGCCGCTGGTCGGTCGGTTGCGCCACATCGGCCAAGCTCCCTGCGGGCATAATCAAGGAAATATCGCCGGTTATAGAGGCTTGTTAACGGGTCGAGCGTTGATTGCTCCCGCAGCTGTTCACGCAGGCGCACGTTCGCGATGGCAAGACTGATCTGTTCAGCGCAGAAAATCGCGAGCTTTTGCGTGTCAGCCCTGTCGCCCTTCGCTTTGTCACAAACGGCTAGGTGCAACAGCCCTACGGTATCACCATGCGCGATAATGGGCATGCAGTAATAAACCTCGGGCAGCTTGTCGCCGTAATCATCATGCACATGCGTACAGGGGAAATCGACCGTGTTATGCCCATAGAAATAGCTCCGCCCCCGGCGTAACCCCCAACAATCAGCAGGTTCAAAATGGGTCAGGCCCTTTCCTTGCTCCGGCCAGCTGCACGCAGATTCCAACACATCACGGGTCTTGCCATAGACATAAACGCCACCGCGACTGCCCGGCAACAAATTGGCAAGGAACGAGCTTACTACACGAAAAAGCTCATCCAGATTGTCCGATGATTGCAGCCACTCGCTGAATTCCGACAACAACCGCGATTCATCGCGTTTGCTGACCTCAAATCGCTTGGCTTCCTCGGCTTTGAGAGCAGCCACCCGCCGTTCCGTTACATCGCGTCCAACGATGATGAAATTAGTGTGGGCACCCGTGGTATCAAAAACGGGGATGATCTCCATTTCCATCCAATAGCTGCCGTCAGTTTCTTCGCCCTCAAGCACGCGTTTGTAACAAAGGATCTCAACGACAGCGGTCTGTCGGTTGCGCACGGCCTCATCAACGACTGACAGATCATCCATGCTGGTTTGTGCGCCAACCAGTACATCACGCGCCGACCGGCCCATCAGGTCCATCTCGAGATCAAGGTTATTGCGACGACGAAATGCCTCGTTCGCCCAGACAATTCGGTTCGACGCATCTGAAATCATAATCAGGTCTTTGGCGTGCGCCGCGACCAGTGACAGGCGTTTCAATTCTGCCTGATTCTGCTCAATCTCATTATTTTCGTTCTTGATGCGCTCAACCTCTTGGGTGAGACGCAGTTCCGCCGCTTCGGCCCGCGCCCGCGCCCGCGCGATTTCCTTTTTGTTGGTTTCCGCCTCCGTCACATCAAGTGCGGTTGTTATATGACCACCACAGGGGCGCCGCCGCACGAAATTCTGAATGATCTGCCCATCAGGCTGCTTGCGAAGAAAGGTAAAGGAATCTTCCCTTGCGAATTTCTTGCGAAGCTCAGTCAGTGTAGCGGTCGTGTAGGCCCCGCTTTTGATCCCGGCCTCAAAGAGTGAATCCATCGTGGAGCCGGGGAAAACGACGCCTTTCAAATTCGGCAACAGCGTAAAATAACGGGGGTTAACGAATTCACACAGGCCATTCTTGTTCCAAACGATGATGCCTTGCTCAATCGCATGCAGCAGGTCGTGAAACACGGCATTGCCGCTTTCGCCCTGAAAATAGGCCGCATTATCAGGCGTGAAATCGTCGATGTGTTTCATGGGCTGCCCTGCATTGAGAGACTCGGTCCCCCTCAACCTGCAAGGTAAAGGTTAACAAACTGATCATGGCGCAGCGTTAATGCTTGGAGATCAAAGCACCTTTGATCAACGCGGCAACGCCGGGGCGGCTTCGGGCTTCAAACGGTAGCGGGCGGCAAACCTCCATCGCGGCGATCCCGATCCGGGCGGTCAGGGCGCCATTCACGAGCCCTTCCCCAAACCGGCGGGACACTTTGGCCAAAGCCCCCCCACCCAAGGCAGGACCGATGAGATCATCGCCTATCGAAATGGCACCAGCGGCAATCAAATGGGCGCTTACCGCCTTCAACAAACGCCAGGAACCGAGCCACCCGGCACGCCCGCCATAAATCTCTGCGATTTCGCGGATCATGCGCAGGTTTATGGTCAATGCGGCCAACACATCGAGCAACGCCATTGGCACCATCGCCGTGGCCGCCGCCACCATCTTGGCCCCTTTTCGCGTTGCGTTTTCTGCCCGCGCATCCAGGTCGCGCATCAACTCACGCTCCGCCAACAGGATCAGCCCATCGCCATCCATGATATCACCGCGCTTGTCAGCCAAAGCCGCCCGCGCGGCTGAAAGGTCCGGGCGATTGCGATAAAAGTTGTCCAAACCGTCAAGCGCCGCATTGGCTGCGCCACGGTTGGCGGTTCGAAAGGCACGGGCCGCGTCCTCACGCATGCCATCAGCCTTGCGCAACCGCGACAGCGCCGCCAGTTCGCGCAGGGAAATCGCCAGAAACGAAACAGCCGCAAGCGCCGCAAGCCCCAGCGCCACCCGGCCAAGCCAGACATTGCGTGCTATCAGCCCCTCAACCGTTTCCCAGAACCACAGCCCCACAGCCAATGAGAGCAGCCCCATCAAAGAGGCCCAGAACAGGGCGCCAAGCCCCCAGGTCCCCCCGCTGCCCGCCATACGGACGGCAACGGCGGTTGCCGGTTCGGGCGACAGGTCAGCATCCGCCTCATCCACCGAAGGCGCATCCGCAGGGGTGGTCGCAGCCAATGGCAACTCATCATCCTCGATGACAACCGGGCCACGTCTGGTTGTGGTATCGCGCTTGCCATCTGTCATGTCAGTTTATCCCCGATCAGGAAATCAATCGCCCGCCCCAACCGAATATGCGGCAGGCCATCACCCTTTAGCAGGGGGGGTGCGAATTGCATGACCTTATAGGCCTCTCCATCAAGCCACCCGCCTTGGTGATCGCCGTGCCGAACAGCGGACAGGATTGTCGCCGGGTCGGCCGAAAGCTCTCCGGGGTCGACCGCCACCTCTTTCCCGCTGTCGATCAGGCGGCCACGCACTGCGCGATAGGGGCGGCCCGCGCGCTCCCCCTCTTGCTCCACCGTTGCCCGCACTGATGCCATCGCGAGCGCATCCACATCAGCGCCCTTGAATTCAGCCCGCGCCACGGCATCCGACAACAGTGTGGTCATCAGGCGCTTCAGACGATCATGTTCGTGGGAGTGGAGATGATCGGCCTTGGTCGCCGCAAACAAAATCCGGTCGATGCGCGTGCCAAGAATGGAGGACAACCATGAATTCCGCCCCGGTCTGAACGCCTTCAAGACCTCACCCAGCGCAGCGGAAAGATCACCAACCGCGCCCGGCCCATCGTTCAGTGCACTCAGCAGGTCGACCAGAACAATCTGCCTGTCCAATTTGGCGAAATGATCGCGAAAAAACGGTTTGACGACATGGCGCTTGTAGGCATCGTAGCGTTTCTCAAATTCCTTGCGCAACGGGTCGCGCCCTTCGGTTTTGGGCAGCGGGCAAAATGCCAGCGCGGGGGAGCCTTCCATGTCACCTGGCATAAGGAACCGACCCGGTGCGAGGCCCGATTGCCCCGCCTTGCGGCTTTCTCCAAGATAAGCCGTGAACGCCGCGGCGAGGGGCTTTGCAGCACCTTCATCAAAGTCAGCTTCGCTGTTTCTCGCAGCGACCATACCCAGCCACGGCCCCACTTGGGCACGCCGCCCATCTGCCGCAGAAAGCGCCTTGGCCGACCATTCATTGTAGGACTGGTCCAACAACGACAGGTCCAGCAACCATTCGCCCGGATAATCAATAATATCGAGGTTCAGCGTGCCTGCCCCCTTCAGCCCCGACAAAAAGCCCGTCGGTTTGTACCGGATAGAAAGCCTTATCTGGCTGATGTGGCGCGTGCTTTGTGGCCATATCGGCGAGGGCCCCGAAAGGGCCTTCAGATGCGCTTCATAATCAAACCTGGGCGTGCCGCGGTCAGGGTGTTGGGCGACAACAACCGCTTGTATGCGATCCTCAGCGATAGCGGTGACACCTGAAAGGCGACCGCGCGCCAGAAGATTGGCGATCAACGATGTAATAAAGACCGTCTTGCCCGCCCGGCTCAGCCCGGTGACACCCAGCGCGATACGCGGCTCAAACAGCATTTCGGACACGCCATCGCGCGTTTCCTCTGCGAAACGCAGCACATCATCAGCAATATCAGCAACGCCCATGAACGGCCCTTTTCCTGTCAGCCAGCTTCCAGACATAGGTGCTGATCCGCCATTTAGGTAGAGGCACCGCCACCTGCGCACGCCACTGACGGCATGTGCAGCTATTTACCGGCGTCCAGGCTGACTTCGATGTTGTGGGTTTTGTAACCCAAGTCGTTCTGCCGCATGAGGCCCATATTCAACACGCCGCCCTTGATGAAATACTTGCCCGGCTCTGCGGCGCGCGCGGCCACTATACGTTCCGGCGCCACGCCAAACAGGTTTTCGCGCATTCGCTCTGTCTTGATATCGGCCATCGCATAAAGTGCAATTTGCCAGTCAAGCGCGCCAACAATGCCGAATTTCATGGCAAATTCGATCAGTAATGATGCCCCTTTCGGGGTCAGCAAATACCCCTCTCCTCCCCATCCGGTAAGGGTATTGTCACCGATCGCATTATAGGCGTGATCCACAGAAACCGCCTTGATGCCAGCGGTGGTTGCGGGGCCTTTGACAAAGAGACTCGCCTCTTCATTGATGAACAGGATATCAAGGCCATCTTCCCGTGCGCATTTCAACGCCTCGGACAGGCCCGCGCCCGGACCGCAGGTAAAGCAAGCATCATCCTCTGCCACGAGGCCATAGCTGCCATCGTCGACTTCATCCCTTATCCGCTCCCACGCGCGAATATGCGACAGGTGGCACCCAACCTGCGCCTTGCGCTTTACGGCAACCTCCAGGCCCGCCTGAGCCAAAAGACAATCAGGAACCGCAACGCCCGACACACCGGGCGAGCGGTGAAAATCAACCCCCGGGCCGAGCAAAGCCTCTGCCCGGCGCAAGCGCGAAACATCACGATCAAGGTTCAGGCAGAATGTCTTAACCGGAGGCGAAGGCAGTGGCAGAAAATCCTTCAAATAGCGGAACTGCCACATATGGGCGGCGATCTTGGGCTGAACTTGCCGAAGCCAGTCACCCTCTCCGACCATCACAAGATGCTGCGCCATGAACCGTATCTCACGCGGCAAGACCTTCGGTGGGACAGCAACGGTCTTGAGATGTGTTTTGCAAACCTCTGTCGCGGCGGCCACATTGCCAACCAGCAATTCCCCACGCACGAGCGACACCTGCGCGGGCAGGCTATCGGGCATTTCGACCAGCCGCGCAGCAGCCTCTGCGCGATAGGTTTCGAAATCGCCCGAATAGATCATCGCCCGCATCATGGGCGTGCGCCAATGGACCTTGTCGAATTTCGCTTCGATCCAGCCACGCACATGGTCAAGGTCCGCCTGACCAGCACCACCAAACGCGACCTGATAGATCAGGTTGATCTTTTCTTCGAGGTCGGCAATCTCCGCGTTGGGGTCTGCCTCCCGCAATTCACGCCGAAACCGCCGCGAAGCACGGCGGTTCCAGACCTTGATGTGCCGGATGTTAACGCGAAAGGTCGGATCTTTCACCGCAAAGCCTTTCCCGCGTCAGCCATTTGCCCGGTCCTCATTCCAGTAAGACACACAAGGAATCTTTTCGAGGTCCGCATTATCCGCGAACGCGCGCGCGATCTCAGTGATCTCTGCCATCAGGCCCGAAGACAGTTTCACCGGTTCCAACCCACGGGCCAAGAGGTGATTGTTCTCCACCAGCAGATCATTTTCGTCGGCTTCGTTGCGCGGGTTATGCAGGTTGGCAATTTCTGCGCCGGTCATATCAGCGATCATCGCGGCAAGGTCACGCACCCGGTGTGTTTCGGTCATCTGGTTAAAGATGCGCACGCGGTCGCCTTTTGCCGGTGCATCGCTGATCGCGATTTCGACGCATTGCACCGTATCGCAAATATGAATGAACGCGCGTGTTTGCCCGCCCGTGCCATGCACGGTAAGCGGATAATTCACTGCCGCCTGCATCAAAAACCTGTTCAGCACGGTGCCATAATCACCATCATAGTCGAACCGGTTGATCAGCCGCGCATCCATCGCTGTTTCCGGCGTTTGTGTGCCCCACACGATACCTTGGTGCAGGTCTGTAACGCGCACATGGTCGTTCTTGGCGTAAAACGCGAACAACAGCTGATCGAGCGTTTTGGTCATGTGATAGATCGAACCGGGGTTCGCCGGATACAGGATTTCCTGCTCTGTCTCTGTGCCGCCGGCATCGACCTTTACGTTCAAGTACCCTTCGGGAATCTTCATGCCCGCGGTGCCATAGCCATAAACACCCATGGTGCCGAGGTGTACCAGATGCACGTCCACCCCGGATTCAACAATCGCGGCAAGAACATTATGGCTGGCGGCAACATTGTTTTCGACAGTGTAGCGTTTGTGCTGGCTCGATTTCATCGAATACGGGGCCGCACGTTGCTCAGCAAAATGCACGATGGCTTCGGGCTGGCGCTCCACAATCAGTGACAACAAGCGATGATAGTTAACGGCGATGTCGATGTTGATGAAATCAATCGTCTTGCCCGATACTTCGGTCCAGGCTTTCAGGCGTTTGTCGATCGGCGCAATCGGCGTGAGCGAGGATGCCCCCAGCTCCGTATCAATATTCCGGCGTGAAAGATTGTCTATGATGGTAACATCATACCCCTTTGCCGATAGATGAAGCGCCGTAGGCCAGCCACAAAACCCATCGCCGCCCAGCACAAAAACCTGTTTCATATCATTCCGCCCGTTATCTGCTGCGTCCGTCATAACGCGCGATAAATTGAGATTCCATTAGTGAATCTCTCGCCCCTGCGCAGAGCGATTAAATGACCACATCGGGGCGAGAAAGGGGCGAAGAGCTATCCGCGCGCCAAAGCATCCATTTTGCGCGCCAATTTCAGATCAAGCTCGCTCAGGCCTTCGCAGGAATGCGTCGTCAGCGTCACGCGCACCTTTCCGTAGACATTGAACCATTCGGGGTGATGATCCATCTTTTCCGCAACAAGGGCGATGGCACTCATCCAGCGCCATGCCTCAACGAAAGACTTGAACTGAAAGGTTCGGCTGATCGCATCGCGCGCTTCATCATAAGCCCACCCGGCGGAGGCCAGAACCGGAAGCGCGGCGGCACGGTCTTCGGCGCTCAGTTTATTTGCCATTCTGGCTTTCTCCCTTCCTGAAGGGCGCGCGTGTCAGCAGAAATTCAATTTCCTCATCCACAGCGGCGCGCTCCCGCTCCAGATAGTCACCAACGGCAGCGCGGAACCGCTCGTCAGAGATATAGTGTAACGAGTATGTCGGCGTCGGCAAATACCCGCGTGCCAGCTTGTGCGCGCCCTGCGCACCAGCCTCCACGCGGCCAAGACCAAGCGCCAAAGCGGCGTCGATGGCCTGATAATAGCATGTTTCAAAATGCAGAAAGGGGTGATCTTCGCTGCACCCCCAATACCGGCCGAACAGCGTATCGCGCCCAATGACATTCAAGGCCCCGGCAATCCAACGCCCTTCGCGTCTGCACATAATCAGCAAGATGTCATCGCGGAGATGATCTTGCGCCAGGGTAAAGAACGCACGCGTCAGATAGGGGCTGCCCCATTTGCGCATGCCCGTATCCTGATAAAACCCCCAAAACGCGTCCCAATGCTCTGGCTCAATGTCGGCACCAGTCAGGTGAACAATTTCTATGCCATTTGCCACCGCGCCCGCGCGTTCCTTGCGCATCTGTTTGCGCTTGCGGCTGGAGAGGGAAGCCAGAAAACCGTCAAAATCTTCGTATCCGTCATTCACCCAATGAAATTGCTGATCCTGACGTTGCAAGAAGCCCAACTCGCCGCCCCGTTCCCACTCTTCACGGGTACAGAACGTGACATGGGCAGAAGATAGCTGGTTGTTGTCAGTCAGCCGGCGCATGCCCTCCATCAATGCAATGTCAGCCCCTTCCGGCGCATCTGGCGCGGTCAGAAACCGCCGCCCGGTCGCGGGCGTGAAGGGTACGGCCCCTTGTAGTTTGGGATAATATTCCCCGCCTGCCCGCTCCCACGCGTGGGCCCAGTTATGATCAAAGACATATTCGCCCTGACTGTGCCCCTTGGCATAAAGCGGCATGACGGCGACCACCCGGCCCTGCCATTTCGCAACCAAATGACGGGGCACCCACCCGGCGCGCTGCCCGCAGGATCCGCTGTCTTCCAACGCCTTGAGAAACCGATAGGTGGTGAAAGGGTCGATGGGGCGGCCATTCACGGCCTCCGGGCAAGCACAGGCGTTCCACTCTGCCTCTGAAATTTCGGCCAGACCGGAAAGCACATCAATTTCAAAGGCCGGTTCACTCACGCGCGAAAGCCTTCGAACGTAATGTTATCAGCCACAAGACGCGCCACCGCTTCCTCTTCGGGTGAGCGGATCGTCCAGCACGTTACGGGCAGGCCGGTCGCTTTTACAGCTGTCACTGCGTCATCTCCCAACACATCATGCTGATGAGAAATAAAGCTGGCACCGAGGGTTTCAAGATCACTCAACGCCGCCAGTTCGACGCGCCGCGCAGCTGGTACCTGCGCCCAATCCTCAACCCCAAAATCACAGGTTACCCGCCCACGCGGAACCTGTGGTGCCATATCACGGCAATGCGCCACCGAATGGGGATTGAATGACATCAATGCCGTTTGCCCCGCGTAACCTGCCAGAAGCTGCACAACCCGTTTTTCGACCACCCCATCAACAGGGCCAAGCGCCAGATGCTGGTCTTTTATTTCAATCAACAAGGGCGCACGGCCCCCAACCAGCGACAGCACCTCAGACAGCGTCGGAATACCTTCGTCACTGTCTTTGAGTTTAATCAACGAAAGGTCGCGCGCGGACCGGGTTCGGGCAAACCCCTGTTCACCTGTCAGACGTTCCATTTCGTAATCATGGAACACCATCGCCTCGCCATCTGCCGAGATCTGAATGTCGATTTCCACACCATATCCAGCCTCCACCGCCGCCATGATGGCCGCGCGGGAGTTTTCCACGATTCCGGCGGCGCGGTCATGCAATCCACGGTGTGCAAACGGGCGCGCAAGATATTCAGCAGGCAATGAGGTCATGGCATGTCCGTCGGTAGGGAGGGGCAGAATACCAAGGGTGTCATTTGATCTGGAAAATGCCTTCCACCTCAACCGCCACCCCAAAGGGGAGCGAGGATGAGCCAACAGCAGATCGCGCATGGCGACCGCGATCGCCGAACACCTCAACCATAAAGTTTGACGCGCCATTGATCACCGCAGGCTGATCACCAAAATCAGCGGTGCAGTTCACAAACCCTGTCAATTTCACAACCTGCACCAGGCGTTCCAGGTCGCCGCCGCAAGCCTTTTTGAGTTGGGCAATCAGGCTGATTGCACAGGCTTGCGCCGCCGCGGCCCCGTCTTCGACACTGGCATCATCACCAAGTTTACCCTTGATCAACGCGCCATCAGCCATGGGCACCTGACCGGAAACATAGACGATATCGCCGACCTGAACGAATGGCACATAATTCGCCGCAGGCGCGGGTGCATCTGGGATGGTGATACCTAGTTCAGCAAGGCGGGTTTCGATTGGTCCGGGCATTCCATGTCTCCTCTTGGGCTTTGGCGCACCATGCCCCCAAAGGGCTGAGACGAAAAGCACGATTCGTGCAGCAGACAGGCCAAGCCCCCTTCGCAGCGCCAGACACCTGAGCCCAGCGCCCCCAGAGAACGCTAATCACACAGCATTCAGAACAGCCATACACCAAGGAAATACCCTTGATATTAAAGACTTATACAGGCTTTTGCAGATCGCAACGCGACGGGGCCATTTCCCCATTAACTTAATCTAAAGATATCCGCGTATTATGTTCAACTTGTCTAGGAATAGGGAAAATCATGCCAAGCCCTCCCGCGAGCACGGATACTGAAACGGGCGACAAATTCGTCATTACGCTGAACGCGACCGAAAACGGCGCTCTCTATGTGCAGAGCGTCGAATTCATCGCGGGTTTTGCCCGCACGCGTATCTCTCTTTCCAAGCTGAACAGGCTGGACGAATTTTTCTGCCCGGAGGTCGCTGCGGAGCTTACCGATATTCTCAAGCCTGCGCTTTTGTCCCACGGCATGCTGAGCTTGCCTGACCGTTCAATCCGCATGTCAGACATTCTTCTAGAAGGGTGCCGCGTGATGGTCATGGCCGCTGCGGGCGGTGGGGAGAACATCATCGTAAGATTTCGCAAATGTTATGGCGCGATCTTCTCAATCCTCAACGACCAGGTGCCGTTAAAGAAAAACCTGGCGGACAAGACCGTATCCCAGGCGCTGGAGATGCTGGAAAACGCTTATATCCCGCTCTTTGATCTGAGCCGTTATCTCGACGGTATACTCGACACTGGTGATCAGGGGTTGGATCAGAATTTCGAAAACGCCGCGTCGACCATCAACGAAAAAATAAAATCGCTGGAGATGTATAGATTCTTCCTGATGCGTTATCTGGAAACGCAGGGCGTCGGCGGAAAATCGCTGGAGGATTTTGCGCGTAACCAGTTGCAGGAACTAAGCGGACCACCCGCAGCATAGGCGTTTAACAGGCAGATGGTTACCCTGCGGCGTTCAATATCGCCTGGGCCAGTGCCGAAATTTCTTCCGCCGCTTTTGACCGTGGGTCGGTTTCCGTCACGCCTGCGCCTTTTGCAAAGGCGGTCGCAAAGGCAACGCGGTTACCGATGCGCTGTTCCATTAGGTCAGCGCCTTCCTCCACCAAACGCGCGGCCATGTCTTCGATGACAGCACCACGTGGCGGCACCCGGTTCAACACGACCCGCGCATCAGCCCCCTCTTTCATCGCCATCCGCAGCGTGGCGCGGGTTGCCCAAATGTCAGGCGCAGAAGGCTGTGCAGGCGCGATCACAAGATTGGTTTCGCGCATGACACGGCCAAGCATGATGTCTGCATTACCGGGGCAATCAATCAGGATCACATCCGCATCGCGTGACGCTTTGCCAATATCAACGCCAATACGCCATTCGCTGCTTTCGATCAGGTCAAGATCGGCCTCACCGGTTCGCTTGATACGCTCATCCATCCAGCCTGACAGGGTTTTCTGCGGATCAAGATCGATCAGCGCAACACGCATGGCCGGTTGACCCGTCGCAAGTGCAACAGCTGTCTGCGTCAGCAGGGTCGTCTTGCCGGAGCCACCCTTTTGTTGGGCGAATGTCAGTACTTTGGCCATTTGCGTCACGTTCCTAAGCGCCTATGATCCCTTTACGTAGCAGATTTGTTGCAGTGCAGCAATCATAGCCGTAATAATGACGCAGCCGCCCTGAAACGGGCGTTTTATATCACCGGGGCCACGCGTGCGTACCAGATTGATCCTGCATATCGGGATGCACAAAACAGGCAGTTCCGCCATACAGCGGTTCCTGTCACGCAACCGTTGGGTGCTGGGCAAACTTGGCATCGCCTACCCCCATTCCCTGGGGCCAACAGGGCAAAGACAGCCAAAACACAACGCCATATTCGCCGCGATCAGCCATCAGGCAGACAACGGCAGACCCCACCCGGACCTTGGCCCGGCAGCAACACTGATCGAGGCCACCGCCGCCGAAATAGAGCGCGCCGCACCACGCACCGCGATACTGTCGGCCGAGGGGTTTTCCGGTGAACGCCCGATCTTTGCCCGCGCTCTGCGCCCCTTGGCGAACCGTTTTGATGTCCGTGTTGTTGTCTTCCTTCGACGGCGGGATCTGTGGGTAGAGAGCTTTTACAAACAGATGGTGCAAAGCCATGACGTGGCAGAGACCCGCCCGTTTCACGACTTTCTGCAGGCTGACAGCACCCGGCGTCACATGGATTATCTGACCATCCTGAACTGGTGGGCCGAAGCGTTCGGGCAGGACGCCATAATTGTGACCCCCTTCGAGGCAAGCGCCGGAGAGCCCGTGCACCTGTTTCTCGCGGCCGCGGGCCTTTCTCCCCGTCTTGCTTATCTGCCGTTTTCTCGCGGGGCGGTGAATGTGTCCTGTTCCGCCGAAACAACCGAAATCTTGCGGCTGGCGAACAAAGACGGCAGACATGCAACCAAAGCAGAGACTGCCCGGATAGAGAGCGCAATCGCGCCCCGCCAAGGTGCATTTCTGACCAAGGTAGAACGCGCAGAAATAAACGCCCCCTTTGTCGATGATGACGCCGAGATCATGCGGCGGTTTACGCCCCGAAACCGAGATCGATTGTTTGCAGATATCTCCGGCCACTCCCGTTCGGAGAAATGGGCCGGGTTTGCGCCCGATGACCCCCGGCGCGCGTTGATAAGGCATGTTTCGTCAGGGTGATGCCTCGCGTGCTTCATCATTCAGACGCTTGGCAACCTGGCTGACACCATGACGGGTTTTGCGCCATGAAAACGGGCTGACAACCAGTTCCCAAACAGCGATGCATGCCGCAACTGATCCCAGTGGCCAATAAAGTGGCAAGGTGAACGCCCAGATCAGGCCCCTTCGCCACCCGCGCCGCCCCACGCCAAGCGCGGCCGCAAAGAACAATATCGGCAAGGTTGTCCAGATCACGAGGTTCAGCGTGACCAATGCATCTATCGTTGATTGCGCTGCCCAGCTTTCGCCGCCCGTTATCCACCACATCGCCGCAATTAACCACAGCACGGGCAAAAGCAGAAGATACCCCATCACCCCCGACAGAAGTAGCACATTCAGACCAATGGCGCGTTTCCACCCCACGTCCCGAACCAGGGCAGCGGGGTTGCGCATATGGGTTGTCCATGTCGCGAGATAGCCTTTCAACCACCGTGACCGCTGTTTGATCCACGGCCCAACGCGGCAGGAGGCTTCCTCCTCCGTCATGGAATGGCTTAACGCTGTACGCCATCCCGCACGCGCGATCAGCATACCAAGATCGGCATCTTCTGTGACGTTGTGACTGTCCCACCCGCCAAGAGCCAATATGGCCTCGCGGCGCAGAAACAACGATGTGCCCCCAAGCGGCATGGGCAGGCCAAGCCACCGCAGACCCGGTAACATCACGTCAAACCAGGATGCGTATTCGATCTCAAAGCAACGCGTCAGCCAGTTCTCGGTCCGATTGTACCACCCAAGGCGGGCTTGTATGCACACCACATCGGGCGCAGCCTCGGCAAACTGTGCGACGATGCGGCTGATCTGGTCCGGCTCGGGGCGGTCTTCGGCATCATAAATGCCGATAATTTCACCGTCTGCAAAATCGAGGGCGAAGTTGAGCGCGCGGGGCTTGGTGCGCGGCCCACCATCTGGTGTGACGAGAATCTCCACAAAGCCCGGCGGGTTTTGCGCCAATAGCGCCGGCGCTGTTTCATCATCATCAGCTTCAAGCACCAGTTTTACGTCCAACAGTTCTGGCGGGTAATCCAGCGCACGAAGTGATTTAATCAATAGCGGCGCTGTTTCCGGTTCGCGATACAACGGAATCAATAGCGAAACGCGCGGCAGTGGTTTGTTGATCTGATCCGCGATGATCGGCTTACCCCACGCCCCGCAGGCGTTTGCGATCAAGGCCGCCGACCAAAGCGCGCAATTCGTCGCGATGATCACCGCGGCAACGTAAAAGACGGTCCGCAAAGTACCCTCTGGCCACATGAGCGCACAAATCAGGGTCAGCATAAGACATGCGATCACAACCCCTTTCTGCCACCGGGCAATCGGCGCGCGCAGGCTTCGCTCTACCGGGCGACGTACCGCGGCCCTCGCAGCCAGTGCACCCCCGTAGGCGGATGTCAGACGCCGCCTGAAGTCTCGTGGTTCAGCCAGCGCAAACACTGCCCCTCCGGCCTTTGCATCCAGCCCATCAACGGCACCCTGAGCATCTTCAGGCGCTGTCGTTGCAACCCACAGGCGCCCACCATCACGCCGCAAGGGCAAGATATTATGGGCAAGACAGGTGCTAAGCTGCGCCGCCTCTGGCAGGGTGTGCGCTTCAGCGGCCAGGTCAACAAAGGGCATACCACGTTGACCTGCAACAGCCTCAGCCACAGCGCGGGGCGTCGCCATATCGCGGGCAGTCAGAATATCGCCAAGGCGAGCGTGGCTTATCCTTTGCGCAGAAAGGGAGGCGGCCACATCATGTGCTGTTGCTGCGCCACGGCGTTGCAGCAGAACGCCGAGCGGGGCGCTGCCTTGCGGCCAGGAAATGTCATTACCTTCGCGCCCACCTTTGTGCGTTGCCCCACCATCGGCCATGCGCCCATCACTCCTACTATGCCTAATAAAACAAAGCGGGAGTGTAGGATTGCTATGGTTAACAGGGTGTTAACAGGATGTTAACAGGGCGCTAACAAAGGGAGGCCCCGAGGGTTCTGCCGGTGTTGGTTGTAAACCTGATCCGGACGCACCCTGGGGCACGCCCGGCTTCCGAGCATCAGTTGATCAGGCCCTTTGCCTGCGCTGCGCGCTTATATGCCAGTTCAATATCCAACAGCGCCGCAGAGGGGTCCACAAAACCACGCAGATACGGTTCAATGCCAACACCGATGGCTTCGCGCAGCAGTGCCATTTCAGGCCCCGCCGGATAGGGAAGCGCGCCCTCACGTACGGTGCGCACCGCCGCTGCGGCGGGCATCGAAGGTTCATAACCATCAATCAGCCAGTTTGCAGCGGCGGGGTTGGCGGCGGCCATCTGGGCATTGACCCCGCCCATAATAGCCTTGAACGCGCTGGCCGCCTCCGCATCCGTAACATCGGCAGCGATGCCAAGGCCGGTCCACTGCACGGTTGCCGCAGAACGCCACCCGGAAATCGGCGCAGCGGTCATGGCGATTTTTGCACCCATTTTCTCCGCCACATGCGCCGCACGATCAGAGGGCAGCATTGCCATAGCGATATCACCGTTCAGCAACTTCGCCTCAACATCGGCGGCGTCCGTTTCCATATAATCGCCCGGCGCATAACCCGACATCATCTGGAACATCTCAAGCGTCGCAACACCACGCGGGTTATAGATGGAGGCATCAAACCCAGCGAGGAACAACGTCCCCCCCATGCCAAGGTAAACGTCGATAAACGTCTGCGCCATATCATCACCAGGCTCCAGCGCGACCGCCAGTGGTGTTTCAATCGCGTTAACAGCATGGAGTTGCGCAGAAACACGCAGCATTTCGCCATAGCTTTTTGGTGCGGGAATGCCCGCCGCCTCCAGAATGTCGCGGCGATACATCAGGTGCCATGTCTCGACGGTCGACACGACCCCCACCACACGCCAGTCGTCCTTGATCAAACGCTCGTCCGAAATCTCGCCAGGGTAAGCCTTGATCAGGTCATTCAGTGGCCGCAGGGCACGGGCCCGCGACATTTCATCTTCGGTGACATTGTCGAGCGCAACAATATGCGGGTTCGCAGCGTCAGTTGTAACACCGCACCCCGCCAGGGCAGCGTCGATCACACGCCAGGCAGGACCATCCGGGGTAGCGGCGCGAACGGGTGTTTCAACGGCACAGGCCAATGCGGCACCTGCTGAAAGCGCGGTCGCAGCAGCGGCCATGAGGGTCGTGCGCAGCGGCGCGAAAGCTGTTCGGGTCATCTTGGGCCTCCTCCTCTTTCTGTTGACGGTAATGTGGGGTCAACGGCCGCACTTCGCCATGCAGATGCACACGGTTTAGGTGGTCCCCCCATCGCCCGTTGTGCGCCAGATCACATTTTCCACTGGTGAGGGGCACCCTTCGGGGCCGAAGCGGACACAAGGCCACGCTTGCAATCTTCACCCCTGCGATGCAATCACAGGGGATCACCTGAATGCGCAGGCTCTGCCCGGTCCGAATGGGGCAGCGCCACGCAAAACGCGAAGATTGATACCTGCCCATGCGTCGTCTGTTCCACCTTCCCTTGTCGCCATTCTCCCGCAAGGTGCGTCTCGCTTTGGGGGAACGCCGTATCGAAGTTGAACTGGTGGAAGAACGCCCGTGGGAGCGCCGTATCGACTTTCTCCGCCTGAACCCATCAGGCGAAGTGCCGGTATTTATCGACGAAGACGGTACGGTGTTGTCCGACAGCACAGCCATTTGCGAATATCTTGAGGAAACAGGCGGCCTTCAGACATTACTGCCCACAGACCCCATCGACCGGGCCGAGGCACGCCGCCTCGTCGGGTGGTTTGATCACAAATTCCACCGCGAAGTGACCGTGAACCTTGTTTATGAGCGCGTGAACAAGCGCCTGATGAAAGCCGGATACCCTGATAGTGCCTGCATCAAGGCCGGCGCCAAGAACGTCAAATATCACCTTGAATACGTCGGCTGGTTGATCGAAGGGCGTAAATGGCTGGCGGGGGATCATCTGAGCCTTGCGGATTTTGCCGCTGCCGCGCATCTGAGTTGCCTTGATTATTGCGGCGATGTGCCGTGGGAAATTTCCCCCCCTGCCAAAGACTGGTACGCGCGGGTCAAATCCCGACCTGCGTTCCGGCCCTTGTTGGCCGACCACATACCCGGCTTTCCCCCCAAACCCCATTACGCTGATCTGGACTTCTAGGCGGTGGAAGGGCTTCGCGATGCCCTGACGGCTGAGGCCATTGCGATGGGGTTCGCTGATATCGGCTTTTGCCGCCCCGACGCGATGGCTGCTGAAACGGTGCCCGCATTGGCCACTTACGTAAACGAGGGTCGCCACGGTGATATGGGCTGGATGGCGGAGCGCATGAACTGGCGCAGCAACCCAACAGCCCTGTGGCCAGAGGCACGCAGCGTCATCATGCTTGCCGAAAACTATGGCCCCGACGAAAACCCCCTTGATTTGCTGGAATTGCGCGACCGCGGTGCCTTGTCGGTATATGCACGCAATCGCGATTACCATGATCTGGTCAAAAAGCGCCTGAAACGGCTTGGCCGTTGGCTGGTCGACAAGACAGGTGAGGACATCAAGGTTTTCGTCGACACCGCACCGGTGATGGAAAAACCATTGGGAGAGGCCGCCGGGCTTGGCTGGCGGGGCAAACACACCAATCTGGTGAGTCGCCGCATCGGGTCCTGGTTTTTCCTCGGCGCGATTTTCACGACGGCGGACATCACCCCTGATACCCGGCACAAGGAGCATTGCGGCGAATGCCGGCGCTGTTTGGACATTTGCCCCACGGCCGCCTTTCCCGCGCCATTCCAGTTGGATGCGCGGCGGTGCATTTCCTATCTGACGATTGAGCACAAGGGCCTGATCCCCCGCGAATTTCGCGCCCTGATGGGGAACCGGATTTATGGCTGTGATGATTGTCTGGCGGTTTGCCCGTGGAACAAATTTGCGCAAGTCGCCTCGGAAGCCGGATATTGGAGCCGGGTGGAGTTACAGGCCCCGCGCTTGTCGCATTTGGCCGCGCTGGACGATGCGGGGTTTCGGGAGGTGTTCACAGGCTCGCCAATCAAACGCATTGGGCGGGATCGCTTTGTGCGCAATGTGTTGATCGCCATTGGCAATTCAGCCGATACCTCGCTGACTGATATCACAGAGATGCTTTTGCACGATCCTGCCCCCGTCGTGCGCGGCACAGCCATATGGACCTTGGCACAGCTGGCCCCCCGCCGCGCACAGGAACTGTGCCGCAGCGACAATGACCCCGATGTGCAGGCGGAGTGGGATGCGGTTTGCCGCTAATATCCACCACCATTTCCGACCTTACGCCATCAACGCCCGCGCTTCATACGAACGAAGGGACGGGCGAACGGACGGGCCGTAGGACATGACGTTGGTGCGAAGCTCCGGAAATAGTTTCAGAATCTCTTCGCGGCTTTCCCGGCCAAACCCATCCAGATTGTCCTTGCCGGGATGCAGGCTTTCCGCCGGGGCGCCGTTGGCATAGATGATCTCGTGATTGTCGAACAGGATATGGTGATATTCCACTTCGCCGCCCTCACGCCGATAGATCGTGTCACCATTCACAATGTGTTTGGCCGCGACCAATACCTCCGGCGCGCCAAAAAGGATTTGGGCGCGCATGCCCGAAACCATGAGGCGATGAAGCGGCGAGACAACCAGATCGCGGCGATTACCGATTGCACCTGCGGTAATGACAATCGGAGCCAGGCTCCCTTCGGCCGGAACCGTGCGCACCCCATGCCAGCGAATTCGTTCGCGGCGATGGTCGCGGGTGATCACCTTGTCGCCCACATTCAGCTTTTCAATCAGCGTTTCGCCCTCTGGCGTGCGGATCAGCGTACCGCGCGCAAAGCAGACGACATTGGTGTTTTCGAATGTCAGCTCGTCAGAATTGGTGACACCTTCGAACGTCAGTGTCTGACCGCCCCCAAGGTCGAGCACAACGTCTGACCCATCAGGCGCGGTGTTGGCATCGCGCATTTCGCCCAGCGTGCTGAAAAAGCTGCTCAGGTCAGCGAAATCATTGTCATCCTGATCAGCCGGGTCCTGCCCCCCGACAATGCCCGTCGATGTATCGAAATCAGTGATCACGATGTTGGACGAGTCCTGATCGGTGATCACAAATGTATCGGCACCCGTGCCACCGGTAACGGTGTCATCTTCGGCAAGTGTGATGGTGTCATCACCCTCACCGGCGTCGATCAGATCATTGCCTGCACCCCCATCAATAACGTCGGAGGCCCCCTCCTCACTGTCGGTGGTGGAGAAATAGA
Organism: Pikeienuella sp.; assembly: GCA_049608645.1. GTDB lineage: Bacteria > Pseudomonadota > Alphaproteobacteria > Rhodobacterales > Rhodobacteraceae > Pikeienuella. The sequence continues at coordinate 5,664 of JBMYXS010000053.1, read as the reverse complement.
TGTCGGTGACATTCAGGCGATGCAACGCGGTGCCACCCGGGTTGAGGTGGGTAACCTCAATCCGGGCGACGGGGCCAGCAATTTCGACATTCAGCGTGGCTTCGGGATCATCGGCATTACGATTTCCGCCACTGGCAATCGCGGTGTCATTGCCGGTTACACCATCAGTGTCAGACAGCGTCAGTTCAGACCCACCGGTTAGCGTAACCGTGACCGGATTGTCGTCTGCATCGAAGGCCTGAACGAATACGCCATCGGCAAATGTGCCGTTTGTGTCGATATCCACGATGTTGAACGAAACATCGACAACCTCGTCTTCGACGTCAGGAATGCTCGCCGAAAATTCCAGCGTCAACATCGACGCCTCGGCGGTCGTGCCATCACCGCCCAAGAGCAGCGAGCTGCTGTTGTCTACGCCGTTACCATCATCGTCGATGCCTGCCGTATCGAGAATGGTCGTGTCTTCAAAATCCCGATCACCGAGCGAGCCGAGATCATCAATCGTGACTTCAACCGTGATCAGGCCCGTATCAAGTGATTGGTTATTTACCTGATCGCCATCATCAATGGCCGTTGCGCCGCCATCGTCCGGGTCGGGCAAGTCGGACCAGCGAAACACCTGTCGCAGAAAAGAATCGTCACCGTCATCACCGGCGATGGTGTCATTGCCTGCGCCCCCGACGATCGTGTCTTGCCCGCCGCCACCTGTCAGGCTGTCGGCACCAAGACCGCCATCAATGCTGTCGCCTTGCAATTCGCCAATAAGCGTATCACCACCATCACCGCCGACGATGGTATCCGTGCCCTGCGTTTCATCATCAAATTGGGAAAAGAGATCGGCGTTGAACCCTTCTTCACCCACCAGCAGCACATCAAGATCGACGTTGTCCTGCCCCGGTGCCTCCCCGGCACCGGAGCCAGGGGTAAAATCACGGGCCGTGACGGTTGCCGTGCCATCCGAGACGCCCGACGGAAGAATGACAAAATCAGTGCCGGAGCCTTCAACCTCAAACTGGAACCCGGTGAAAGGGCCGGCACCATCAACCGTGAACTGAAACGTCAATTCCAGATAAACGCCCGCGCCATTAGCAATAACGGCATCAAGCTCATCGTGGATAAATACGACCTGATCGTCGTCTACATCATCCTGGTTTTCGCCAGAGTTCCGGTCACCCTGGATGATATCGTCGCCAGTGGTGTCGCCAAAAATAACGCTAACGGTATCAACGCCAGAGACTTGACCACCGGACACGTCAAAGGTCTGGCCGACGGACATATTCTGTGCGCCGACGAGATCCTGTGTCAGAAACCCTGTAAATACCGCAAAGTCAGCCATTTATGCCGGCTCTCCAGACGTCGACGCCCACACAGATTACACTACGCTACTACTCACCCTAATTTACCGTAAAAAGTGACATTAAAAAGGTCGTAACCACCAAAATCCGGGTTCAAAGTGAGGTGTTTCAGTTAATACAGCGTGAAATGTGACCAATCCAGCACCGCAATAGAACACACGCTATAAGAGAATCACTCCGAAAAATACAGCAACCACAGGCAAAGTTTGCGCCGCAAACAGCGCCGCAAACCCAACCAAGCTGCCTTTAGGCCCCCATTGTCAAAACAACTTTACCCATCGCCCGGCGCTCAGCAATTTCGTCGTAGGCCTTCACAAAATCCTCCAGCGGGTAACTGCCGGAAATACGTGGGTTGATTTTACCTTCCGCAAACATCTGCAAAAACTCTGCTGTGTTCTGGCGATGCGCAGCGGGGTTGCGCTGGATCCATGACCCCCAGAACACACCACGCACATCACCTGACTTCAGCAGCATCAGGTTCAAAGGCAGGCGGGGAATGTCACCGGCCGCAAAACCAACAACGAGATAACGCCCTTCCCAGCCGAGCGAACGAAAAGCGGGTTCGGCGTATTCGTCACCAATCGGGTCATAAACAACATCCACGCCGCCTTTGGACAGTTTGCGTACCGTTTCCTTGATATCGTCCTTGGCATAATTGACCACCATATCGGCGCCATGCTCCTGCGCCACGGCACATTTTTCATCTGTCGATGCACCGGCAATGACCGTCGCGCCCATGGCTTTGGCCAATTCCACGGCGGCAAGGCCAACGCCCCCGGCAGCGCCCATGACAAATACGGTTTCCCCCGCTTTGAGCTGCGCCCGATCCTTCAGCGCGTGATACGACGTGCCGTAGACAAGGTTGATGGCGCTGGCCTGTTCAAACGACATCCCATCAGGAATCTTGAAGACCAGCGGCGCGGCGGCGATCATTTCCTCTGCGAACGCGCCCTGCATGGCCCCAAAGAAAACGCGGTCGCCGACTTCGAAGCCTTCGACGCCCTCCCCTATTTCGCTGACCACACCTGCGCATTCGGAGCCTGGTGTGAACGGGAACGGGGGTTTGAGCTGATATTTGCCCTCAACGATCAGGATATCGGGGAAATTCACGCCCGCGGCGCGCACATCAACCTTCAGGTGGCCTTTCTTCACCTCAGGGGAGGGAACTTCTTTGACTTTGTGACTGGCGTAGGGGCCAAAGGCTTCGCAGACGAGCGCTTTCATGGGGCATATCCTCTCTGGTCGTATTATTTCCCCACAGGTAACGTGGACCGTGCGGAAAAGAAAACCCGCCCTTACGTCAATTTGGGGAGATCACCTTGTCTTTTGTAATTACCGGAGGCTCCCGCGGTATTGGACGTGAAACTGTAATCGGCGCGTTGGCCCGTGGGCAGGATTGCGCCTTTTCCTATATTTCCAATGATGAGGCCGCGGCGCAGACCGTCCGCGATGCGCAAGCCACCGCAACAAATGGCGCGCAGGTTATCGCGGTGAAGGGCGATGCCACCGATGAAAGCCATCTTGTCGATCTCTATGATCAGGCGTCCGCACTATCGCCCGTTACGGGGTGCGTGGTGAATGCGGGCGTTGTCGATACCAAGGCAACTTTGGCAGAGATGACCGCAGACCGTATTCGCAGGATGATGGATATTAACGTAACTGGCGCGCTGCTGACAGCACGGGAGGCGGCAAGGCGCATGCCCTTGTCGAAAGGCGGTCCGGGTGGCGCGATTGTTTTCGTGTCTTCCCTTGCCGCAGAACTCGCCTCGCCCTTTCAATACCTCGATTACGCAGCATCGAAAGGCGCAATAGACGTCGCGACAAAGGGGTTGGCCATCGAGCTTGCCAATGATGGTGTACGAGTGAACGCCGTGCGGCCCGGTATCATCGACACCGACATTCATGCTTCTGGTGGGCGGCCTGACCGCGCGCGCGAACTCGCCCATATGATCCCCATGCAACGGCCCGGCACCGCCGAAGAAATCGCCGCCTGCATTCTGTGGCTGATGAGTGATGAGGCATCTTATGTGACCGGTGCACATCTGAACGCGGCGGGTGGTCGCTAATGAAGTGCATTTCGATCCTGGCGGGGCCTGAAAGATGAGCGGGCGATTTATAGCCGTTGTTGGTGCTTCTGGCGTTGGCAAAGACAGCTTTATGACCGCGCTCGCCGCGCAACACCCGGCAATCTGCCTCGCCCGCCGTGTCGTGACACGTCCCCAATCAGCAGGGGGGGAGGATTTTGACAGCGTCAGCGCAGAGCAGTTCGCAGCACTAGAAAGCCAACAGGCGTTTGCCTTGTCATGGTCTGCGCATGGCCTCCACTATGGCGTTCGCAATACGGTGGAAGATGATCTCGCGGCGGGGCGCGATGTTGTTGCAAATCTCTCACGCGCCGTGCTTCGCGATATGCAGTCACGATTTACTCCAAATGCCACAATCCTGCTGACAGCAGATCGCAAGGCGCTGGCACAGCGATTAAGAACGAGAGCACGGGAAACCGAAAAAGAAATCGCACGACGCTTGGAACGGGCAGATTTCGCGGTGCCATCTGATATCTCTGTTATCCACATAGACAACAGCGGCCCGTTGGCTGATACGGTCGCACAGGCATTAGCCGTGCTTTACCCAGCGACCTAACGCCCGGCACCGTTTCAGGTGGAAAATTCCGGGCGCAGCACGTGGCCGCGCCCGAAAAGCGTTCAGGATTTAGGAACCGGTCGACCAGCCACCAATCGCGCGCACTTCGCAGAAATCATCCAGGCCCCATTCGCCGCCTTCGCGGCCGTTGCCGGACTGTTTCATGCCGCCAAATGGCGAACCTGCGCTGCGGCCAACACCATTGATGTCGACCATACCGGACCGCAATTCACGGGCAACACGACGGGCGCGTTCCTGATCAGAGGTCTGGATGTAATTGGTCAGGCCATAAACGGTGTCATTGGCAATCGCGATGGCTTCTTCTTCGGTATCGAAGGGCATCATTGCCAGAACCGGGCCAAAGATTTCTTCGCGCATGATGTTCATGTCGTTGTTGCAGTCAGCGAACACCGTGGGTTTGACATAGAAACCACGGTTCAATCCCTCTGGGCGACCAACACCACCAGCGACCAGCGTTGCGCCTTCGTCGATGCCCCTTTGGATCAGGTCCTGAACCTTGTTGAACTGCATTTCTGACACGAGCGGCCCAATGTGGCGGCCACTTTCCGCAGCAGAGTTAACCGTTGTCGCCTCTGCCGCCGCCTTGGCTTCTTCAACAGCCTGGGCGTAACGCGAACGCTCGACCAACATACGCGTTGGGGCGTTGCAGGACTGGCCAGTGTTGTTGAAACAACGGGCAATACCCTGCGCAATCGCCTTGTCGCTGGCATCGGCAAACACAAGGTTTGCGCCCTTGCCGCCAAGCTCCAGGCTGACACGTTTGATTGTCTCTGCCGCCGCGATGGTAATCGCACGACCAGCGCGGGTTGAGCCGGTAAAGCTGACCATATCAACATCTTCATGCGCTGACAGGGTCGAGCCAACGCCAGGGCCATCGCCGTTAACCATGTTGTAGACACCTGCAGGAACACCGGCTTCGTGCAGGATTTCAGAGAACAACATCCCCGAAAGCGGAGATTGCTCCGATGGTTTCAATACCATCGTGCACCCGGTTGCCAAGGCGGGGATCACCTTTAGCGTGATCTGGTTCATTGGCCAGTTCCACGGGGTGATCAACGCGCAAACGCCGATCGGCTCCATGATAATGCGGTCATTTGGCGTGTCGGGCCGCAGCTCACGCTCAAATTCAAAGTCTTTGAACGCCTCAATGAAAGCCTTGAGGTGAAAACTACCAGTACCGGACTGCTGAACCTTGGACATATCGATCGGCGCGCCCATTTCCTGGCTGATCACCGCGCCCATGTCGTCTGAGCGTTTCATGTAAATATCGAAGATGCTTTCGAGAAGTTCCAGACGTTCAGCTTTGGAGGTCTTGCGCCACGCAGGGAACGCCGCCTTTGCGGCAGCGACAGCTGCGTCTGCATCTGCTTTCCCACCGAGAGAGATCGTTGCAAACGCCTCTTCGGTCGAGGGATCGATAACAGCAAAATCATTGGCGGCGATTGGATTGACCCATTGGCCATTAATATAGAACTGGCGTTTGTCCTGCATCGGAAAGTCCTCTGAATTGGTGTTTTGCTGACTTCTGAAAGCGCCAACAATCTCGCGGGATACATTGATCCTGCGGGTTTCATGGTCAACATCTATTTTGCGTAGATTTGGTTGCGGGAGTAGGATTTGAACCTACGACCTTCAGGTTATGAGCCTG
>JBMYXS010000052.1:0-25654 GCA_049608645.1 Pikeienuella sp. | reverse complement strand
AACAGCATCAAACGCCGAAATCTGATCCAACAGGGCGCCTTTTGCGGAGGAGATATCTTGCTGAATCGCAAGGCGCGCAGCCGAAGCATCCTGCGCGTCTATCGCATCCAGCACTTCATAGTGTTTTGCGTTAAGGTTTGTTGGTGCTGTTTCATAGTAAGCCGCCACCAATGGCCCCATCCGCAACCATAAGCCTTTGAGAATCCTTTGAAGGTTGGGCATGTCAGCCGCACGGCTGAGCGCGAGGTGGAATTCCTGATTACCTTGTGTTGCCAACACATGGTTCTGCTCCGCAGCGGCACGGTCATTGCGTTCCAACAAATTACGCAACGCTGCCCGCACCGCAGGCGTCGCGCGATCTACGGCACGCTCTGCCGACAACCCCTCAAGCTGCAAGCGGATATCCAGAATTTCCAGATAGGTTGCATGGGTCATAACCGGAACGCGCACATCCTTGGCTGACCTTTGCTCAAGCACATGGTCCTGCGTAAGCTGTTTGATGGCATCACGAACAGGTGTCGTGCTGACCCCCAGTTGGTCGGCCAGACCCCGAATTGTCAGTTTGTCATTCGGGCGCATCTGGCCATTCAGCAAAGCCGTGGCGATCCGTTCATAAACCTGATCACCGAGGTTGGAGCGGTCCAATGTATGCAGAACATTTGGCATGGGTGTTCCAGAATGCGGGCTATATTTTGGTGTATGATGCATCAAAATTCCTTGCCATGCCACACCAAGTGAGGCTAGCAACTGGAAATCTTGTCGACTCTCGGTCGGCGCAAATTTCAACCAACAGCCAATGGTGCACCCGATGAACCTGAGACCAAACTCTGACGAAGCTCGCGACGTAGCGTATCATTTCCACGGGTACACCAACGCGCAAACACATGCCGAAATTGGCCCGCTGATCATCAACGAAGGCAAGGGCATTTACGTCACCGATAATAACGGAAAACGATATATCGAAGGGATGTCAGGCCTTTGGAGTGTGGCACTGGGCTTTGACGAACAGCGCCTGATCGACGTTACAACCGAGCAAATGAAGCGCCTACCATACTACCACAATTTTACGCACCGATCCCACGGACCAGCGATTGATCTTGCCGAAAAGCTGATCGAAATTGCACCTGTTCCGATGAGCAAGGTTTTTTACACAAACTCCGGTTCAGAGGCGAATGACACCATCGTCAAGATGATCTGGTATCGGTCCAACGCGCTTGGCAAACCGGAAAAGAAAAAGATCATCTCGCGCTTGCGCGGTTACCACGGGGTCACCGTTGCCTCCGCGTCCATGACCGGGCTGCCCTATAACCATATGTCATTTGATCTTCCGATTCAGGGCGTGCTGCACACCACCTGCCCGCACTACTGGCGCGAAGGTCAGGACGGCGAAACAGAGGAGGCATTTGCCTCCCGTTGCGCACAGGATCTTGATGACATGATTCAGGCTGAGGGCCCGGACACGGTCGCGGCTTTCATTGCCGAACCCGTCATGGGTGCAGGCGGCGTTGTTGTTCCACCCGCAACCTATTGGGAAAAAATTCAGGCTGTTCTGGCGAAATATGACATCCTGCTGATCGCTGATGAGGTCATTTGTGGCTTTGGCCGCACGGGCAATATGTTTGGCTCAACGACCTTCGGCATCAAACCAGACATTTTGACGATGTCGAAACAGATCACCTCGTCCTATTTCCCGTTCTCTGCCTTTATGATCAACGATCGCGTGTACGAACCGATTGCAGAGGAAAGCGGCCGCATTGGCGTGCTCGGGCATGGTTTTACCGGTGGCGGTCACCCGGTTGGCGCGGCTGTCGCCCTTGAAAACATCAAGATCATCGAGGAACGCGACCTCGTCGCAAATGCTGCGGCACGTGGTGTGGAACTGCAGGCAGGCTTGGCCGAACTGGCCAATCACCCGCTTGTTGGCGAAGCCCGTGGCGTCGGTTTGATCGGCGCACTTGAACTGGTTGCACCAGAAGGCCGCGAAGCCGATCTGCCCCCCGGCAAAATGGGCGCGCATATGAATGCCATCATGCAGAAAAATGGCCTGATTTCGCGCAGCATGTCAGATGCGATGGCTTTCTGCCCGCCACTGATCGTCAGCACCGGCGAAGTGAAAGACATTCTGCAGATCACCGAGACAAGTTTGAAGGAACTTGCCGCCGAAGTGACCTCCGCAGCCTAAGCGGCATTGCAAACCGGTCAGGGTGCGGCGGCTATTTCTGGCAAAAGCTCGGAAACACGTTGCACCTGAAACCGTCACCGCCAGCACTCTGTTGGCGCTTGCCGAACCGCATTCTCCCTTTTGCGGTTCGGCTTTTTTTATGCGCGCTTTAGATCAATTAGCGATCTCAACAAGCGCGATGACATTTCGGTTGGCCAAAGCCAGTGATCAGAAAAGCACCTTGGGTAGGTAGGTCGCCAAAGCCGGCACGAACCAAATCACGCAAATCGCTACGATCTGAAGCAAGATGAAGGGCGCAACGCCCGCATAGATGTGGCCTGTCGTGATTTCCTTTGGTGCCACGCCCCGAAGATAGAACAACGAAAATCCAAACGGCGGCGTCAGAAAAGATGTTTGCAGGTTTATTGCGATCAGAACGGCCAACCAAACCGGGTCGTGCCCCATCAAGATAAGAGCAGGCATCACCAGCGGCAAAACAATCACCGTGATTTCCACAAAATCGAGGAAAAAGCCCAGCACGAAGATAAACGCCATACAAAACAAAAGCGCCGCCGTCGGGCCGCCCGGTAGCTCGTTTAGCCAATCGTGCACCCTTGCGTCCCCGCCCAGCCCCACGAACACCAGCGAAAATATGCCCGCTGCCAAAATCGTGGCAAAGATCATGGAGGTCATCGTCAATGTCGACGTCAGGGCCGGTTGAAGCGACTTGCTACGGATCAGGGCCTTGACCGCAAAGAAGCCAGCGACGGCTGCAACCATACTCAGTAGGATATATACGCCGCCGATCAGATAATCATGCGTACCCAAATCACTGCGCTGCAAACGAACCGGGTAAAGACCGGCTGCGATGCCAAGCAACAGCAGGCACACCGCACCAATCACCAGGAACCGGCGATTAACGCCCCCCTTGATCGCCGCCATCAGGATCGCCCCCATCCCGCCAACAGATGCAGCCTCTGTCGGTGACGCGACGCCGCTCAGGATCGCGCCCAAGACCGCGATGATCAAAAGCAATGCGGGCAAGACGGCATAAAGCGTCGCAGCAAGAGATGGCTTTGGCCCGCCGTCCTGCAACACTGGCATATCGTCGGGGCGGATAAGACCGCGAACCAAAATATAAAGAACATAGAGAACAACAATCGTCAGCCCCGGCAGCAGCGCCGCTGCGAAAATCTGCCCCACCGAAATAGTATCAATCGCAAACTTGCCCTGCTCATACTGAGCTTGTTGGTAAGAGTTTGAAACCACATCTGACAAGATGATCAGCAACGTGGACGGCGGGATAATCTGCCCAAGTGTTCCCGAAGCGCACACCACGCCTGCCGCCAACCGCGGGTTGTACCCGGATCGCAGCATCGTCGGTAACGCAATCATCCCCATTGCCACCACCGTCGCCCCGACGATGCCGGTTGAAGCGGCAAGCAGCGTGCCAACAAACACCACCGAAATGCCCAAACCCCCGCGAAGCTGCCCAAAAGCCCGCCCCATGGTGTCGAGCAAATCTTCGGCAATCCGGCTTTTTTCGAGCACGGCCCCCATAAGAACAAAAAGCGGGATGGCGACCAATACGCCGTTGGTCAACAGACCGAAAATGCGCTGTGACATCGCGCCAAGCAGCGAGATATTCATCACCCCGAGGGACCACCCCAGAAACGCAAACAGGATCGCCACGCCCGCGATGCTGAATGCCACCGGGAACCCTGACAACACAGCCACCATGAGGGCGGCAAACATCAGAAGGTCGAGATATTCAACCATGGGGCTTACCTGCAATCAAAATGCGCAACACCTCGGCCACTGATTGCAGTAACAACAAGATAGCAAAACTGGGGATAAGGCTTTTGAGCAGGAACACCGCTTTCAGGCCACCCACAGAAATTGGCCCCTCCAGTATGCCCCAGGAATTTGTCACCGCCGGCCATGACCAATAGATCACGGCAATCATGGTCGGCATAAGAAGGAACAGGTGCCCAAAAAGGTCGATCCGGCGTTGCCCCGTGGGGCCAAGACGGCTGTAGAAGATATCCACGCGCACATGTTCGTTGACCAACAGCGCATATCCCGCGCCGACCATGAACAAGGTTGCATGAAGATACAGGACCGTTTCCTGCATTGCGACATCACTAAGCCCAAACACATACCGCGCAACAACGATAAGGAATTGAATCAAGACCATGGCCAGCGCCAGCCAGCGCAGGGCCATGCCAATGATCTGGCTAAAGCCGTCCAGAACTCTGATGATATGTTGCAAAACTGCCCCAAAGGTATCTCTGGCGCACATGATGCACGCCAGAGGGTCGTGTGTGTCTGGGTTTAGTAGCCAAACACCCCGGCGCGCGCGTTCATTTGACCGTTGTCAGCATAGCTCATGTAGGAACCGACCGAGTCACGATAGGTCAGGAAACTGGTTGTGATACGGCGCACCAATTCATCCTGATCTTCAGACAACTCCTCCATGATCTCAATCGCTGCGACACCCATCGCCTTGATCACGTCGGCGGGCAGTTGGCGCACCTTTACGTCCTCTTCGGACACCAAGCGTGCCAAAGCCTGTGCGTGCTTGGTGGTGTATTCGGTCCACACAGGGTTATAGAGGCTTTCACAAGCAAAGCTCACCACCTGTTGCAGGTCTGCGGGCAAGGCAGCATAGGCATCTGCGTTGACTGCACATTCCTCAGCGGAGGAAGGCTCACCCACGCCGGGCCAATAGTAATTCTTCGCAACCTGATGGAAGCCAACGGCGCTGTCGGTCCATGGACCAATAAATTCGCCAGCGTCCAACGCCCCGGTCTGCAAGCCCTGGAACATATCGCGCGGGCCCATCGCCTGCACCGCCATGCCGATTTTTGCGCACATCTTGGAGGCAAGGCCGGTCGTGCGGAACTTCAGACCCTTCATGTCATCGAGTGACTTGATCTCGTTGCGGAACCACCCCTGCCACTGCGGGCCAGAGTTGCCGCATAAGAAGGGCTTCAGGTTAAACCGGGCGTAAATTTCGTCATAAAGCGCCTGACCGCCACCATGATAAAGCCACCCGAACTGCTCATCCGCCCGCAGGCCAAAGGGTTGCGAGCCAAACAGGAGAATACCGCTCGATTTGGAACCCCAGTAGGCAGGAACAGCATGATAAAGATCGGCGGTACCTTCGGAAACAGCATCGAAAACGCCGCGCCCCGGCACCAGCTCACCTGCTGCATGCAACTTGATTTCCAGACGACCGCCCGAAAGCGTGGTGATGCGGTCTGCCAAAGATTGCGCGGCGACGCCTGGTCCGGGCAGGTTCTTTGGCCATGCCGTGACCATGTTCCACTGTCGGATATTCTGGGCAACAGCTGGCGCGGCAAGCGACGAAGCAGCGGCGGCACCTACGACGCTGACTTTCATGAACTCTCTACGTTCCATTATTCCCTCCTATTGCTGAATTTTGTCATTATAAAATCAGGCTAAGCATGCACATAATAGCTGTCAAACCTTTCACCTGACGTGCACTTTCGTTGTGTTCACTCACCCTGTGCCGGGAAAAACCCGCCGCCCGATACTGCGGCATGCGCCACGACAGGCGCTGGCCGCTGCACCGTCATAAAACAATGATCGCATGCGAACTTCCCGACCTGACCGTACGAAAATTCGTGAAATAAGGTCAATGGCAGGCTGCACACTCTGCGGTATTATTTAACGCAGTGACCCTGCATGGCGCCGAATGGTCGGTGCCAGCGCCACCAAAAAAGGCCCCGCTCTCGCAGGGCCTTTTTCACAGTTTCTGGCGCGATTTAGGCGACTTCAAACAGCCCGGCAGCGCCCATGCCGCCGCCAACACACATGGTGCAGACGACGTATTTTACACCCCGGCGTTTGCCTTCGATCAGCGCGTGACCAACCATGCGCGCGCCGGACATGCCATAGGGGTGACCGATGGAGATTGCGCCGCCGTTGACGTTCAGGTTCTCATCCGGAATGCCCAGCTTGTCGCGAGAATAGATGACCTGCACGGCAAACGCCTCATTCAGTTCCCACAGGCCAATGTCGTCCATTTTCAGGCCAGCAGCTTTCAGCAGTTTTGGCACGGCGAAGACAGGGCCAATACCCATTTCATCCGGCTCACAACCAGCGGCCACACACCCGCGATAGATGCCGAGCGGCTCCAAATTGCGTTTCTCGGCTTCCTTGCTATCCATCACAACGGCGGCAGAGGCACCGTCAGACAGCTGCGATGCGTTACCCGCAGTGATGAACTTGCCCTCTGGGATCACGATACCGTCCTTGAACACCGGCTGCAGGCCCTGAAGGCTTTCAAACGTCGTGGACGGGCGGTTGCCTTCGTCTTTTTCGAGCGTGACGTCACGATCAAGGATTTCTTTGGTTTCCTTGTTCATAAACTTCATGGTCGATGCCATGGGCACGATTTCGTCGTCGAACTTGCCAGCTTCCTGCGCAGCCGCCGTGCGGGCCTGGCTTTGCGCGGCATATTCGTCCTGCGCCTCGCGCGATACGCCATAACGTGCCGCAACGGTCTCTGCTGTTTCCAGCATGGACATATAAAGCGCGGGCATTTTGGCCTTCAGCGTCGGGTCAGCAACAAAATCGCGACGCATCTTTTCGTTCTGCACGAGGGAGATGCTCTCGCCGCCGCCACCAACGGCTATGGTTACGCCGTCGTTCAGGATGGATTTTGCAGCGGACGCAATCGCCATCATGCCGGAGGAACACTGACGATCCAGCGTCATGCCCGCAACGGACACGGGCAGGCCAGCGGCCATCGCGGCCTGACGGCCAAAGTTGCCCCCGGTGGACCCCTGCGTCAGGGCGTTGCCCATGATGCAGTCTTCAACCTGACCACCCTCAACGCCCGCGCGCTCAACGGCATGTTTGATGGCATGGCCAGCAAGCTGCTGGCCTGTGGTGGCGTTGAACGCCCCGCGATAGGCTTTGCCAATCGGCGTGCGGGCGGTTGATACGATTACGGCTTCTTTCATCGGGTTTCCTTTACGTTGATTTCTTGCGATTTCCGGGCCGCTAAGACAGCCACGGGTTTACGATTGGTTTTCTTTTGGGTTTGGCCGCCCATCGTTGTGCCCGCCGTTCCTTCACATCTATCATGTCGGCGACGAAGTAGATCACGCCAGAGTAGAGCGTGAGCCCAATCCATGTCAGCACCAGCATCCCCGTCGACAGGTTCGCAACCCATACAGGCACCAGCGTGCATGACTGGTAGCCGTTGTAAAAGCCGCCTACACAGGTTGAGGCGATCACCATAAGGGCCACAAACACAGCGAATGTCACAAACAACCCATACCACCCTGACATCCGCAGCATGTCTTGCGCCCGTTTGGAGCTGTAGGTCCAACTCCAAAGGATCGCGAGTATAGGGGCAGCGGCAGGTGCCAAAAGGAAGATTGCTTCCAACGAACGTGTCTCCGGTTACTCCTTTGCGCCAACGGCCGCTTCGGCCTTTTCAGCGTATTTCTGGGTTTGCTCAAACGCGCCTTGCAACGCGCGGGCACCCTCCATGTCGCTGATGCGGTCGAATTCGCGGGCGACGCCTTCGGGGGTCAGGTCGTCCCCAAGCAGGATCACCCCCTCTGTCTCATGCAGATAGGTGCGGGCGAAACAGCCGCCACCGGCACAAAGAATGGTGCGTTTCGGACCCTCCTTGGAGGCAAGGAACAACACGCCGGGCGAGATGCTTTCAGGCGTCAAAAGGTCTTTGGCCGGGCCAGAGAACAGCTCCTCCGTCATCCGCGTCACGGCAGTGGGTGACAGCGTGTTGACGTGGATATTGTTCTTTTCGCCTTCGATCTGGAGCACATTCATCAAGCCGATCATACCAGCCTTGGCGGCCCCGTAATTGGATTGGCCAAAGTTGCCATACATGCCCGAAGACGACGTGGTGAACACCAAACGGCCGTAGTTCTGCTCCCGCATCACAGGCCAAACCGCGCGCGCGCAGTTGGTGGTGCCGATCAGATGCACATTAATGACCTTCAGGAAATCATCCATCTCCATCTTGGCGAAGGATTTGTCGCGCAGGATGCCGGCATTTGCGACCAGCACGTCGATGCGGCCCCATTTCTCCATGGTCTGCATGACCATTTGTTCCACGGCAGCATAGTCGGAAACATCGGCACCGTTGGCCATGGCTTCGCCGCCCGCGGCCTCAATCTCCGCAACCACGGCGTCCGCCGCTGCGGTCGACCCGCCGGAGCCATCGCGGGCACCGCCGAAATCATTTACCACAACCTTGGCACCGCGCGCCGCAAACTGCAGCGCGTGGGAGCGGCCAAGACCAGCGCCTGCGCCCGTTACAATGACCACCTGGCCATCAAAGGAAATCATACTCATTTAGAAGGCTCCAGATAGACGCGACCAATCCATTCAGCGATCAGTGCCGGTTTGTCCGACCCTTCGATCTCCACCGTCACGGCCTGTTTGTAGGTAATCTCGCCGGGCTTGTCTTCACTGAGTTCCATAAGTGTGAAACGCCCACGAACGCGGCCGCCCGCCCGAACCGGGGAAAGGAAACGTATTTTGTCAAAACCATAATTGACGCCCATAACAACGCCTTTCAGGCGTGGTCCGGCCTCAAATACCATGGCAGACAAGAGCGAGAGTGTCAGAAACCCGTGCGCGATGGTCCCGCCAAATGGTGTCATCTTCGCTTTTTCAGGATCTACATGGATGAACTGATGGTCGATTGTACAGTCCGCAAAAACGTCGATGCGGCTTTGATCAACCTCAATCCAGCGTGAAACGCCAAGCTCTTTACCGACATCCGCTTTCAATTCGTCCAAGGTACGAATTGCTTCAAACCCTTCCATCCGATTCTCTCCTGCCTGATCTTACGTTAACGTCACCCTGACATTGGTCAGGCACATAATCCAGATATGACGTGGGGTGACGCAAGCAGAAAGTGAAGGCCAGGGCAGAAAAGACGCGGAATCACGCGCCTGTCCGGGGTTACAGTTTGCTGAACACACCGACGATATGCATCGGCTCACCACTGGTGTCAGCGATGATACGGCAAAGGGAATGGACAGGTACGATTACACCATCCGGGCGCACGATGCGGGCTGAAAACTCAAAAGGTTCGCCATCGGTCATCGCCGCTTCAACATGCTGCGTCACGCGTGAGCGATCATCCGGGTGATAAAAGCTGAGACCGGCACCAAGGTCGGGCGTGAACTCATCGCGAGACAGCCCGTGAATGGCATATACCTCATCAGACCAGGTGATTTCGTTGCCCTCCAGATCAATCATCCAATAACCGATCTTCGCAATGTCGGAGATCATCGTCAGTTGTTCATTATGCGCTCTCAGTTCCCGTTCCGCGGTGCGAATATCGGTAACATCGACCGCAATGGAATAAACCGTCTCCGGACGGTCAGGCGCATTGACGTAGCGATAACGCTCCATCCGCAGGCACCGCCGCATCCCGTTTGGGAACGACAAGACATGTTCAGTTGTACGAACATCTTCGCCACTTTGCAGAAAATCCCGATCCTCGCGCAGAACCGGCAAGGCCACATCGCCAAGAACATCGGTCAGGTTTTGACCAACAAGCATCTGTGCATTTTCTGCACCCAGTACCTTGGCCGATTGTTCACTGATGCGGAGAATTGTCCCCTCACCATTTCGTTGCATCATAAGCTGCCGAGACTGTTTCAGCATCAGGCTTTGCAATTCACTTGTATCACTTGACCGGGCGATGATGACGGTCGCGCCGAGTATCTGACCCTTGTTGTTCGAATAAGGGGCACAATGCAGCAGAAAAACCCCTTCGGGGGCCGTGATATCCCGCGCAACAGGTCGTCCATGCTGAATCACTTCAAGGCAAATATCGGTGAGGCGCGGAAAATTCTGGGGGGCGTTAATCTGGCTGACATGCGGCCGGTTGAAATTGCACGACATGCCAAACATTTTCACCGCTTCGCTGCTGGCTTTTACGACCTGCAAGGCGCTGTCGATAATCAAAAGCGCCGCCGCCACATTATCAAGAATAGCATCCTGCTCATCCGAAACCGAGCTAAGCTCCATCGAAGAAACCTGAAGCTCCTCATTCACCGTCACCAACTCTTCATTGGTTGATTGAAGTTCCTCGTTGGAGGTTTCAAGCTCCTCATTGGTTGCCTGCAACTCTTCATTGGTTGATTGCATTTCCTCATTCAGGGCCTGCAATTCCTCGTTGGAGGTTTCAAGTTCCTCTATCGTTTGCTGCAAGGTGTCGCGGGCCGAAGACAAATCACGCTCAAGCGCCTGCACACGTTCGCTGGTTTCCTCGTGAGATTCCGTTTCTGCGATCAGGTCTTTTTTCGCATCTTCAATTTCGGTGAACGTCAGCAATACCAAAGGTTCAACACCCTTGGTATTTTGCAGAGGGTACGCATCCAGACGGACGGTTTTTGTCGCATCGGGCGTCAGGCGTTTGGGCACCCCCTCTCGCCGCGTCCCCTGTTTGAGCGCAAGCCCCGCAAGCATCCGCGCATCCTGGTTCAATGGCGGACGCAACATCGTCGCCGAGAGTTGCAAGCGCATACCCTCATTGAGCGAAACATAAGGGGAAATATCACCAAATACCCGCACGATCCGCATTTCGTCGGATATAAGAATGCTATTGGGGCCAACAGCCCGTGCGAGGCTTTCAAACATACCCGGATCAGGCTTGTCATCCCTGATACGAGATTGCCCCCTTGGCACGTTACGGGGCCGGACCCGAATACCGCCCGACATTTCATTGTCACGCGCGCGCTCTTCTGCACGGGTAATCACACGCTTTCGATAGAATTTCTTGTCAGAGCTCGGATTGCGAAACAACTCATCAGATACCGATATCGTTTCAGCAATGCCCAGAAACAACGTCCCTTCCTTATCGAGAGAATAATGCAAGCGGCCCAACACCTTGGCTTGCAGACTGTTGTTGAAATAGATGAGCAGATTGCGACAGCAGATAAGGTCGATGTTCAGGAACGGCGGATCCTGACAAAGGTTGTGTTCCGAAAAGAGGATCACATTCCGTAAGTCGGCCGATATTTCGATCATATCATCGACGTGCTCGACATATTTCTCGAACAGTTCGGGCGGAATATGATTGGCCGCTTCCAGTGAGTATCGACCAAGCCGGGCCTTGGCCAATGCCTTTTTGTCGATATCAGTTGCAAAAATTTGCAGCCGGTCATTGCGAAGCGCCTCTGGTCCCAAAGCTTCGGCCATCAGCATGGCAACGGAATAGGCTTCCTCCCCCGTAGCGCAGCCAGCAATCCAGATGCGCACGACCTGGTCGCTATGCGTTTCCGCAATTTCCTGAATATACGGTTTCAGGGCTTCAAATTCCGATTTGTCTCTGAAAAACCGCGTTACGGAAATCAGGAAATCTTTGTAAAGCGCATCAATTTCTTCGGGGTTGGCGCGGCAATACCGTGTGTAATCCTCCTGCTTGGGAATGCCGAGCGCAACCATTCGCCGTTCCATCCGACGGTGGATGGTTGTCTTCTTGTACTCGCGAAAATCAACCCGTGTGCGCGCCAGAACGATTTGAAGCAAATCGGTCAAAGGGTCATCTGAAACGGCCTTGGCCCGGAATTGCTCCAAATCCCGCGGACGCGCCAAAATCTTGGCAAGATGGGTTCCGATCTGGCGCGGCGAAAGCACAAGATCAACAAACCCCGTTTCCATCGCAGAGACGGGCATACCGTCATACTTCGCTGTCGCATCATCCTGTGCGATGGTCACGCCGCCCGAGCCACGAATGGCCTGCACGCCATATGACCCATCCGACCCCGTGCCACTCAACACCACCCCGACGGACCGATCCCCCAATTCTTCCGCAATCGAAATGAAGAACCGATCGACCGAGGGTTTGGGCACCGCTACATTCACGCTGGGCTTGATCAGACGAAGCTGACCGTCGCGATAGACGATGTCAGTATTTGGCGGCGGCACGTAAACGGTATTTGCTTCCGGCCTTACGCCATCGACAACGTCTTTAACCTCCAGATGTGTTTCGCGTGCCAGCAAAACCGTAAGCAGGCTTTTGTGTGCGGGCGACATGTGCTGAACCACGACATAGGTGGCTTGTATTGTCTCAGGCAGGTTTTTGACCAGCTCCATCAGGGCTTCGAGGCCACCCGCCGAGGCACCTATGCCGATGACGAAGTTTTCCACCTCTCCGCCCGGTGTCTCCGGCGGTGTCATCTGATCTGTGGCTTGATCTTCGCTCAGAGCATCGCGCTGGCTTGGGACGACTTCGGTTGGCATAATACCCTCACCTGCGTGCGTACAACTTTCTGCAACGGAATTGCGGGGGATTGTGTGTTCTTTTGGTTGTCCCGTCAAATATATTACAACCACCAGTACCCGCAGTTTATGTCAAAATCACAAAAAGACCTCACTAGTGTTTTGAAATTTTCCACACTAAGCTTCCGTAAAACCGGAGGACCAGGATGGCCAGGGCTGCTGCTGAAATTGACGCTTTCTTCCATGAACCATCCAACACCGTGACCTATGTGATAGCCTGCCCTGAAACCGGGGGGTGCGCGATTGTGGACAGCTGTCTTGATTTCGACATCGCCGCTGGCCGCACAACAACATCACACGCGGATGAAGTGCTCACCCATGTACGGCGGGCGGGCCTGTCGGTAGAATGGATACTGGAAACCCATGTGCACGCAGATCATCTGTCCGCTGCGCCCTATATCCGTGATCAGGTTGGCGGGCGCATCGCAATCGGCACCCGTATAACTGAGGTACAGCACACATTTGGTGAAATTTACAACGCAGAGCAGGGGTTCCGCCGCGATGGTTCGCAATTTGATCACCTGTTCACGGACGGCGAAAGCTTCACCATCGGAAAGCTGACCGCTGAATATCTTTCCACGCCCGGTCACACCCCGGCGTGCGGGTCATACCGGGTGGAGGACAATATCTTTGTTGGCGATACGCTGTTCATGCCCGATTTCGGTACAGCCCGGTGTGATTTTCCGGAGGGTGATGCCCGCACCCTTTACCGCTCCATCCGCCGTATCCTTGACCACCACCCGCAAACAACATTGTGGATTTGCCATGACTACAAGGCTCCGGGCCGGGATGAATTTGCCTGGCGCACAACCGTCGGTGCCCAGCGAGAGGCAAACCCCCATGTGCGCGACGGCGTCAGCGAGGATGAATTTGTGGCCATGCGTGAAGCCAAGGACGCAAAACTCGGCGTGCCTAAACTTTTGATCCCGTCAATTCAGGTCAACATGCGCGCTGGCGACCTGCCGCCAGCCGAAGACAACGGCGTGACGTATCTAAAAGTGCCCGTGAACGTCATCGGCGGGTAGGCCAATACGCAGCGGCGGCAAAGACCCGCTAGCGAAGGCGCGGCGGGTTATCCTTATCCATACCCGGCGCGACAGGTTCGGCCCGCTCCTGCGTGGCGGGGTCGGCAGGCTCAAACCCAAGGCCAACCTTGCGCGCGGCATCCAGCCGTGGGTCTTCCGATGCCAACACGGCGATGTCAAAGGCGGCCTTGTCACCGCCCGCAAATCGCGCGGTTTCAGCCAAGGCTGCGACGGCAGCGTGCTCAGCGCCCGCAACACGCATCACCAGGCACAGGATCAACCCCTCTGACCGTCGCCCACCACCTGTGCCGCACAGCCAGGCCTCCGCAACAACCGCACCCATGCCAGCCAGCTTGGCATCAAGCGCGGTCAGCAACGTCGGCAACACCCCGCGCGGCAAGGTCAAGGTAACGGACTTGTCAAGCTCCGCCTCAATGGGTTGCCGCAGCGCGGATGATGCCCATTCAATCGCCTCTGTCGGCAAAATCGTTGCCGAAGGCGCATCACCGAGGTTCACACCCAGCTGCACATTCTTTCCGGCAAACATTTCGATAACGGCACGGCCCGAAAGCGTAAGATGCGCTGCGCCATCTTCCATGAAATCAGCCAGCCGCGCTTCGGTGTCAAACACAAGCGCGGTATCTATCTCATCCACAGGAAACAGGATCGGCTGCGGCGCGCGGCCTCCTGTTGCCGCACCACCGTCCAGCGAGGCAGGGTCGATCAGCAAGAACAGTTCCGTCGCCGCAAAGACATCATAAAACCGCGCCATGCCCCCTTCGCCCGCCGTTTCATCAGTTGCGAGTGACCATGCCCGGTCAAGCGGTGTTTCGGTCGTCATTCAAAAGTCTCCACCCAATCGGCAACGTCGCGATATACGACCTCTGCCTGCAAATCCCGGAACAACAGGTGCCAACCCTCTGGATATAGCTTTAGCTGCTTTTCGCCCGGCAACGCCGCATAGGTCGCCATTAGGGGGCGTTTCGGCGTTACCTGATCTTTTGCGCCATAAAGGAAAAGCGTCGGCACCGCCACCTGCGGTGCGGCGGTTACCGCTGCATCCATCAACCGGATCAAACCCAGAAACTCTCTACTGGAGGGATTGCGCAAGATAACCTCATCCCGGCCAAGCGCGCGAAGAGCCTCGATATTGTCCGTTGCCTGAATTTTGACGACACCTTTACCAGACCACCGTTTCTCTGGCGCGATGAATGCACCGGTCCAGGCCGCCGTGCGATAGGCGATGTTCAGGTTCTCACCCCCCCACACTGCCGGTGCGGCAAGGATCAAACCATCCACATCCGCGCCCGCCCCAACAGCGGCCAATGCCACACCACCGCCCATGGAATGACCAAGCGCCAGCAAAGGCAGATCATCGTGCCGGGCGCGCAGGCTTTTCGCAATTTCGGTGAAGTCAGCGATCAACCGCGCGGCACCCGGCCATTTTCCACGACTGCTGTTCCGCCCAAACCCGCGTTGGTCATAAGCATAAACCAGAATGCCACGTTCGGCCCAATACCGTGCAGCGGCCTCAAAGGTGCTTGGCCCGTAGTCACCAAACCCGTGCAGCGCGAGGATAACAGCACGCGGTGGCCCTTCCGGCACCCACCGACTTAGCGCGAGTGTCTCGCCGCCCTTGATCGCCGTCTCGGTTATGGTGGGCTTGTCCAATGGCTGAGCATCTTCAAGTGGCCCACCGGCGCACCCGGCCAGAAACAGGAGAGAAATGAAAATGCGCTTCACGGCTGCCCCCGCGACCTTAAGTGTCGCTCATGCATGGAAGTGTCACGCCGCAAAGGGGGCCAGCAATTCCAGCGCCCGTGCGTGCAACTTGGGGCATCCGGCGGCAATCGCCTGTCCACCCTGATCACAAGGTTCCCCCCGCCAGTTCGTCACAACACCGCCCGCGGCTTCAACCACGGCGATCGGACCTTGGATATCATAGGCATTCAGCCCGCTTTCAATCACCAGATCGACCTGACCCAGCGCAACCAGCGCATACCCGTAACAATCCATCCCGTAGCGCGTCAGCTTTGCTTGCGATGCCACGGCGTCAAAGCCCGCCTTGTCTTGCGGCGTGCCAACCTCGGGAAAGGTGGTCATTACAATGGCCTGGTCAAGCGCCACATCATGGCGTGTACGAAGTGCGCGCACATCGCTGCCCCGCGTTAAGGTCGCCCCGGCTGACCACCCGGCAAACCGCTCTCCGATGTAGGGTTGGTCAATCATGCCCAACACTGGCCTGTCACCATCATGCACCGCGATCAGAACACCAAACACCGGCGCACCAGCCAGAAACCCCCGCGTACCATCAATGGGATCAAGCACCCACGTCAGACCGGTGGACCCGTGACTCTGCCCCTGCTCCTCACCAAAGATTCCATCATTCGGGCGACGGGCTGCCAGCACGGCACGCATGGCTGTCTCAGCTTCCTTGTCAGCAATGGTAACGGGGTCAAACCCCTCCGCCAGCTTGTTGTCAGCACTCAGACCCGATGACCGGAAATGCTTCAGGATTGGCACCCGCGCGGCATCGGCCAGGGCACCTGCAACAGACAACAATTCCTGTTCATCATAATCAGGCATCAAACGCCCCTTTCTTAGTCGCCAACGCGCGGAATCTATCGGGCAAACGGATCATCGAACCCAAAGAAGTGATCACCATATATCTGCTGAAACGCGGCAATCACACAAGCAAAGGCACAGAGTGAAAGGATCAATGCAAACATCCCCCAGGCGGCAATCCGTTCTGCCGGAATTGCATACAAACCAACCGAAATCACCGCCAGCACCGCAGAAGGTGCAACCAGCCCGCTACCCAATGTGGCATAGAACAACAACAACCCCAGCGAGGCACCAGCCAGTCCAAACGCCAGAACACGGCGAAGCGGCTTGTCAAACCCCACGCCGGTCGCGCCCCTGTGGCGACGCTCCGCACGGGTAATGAATATCGCACCGACAGATGCCATGAACCCCGCAACCCATGTCAGCATAAACATCTGAATACCTCTGGATCGCTCGTGCTGCGATCACGTCACCAAAACGCAACGTGATCTCATTTTGCGGTAAACACACGAACAGCCCGCAAGACCGAAACACGATCTTGCGGGCTGTTGATTACGCCCCACCCAGTCGGCGAACACACGCACACTGCCGACGGTCACAAAACAAATACAAACTCATGCAGAAACTGGTCACGCACCCGGCCAGGCCCTGAACCAAAAATCAGGCCGCGTCAGACAAAACGCGGGCAAGATCAAACAAACGGCGGCGCTGCGTTTCAGGGATCGCGTAGTAGGAGCGCACCAGCTCCAACGCTTCCTTATCTGCAAGCAGATCACCCTGTGGGCGGCTTGCCGTTGCCGCAGAGATCAGATCTTCCGCGCCATCAAGCCCTTCGAAGAAAAACGAAATCGGCACATCAAGTGCCATACCAATATCCCAAAGGCGGCTTGCGCTGATCCGGTTCATGCCAGTTTCATACTTCTGGATCTGCTGGAACTTGATGCCAACGCGCTCACCGAGCTGCTGCTGGGTCATACCAACCATCCACCGGCGATGGCGAACGCGTTTACCGACATGGACGTCTACGGGATGGGACATTGAAACTCTCCACATTTGAAACTTCTTGAGGAGAGCTATGCAAGCACCGTGCCAACTTTGACCCGAGCTTGAAAAAATATTCTCCCCTAACGTGAACACCACCTAAAAGGCTGTTTATTAAGGGAGAATTATTTTCGCGTGATTCGAATGCCTAAAATTCGCGCTTAAGGCGATCTTTGCAGTTCGCCTAAAAATTGCGGCAAATTCGCAATGTGCAATGCAAATTGCGAATCTTATGCATTATGCACCCGCAGAACGCGATTCACGCTTACGGTCATGTGGATTTAAAAGACGCTTACGCAGCCGCAGGTTGTTGGGGGTGACTTCCAACAGCTCATCATCACCAAGATAGGCAATCGCTTCTTCCAACGACATCCGCACAGGCGTGGTCAGCACGACAGCCTCATCCTTACCCGATGCACGCACGTTGGAAAGTTTTTTGCCTTTGAGCGGGTTAACGATCAAATCGCCGGGCCGCGCGTTCTCGCCAATGATCATGCCTTCATAGACCGCTTCACCTGCGCCAATGAACATCTTGCCACGGTCTTCGAGGTTAAAGAGCGCATAGGCAACTGACTGCCCCTGATCCATCGAGATCAGTACACCATGACGACGCCCGGCGATTGTGCCCTTATGCGGGGCCCACGAATGGAAGATACGGGACATCACGCCCGCACCGCGCGTATCGGTCAGGAACTCACCATGATACCCGATCAACCCGCGTGACGGGGCAAGGGCCACAATGCGGGTCTTTCCGCCGCCACCGGGGCGCATGGCCTGCAATTCCCCTTTGCGCATCGTCAGCTTTTCGACAACCGCGCCAGCATATTCCTCATCAACGTCAACCGTGACCTCTTCAATAGGTTCATGGCGCACGCCGTCAATTTCGCGGAACAGAACGCGGGGGCGCGAGATGCTCAACTCAAACCCTTCGCGGCGCATGGTTTCAATAAGAACGCCCATCTGCAATTCACCGCGCCCGGACACTTCGAACGCATCGCCCTGCGCGCTGTCCGCGACCCGCAACGCCACGTTGCCTTCTGCTTCGCGCATCAGGCGGTTGCGAATTACGCGAGACTGAACCTTGTCACCATCCTTACCAGCCAGCGGGCTATCGTTGATGCCAAAGGTGACAGAGATGGTCGGCGGGTCAACCGGCTGACTGTCAATCGGCTGGTTCACCGATGTGTCGCACAACGTATCGGCCACGGTGGGCTTTTGCATGCCCGCCAAGGCCACAAGATCACCGGCATAGGCCCGCTCAACGGGCTGACGGCTCAGACCACGGAACGCCAGAACCTTGGAGACGCGAAAACGCTCAATTTCCTTACCTTCGCGGGTCAACGCCTTGATCGCATCACCAGCAGAAACAGAACCGGTTTCGATACGCCCGGTAAGAACACGTCCGAGGAAAGGATCAGCTTCGAGTGTGGTGGCCAGCATGGTGAAAGGCTGATCAACATTCTGAACCTGCGCCGGCGCGGGAACATGCTCACAAATCAGGTCAAACAACGGCTTCAGGCTGTTCTGCGGACCATCCATGTCCGTATCGGCCCACCCGGCGCGGCCCGAGGCGTAGAGCACGGGGAAATCAAGCTGTTCTTCATTGGCGTCGAGCGCCACAAAAAGATCAAAACATTCATCAAGCGCCCGGTCTGGTTCGGCTTCCTGTTTATCTACCTTGTTAAGGCACACAATGGGCTTGAGGCCCAGCGCCAGCGCCTTTTGCGTCACAAACTTGGTCTGTGGCATCGGCCCTTCAGCAGCATCCACCAGCAATACGACCCCATCCACCATCGAAAGGATACGCTCAACCTCGCCCCCAAAGTCGGCGTGACCGGGGGTGTCAACAATGTTCATCCGCTTGCCGTCCCATTCAACGGACGTACATTTTGCGAGAATGGTAATGCCACGCTCACGTTCCAGATCGTTGCTGTCCATCGCACGTTCGTCGATGGCCTGATGGGCCTTAACCTCACCAGACTGTTTCAGCATTTCATCCACAAGCGTTGTTTTGCCGTGGTCGACGTGGGCGATGATGGCGATGTTGCGCAATTCCACGAGGGGCGCTCCTTGCATGAGAGTAGGCGGCGCGCCGGAATGTCCGGGGCCGTTCGCGCGCGGTATAGCGGTATGAGCGGAGAATGTAAGGGGCGCATTGGCGCAGGGGGGCGGCGCAGGGGGCCGCATCGCAGTTGCTAACCGAGAGAAACCGTGCAGGTGATCGGCACAGCCCCTGACATCCTCTTTGTTCTTCAAATATCCATCTCCGCGCGGCACGCGCGCCCACCTTGCCCACCGCTCATGCCTTGGGGGGAATGACCTTCTTCAGAAACGCTTGGCGCTATAGGCCGAAAGGTCGGTGTTCACGCGGTTTCGGTTCACCAAATCCGCCACCAGCCGCCCGGTTTTTGGTGCCATCATCAGTCCATAATGACTGTGCCCGAAAGCCGCGAACAAATCAGAGTGGCCTTTCAGTTCTTCGATCAGCGGCAGGCTATCGGGAAACGACGGGCGAATGCCCATCCATTCCTCCCGCCCGTCAAAATCCAGACCGGGAATCAACTGATCGGCGCAACGCATCAACGCCCGGATACGGCGCGGGTTCGGGGGCGTATCCACGCCCGCAAACTCTGCAATACCCGCAAAACGCAAACCCGGTTCCATCGCGTTCGCAACGATGTGGTTGTCCGCATCCATCACCGAATTGTTCAGTTCCACCTCAGCTGTGGGCAGGCTGATATGATACCCCCGCTCCGCCGCAAGTGGCACGTGAATGCCAAGCCCCTTGAGCAGCTTTTGTGACCAGACCCCGGCGGACAGCACAACTTGCGTGGCTTCGATTCCCCCCGCAGAAGTTGCGATGTGCCATCCCCCACCTGCACGGGGGCGTACCGATGACACCTCTGCGCGCATGACTACCCCGGCAAGGCGTTTGATCTTTTCGGTCAAGACTTCGCCAATACGGCCGGGGGCCATCGCCCGTGCTTGACCATGAATCAGGATCGCCGCGCCAAGATTGGGGGAAAGGGCCGGTTCCAACCGCCGTAGTTCGGCAGCATCTATCCGCTCAATCTCTGCACCCTGCGCAGCCCGCATCCGGTTCCCGAGGCTATCAACACTGGCATCCGCAGCATTGCGAAAAACATGCACATACATGCTGTCACGCACCAGATGCTCTGCGCCTGTTCCCGCAAGATGCGCACGATAGAGCGCGACACTGTCATCACACAGGAAATGCATCGCCTTTGAAATTTCATGCACACGGTCAAATCGCCCCGCCTGCAAAAACCGCCACAACCACGGCAAGTATCCAAGCGCATGGCGCGCAGAAACGCCCGCGGCACCGTTCGGGCGCATCAACATGCCCGGAATATCGCGCCAAATGCCGGGCATGGATTGGGGCACGATTGACCAGGGCGAAATCGTGCCCGCATTGCCAAATGATGTCGCCTGCCCCGGTTCACCCTTGTCGATCAGCGTGACGGCGCGCCCGCTTTCCAGCAAAGAAAGCGCCGTGCAAATGCCAACGATTCCGCCGCCGACTACAACGACATCGCGCAGGGTGTCAGTCACCACGATCTTTCCCGTGCTCAGCCGTTCAGCCCGTCGCAACCGCCCGGTTACGATACGCCAGAACCTGGGTGATGATTGTCGGCGCGACGATCGCCAGGGCAATCAGGTCAGCCTGGAAAGATGGCGCGATAAACACCAAACCGGCAAAAGCTGCCAAAGCCCGGAAAGGCCAGCTCATCGGCACCAGCCAATATCCCACAACCGCCGCTGAGAGGGCCACAACACCCGCAATACAGCTTGCAGCCGTATAGCTGAATTCGACGATGTCAAACCCGGTTGACGATACAAACAACAGCACCGGGGCATAGACAAACGCCATCGGTGCCACGACCTTCCCAAGGCCCAGCGTGAACGCCGATACCCCTGTCCGGAACGGGTTGGAATTCGCAATCGCGGCCGCCGCATAGGCAGATGTACACACCGGCGGCGTGATCTCCGACACCACACCATAATACAGCACGAACATATGGCTGGCGATTGGCGGCACGCCAAGCTGCGCCAAGGCAGGCTGCGCAACCGAAACCAACATGATGTAAAGCGCCGTCGTCGGAATGCCCGCGCCCATCAGAATGCAGGCAATGGCGATGAAGCAAAGCGACAGGAACAGTTGCAGGTCTTCAACCGCGAGCAACTCAAACCCACCCACGTTGAACAGCGCGTACATATCGCTAGCCAAGGCACCCGCGCCCTGCGTGACCATGAAACCGATGCGAAACCCGATGCCGGTGGTGTTGATCACACCGACGACAATGCCCACCGCAGCAGACGCCGCGCCAACCGCCAGCGCGTATTTCACGCCAAGCTCCATCGCCGCGCCCATTTCTGGAATGCGGATACGCTCCTGCGGGTTCAGGGTCGCGACGGCCGAGCCTGCAATCAGGATCACACCCATCACCGGGCCGAACCCACCATCAGACATTTTCCAGATCACAAAGGCGATGAATGCAACAGCATAGATCAATGTGACGGGTTCTCTGGCTCGCGCCATGCCTGCGACCACGGCCAGGGAGATACCGCAGAACGCCGACATAAATGGCGTGTAGCCAGAGAAAAGGACGACCAGAAGGCCGATTAACGGAACGATATTGGCCCAGCCCTCGCGCCAAACGGTGCGAAAATGGGGAAGCATATCTTTGGTCAGGCCTTTCAGCTCCAGCTTCTTGGCCATCAGGTGCACAACGGTGAAAACACCAACATAGTGCAACAACGCAGGAAAGATCGCGGCGATAACAATGGTGGTGTAGGGCACCTCCAGAAACTCAGCCATGATGAAGGCCGCCGCCCCCATGATCGGTGGCGTAATCTGCCCGCCCGCTGATGACGCGGCCTCAACCCCGCCCGCAAAATGCCCCGGATAGCCAAGGCGCTTCATGTTCGGAATGGTCAACGCCCCGGTTGATACCGTGTTGGCGACCGATGAGCCGGAAATCGTGCCAAAAAAGGCTGACGAAACAACCGACACCTTGGCAGGCCCGCCCGTATAACGCCCCGCCAAAATCGTCGCATTGTCGATGAACAATTGCCCCAGCCCTGTCCGCTGCGCGATTACACCGAACAGCACGAAATGGAACACGATTGTTGAAACCACCCACAGGGTGACGCCAAAGATCCCCTCCTGCGGGAAGTACATCGACGAAACAAAGGTATTAAATTTAACGCCCGGGTGCTGCAAAATACCGGGGAAATACGGGCCAAACAGCGCGTAACTCATAAACACGCAAATGATCAGCGGCAGCACAAACCCAAGGGTGCGCCGCGCGATGTCCAGCACCAGTACGATGATAATGCAGCCAAAGATTATGTCGTATTGGTTCGGATTACCCATGCGGAACGTCTGTTCCTCAATCCCCAACCATCCAACGCCCCGCCACGCATAGCCAACGTAAAGCGCCGACATCACACCAAGAATCATCAAGACAAGATCATAAATCGGCACACCGCCGATACGCAGGCCACCCGTTTTCAGGCCAAATGCCGTTTTGGTTTTGAAGATCGGAAACAGCGCATAAGTCAGGATGAACAGGCCCGACAGATGGATGCCCATGTGCCAGTGATCGGCAGGCAGGCCAAATCCGGCTGTAAAATAATGGTAAATCGCAAAGGCGAGCGCCACGACACGCAGAACCATTGTGAACGAGGGCGAGACAGCGCGCGTTGCAGCGCCCTCATCATATTTTTCCTCAATGGCGGCAAGTTCCTCCGCCGAGAGCTCATGCTCGTTCTTGGTCGCATCGGTCATGGAGGGCCGCCTTATGATCGCGGTGGCAAGGGAAATAGCGTTCTAAGTGAATGGCGGCGCTGACAAGCGCGCCGCCATCTTTCGCAACAGTGGGGTGCTTATTTCAGCAGGCCCGCTTCCTTGTAGAACCGCTCAGCACCCGCATGCAGCGGCACACCGAGGGCGGCAACGCCATCAAGCGCGCTTTCAGCGGTGATCTGCTTGCCTTTGGCATGGCCATTGTCCAGCAATTTACGGGTGTTCTTGTTCCACAGCGCCTTGGTGATGCCGTAGACAAGTTCTTCATCCAGATCCGAAGACACAACCAGCATCGCAGACACCGCAGGCGTCAGCGTGTCGTTGTCGATACCTTCGTAAACACCGCCCGGAATTTTTGACGGGATGTAGGCGGGAATGATTTCATTGATCTTCGCAAGGTCCGCCTCAGAGAAGGAATGCAGGCTCATGCCTTTGGTCGAGGCAAGCTGAACCATTGCTGCGACGGGCCAGCCGGCGGCATAGAAATACGCATCAAGCTGACCATCCGCGAGGCGCTCTGCAGACTGGCTGTTGTTCAGTTCTGCTTCATCCATGTTGTCACGGTTCACGTTCCAGGCTTCGAGCATTTGAAGCACGGCAACCTGCGTACCGGACCCGGCCTGCGCAATGCCGACGCGTTTGCCAGCCAGATCACCAAGATCACCAATCGTCGCGCCCTTTGGCATCACAAGATGGAGGTCTTCGGGGTAAAGATTCGCAATGATACGCAGTTTCGGATGCGCCTTGCCTTCGAACTTGCCCTCACCGAGGTACATGGAACGCGTGACGTCAGCAGCGGCGAGGCCCGCTTCCAACTCACCGTTCTGGACGGCAGCGTTATTGAACACCGATGCCGTGGTTGACTGCGCAATTGCGATCAAACCGGGCACACCGCACTGGCCGCCTTTGTCACAGGGGCGCGCACCCGGAGGGGCCGAAATGCCGTTGGCGATCGTGCCGCCGATGGGGAAATACGTGCCGCCTGCGCCACCGGTACCGATGCGGAAAAAAGTTGGGCTTTGCGCAAAAGCTGATCCCGCGACGAGCGTTGCAACAGCAGCAGCCCCCGCAAGTGCCTTGAAGTTCAACATGAGTAGTCTCCCTGGTTAGATCGTTCGTGCAATGCGCGAACATCTCGATTTCGACTCCTCCACCGTAGCCCTTGTTTATATAGATGCAATTTTGTTATTTATTGGTAATCATAAATTTACCTTATGGAACAACATGAACCTAGGCCAACTCTCTGTCTTCCGGGAAATCATGGAAACAGGCTCAATTTCGCAGGCGGCGCGCAACCTTGGGCGCACACAACCAGCGATCAGCCTGGCGTTAAAGGCGCTCGAGGACAGCATCGGCCTGCCCCTGTTTGAACGACGCGGGCGCCGCCTGCACCCCGTGCCCGAGGCGCGCTATTTGCTGTCAGAGGCCAGCGGCGTTCTGGAGCGGGTCGCGGCGATGAAATTGACCATGACAACCATGCAGCGCGCCGAAATGGGCCTGCTGAACGTCGCCTGCATGCCCGGCCCGGCGGCGGTATTGTTCCCAAGGTTCCTGAATGATGCATTGGCCGCCTCACCTGATCTGCGTGTCTCGTTCATGACGCGCGGGTCGGTGCAGGCGCGCGAACTGGTGCGCAGCCAGTCGCTCGACTTTGCCTTTGTCGACCATAACCCGGATTCAGCCGGGGCCGAACAGATCGACGAGACGGTAATCACCGCCCGTTGTTTTCTGGCACTGAGTGGTGAACACCCTCTGGCGCAGAAAGACGTGGTCTCGCTCAACGATTTGTCGTCAGAGCCTTTTGGCTTGCTGCAACCAGATACAGCACTGCACAAAACCGTGGCCCATGCCTTCGAAGCAGCGGATGCCGATCTCAACATTCGCATCCGCTGTCAGATCAATGCGCCGCTAATACAATTTGCAGGGGCCCAGCAATGTTGCGCCATTGTTGACCCGCTTTCAGTGGCGAGCGAGCGTTTGATGAATGCATCGCAGGGGCGCGTGGTTTTCCGCGAATTATCAACCCCGATCACTTATCAATACGCGCTGATCTCTCCCCGATTCCGCGCGCTGTCTGCCCTGGCAACGCAGGTTCGCGACGCCTGGCACAGCGAGGTTTTGACCGTTTTGAATGGTATCGGCGCCGCGCCGCGCGTGCACAACCCCGCCGGCCCTGATCGTTAGGCCAGCGCCTCGCGCACCATATCCTGATAAGCAAAGATCGCGGACAAGCCACCTGTGTGGATAAACAACACCCGCGAGCCACGTGCGATATCGCCAGCCGCGACCAGCCCCGGCACCGCCGTCAGTGTCTTGGCTGAATAGACCGGATCAACGATCAACCCTTCTTCACGCGCGGCACGGCCCATTACCTCAGCCGCAGCCGGGCCGATCTGACCATAGCCGGGGGCCAATGCGCCATCCCATATCTGTATATCATCCGGGGTAAAGCCGGTGGAATGCCCCAACAACGCCTCCAGGTTCCGGCAAACTTCGGTGATACGTGCGGTTTGCAGGTCGGCCGCACGCCTGACGCAAGACCCGATGATAGGGGTCTGGTCGCCAGCATTGCGATATCCGCACAGCAGTCCAGCATGGGTTAGCCCGCTGCCCGATGGCACGATCACCGTGTCAAATTTTTCCCCGGTCTCGATAATCTCTTCAGCAGCTCGCATATACCCCATTGCGCCATAGGGCGGCTCCCCCAGACCAAGGGGAATGACA
>JBMYXS010000051.1:0-26019 GCA_049608645.1 Pikeienuella sp. | reverse complement strand
CGATGACCATGATCACCACGGCGAGGACCACCACGACGAACATCACGAAGACCACGAACATCACGAAGACGGGGATCATGGCCATGAAGACCATGCCGATGAAAACCATGGCGCAGAACCACGTGACCCCCACATCTGGCTCGACCCCCGCAATGCCCAGGTCATCACCCGCAAAGTCATGGGAGAGCTGGTCGAGGCCGATCCGGCCAATGCCCCAACATACCTTGCAAACGGTGCACGCCTGATCGAGCGGCTTGCGGCGCTGGAAAAGGAAACAGCCGAAACGCTGTCTTCGGCATCTGATCGCGCTTTTGTCGTTTTTCACGACGCCTATCACTATTTCGAAGCCCGCTTTGGTGTAGAGGCCAGTGGCGCCATTGCCTTATCAGATGCCGCCGCCCCCGGTCCGGCGCGCCTGTCTGAAATCCAGGGCAGATTGCGCGCCCTTACTGCGCCTTGTGTCTTTGCCGAACCTCAGTTTTCAGAGGCCAAGGCCCGGCTGGTGATGGAGGGCACCGATGCGCGACTGGCCATATTGGACCCGATGGGCGCAGACATCGCACCCGGTCCGGAACATTACTTCACACTTATACGGAAGTTGGCTCACGCCATGACCTCTTGTCTGACAAAGTGACAGGGGGCGCCGGGTGGGGCGGGCAGCGGCGGCGGCGCGAACTGA
This sequence comes from Pikeienuella sp., assembly GCA_049608645.1. Classification (GTDB taxonomy): domain Bacteria; phylum Pseudomonadota; class Alphaproteobacteria; order Rhodobacterales; family Rhodobacteraceae; genus Pikeienuella. Next base: position 25,340 of record JBMYXS010000051.1, on the reverse strand, counting down.
CGCCTATTCCCGCTCCACCCATTCTTCCGAACGCATTTCCGACAGGCGAGAGGCGGTGCGTTCAAACTCAAACGCGCCTTTCCCTTCGGGGTAAAGATCATCCGGCGCGGCGGCGGCTGAGCAAATCAGGCGGGTCTTAGCCTCATAAAGCGCATCAATCAGCGTCACGAACCGTTTTGCCTCGTTATTATTGTGGACACCAAGCACCGGGATATCGTCAATCATCAGGGTACGCATGGCCCCCGCAATGGTCAGGTAATCCGCCGCCCCAAGCGGGCGGGCGCACAGTTCCTTGAAGGTCATTCGCCCCACACCGGAATGGAAAAAGGGCACCGTAACATCGCGGCCCGTGACTTGCAGGGTCAGCGGCTCGCCGCCGTGGCCACCGGTCAGTTCCTTCCACGTCTCGTCCATCGCGGCGGTCGCATCAGGCCCAAGGGGGGTGTGGTACACTTCACGGCCCTGCAACCGCGCCTGACGGTAATCTGTCGGGCTTTCCAGCAGATGCAGGTCCAGCTTTTCCTTTAGAATATCGATGAACGGCAGGAATACCGCCCGGTTCAGCCCGTCTTTATAAAGATCATCCGGCGGGCGGTTTGATGTGGTGACAATGACAGTGCCGCGCTTGAACAGCTTTTCAAACAAGCGCCCGACGATCATCGCATCGGTGATATCGGTGATCTGCATTTCATCAAAGCAAAGCAGCACCGCATCCTTGGCGATCGCCTTGGCGACGGTCTTGACCGGGTCTTCGTCACCCTTCTGGCGCGCGGCGTGAATGCCTGCGTGGGCCTCTTGCATGAACGCATGAAAATGCACGCGCCGCTTTTTCTCGACCGTCGAACAATCGAAAAACAGATCCATCAACATGGACTTCCCACGCCCAACGCCGCCGTACATATACAGCCCGTTCAAATCTGTATCGACCTTTGCCGCTTCACGACCCCAGCCAAAAAAACCGCGCGAGACTTTTTTACCTTTGCCGGGGTCATAGTCTTTCAGGCGCGTGTGGAGCAGTTGGAGTTTTTCCAATGCTAGGCGTTGCGCCAGATCATCATTCAACGCGCCAGTGGCGATCATCTCCCGGTATTTCGCCAGTGGTCCGTCAGGCATTTTCATTCTCCCGTAAATTCGGCCCATAAACGCAAAGCGACCCTCTGCTGACAAGAGCGAGAGTTCACAAACTATTCCTTTCCATCCGGGAACAGGCGGCTATTCTCCTCCCCATCCGGGTCGGGTTTCAGTGGCCCCAAATCTATAGGAGTGACTACATGAACCGTTTCACTGCGCTTTTTGCACCGGCGATGATGCTGGCGATGGCCCCTTTTGCGGCCAGCGCCGATAGCTGGTCATTGTCTGCCGATGAAAGCAAACTTGCCTTTGGGTCCATCAAAAAAGACAAAATCGGTGAAGTGCACCATTTCAAATCCATTTCAGGTGGCGTCAGTGCTGATGGTGCCGTGAAAATCGAAGTTGACTTGTCCTCTGTGGAGACATGGATCGACATTCGTAATGAACGGATGGGCACACAGGTGTTCTCCGGCATGCCCCCCGCAACGCTGACCGCAAATGTAGACCTTGCCGCGCTCGAAGCCCTGTCCGTCGGCGGCACGATGACCGATGATGTCAGCGGTGTTCTCTCACTTGGCGGCGCATCGGTTGAGCTTGAGGTCGCTATTTTCGCGGCACGCCTGTCAGCGGACAAGGCAATCATCACCACTGATGAGATGATTTTCGTTCAGATGGAAGAACTGGGCGTGAACGATGGCATCACCAAATTGATGGAAATTGCCAAGCTGCCTTCGATCACACGCACAACGCCTGTGACCATGCGCCTTGTATTTGCACGTGACGCGGAAAAAGCCGAAGCCCCAACCACGACCACTGAGGTCGCTGCCGCGCCCGCCCCATCAGGCGACGCAGCCGCGGGCAAGAAAGTCTTCAAGAAATGCAAGGCCTGCCACGAGATCACCAAGCCAAAGAACAAGGTCGGCCCACATCTGGTTGATGTGATTGATCGCCCCATCGGGTCCATCGAAGGGTTCAAATACTCCAAACCCATGGCCGCACTCGAAGGGAATTGGACCGTTGAAGAACTGACCGCGTTCCTCACCAAGCCGCGCAAATATCTCAAGGGCACCAAGATGTCCTTTGCCGGGCTGAAAAAGGCCAAGGACATCGAAAACCTGCTGGCCTATATGCGCAATCCCGAATGACGCGCATCGCATAACCCGCTTTGAAACGGCCCGCCCTTTTTCGGTGGGCCGTTTTTTTGGCGCGTACCCTTCCCGCTCGCACCCACAATTTTTCTGATTTGATGTCGCAAGATTTCTGATTTGACGGGGCGCATATTCATTTGCAGTGTCGGCGCTCAATTCGGAGCCTCACCATGACCACAACGCCACGTCTGTTCACACCTGTCCTGATCGGGTGTTGCGTCATCATCCTTGCGTCGTTTTCAGTGCGCGCCTCGTACGGGGTTTTTCAGCTGCCCATCGCCAATGAGTTTGGCTGGTTACGAGTGGAATTTTCGCTGGCCATCGCAATCCAGAACCTCGCCTGGGGAATTGGCCAGCCGTTCTTTGCGGCGATCGCGGAAAAGTTCGGGGACCGCAGGGCGCTGTTCATTGGGGCGATTGTCTACGCTGTCGGCATGGTGCTGAGCGCCAACGCCGTCACCCCCGAAGCCCACCAGATCTGGAGCGTGCTTGTGGGGTTTGGTATCGCGGGCACCGGGTTTGGGGTCATTCTTGGCATGGTCGGGCGCGCCGCAACGGCAGAAAACCGCTCCATGACGCTTGGCATTGCAACGGCGGCGGGATCAGGGGGGCAGATCGTCGGGCCACCGCTGGCGGCGTTCTTGCTGCAAAGCCTGCATTGGTCTGAAGTGTTTCTGATTTTTGCTGTGATCATCATGGCCTCGATGCTGGTGTTACCGATTATGCGTGCGCCCGTCATCGCCACCAAGGCCGAGATTGAAGAGACGATGTCACAAATGCTGGGCCGCGCATTTCGTGACCCATCTTACACACTGATTTTCCTGGGGTTCTTTTCCTGCGGGTATCAGTTGGGCTTTATCACCGCTCATTTCCCCGCCCTTGTTGCGGAGCTATGTGGCCCGATTGCGGTAGGGGGGACGCTTTCCTCGCTTGGGGTGGATTCCACGCTGGAACTTGGCGCCTGGGCCATCGGCCTGATTGGGTTCGCCAATATCGCAGGCACGATCTGCGCCGGAAAGCTGGGCGCACGCTTCCCCAAGAAATACCTGCTTGCGGGTATCTATGCGGGCCGCACCGTCATTGCCGCTGTGTTCATCCTGATGCCCATCACGCCGCTTTCGGTGGTTGTTTTCTCGTTGATGATGGGGTCGCTTTGGCTGGCGACGGTGCCGCTGACATCAGGGTTGATCGCGCAGATCTATGGCCTTCGTTACATGGGGACGCTCTATGGCATCGTGTTTCTGAGCCATCAAATCGGCGGTTTCATGGGCGTATGGCTCGGGGGGGTCATGTATGACGCTTATGGCGGCTATGAAACCGTGTGGTGGATTGGTGTGGGCGTCGGTGCGTTCTCTGCGCTGGTACACCTGCCAATCAGGGAAAAACCACTGATGAGCGGGCAACCCGCATAACAGATCAAAGGCGCGCAAGGAAAGCGGCCGCGCCTTGTCGGTGCGCCGTTTTCGTTTCATCTTTCATGCGATCCCACGTGCGATAGGTCGGGCCAAGACGCGGGTTTGCGCGTAATTTCGCTTCGTTTCGGGCCATGAAATCCCAGTACAGTGAATTGAACGGGCACGCGCCCTGTCCTGTTTTTTGTTTCACCTTATAGGCGCACCCCTGACAATAATCAGACATACGGTCGATATAGGCACCGCTGGCCGCATAGGGTTTTGAGCCGAGCAGCCCACCATCGGCAAACTGGCTCATCCCCAATGTATTGGGCAATTCAACCCACTCAAACGCATCGGCATAAACCGCCAGATACCATTCGTGGACCTCTCGCGGATGCGCGCCGATCAACAACGCAAAGGTACCCGTGACCATAAGCCGTTGTATGTGGTGGGCGTAGGCCTCTTCCCTAGTTTGGGTGACCGCAGCGCGAAGGCAGGCCATGTCGGTGTCGCCTGTCCAATAGAAATCAGGCAGCGGGCGGTGTGCCTCCAGCGCATTCATATCGACATATTCGGGCATTTTCAGCCAATAGATTCCGCGCACATATTCCCGCCAGCCGATGATCTGGCGGATAAATCCCTCCACCGCATTCAGTGGCGCATGACCTTCGTGATAGGCCCGCTCCACCCGCCGACAAACCGCCAAGGGGTCAAGCAAACCAGCGTTGATGTATTGGCTGATGACAGAATGATAAAGGAACCGCTCATCCCGCAGCATCGCATCCTGATAATCACCAAACCGGGGCAAGGCTTGTTCGACAAAAGCCTCTAACGCGGCCTCAGCCCCCGCCGCATCAACCGCGAACCAGAAGGGGGTCAAATCGCCGAAGTGATCCTCAAACACGTCTTGCACCAGCATCAGAACTTCTGAGGTAATATCATCGGGTGCCGTGCGTGGCGGGCGGGGCATGAAAAGATCGGGTTTCGCGGGCTTGCGGTTGTCAGCGTCAAAATTCCACTTGGCCCCTTCCGGCTCCGCGCCTTGCATCAGCAACCCGGTTTTCCGCCGCATTTCGCGATAGAAAAATTCCATGCGCAGTTGTTTGCGCCCCGCCGCCCAATGCGAAAATTCAGCGTGATCACAAATGAAGCGTGTGTCTGGCAGAATGTCGACGGGAACACCCAATGCGTGCTCCCAATCTTTCATCATCTCCAGCACACGCCATTCCGCCGCTTCGGTGACGATCACACCGCTCGCACCATGGCGTTTGACAGCGCGGGCAATCTCGCCGGAAAAATCACCTGTGTTTTCAGGATCATCCAGTTTCACATAGTCAACCTGCCGCCCAGCGCCGCGCAAGGTTTCGGCAAAATGGCGCATGGCCGACAGAATAAAGGCTATCTTTTTCTTATGATGTTTAACGTAAGTCGCCTCGGCCATGACCTCGACCATCAACACGATATCGTCGCCCCCCGCCGCTTGCAGAGACGAGAGGTCGGGCGACAGTTGATCGCCAAGAACAAGAATGATTTTTGCCATGACGCGAGACTTGGAGCCTTGCGGCACCATATCAAGCCTTATGAGAAAATTGAGCACATTTGGAACATCACCGCGCGTGGTCGTAATCGGCGCATCTGGCGGCATTGGCAAGGCACTGCTAGAGGCAACCAATGGCATTGGCTTAACCCGCGCTGACCTAGACCTGACCGACGAGGCAAGCATCAAAGCGGCCGCTGCAAAAATCAAAGCCGATCAGGGAACGGTCGATGTGGTCATCGTTGCCACCGGGCTTTTGCATGGCGACCAGATCTCACCCGAAAAATCGTGGGCCAGGCTGGATGGTGCCGCCATGGCGCTGGTTTTTGCGGTAAACACCATCGGCCCGGCATTGGTAGCGAAGCATTTTCTGCCCCTGTTGCCAAAGGGGCGCAAAGGCGTGTTTGCCGCGCTTTCGGCACGTGTCGGCAGTATCGGTGACAATCGATTGGGGGGCTGGGTCAGCTATCGCGCATCCAAGGCTGCGCTCAATCAGATCATTCGCACGTTTTCGATCGAACTAAAGCGCAAGAACCCCGATGCGATCTTTATCGGCTTGCATCCGGGCACGGTAAACACCGGGTTGTCCCAGCCGTTTCAAGGCGGTGCCCCCGGCGCTGTTTTCTCCCCCGCCGAAGCCGCCGCCCATCTTCTGACTGTCATCGACAGGGCGACGCCAGATCAGTCCGGCGACAGTTTCGATTGGAAGGGAGAGAGGATCGAGCCATAGGGCCGCCCCCCTCCCAGACCAACACTTATCTTACCCAAAGACGTAAAAGCACAGCTTGTTACCATCAGGGTCGCGCACATAGGATCCGTAGAAACGGTCAGGCACACGCTGCCCCGGTTCACCATCGCAGGTCGCGCCAAGGCTGAGCGCCTTTTGGTGAAGCGTTCCAACCTCATCTTTTGACTTCGCCGCAATGGCAATCATGTTGCCGTTGCCAGATGCTGGCGCTTCGCCATCATAGGGTGTGCAAACAGCAATCATCGGTTCCTTTGGCGTTGCACCGATCATCGCGATACGGCCCGCATCAATCAAAACCTTTGCGCCTCGTTCAGCGAACAAGTCGCAATAGAATTGCTTGGCATTGTCCATGTTTGAAACGCCAACAGTGGTATAGCCGATCATGGTTCAGACCCTTTGAAATGATTGTGGGGCCCCATCCCTAGGGCCCCACAAACCGCATTGCAATTCACATCACTGACAAGCGTCAGTTGGTTTCGAGCAACCGCCGCGCAATCACCTGCGCCTGAATTTCGGCAGCACCTTCGAAGATATTGAGAATACGCGCATCGCACAGCACGCGGCTGATTGGGTATTCCAGCGCGAAACCGTTGCCGCCATGGATTTGCAGCCCGTTGTCAGCATTGGACCATGCAATACGTGCGGCCAACAACTTGGCCATCCCGGCCTCCAGGTCGCAACGGCGATCCGCGTCTTTCTCACGGGCCGAGAAATACGTGATCTGGCGGGCAACCATGATCTCCACCGCCATCATCGCAAGCTTGCCATAGACCCGCGGGAAAGCAGCAAGTGGTTTGCCAAACTGTTTCCGCTCCAACGCATAAGACAGCGCGTATTCCATGGCCGACTGCGCCACGCCCACGGCGCGGGCGGCGGTCTGGATGCGGGCACTTTCGAAGGTCTTCATCAGCTGTTTAAAGCCTTGCCCCTCAACACCGCCCAGCAGGTTTTCCGCCTTTACCTTAAAGCCATCAAACCCGATTTCGTATTCCTTCATACCGCGATAGCCGAGCACTTCGATTTCGCCGCCTGACATACCCTCTGCCGGGAACGGGTTTGCGTCATCACCGCGCGGTTTTTCCGCAAGGAACATCGACAAACCGCGATAATCGGTGGTGTCGGGGTCTGTGCGCGTCATCAAGGTCATCACATCGGCGCGGGCGGCATGGGTGATCCACGTCTTGTTGCCGGTGACGGTATACTCGTCGCCCTCTTTCACCGCGCGGGTGCGCAACGAGCCAAGGTCAGAGCCAGTATTCGGTTCAGTAAACACCGCCGTCGGCAAAATCTCCGCCGATGCGATTTTCGGAAGCCACTTTTGTTTCTGCTCTTCGGTGCCACCACAAAGAATCAATTCAGCAGCGATCTCGGAACGTGTGCCGAGTGAACCAACACCAATGTACCCGCGCGACAATTCCTCAGACACAACGCACATGGCCATCTTGCCCATGCCAAAGCCGCCGTATTCTTCGGGGATGGTCAGGCCAAAGACGCCGAGTTCGGCCATCTCGTTGATGATCTCAATGGGGATCAGTTCATCCTTCAGGTGCCAGTCATGAGCATCTGGCATTACCTTTGCATCCGCAAATTTGCGGAACTGATCACGCACCATGTCGTATTCTTCATCAAGCGCGGTGGCACCAAAACTGGCGGCGCCCTGCTGCTCAATCATCAAATCGACAAGGCGCTTACGCGCGGCATCCGTATTGCCGGCCGCAACAAGCGCATCAATCGCAGGCGTCGACAGAACAGCAGGATCAACGCCCACATCTGTAAGCCGCGCGATCTCGCCCTGGCTCATAATCAGGCCGCCTCGCAACTGCGCCAGATACTCGCCCGCGCCAATCTGAAGGATCAGCTTTTCCATCTCGCCAAATTTGCCTTCGGCAGTCAGGCGCGCGCCCCAATCAGCCATCTGGCGCAAGCATTCAGCATAAGTTGCGATCCAGCTAAGCGCATGGGCGCTGTGCTGCTCACCTTCCAGCGCGGCATTGGAAATACGCTCCCCCGCCGAAACCTTTTCGCGCAACGCGGCGCGGGCGGCGGCAACAGCCTCATCAACCACCGGGGTCGCATCTTGCAACAGGGCAAGTGTGTCCATCTGGTCGGCGATATCAATCAGCGCGGTCTGGTTCATGGCGGCGTCTCCTGACATATGATGTTGCAGCGTAGCATTCTGATGCTGCGGTTGCGTTGTGAACTATCGCGGCGGCCATACCGGGTCAATGGATGGGTCATTAAATAACCCAAAAACCCTCCACCAAGGAAGAATATTGCTCAGAAAGTATGGGCAACGCCCGCACGCCTTGGGTCACCCGCCGCTTCGACACCACCGCGCGCTTCGCGCCGTACCGCGTGAACACCGCCAAAGAACATCGATTCGGATTGCCAGGGGGAGGCTTCGGGAAATGCCGAAAGCAGGGCCTTACGGTGATCACCCCTGAATCTGTCCTCGAAATCAACTTTGGGGTCATGCGCCCCTTCAACATGAATCCGCGGCGCAGCAATCGCATCTTCGAGCCGCATGCCCCCATCAATCACATGCGCCGCCACCTGCGGCAGCGCACTGCGAATACGGTTGGCCCCACCGGTACCAAGCATCATCACCGCGCCGCGCTGTGGCCCCTGCACCCAATCCACCGCCATCGGGGCCATCATCGACGACAGACGCACGTCAGGTGTCCAATCATGCATATCGCCCGGCATCAGGTCTTCTTCGCCCAGCATGTTATTGGGCATGATGCCCGTACCCGGCGCAACCAGGCCGGACCCTTCGCCGTTTGTCAGCGTCAACGCTGCGCCCGTACCCTGGGAATCAATGACTGAAATATGCGTTGTGCCACGCACCGCCGCTTTCCGGCCCGCAACAGCAATCCGATACCGTGCGATCATATCGCGGGATGCCAACTGCGCAGCCCCGCCCGCAGGGTCGCCATTCAACCCACTTTCAAGCCGCGCCCGCGAGGTGGCCGCCAGCGCCAGTGCCACCTCCAACGGGTCCGCCCCCCGCTGCATCATTTCAAGCGTAAACGCGATCAAGGTACCGCCCAGCGAAGGTGCCGGGTTCAACATCAGCCGCGCATCACCCCGCTCCACAACCAGCGGATCCCGCCAACGCGGTTGATAGCGTTTCAGGTCCAGCGCCGTCAGATGCGATCCATCAAGGGCAAGCAAGGCCTGCGCAACCTCCCCCTCCTGGACAAAGCGCGCGCCCTCTCGGGCGTATGTCTCAATTACATCGCCCAGGGCTTCGTTACGATAAAGCGCACCCGCCTTCAGCGGATCAATGCCATCGCCAAAAACCGCCAACGCTTCCGGGCTGGCCCGATAAATAGGGTCAACAATGCCCAGAACGCTGGCCTGAAACGGCGTCAGGGCAACACCGGATCGCGCATGCGCCACGGCCGCTGAGGCAAGTTCACCAAATGGTATGCGGCCCGCACGCGCATGGGCTTCTGCCAGTCCAGCGGCAAGGCCCGGTGCCGCGATGGAACCTGCACCAATATGAAAGGTCTGCGTCGCTTCCCCAAAGTCCGCATCAACAGCGCGGAAATCAATTTCACCCAAAGGCATCTTGCGGCGTGGCGTGTGGACAAAGAAATCCAGCACCTTCGCGCGGCCATCGGCCTCACGCACCATCAGAAACCCACCGCCCAACATCCCCGCCAAAACAGGCTCCGCCACGCAGGCAACCAGCGCCCCGGCGACAGCGGCATCTACGGCGCTGCCCCCTGCGCGCAACACTTCTGCGGCAGCATCCGCTGTTAAAGGATCTCCGGCGGCGACGGCGAATTTGGGGGCAGATTGGGTCATACAACGCGGGTACGGCGCGGCCGCCGCCCCGTCAAGACTGCGGCTTGTGGTTCGCTCGGTTCCAGATTGTCTTTATCTCGAAAATATCCAAATCCCTGCCTCTGCCTGACTTGCAATCACGGCTGAAGGGGGTTGGCGATCTTCGCAAAGGAAAAGGGGCGGCGCGCAGCAGGATCAATCAGAACCTCCACCGCATGCATATCCATCCCGCCGTAAACTTCCATCGCGGTCAGATTAGGCACCTTCTCGGCAAGGGGCCGAAAAACCCGGTGTTCATGGCTATCGCCAAAGACCAGCAATACGGGTTTGCCAAATTTGGCTGTGACACGCCCAAGCGCCTTACCCACATCGCGAAAGGCTGACCCCTTTCGCCATTTCTGTTTCTTGCGTTTGAAATCATGGCTGCGGAACATATCCGCATGCAAGGCGACAACCGCAACCTTCGCCGTGCTGGCAGCCTCAAAACTCTCCGTCAACCAGTCAATCGCCGCATCGGTGCGCGCCTTGAGGGTGTCGCGTCGGTCAAAGGGGACAAGACCGCGCCCGTTGTCAGACCCCGTGACATGCAGGGTGATGAACATGACACCGCTCATCATCAAACGGGCTTGTTCGGGGCGTTCATCACGGGTCACCGGCACGGGTTGACCGAGTGTTTCCGGCGTCCCGAAATACGTCTCGCGGATCAGCTTGAGCCGTTCAAACGGATCATAACCACCAGCCTTCTTTCGGTGGCAATCCGTCCACTCGTTATCACCGGGCGTGTAGAGCACAGGTGCCTGGAAACGATTCATGAACGCACGCTGCTCAGACAATATCCGATTGGTGCACGGAACTGAGCCCGCCTTGGTGTCGCCCACATGTACAACCAAAGCAGGCGGCGTCTGGTTCACCTTGTCGATCAAGGCTTCATAAGCAGGGTATACTTTTGCCGGCACCCCATAGGGCATATCGCCGAGGGCCACGACACGGAGCGGTGCCGCCACAACACGCGGCACGATTGCAAAAACAAGCAGGAAAACGAAAATTGCGCGCAAAGTCATGGGGCAGAGCCTAGTCCATTCAGGCCCACATCTCCATCACAAGACCGCGTGCATCTGTTGCCGGTTCGGTGGGAAGGCGTTCCGCCTTGCCCTGCACGCATCGCGCGGCGACATGAGCCAGGATGCAAGCGTCGATCAGATCATCCGGTGCGGCATCTATGCCGGGCGGCAATCCGCCCGCCAGCGGGGCCGGGTCAAGCCCCAGGTGGTGCAAGATCCGTAATCGTTCAAACACACCATGGAAGGATCGTTTGGCGGCCATCATGGGCGCACCTGCGGCAACGGTAAACGCCAGTTCCGGGTGCCCTTCCCGCACACGCGGTTGCAGGGCCGGGGTCATCACCGCATCTATTTCCCGCATTTTCGGTGCGATCATCCATGACTGTTTTGACAGGCCCTTGCCTGTTTGGGCCCGCTGTGCGGCATTTGCATCAGGATAGTTCGCAGCCGCCAGCGCGGCACGGCAGGGTGGCGTAAACACCGACGCGCGGCGCGGGCCAAGGCGAATGCGGGCCGCAGCGTCGACCACCCGCGGCTCCTTGCCGCTTACCAGACCGATGGGCATATCAACCACGATCAACGCATCATTCAGTGCTGACAGCAGCGCGGAAAAATCGGGAAAAACCTCCGCCCTGGCATCGCTCAGGTCTGGCGCAGCGATCACCGCCAGCCACCCTTCGCGACACCCATCAACGCCGACAATCAGGCGGGGCAAGGGGCGCTTCAATCGGGTTGCACTTCACCCATCATCAATATTGGTTTCACGTTGGTGAAATGTGGCAGGTCTTCCATCACAGGCCGCGACACCGCCAGTGCCGCATCACGCGCCGCCTCGTCGGCAAAGACAAGTGTTGCAATCGCATGAAACGGTGCGGGGCCGCCGCCACCATCGGCCATCCCCCGTGTAACAACAGTGCGCTCCATATGCTGCCCCATGTATTTCTGCAGCAGCTCAGTGTGCTTGCTGTAATAATAATCGATGTCAAAATGCGAACCTTCGCTGACGGGGTAGAGAACCTGAACGGATACGGACATTGGCTGTTTCCTTTTGCAAAGGTAATGGTCTGAGAACGCCTGTCGAAATGGCGCAGCGACAGCGTTCCAGGCTGCCATGACCAACCCTACACGTTTCCGGTCGCAACGGAAGCGCCGCACCTATCGCGATACGGTTTGCAACCAGCTTTCGAAATCATCCAGCGTACTGCTGTTTTCACCCGACTTTGGGCGGATCAGGGCATAGGGCGTCGGCCCGTTCAGGGTATGCGGACTAACCTTGTGCAGGACACCTGTGGCAAGCGCCCGCTCTGCGAATATCTCAGGGATCAGGGCGATACCAAGCCCCGCCTCTGCCGCTGAGATCACCATGTCAAAGTGTTGCATCCTTGGGCCGGGCAAACGCTCGATGCGCGCCGCACCTGCCTGCTCCAGCCAATCATTCCAAAGCTCGGGCCGGGTTGCCAACTGGATAAGGGGATATGAGGCCATTTCAACACTCGACAGAGTCTGCCCCACCGCAATAAGGCTGGGCGCGGCAACCATGATCAATGTTTCGTTCAACAGCGGAATAACATCAGCATCCCTGCGCGCCATCACGGCCCTTTGGATAGCCGCATCAAAAGGGCTTTCGTCAAAATCCACCGGATGCAGCGCCGATGTAAGATCAATCGACACGTCCGGGCGTATCTTGAGAAACTCCGGCAAACGCGGGATCAGCCATGTGGCGGCAAATGTGGGCAGCACCGCCAAGCGCAGCACATCACCACCTTCACTGAAGGCCATCGCCATTTTCGCAGTACGCTCAAGCGCCTCCAGAATTTCACGCGATTCGTGAATCATGGCGCGCCCGGCATCTGACAGATGCAATCGTTTGCGCACGCGGTGAAACAACTTTACGCCAAGGCGCTCCTCCAGCGTGCGGATGGAGCGGCTAACTGCACTTTGCGTTAGGTTCAGCGCCTCTGCCGCACGGGATACAGAGCCTAGATCACCACAAAAAACGAGCGAACGTAGCTCCTGAACGCTGGGGGTGTAACTGGACCGGATGACCATAACATTCCTAAAACTCATCAAGTGTGCATTTTCTATCGCTATCATCCTTGCTATGCTTTTGCTAGCAACGCGCAAACGAAAAGGAATTCGACATGACCCTGAAAGCCAAAGACGCCCCCGACCTGAACCGCTTCAACTATGAAGACCCCTTCCTGCTCGAAGCGCAGTTGAGCGAAGAAGAGCGGATGTTGCGCGATGCCGCGAAAGCCTATGCACAGGACAAATTGCAGCCGCGCGTGATCAACGCCTTCCGCGAAGAGCAGACCGATGTAGAGATCTTCCGCGAAATGGGTGAGATGGGCCTCTTGGGTGTCACCATCCCCGAAGAATACGGCGGCCTCGGCGCATCCTATGTGGCTTATGGCCTTGTTGCACGCGAAGTGGAGCGTGTGGACAGCGGTTATCGGTCAATGATGTCGGTACAAAGCTCGCTCGTGATGTATCCGATCTATGCTTATGGCTCCGAAGAGCAGCGCAAGAAATACCTTCCCAAACTTGCCAGTGGTGAATGGGTCGGCTGTTTTGGCCTGACGGAACCAGACGCAGGCAGCGACCCCGCCGGCATGAAAACCGTCGCCAAGAAAACCGCGAACGGTTACACGATCTCTGGCTCAAAAATGTGGATCTCCAACAGCCCGATCGCTGATGTTTTTGTCGTTTGGGCAAAATCCGAAGCCCACGGCAACAAGATCCGTGGCTTTGTTCTTGAAAAAGGCATGGCGGGGCTTTCAGCACCCAAGGTCGGCGGCAAACTTTCCCTGCGGGCGAGCATCACCGGTGAAATCGTGATGGACGGCGTAGAGGTTGGTGAAGATGCGCTTCTGCCCAACGTCGAAGGTCTCAAAGGTCCGTTCGGGTGTTTGAACCGCGCACGTTACGGGATAAGCTGGGGCGCACTGGGCGCGGCTGAGTTCTGCATGGAAGCAGCACGTCAGTACGGGCTTGATCGCAAGCAGTTTGGCAAACCACTGGCACAGACCCAGCTTCACCAGCTCAAACTGGCGAACATGCTGACCGACATCAGCCTTGGCCTGCAGGCCAGCTTGCGCGTCGGGCGCCTTTTGGATGAAGCCAACGCGGCACCTGAAATGATCTCTATCGTCAAGCGCAACAACTGCGGCAAGGCGCTCGATATTGCGCGCGTATCACGGGACATGCACGGCGGTAACGGTATTTCCGAAGACTTCCAGGTCATGCGCCACATGGTGAACCTTGAGACAGTGAACACCTATGAGGGCACGCATGACGTTCACGCGCTGATCCTTGGCCGTGCGATCACTGGCTTGCAGGCGTTCTTCTAAGGCCTGACCGGAAACGCACCCCGACACCCCAGCAAACCGTCTGCCCATCTTTTATCCAGAGGATCCATCATGCCACCACTTAGCGGCCTGAAAGTTGTAGAACTTGCCCGCATCCTGGCCGGACCATGGATCGGGCAGACGCTAGCTGACCTTGGTGCCGAGGTGACAAAAATCGAAAGCCCCTCAGGCGATGACACACGCACGTGGGGCCCCCCCTTCATCGAAAATGAGGGGGATACCTCCGCCGCTTATTTCTACAGCTGCAACCGTGGAAAACAGGGCGTGCGTGCCGACCTCAAGACCGAGGAAGGGATCGAGAAGGTCAAAGCCCTTATCAAGGACGCTGACATCTTCATCGAGAACTTCAAGGTCGGTGGCCTGGCGAAATACGGCCTCGATTTTGAAAGCCTTCATGCGCTGAACCCACGCCTGATCTATTGCTCTGTCACCGGCTTTGGCCAGACCGGGCCACTGGCGCATCGGCCTGGGTATGACTTCCTTTTGCAAGGCATGTCTGGTTTGATGTCTGTCACCGGCGAACCTGATGGCGCGCCCCAAAAGGTCGGCGTGGCAGTAACCGATATTGTGACCGGTCTATATGGTACCATCGGTATTATGGCAGCGGTTGAACAGCGGCACACAACGGGCAAGGGGCAGCATATCGACATGTCACTGCTTGATTGTGCGACAGCATTGCTGGCCAATCAGAACATGAATTTCCTCGCCTCAGGCCAGTCGCCATCGCGCATGGGAAATGCGCACCCGAATATCTGCCCTTATGATGTGTTCGAAACAGCGAACGGTCACATTATTCTTGCCGTCGGGAATGATGGACAGTTCCAGCGGTGCTGCACCGTTCTCGGTCTGGACGAAACCGCATCAGACCCCCGGTTCGTAGACAACCGCACGCGCGTCAAACACCGCGATGAGTTGATTTCCATTCTTTCGGAGGCGACGTTGAAATGGGCGTCGGATGATCTTTTGGCGGCCATGTCGTCAAACAATGTTCCCGCCGGGCCGATAAATTCGGTTGGCGAAAACCTGACCAGCGATCATGCAAAAGCGCGTGGCCTTGTGGTTGAGCCAGAGGGCGTCAAAGGCGTTCGCACACCCATTGTGTTCTCCGACGCGGAGCTAAGCCTGGACCGAAGCATTCCACGATAGGCATTCCGCTCGCGGGCCTTTGGCTTCGGGAAAGGGCGCTTGCGCCCGTGCACAACAAAAAAAGGCGCCCCGATCACGAGGCGCCTTTAATTTTTTCAGTTGTCTTTGATTACTTCAACAGAACGTCCAGCGGCACAGGCTCGCTGATTGTGAAGCTGCTGATCACGCCGGGCTTGCCGTTCGTGATTTCAACAATCTGCATTTCTGCCGTGTTCTGGTGGTGGATCTGATCGGAGAAGCTGCGCGGGCCAAAGACGGTTGGCTCGTTGTTCATCTTCTCAAGCTCAGCCGTGACCGCGGATGCCTCTACCGTTCCGGCACGCTCCACTGCCTTGGCCCAAAGGTCAATCAGCAGGTAACCGGGGTACACGTAGGTGCTTGAAGGGCCAGCGCCCGTCGCAGCTTCAAACGCATCGCGGAACTCATTCACCGCGGGGCGTGTATCATCACCGTAGATTGAGCCCTGAACCGGAACGATGAAGTTTGACAGATCAGGCGTAGCGTCCAACCAGTATGACCCATCAACCGCGGAACCGTTGAGGATGGTAGAGTTGATCCCCGCAGCCCGGATCTGACGCACTGCAGAAGCAGCGCCCGGAATGTAGGAGCAGAGCATGATCACGTCAGGCTCTTTAGGAAGGCTTTTGATACGGGTGATCTGGCTCGCGATGGAGGCATCGCCGTTCAGGAACGTATCGCGACCAACAATTTCACCGCCCGCCTTGGGGAACATCCAGTCAAAGCCTGTGCAGATGCCCTTGTTGTACTCGATGGTCGTATCCAGAAGCACATAACCGGTTTTGGCGGCGCGTGCCTGGGTCGACCATTCCGCAACAGTTGCCCCCTGAACGGCGGCCAGAACTGATGCTGAGAAGCTGTTCGGGCCAACGCCCTGAATGCCTGCCTTGATGTCTTCCGCACAAAGGAAGAAAGAGTTCAGGCCCGCGCTTTCAGCCGCCAGCGCAGCTGGTGCGCCAAAGTCATAATCACAGGATACGATCAACATATCCGCGCCCTCATCAACCATCTGAAGGCCCGCGCTTGCAGACTGCGCCTGATCGCTTTTGGTGTCGGCTTCGATCCATTTCAGTTGCTTGCCGAGCAAGCCGCCAGCAGCGTTGATTTCGTCAATACGGATGCGCGCCGCTGCAACAGCGGGTGCATCATAGGCCTGAACCCAACCGGATTTTGCAATGGCAAAACCGATGGTGATGTCTTCGGCCATCGCCGTTGTACCAAGACCCGCTGCGAGGGCCGTTGCTGTGAGTAGATGTTTCATTCGTCGTCTCCCTTTTGGTGTTTGATGTCGTTATTTTCCGTTCAGCGGCCACCGATCCGCAGGCGGAGTTCGCGCCCACCGGTTATTCCGGCAGGGCGAAGAATAAGAACCAGGATCATAATGATCCCGATGATGATTTCCTGAGCGCCCGTAGGCAGGGCAAATGTCGTCTCACCGACCGCCATGCCCCTTTCCATCCGCACAAGAGCTTCGATGATGATCGACAGGACGAGCACGCCCATCACAGCCCCCGTCAGGCTGCCGATGCCCCCGACCACCAGCATGGCAAGCGTGATGAAGGTGATGCCGAGATAGAAGCTGTTGGGGTTCAGCACGCCAAGCGAATGGCCAAACAAGGCACCGGCCACCCCCGCAAAGAACGCCGAAATGACGAGGGAAAGCAGGCGGTGGCGGTACATGTTGATCCCGCTCGCATCCGCCGCCACCTCATCTTCGCGGCTGGCGCGCAGGGCAAGGCCAGAGGCCGAATTAGCGTACCAAGCTGCGGCAAGGATAGTGACCGATGCCCACCCCAAGGTAACCCATTGGTCGGCATAGCGCGTAAGGCCAACAACAGATGACGTCGCGCCTGTCACACCTTCCCAACTGGAATATACGGTGTAGACGATCGCAAGGAAGGCAAAGGTCGCGATTGATGCCGCGATACCCGACAGGCGCAAGATGGCCGCCCCTGAAACAAGCGCCACAAAGGCCGCCAACAGACCAGAAGCAATCGCAGCGGGGAGAACCGGCCATTCTGCCGTGGCCAGGAATGGCCAAAGATCAGGCAGGAACATACCCTTGAGCTGCGGGCGCAGCGTCAACCAGGCGGAACAATAGGCCCCGATGGCCATGTACCCGGCATGACCAAAGCTGACCACGCCAGAGTTCCCGACGAAAATCCATAGCCCCACCACAAAGGTAACGCGGATCAGTGTCTGCGCCGCCATACGTGCCAACGACTTATCGCCCAAAAACGTGATCAGCAGGGTGAACACCAACAGGACGGCGATCAACAATACAGGCGTCGACCATGCACTGAGGCGTTTTTGCTTATGTGTCTGCGCCATGTCTTACACCCTCGGCTTTGTGGATCGGGGGGAGAACAGGCCGTCTGGTCTCAGCAACAAGCTGACAATGACGAGGGTATAAAGGAACGCATCCCGGAACGGGCGCGCCTCCAACGGCAGGAACCCCTGCAAAATGACCGAGGCAGCGCCGATCAGGAATCCGGCGGCAACCGCACCGGGCAGGCTGCCAAGGCCACCGATGACCGTGGCAATGAATGCCACAAGCATGATCTGCCCCCCCATCCGAATGTCAGCGACACCGGTTTGTGTAAGCATGATCAGCGCCACAGCAGCAGCCAGCGCACCAGACAAGGCAAACGCGCCGGTAATCACCACATTCGCCCGCACGCCAAGCATCCGCGCCATGGTGAAATTCTCAGCCGCAGCGCGCATTTCAAGCCCGATGCGCGTGCGCTTCAGCAACAACGCAAGCGTGACCACCACGAACAAGGTCGTGAAGATAACGATGATCTGCAAGAACGGGATCGAAGCTCCGATGATGTTCACCGGCTGGTTCAGGTCCGGCCACAGGCTGATGGCTTTGGGTCGGCTGCTGTAGACCAGCAACAGAATATTCTGGATCACAAACCCCAGTGCAAAAGACGAAACCATCATCGCAACCGGCGTTGCGTTGCGCATATGGCGAAAGACAAAGAACTCTGACGCGACCGCGACCGCGCCACCGATCAATAGCAACGCAGGGATCAGGATAATCGCGGGGGCCTTGCCCAGAAACATCACCGCGACCGCGTCCGTCGACGGTACGATCAAGGCAAAGACGCAAAAGGCGATGTATTCACCATGCGCAAAGTTCACCAGTTTCATCACACCGAAGATCAGCGCGATACCAAGCGCAGCCATCGCATAGATGCCGCCAAGGCTCATCGCATCAAAAAAGAGCTGTGGGATTGCGTTCATGCCTGATCCTCTGACTGGTCTTGCCCGAAATAGGCTTCTTTGAGGAGATCGCTTTCCGCGAATTTAGCAGCGTCACCGTCACCCACGACGTTGCCACCGCGCAAAAGAACCATACGCCCGCCAACTTTCGCCGCACGGGCCGAGCTTTGCTCAACAATGATAAGGGTAAGGCCACGCTCGTTTTGCAGGTTCACGAGAGTCTCATAAACCTGATCCACGATATTGGGCGCGAGCCCCAGCGATGGTTCATCCACCAGCATCAGCTTGGGGTTGGTCATCAACCCCCGCCCAATCGCCAGCATTTGCTGTTGCCCGCCTGACAGCGCCCCGGCGTTGGCATGGCGACGTTCGCCAAGAATGGGGAAGCTTTGGTACACTTCGGCAATATCAGTCTCGATTGCCGCCTTGTCGCGGCGAATGCCCGTGCCAACGCGCAGATTTTCTTCGACCGTAAGCGTGCCGAAAATCTCTCGCCCTTCGGGCACCATCGTCAGCCCCAGACGGGCGATGGCCTCGGGTGATCGGCCATTGAGCACGTCGCCATCAACCTCAATCCGCCCATGAGAGGTTGCCACCGCGCCGCAAATCGCCTTGAGCAACGAAGACTTTCCGGCACCATTTGGCCCGGAAATAAACAGACGCTCCCCTTCCTCCACGGTGAAGGAAACATCCGACAGGGCAGGCACTTTGCCGTATCGGACCGCGACATCAAAAATGCCCAGCTTAGACATTACGCGGCCCCCGCATTTTCTGCATGATCTTCTGATGTATGTTCGGCACCCAGGTAAGCCTCGCGCACTGCGCGGCTGCCGAGAATTGCGCTCTTGTCGCCTTCTTCGATGACTTTGCCCGCATCCAGAACATAGACATGTTTGGACAGTGACAGCACCAGACCGACATTGTGTTCGATCAGCAAAACGCCGCACTGAAGTTCATCCGCGATCCGCCTGATGATCTGCGCAAGGTCATCTGCCTCTGTCTCGGACATGCCAGCAGCGGGTTCATCGAGCAAAAGGAAATCGGGGCCAAACATCAGCGCCCGTGCGATACCCACGCGCCGCTCGTCCGTATAGGGGAGGCCGGCTGCGGGCAGTTCGGCAAGGTGCGCCGCGCCCATCCACGTCAGCAGGCGCATGGCTTCGTCCTCAGACGCCCTGCGCGAATGGCCAAGGCCCACTCCTGTCACCGCAAGATTGTCCAGCACATCAAGGCCAGTGAACAATCGCCCGGCCTGAAAGGTACGGGCAAGACCCCGCCGCCGAATATCAAACGGCGCTTTGCCATCAATGCTTTGAGCATCCAGCATGACAGTGCCGGAGGTCGGTTCCTGAAAGCCTGTGATCACATTAACGCAGGTCGTTTTGCCCGCGCCGTTCGGGCCGATCAGCCCCACGACCTCGGCCTTCTTGAGCGAGATTGTCACGTCATCCAGTGCCTTGAAACCACCGAATGCAACACTGATTGATCCGAGTTCTAGTGACAAAAATCTTACCCTTTTGTTGCCTGATCAAAGCTGAAGCAGCCTGACCAAATCGAAAGCCCTGAAAGAAACGGCCTTTTCGCAGGACCATTGTTGTTGCCCATGGCCACACGTCACCGGTGGCCATGGGCATTTGGATTGGCCTTAGGACCAGTGCGCCACGCTGCGCCGCTCAAAACTTTCGCGGAACTGTTCGATAGTCTTGGGCAACGGATCACCGGTTTCCCAATCGAGGATCACAGCATAGCGGCGCACGGCGTCCATCGAGTTGATCTCGCCTTTGCGATACATCTGCGCGACCTCTTCAGGGTCAGTGCGCGCCCAGGCAACGCGGTTCTCGCGAATGTGCGCCCGCAATTTTGCGGTTTCAGCCTCATCGACCTCATATTCGCACATATCGGCGTCGATCTCTTTGATCACCACACCGTAATCCAGCGCCGCCCGTTCGATAGAGACATATTCGTCAATAACGTCCGTCAGAACCATATCAGTGGTCCGCTCGAGCGGGTCGCCAAAGCCACCGCCGCCAGCCGTTGGGCGGGCAAACTCGTCACCCGAATACATCGGGAAATCAGAGAAAACAGACCCAAGCCATTCCGAAGTGTCCGAACCCGCGCGTTTGATCGTAAGACCATGAGGCATAGACGGCAGGCCGCCATCGACACCCCAGACCACCGCACGTTCACGGTCGCAAACATAGGACATCACAGATTTTTCGCTTTCGAGCAGGAGCGAGGTTTTCTGCACCCCGGCCCCACCGCGCCATTTACCTGGCCCGGCGCTGTCTTTCTTGATCTGGAATTCCAGGGTGCGTGTCGGGTTGACCCGCTCATTGCCTTCGTTGGGCTGTGACATCAGGCCGGTGCCGAAGCAGGCCGTGGTGACATCGCTGCCATCCTTGCCACGACGACCGCCCCAACCACCGGGCAACCACTCGTAGAACATGAAGGTCGAATCTTCTTCGCCCCGTTTGTCCGTGCCGCCCGCCAGCAGGTATTCAAGGTTGAAGGCACAGGCGATCGCCCGCTCTGGAATGATCTGTGACCACATCTCAAAGACGGAGTTCATGATCTTTTCGAACGGCATCAGGAAGCCCGTTACCGCGACCGGCCATTGTGCGCTGACCACCGAGTTATCCGGCGCTTCGACCGAAATCATCCGGTAAAAACCGCTGTTCAACGGCAGATCGGGGAAGAAGGTTTTCATCCCCGCAACCACAGCCGAGAACGTCGCGCCCGGCGCAGAGTTGTACATCGAGCCAATGGTTGGGTGGCTGCCATCAAAATCATAGTGAATCTGATCGCCCTTGATGGTCATCTTGATGTGGATCGGGATCATCCCCTCACCGCTCGATGGGTCACGGTCGATATAATCAACAGATTCCCACGTGCCATCCGGCAAGGCCGCAATACGCTGGCGCACGGCGCGTTCAACGTAATCCTGAACCTCATTCATACCTTGCTTGACCTGCTCGCGGCCATATTTGCGTACAAGGCGCAGAATTTCACGCTCCGCCACCAGGGTGGCCTGCGCTTGGCTGTGAATGTCGCCAATAATAGACGCCGGGTCGCGGGTATTATTGGCAATCAGGTTCGCAACGTCAGAACAGAAATCACCCGCGCGGAACAGGCGAACAGGCGTGATGCGCACCGCCTCGCGGAACATGTCCTTTGCCGTAACGTCAAACGAGCCGGGAACGGAGCCGCCGAGATCAGACCAGTGGCCATTCGATTGCGAAAAGCCGATCAGCTCATCTTCATCAAAAATGGGCCGCACCAGACGCACATCGCTGAAGTGGGTACCACCAGCGTAGGGGTCGTTGATGGCATACACATCGCCGGGCATCATATCGCCCTTAAAGACGCGGATGACATCCTTACAGGTAAAGTGAAGCGTGCCGACATGCACCGCGATGTCATCGTTACCCTGCGCGACCGAGTTACCCTCAGCGTCATGCAACGCGTTGGAAAAGTCGCGGTTGTAGATCACGAAGGAATAACAGGTGCGTAGCATCTGCTCGGCCATCTGATCGACCGAAGTGATGAAAGAGTTCTTGAGAACTTCGAACGTGACGGGATCAAGGTTTTTTGTATCGGTCATGCTCTTACTCCTGAACGCGAATGAGAATGTTCATGTATTTGTCGACTTCGGCAGTCGTGTTCGGTGGGATCACGACGGTTGAGTCAAACTGCTCGACAATCGCTGGGCCATCAAAGGTTGCCCCGGCGGTCAGATCATCCCGTTCGAAAATCATGGCGGTGAACGCGATACCGTCGAACCACACTTCGCGCGTGACGTCGGTTGTTGGCGTATTCTTTTTCACCTCATGGGATTGCAGCTCCGCCTTGGGGACCATGCCCGTCGCGGTCAGCCCAACGCGGAAGATCGACACCGGCGCATCATCACGGCGGTAATTGAACTCCCGCTCATGCTCACGATGGAACCCGTCAATCAGCGTTTCGATATCGGTGACATGCGAAGGCGCGGCCACGGCGAGAGAGCGCCACTGGCCCTGATACATCATCTCAACCGTGCGCTGTGTTACGATATCCTTGGCTGCAACACCTTCATGGCTCAGGCGTTCGGCGGCCATCGCCTCAAGGCGCGCAAAGGCTGTTTCAATATCTGCAGGCTTCGTGTCCGCCGCTGCTGCCATAAAGCTTTCGGAGAAGTCATGCTGGATATCGACCAGCAAACAACCGAGCGCCGATGTAACACCGGGGTTAGGTGGGATGATCACAGTCGGGATCGACAGTTCCTTGGCAATGGCCGCACCGTGCAACGCGCCCGCGCCACCAAAGGCGACCAGCGCAAAGTCACGCGGGTCATAACCGCGGCTGATCGACAGGAGACGCACCGCGTTGGCCATGTTGGCGTTCGCAACGCTCACGATGGCTTCGGCGGCCTCGTGCAGTTCCATGCCAAAGGGTTCCGCGACGGAGTCGCGCACGGATGCCTCAGCCAGTGCAGGATCAAGGGTGATCTTGCCGCCAGCCAGAGACGTGCCAAGACGCCCAAGGACGACATTCGCGTCAGTGTTCGTCGCAACTTCGTTGCCGTTCTTATAACAAGCAGGCCCCGGGAACGCGCCTGCGGACTGCGGCCCATTACGCAGCGAGCCACCTTCGTCCTGCCACGCCAGCGACCCACCGCCCGCGCCGATGGTCAGCACTTCAATGGAAGGGAAGCGGATCGGATAGCCGTACTCAATGTACCAGTCTTTCGTGACACGCGACTTGCCTTCGTAAACCAGCGAAACGTCGGTGCTGGTGCCGCCCATGTCGAACCCGATGGAGTTGTCGAACCCGCACAGATTACCGATGAAACGGCTGGCAATCGCGCCAGCGGCGATGCCTGACCCGGCAAGGCGAGCGGCAAAATCCTTAACACTTGCGGGCGTCATCACGCCGCCGCCCGTGTGCAGCAACAGCAAGTCCCGCTCATACCCCCCATCAGACAGCTTGCCTTCAAGCCGTTCTACGTAATCAACAACAGATGGGGACACAGCCGCATTGGCCATCGTGGTGGAGAAACGCTCATGCTCAAAAATCTCTGGCAGCACCTGCGAAGAGATCGACACCGGAATATCGGGCATCACGCTGAGCAGGATTTCGCGCATCCGCTCTTCGTTGGCCCCGTTGGTGTAGGAATTCATAAAGCAGACCGCGACCGAGGCGACGCCGCGCTTTTTCAGAACATTCGCAACGCGAAGCGCCTCTGCTTCGTCCAATGGCTCCAGAACCGTACCGTTAGCATCGACGCATTCCTTGACCACAAGGCGATCACGGCGCGGGATGTATGGCTTTGCAACGTCTTTGTAAGTGTCCCAAAGGTCTTCTTTGTTGGCGCGGCGGATTTCAACAACGTCGCGAAACCCTTCGGTGCAGATCATCGCTGTGCGGGCCAGGTTCCGTGTGATCAGCGCGTTCGTGGCAACCGTCGTACCGTGTGAAAACATCGAAACGGTGCTCAGGTCGATACCACCCTGTTCGATGCCATTTAGAATGGCCACCATCGGATCGTCGGGCGTTGATGCCGTCTTTTCAATGCGGATCGCGCCGGTGGTTTCATCCATGATGCAGACGTCGGTAAACGTCCCACCTACATCCACGGCTACTCTGGTATTCTTCATTCTCTCATCCTTCAAAAAGACAATAGGGTGCCAGAATGGCGCCGACGAAGGTCGGCCCAACTCAGGAATTCTTCTTTTGTTAAGAGCGGTTTATGGTGGCGCGGCCTGTTGGCTTTGCTGCGCCGCTCTGCGCGTTTCGGTCGGTGTACAGCCGAAGTGCGCGCGATAGGCTTTGTTGAACTGCGACTGGTCAGAGAACCCCCAGCGATGGGCGATCTCTGCGATGGTGGTTGCGCCCTCGACGCTCAGATCCTCGCGCGCCCTGATCAGTCGTTTTTCGCGAATAAACCCGGATACCGACTTATCCGCGCCCAGGAACAACTGCTGCAGATAGCGGAGCGATACGTTACAGGCCTCCGCCACCAGGCTGGAAGACAGGTTCTCATTGTTCAGGTTATCGCGGATAAACTGTTCCGCACGGTGCAGATGCGCTGCGCGAATTGAGGATGTGTTGCTGTCCAACACCCGGTCATCCTTGCGAATTGCCAGGCACAACAAATCAAGAATGTGCATCCCCGCCGCAGACCGTGCCGTTTCATCAAGGTAATCGACATGCTGCGCGGTGGTTTTGACCACATCAAGGAAGTAATTCGCGACACCAGCGGTGCCATCAAAGCTGAGCGCGCCAAGCCGGTCAGTCGGGCCAAGCCGCGCGCGCACGCTTTCGGAAGACACCTTCAGCACCAACAGCTCGTTCGTCTGCTCATGCCAAAACTCATAAGGCATATCACCGCGCTCGACCAAAAACTCGCCCGGCGAACAGGTCGCGCGGCGGGCATTCTGGTTAAAGCCGACATTGCCCAGCTTGGGAATCGTGATCAGAAGGCTGCTTTCGACTTCATCGAGAAAGTGACGCTTGTGACGTTTGTAAAGGATCCCATCGCAGCGCATTTGCGACAAGCCGACGATGCCCAGATCCCAGGTATTCAGCTCACCAACAAAAGACTGACTTTCAACCATTGTGGTTTCGAGAGGAAAAAACGTGTCAGAGACGGCAGACTGCCATTGGCTGGCTGTCATGCGACCGCTTGAGTATTTGCCTTTGACGCTCATTTCACATTCCCCTCCCACAAACATCCTTCGTGGTTAAGAAAACTTTAGCAGCTTTCCCCGATAGTCGTTTGGTGAAAAACGCACAAAACTTTGTTCATGTCCCAATTTCAGACTTTTCATCCGAAACACCCCTTGGCCCGGCG
>JBMYXS010000050.1:0-27233 GCA_049608645.1 Pikeienuella sp. | reverse complement strand
GCGGATTGATCAAGCTGGTGGCGGACAGAAAGTCCGACCGGCTGCTTGGCGGCCAAATCATCGCGCCCGAGGGGTCCGATACAATCCAGACCCTCGTTATGGCGCTGAAGTTCGGCATGACCACCAAGGCACTTGGCGAGACGGTCTTCCCGTATCTGACCACGGTAGAAGGGCTGAAGCTGGCGGCGCAAACCTTCGATATGGACGTGGCAAAGTTGAGCTGCTGCGCCGGATAAAGATGGATCCAAAAGTATCGGTTTAGCCGCGCAATCGCAAAACACGACGACCAAAGCAGCCGTTGCTTCGGAACCCACAAAGGTCTGCTTCGTCCGCACAGCCGTCATTCACGTGAACGGAGTTGACAAGAGCGGCGCTGTTGCGTCGCTCTTGTCGTGGCCTCGTCTATTCAAACCAATCGTGAAACTTTGTCAGCCCATGGCTTTCTGCAGGTTCGCGTCTATTGCATCCAGGAAGCCTGTTGTCGTCAACCAGCCCTGATCCGGGCCGACCAATAGCGCGAGGTCTTTGGTCATTTGGCCGCTTTCTACGGTCGCCACGCAGGTTTTCTCCAGTGTGTCAGCGAATGAAGCCAGTGCTGCGTTGTCGTCCAGTTTGGCGCGGTGCTTGAGGCCCCCGGTCCACGCAAAGATCGAAGCGATGGAGTTGGTGGAGGTTTCCTTGCCTTCCTGATGCTGGCGATAATGGCGCGTAACGGTGCCGTGCGCGGCCTCTGCCTCAACCGTTTTGCCGTCTGGTGTCATCAACTGCGACGTCATCAGGCCGAGCGAGCCAAAACCCTGTGCCACGGTGTCTGACTGCACATCGCCATCGTAGTTCTTGCAGGCCCAAACATACCCGCCGGACCATTTCATCGCGCAGGCGACCATATCGTCGATCAGGCGGTGCTGATATTCGATGCCGGCCTCTTTGAATTGGGCTTCGAATTCTTCCTCATAGATCTTTTGAAACAGATCTTTGAAACGACCGTCATAGGCTTTCAAAATGGTGTTTTTGGTCGACAGGTAAACAGGCCAGCCACGGGCGAGGCCGTAATTCATCGACGCGCGGGCAAAGTCGATGATCGACTGATCAAGATTGTACATGCCCATGGCGACGCCGGATGAGGGGGCATCAAACAATTCGTGTTCAATTTCCTGACCATCTTCACCAACGAATTTGATGGTCAGCTTGCCTTTGCCGGGAAAGAGGAAATCAGTCGCCTTGTACTGATCGCCAAAAGCATGGCGGCCGACGACGATCGGTTGTGTCCAGCCGGGCACAAGGCGCGGTACGTTCTGGCAGATGATCGGTTCGCGGAAAATCACGCCGCCCAGAATGTTGCGGATGGTGCCGTTTGGTGAGCGGTACATGCGTTTGAGGCCAAATTCCTCAACCCGCTGTTCATCCGGTGTGATGGTCGCGCATTTGACGCCAACGCCGTATTGTTTGATGGCGTTGGCAGCATCGACCGTGATCTGATCATCGGTATCATCGCGCGCCTCTATGCCGAGGTCATAGTATTTCAGGTCAACATCAACATAGGGCAAGATCAGTTTCTGTTTGATGAAATCCCAGATAATGCGGGTCATTTCATCGCCGTCGAGCTCTACGATAGGGTTTTCGACTTTGATCTTGGACATTTTAGCCCTCCAAATAGCGAAGCTGAACTTGCCAGAGGCTATACAGGCCTGCATATCGGCTTACAAGACAACGGGCCGCATTTTGTGTGCGCTTGTATACAATTTGATGGAAAAGCGAATGACAAAGCGTTGGCGTATGATCAGAATGGGGTTGCAAACGGTTCTGGGTCTGCGCCGTCAGGGCTTTTTCATTCCATACCGCTATGCTGAAAGCGTGCAGGCACCGGGGCCCTACCCAGCACTGGAGGCGTTATTTGCTGCTTATGAGCCAGCCTTTCGCGGTGTGTTGGATGAAATTGAAGCCCGTGCAGGCGCGCTTGAAGCACTGAATGGGCCGGCTCCAAGGCCGCGATGGGATCAGGACTGGTTCCCGCGCATTGATGGTGCAGCGGCATTCACATTGGTGGCATCGCGCGCGCCCAAAAAGATTGTTGAGGTCGGCTCCGGGCACTCCACGCGGTTCATGGCGGCGGCAGGTGATGCGGAGATAACCTGCATAGACCCACAGCCGCGCGCAGACTTTGGCGATTTGGCCATAGATTGGCGACAAGGCGTTTTGGATGAAAGCCATTTTGCCCTGTTTGATGAACTGGCGGCCGGCGACATCGCCTTTTTCGACAGTAGCCACCTGATGATGCCTGGCACTGATGTGGATATGATTTTCAACCGCATCCTGCCGCGACTGAAGCCCGGTGTGGTGGTCCATATTCACGATATCCTGTTTCCCGATCCTTATCCCGACAGTTGGGAATGGCGGGGGTATTCAGAGCAGAACGCGCTTGGGGGATGGTTGCTCAGTGGCGCGTTGAAGCCGGTTTTTTCCAGCCGATACGCCGCAACGCGGATGAATGCGGCGGCGTTTGGTGTTTTGTCTCGGCTTCCGCTCAAAGCCGGTGCCATCGAAACGAGCCTTTGGCTCGAGAAGGCATGAAAGCTCGATGCGCAGCGCGGTTTCAAGCATCCCTGTGGTCCACTTGTCTCATTGTGATTGGGGCTGAATTGCGAGATACGCAGCGAAAGGTTACGGGTGCCACCCTTGGTGAATGACCCGAAAAACTGCAGCTTTTGAAACGAAATGAAGACTTGTCATGGCAGCGCCTACAGCACCCGGATGGAAAACAGACCCAACCATCACTGATGATGCCTTTCCCGGCATTCAGCCTCAGATGATCTTGGTTGAGCCGCAGATGGGTGAAAACATTGGTGCGGCAGCGCGGGGAATGTGGAATTTTGGCCTGCGCGCCATGCGCCTCGTTGCGCCGCGCGATGGCTGGCCCAACCCGAGCGCCGTTGCCATGGCGTCTGGTGCGGGCGCACTGCTTGACGATGCGCAGGTTTATGACACGACGGCAGATGCGGTTGCGGACCTGAACTACATATTCGCAACCACTGCACGCCCGCGCGAGATGGCTAAAACGGTGTTGACGCCGGTTGCCGCAGCCAAGATGGCCCATGAAATGATGGCGTCAGGCAAAAAAGTGGGCTTTCTGTTCGGGCGGGAACGCACGGGCCTGGAAACCAGCGATGTTGTGCGCGCAAATGCGATTGTCACGGTGCCGGTTAACCCACGTTTTGCCTCGCTCAACCTCGCGCAGTGCGTCTTGTTGATGAGTTACGAGTTGCGTCGCGTGGTAGACGAAACACCGGTGGAAAAGTTCCACACGGGCAAGTCAGATATCGCCACCGCTGGCGAAGTCGACATGATGGTCGAGCATTTGGTTTCGGAACTGGATGATGCTTCGTTCTTTTTTCCTGAAAACAAGCGCACTTCAATGTTGGCGAACCTTGCCAACCTGTTCCAGCGCGCGCCGCTTACCAGTCAGGACGTGCGCACGATGCGCGGGGTGATCCGTGCTTTGTCAACCAAACGGCGTAGCTGATGCGCAACAATCAATCGGTTGTTTCGCGGCGGAAAAAGTGCCGCAACGCGACCAGATAGGCATAAGGGGCAGGGTTGGGCGTGATCAGCAACTCTATCCGGCCTGCGTGCAGATAAAACCCAAATGCGCGCGCCACCCCCTCAGGCGGGGTCAATCCATAAGTTGAAAGCGCGTTTTGCATCAGGCGCGCGCCATCCTTGCCAACGCGCGACGGGCTGATCAGGCAGAGCGTCTTGGCAAGGTGGCCCCGTTGATGAAGGGTTTCGACTTCCCAGGCAACGCCGGGGGTTTCGTCCAGAACGATAACAATGTGAGCGGCATCGTTGGCCAGCTTCATTACAGCGTCCTGCCAATCGCCGTGCCCGAAGTAGCCTCGTGCAACCCCGTAGGGGGGAACTGTATCATCGGGGCTGCCGAGCGCCACCGTCGGGCCATGGTGCCCCCCTTCATTCAATATCGCGTGGTCCAGCGATGTGTCCAAGGCGGCACCGTCAAGCAGCTTGGCTGCAATGCTGACGCGCGGGGGCGTCAAAGGCACCTGATCGTCCAGAAAAGAACGCAGAAACAAGAGCGGTCTACGGTCATCCAGCGCCTGAACCTCGCGCAAGGTTCGGCTCATGTGGCGCCGTGCCTGTCGTAAGGCACCTCGACTGACCAAGCGGATCAAAAGGTAGATGCCGAAAAGAAACCCATAGAGCAGAACCACCAAGGACGTAACGGCGAGGAACAGGCCGAAACCTTTTAGGAAATCGCCATCCTGACCCATTATCTGGACCGTATCCTGAAAAGGTTCGGCAAAGCTCAGCAAGACTATGGGCGTCACCGTGATGACTATGATGGCATAGCCCAATCGCCACACGTTCATAAATGCGACAACGCCCGCCAATGCCATCAGCGTCGATGTTATGCGCGGGCGGCGTGCATACCGGATCGCCTCCGGGATCATCAACAGCGAACGCACCAGTTCACTGCGCCCACCGCGAACCTCTGCGATACTGGCGCGCATCTCGAAGGAAGCGTCTTTCAATGCGCGATGCCCACGCAGAACCAAAACAAAGAAATAGGCGTGTAACGCCACCATGCTGATGGCGAACAGCCCCGCGCCACAGATCACCGCGAGCCGTTCGGTGCCCGTCAATTCAGAAACGGCGAGGCGCATTTCGCTGCCCGCTGTCCAGCCGATCATTTGAAGCAAACTCAGCGAAAGCGCAGCGGCACTGACAACCGGTGCCCAGCCCCGAGGGCGCGCCCGCGCGAGGGTCGTGAACACTGCAACGCTGCCCAATATCCCAGGCAACTCAAACCAGGGCCGCGCCCCAAAGGCCAGTGAGATATCCGGTGGGGGATGCGAGAAAGGCGTGAAAACATCAACCGCCCGCGTGGAAAGCCATGCGAGAAGCGCCAAGCCATAGATGATCGGCCCCTGCACAATCAGCAGGATGTTGAACACAACGTGCAACTGACAGACCCGCATTGCGGCGGTCACAGCATCAAAGAGCTGCATGCGCTCCTTGATGGGTAGCATCAGAACGGTATGTCGTCCGGCGTGCTAACAAAACGCGATACCACGTTCTTTTCACCCGCTTTTTCAAAATTGATCAGCAGCTTGTCGCCCTCAACTTCCAGCACGGCCCCGTATCCGAATTTCTGATGGAATACCCTGTCGCCCACCTTATGCGGTGAGATCGCCTGCGCGTCGATCACAAGGCTTTTTGCTTCTGCCGGGCTGGAAAGGCCACGCTGAGAGGTGCGCCCCTGCATGCGTCGCCAACCGGGGGAGTTATAAGCAGAGGCTGATTGCGCACGTTCTTCGAGCACCGACCCACGCTGAATACCCGCCGCAGCGCCATAGTTGCCGCCGTAAAGGCCGGGCGGGGTCAGAACCTCCACATTTGCTTTGGGCAATTCGTCAACAAAGCGGGACGGTAGTGCGCTTTGCCATTGGTTGTATACACGGCGATTGGCCGCAAAGCTGAGCGTGAGGTGTTGGCGGGCGCGTGTCAGACCCACGTAAGCAAGGCGGCGCTCTTCTTCGAGGCCCTTTACACCGCTTTCATCCAAGGAGCGTTGCGAGGGGAACAGGCCATCTTCCCAACCGGGCAGGAACACACAATCAAACTCAAGGCCCTTGGCGGCGTGATAAGTCATTAACGTCACCTTTTCGGCGGCGTCTTCCTGTTCGTTCTCCATCACGAGCGAGATATGTTCGAGAAAGCCCTGGAAATTCTCAAAATCCCCAAGGGCCTTTACGAGTTCCTTGAGGTTTTCCAAACGGCCCGGCGCCTCGGGCGTTTTGTCCTTGCGCCAATGCTCCATGTACCCGAAATCTTCGAGAATCTGCATGGCACCTTCGACGTGGTCAAAGTCGGGGGCCTTGGCGCGGGCGATCCATGTATCAAACAGGCCGACCAGTGTTTTCAATGACTTCTGCGCCGCTTTTGAGACACCGCCTTCGTCGGCACATATGCGCGCGCCCTCCAACAGGCTCACGCCGTTCTGGCGGGCGGTCATGTTGATGGCCTGCTGAGCCTTGTCGCCAAGGCCGCGTTTCGGGGTGTTCACGATCCGCTCAAACGCCAACCCATCATCGGGGGATGTGATCAGCCGAAAGTATGCCATGGCATCACGGATTTCCATCCGCTCATAAAAGCGTGGCCCACCGATAACGCGATAGGGCAGGCCGATGGTCAGAAAACGGTCCTCAAAGCTGCGCATCTGGAAGGACGCGCGCACAAGAACAGCCATTTCGTTCAGGCTTACCGGGTCAAGGTGGCGGGTGCCTCTTTGATAGGCTTCCATTTCCTCAGCGATCCAGCGGGCTTCCTCATCGCCGTCCCACACGCCCATCAGGCGAACTTTTTCGCCCTCGTTCATTTCGGTCCACAGCGTTTTGCCAAGGCGATCCTGATTGCCCGCAATTACCGAAGACGCAGCCGCAAGGATATGCGGGGTAGAGCGATAGTTCTGCTCGAGGCGAATAACCTTCGCGCCGGGAAAATCCTTTTCGAATTTGAGGATGTTGCCAACCTCAGCCCCGCGCCAGCCATAGATTGACTGATCATCGTCACCGACACAGCAAATGTTCTTGTGGCCCTGCGCCAGCAGCCGCAGCCACAGATACTGTGCGACGTTGGTATCCTGATATTCGTCCACCAGAATATAGCGGAACCAGCTTTGATAGCGGGCCAGCACATCAGGGTTTTCCTGAAAAATGCGGACGACATGCAACAGCAGATCACCAAAGTCACAAGCATTCAGGGTCTGCAACCGGGCCTGATACTCGGCATAAAGCTGTGGCCCGGCACCGCCATATGCGTTGCTGTCAGAGGCCGGAATACGATCAGGTGTAATGGCTTTGTTCTTCCACCCATCAATGACAGAGGCAAGCTGGCGGGCGGGCCATCGCTTGTTGTCGATGCCCGCGGCTTCGATCAGTTGCTTCATCAGACGCAACTGATCATCGCTATCAAGGATGGTGAAATTGCTTTTCAGATCTACCAGTTCGGCATGGCGGCGCAGGATTTTGACACACAAAGAGTGGAACGTGCCGAGCCATGGCATCCCCTCAATCACCTGACCTACCAACTCCCCGATGCGGTTTTTCATGCCGCGGGCGGCTTTGTTGGTAAATGTAACCGCCAGAATTTCGTTCGGGCGGGTGGTTCCGGTTGTCAGCAAATGCGCGATGCGACAGGTCAGCGCCTTGGTCTTGCCTGTGCCGGCACCTGCCAGCATCAACACAGGGCCTTCCAATGCCTCAACCGCTTCGCGTTGTGGCGCATTCAGACCATCAAGATAGGGTGCACCAGCGCCCATGCGGATGCCGGGGCGCGCCATGTCAGAGAGCTTTGCGCCCTCCCACGCCTCAAAGGCGTCATCGAATTGCGTGTCGTTCATGGCGGATATGTTATGCCAAACATCTCAAAAGAAAAACCCCATGTTCGCGTGTTGTTCGCATCGTTTGATAACCCGATCCGCGCCTTGGTCTATTGCAAAGCCTCACAAACATCATGCCCAATTTGCGCGCGCAGGTGGGGAAGCGCATCTGCATCCGCCTTGGTAATCAACCGCGCATCATGTGGGAAATGATGCCCTTCGGATGCGCACACGAAATCGAGAATATTGACGCCTTTCTGAATTGCCTTGCGTACAGCCGGGGGAATGGTCTGGAGCGACCAGACACGTACGACTCCATCCGCGCCGCCGGTCGCGATCATCTTCATGTCGGCCGAAACCGCGAGCGCATGGACAGGGCCGTCGTGGCCCAAGACATCAAACAGTGAATGGGTGACCGGTTGCGCGATGTTTGCCACCACAAGGCGCCCCGCCTGATCGGTGCTCGCAACGCGCATGTTTGCCGGGTGTTGGCCGCTGACCACCGCAGCCAATACCGGCGCATCATGCCCTGATAAAGGCGCAACGCCGGCAGGGGTGATAACAGCCCCAAACGGCGGTGCGCCAAAGCCTGAAACGAAGTAATTGTAGATCCCCGCAGCTTTCCACGCGACGTTACGCCCCTGATATTGCATTGTTGCGCGCGTTTCGCCGTTTTCAGTATCCCAGAATAGCCAAAGCCCATGGCCCGCTGACAACAGCGCATGCTCCCCCGTTGTATCGAAACGCGCGGCAGACATGACCGTGCCGTCTGTTGCTATTTCGCTGATCATACGACCGTCATGGGCAGACCATAACTGCGCGCCGCCGTCTGGGTGGCAGGTGATCAGCAGCCCCGTTGTTTCGCTGAATGTTCCGCATATGGGAATGGGGCCGGGCAGGGCGATGGCCTTCCAGGTGTCAGTGCGCCACACGAGCGCGCCATCAGGCGCGGTGACAAGAATATGCCGACCATCCCGTGATATGCTGAGCGGCAAACCGTTCAGGTCGAGGCGCGTCACCTCTTGCCCGGTTGTCAGGTTGATCAATGTGGCTCTGCCGTTTTCAGACAGGGTCATCAGTGTCTTTCCATCATCGGCAAAGGCGACGTGACTGACCGGGCCACTCAGGTCTGAAAACCGCCATTCTGTTCGGGTCGCGGCAACCGCCTTGGTCAAAAAATCTGCGCCAATGTCTGTTGTCGACGGGTGTTTGGTAACCAGGACCCCTAACCTGATTGCGCTTTCTATGTCTGTGATATCCCCGCTTTGATGCGCGGCTTGCAGACGCGTTTCGGCATGGGACGCCATACCTTCGATGCTGGTCGCAACCGATCGTTGATCCAGCCCCAGCAGCAGGCCAGAGAGGGCGACCGCGCAAAGCGTTGAAAGCGATACGCTAAGCGCACGCCTGCGCAGGGTACGGCGCGCATGACGTCGCCACAGGGTTTCAAAGCCAACCCCCAGCAACCCGGCCGCCAAGCGCGTAACCGTCCGCTCCAACCCTTCGCGGCGCAGATCCGGGGCCAGCGGTTCGTCAAGTACGTCAGTCAGGCTGCCATCGGAAGCAACGCGCCACCGCAAGCCGGGGCAAAAACATTCCCGGGCAGGGTTATCCGCATTCGGGGAGCCGTCCACGATTACAGCGAAAACTCTTGCAAGTGGGTTAATGCGAAAACGGCGAACCTCCATGTCGACCCAGGCGCTGCGGGCTGAATGAGGGGAACATATGACAATCAGTGCTTCGGCCTGATCAAGCGCGCGCTCAATCGAGGCACCCAGGCTGTGGCAGGCGGGCATTTCATCATCATCGCGGAAGAAGCGACCCAGACGGCGGGTCTTGTGGTCCACATGCGCGGCGATTCCGCGTGGCGCGCGATAGGCCTCAAGCGCGGCATGCAGGCGACGGGCCGTTCTTTCGTCCCGTCGGGAATAGCTGATGAAGGCGCGATAGGGTTTGGCGTGTGCGGTCACGATGTCCTCCACAAAGGTTTCCCTTCGTCAGAGCCCCACACTCCTTTCACATGCACCTTTGGCGCACCCTCACAACGCGTGCCGACCCTAGATCAGTGCTCTGTCGCAGGCCAGCCTCGTGTAAGGCGACTTCAAATTTGGTAACAATCGGACATGTGCAAGGGGAGGTTTCGCGCGTGGCCAATAAGGTAAAAAGCCGGGCCATATCATACAAACAAAACCGCCCGCCTTTGGGATCAAGGCGGGCGGTGTATTGTAAATACCGAGAGGGTCGTCGGTCAGATTACCTCACAAGTACGGAGTACACATTTTCGGTTGTGGCCGACTGTTGAACGAATTCGAGGAACAACCGCGACATGTCCAGTTCACTGTTCGCGCAATCCTCGGGCACCTCTCCCGGAGCCAAATTCAGATCGCCGGGGCACACCGGGCGCGGGGGCTGCAACAGGTACATATCTGCGAACCCGACCACATCAACTTTTGAAACAGTCTGGCCGAGATTGGCGTCTGCCTCTGTTGAGGCGCTCCCGCAGTTTACAAAGGTAACGCCGAAACGCCGACGTTCCTGATCGCTGAGCGGAATGCTCGCATTGGTATAGTTAGAAAAGTTGCCCTGTTGCGGCACGAAGAACGGTGCGCCCGTGTCGGAGAGCAAGCTACCGTCTTCACGTTGCAAAACGCCGTCATCGTCTTCGATTTGATGCGCGAGGCTTTCGGCCTGACCGAATGGTGCTTCAAAGTCTTTGAACGGTGCATATTGCCACTCGGTCCGTTCCAGCGCGTAACCACGGTACATGGTGTTCACGTCGAAACTGGGAATGCCACCACCAGCAACAAAGATGTTATGGTCGGCCCAGTAGTTAACGTAATAGCTGATCAGCTCACCGTAGTTGAACGGCAGCGACACATGGCTCAGGCCGGGTTGGCAAAGAGCCGGGTTGGACTGTCTGATGCAGGCCGCGAGGCTAAGGTCATAGTCATCGAGCGTCAGTGAATAGTTGCGGCGCGATGAGCTGGGGATGCCATTGCCGGCATTGTTGGCGATGAACGCCGCAGGCTGGCGCACCCGGCCTTTGGCAATATCAATGTCGGGCTGGAACAACGCTTTGGTCGCATCGGGAATGCCGGGCGCGATGATTTGTGAAATCGGCTCATCCCACATGTCAAACGCGGTGCTGAAGGCTGTCTGAATGACCTCCGCAGAGGCTGGTACGATCGTTACCTCTTCCTGAACGCAGTAATTGGCGGGCTGCGCCGCGGCGAGATGACAGATCTGGCGTGGGATCAACGCTTCTGCATCACTCATGCCGGGGTTTGCACCGGGCAGGGTGTTGTAGTCATCACACAGGCTCATGATGTCCGCGTTGCTGCTTGGTGTGGCCATCACGCCCATGCGTTGGGAATTCACCAAGGTTCCATCGGCAATCATGTGGAATTGCACGCCTTCGTTGCCCGCTGCATCAGCGGTGAAGGTCTTGAACCCGGTTTCGGAACCTTCGAAGGGGTTGCACATCACAAGATTGGTGCGCGTGCCGCAGTTCAAAACCTTGCGCTTCGCTGCGGCGATGGTTTTCACCACGTTTGCTTCGGGGCCGTTGTTTTCTTCAACGACGTTGATCAGCTGAACGAGTGAGTTTCTGACTGACCGCTCCTCTGCGACTGCAACCACATATTTTGCGTCTGTCGAGGCGAGCGCACGGTCGCCCGAGCCTGTGCCGTTCGAAAACGCAACATAGATATTGGAAGCATTTGCAAGGTCGCCCATCGAGGTCTGGCGCCCTGTGTCCGATGACAGTTCATCAAGGAAAATCAGGTATTCAATGTTGAAGGCATTGCCTTCACCGGTGCTCCAGGCGGCATCCTTGCTGATGGGGGCATTGTTGTTTGCGCCAAAAACAGCTGCGACCGCCCGGTCGATTGAATCAGGTTCAAAGTCCAGCTCAGCAGCTGCTGCCAGCGCGGCCTGATCCGTGAACGATTGCATGAGCGTGTGCTCGGAATAAACGCGCCCGAAATCGAGTACCACGCCCGATGCGCCGAATAGCATAACCGAGAACACCACAACCTGCGTGGACATCGAGCCGCGATTGCCGAGCCTGATGCGCTTTCCACGCGTTTCATGTTTGTCAGAGGTCAGTTCGGTATTAAAGCCCGCCTTCTGGCGGAAAAAGTTAAGACACCGCAACACACCCACACTCCTGTCAACACATACACCCCAGCGGATGTATAGCACCCAATGGCACAGCTTCAAATAGAAACCCCAACGAGGCCTTCAATTTCACGCTAGTTTGGGTATTAAGGGGCGGAAATTCGCAAACATACCTGCGCAATCTGGGATTGTGCGCCCAAAAAATCCGATACAACCAAGGCGAATATTGAGGCTGAAATGACAACTTATTCCGCGATTGCGACGATTCGTGGCAAGGAAGCCGCCGAAATTTTGGGTGAAATGCTGGAGCGATTGATACCGGAGCCAACAGGTGTGGGCGTTTTTGAGATTGAGGATGGCTCCGGCCTATGGGAGGTCGGTGGATATTTCACCGAAACCCCTGACAAGGCGGGGCTTGCCTTGGCAACAACAGTCGCTGGTGGGAATGAATTTGTAATTTCTGAAATTGGTGATCGCGACTGGGTTGCAGAAGTACGGCGTGACCTGACACCCGTACGTGCCGGGCGGTTCCTCGTGCACGGGGCGCATGATCGAGACGCCGCGCGTGGCGTAAAATATGCGTTGGAGATTGAGGCCGCCATGGCCTTTGGTACAGGTCATCATGGCACCACGCGGGGGTGCCTCAACGCACTTGATCAGCTTGCGACGCAGGGTTTCACGCCAGAGCGGATCGCGGATATCGGATGTGGTACAGGCGTTTTGGCAATGGCAGCAGCCGCGCTGTGGCGCCGGCCTGTCGTTGCGTCAGACATTGACCCCATCGCTGTAGCGACCGCGCGGGCGAACTTTCGGGCCAACGGTCTGACGGGCAGGGCATTGCTGGTGCGTGCGGCGGGTTTCATGCACCCGGTGCTGCGCAATGCTGGTCCTTATGATCTGATATTTGCGAATATCCTGGCCAACCCGCTCAAACGGCTCGCGCCGTCAATGTCCAAAGCCTCTCAGCAGGGAGGGGTTATCATCCTTTCCGGTGTCTTGAATGAGCAATGCGCAGGGGTAGAACGGGTCTACCTTTCCCATGGGTATTCTCGGCTCTGGATCAGCCAGGATGGTGAGTGGTCAACGCTCGTTCTGCAGCGCGTGTAACACGAATGGCGTTGAAGGACTGTTGAAAGATGTTTGCTTAGTCAACTAAGCCTTTGATCAGTCATGTAAAAATTTATTTACAGGTGGCGGAGCCACAAGTAGCGTTTCCCTTAGATCACAACTGGGGGGATGTCTTGAAATTTTTTCTTTCCGCATTTGGCCTCGCTGGCGCGTTGATGGTGGCTTTGCTTGGCTTTGATCCAGCGTCTGCCATTGATCAAGGTGCGCCCGTTGATCAAAGCGAAAGTGCACCTTCGGCTCGTAATACGGAGGGTTATATCATCTCCGGCCACGGTGGTGGGCTTGGCAGCTGTGGAAATTCTGAACCAGATCAGAGTGCGGTTGGCATGGCGCCAACTGACAAGGGATGCTGACTGTTTGACCAGTCGCTAGCGTGGGTGAGGGACCTCCCGCCCGATTGCCCACGCGCAAAAACGAAGGCCGCTTGCAGGGGCAAGCGGCCTTCGGCAATTCTGGACAGCTATAACGGCCTAATGCCGCCAACCAAAAGCGCAGCGATCAGAACAGGCGGCGCGATGCAGATTTGGCATACTCACGCAAATCTGTCTGACCAAGGCCGATGTCGTTCAGCTGATGCGCTGACAACTGGCTAAGCGTCCGGTAAGTGCGGTCCGCCACAAGTTTCGCTTTGATCATGTTTGTGATCGTGAGAAATACGTTTTCAATCGTCGAGGTGACTTTGTAAACGGACTCTGCGCCGAACGGCGCGGGGCGCTGCTGCTCGAACAGTGACATTGTGGCGGCTCCTAAAACCTTGGGGGTGATCATCACCCTGTTGCGTATGGCGGTGATCTAGGAGCAAAGTTGCGCTGGCGCAAATGCTTGGAAAACATACCAGATATGCGGGTTTCGCATGTCGGGATTACGCCTCATTTGAGTGCCGCGAAGCGCCTCTTTTGTGTCGCGATTTGGCAGTTTTCGCACCGTGGTTGTGTAGGGCTCGCAGCAAGGTTTTTACAGGTATCTGTCGTTGTGATGTTTTTGTTACACGCAATGCGGGGCAATCATGCTGGCGCCGCTGATATCGCGTCAATGCAACCTTGGTTGTGAAACCGAAAACGACGTTTCCACGGCGCTAACGAACCGAACGCTGCGAATCTTTGGGCTAGGGTTAAATCTCTCGGGGGGAGGATGACCGATGGCCTGTAAGAACTGGGTCACGCATTTGATCTGGCGCACGATTGGCGCAACACGTGGCCGCGCGGCCCGTGGTTCCCCGACTGTTTGATTTCTTTTGCTTGCCCGAAGATATCAGACATTAGGTAATACATATATGAACGACACACCGACCAAGTCCCGCCGCTCAGGCGGGCGCTCCGCACGGCAGGCCCTCCGCGCCGCACCGCTTGCGGAAGATATTCGCCCCGTTCGCCCTGGCATGACCGGGGGCACGTTCAGCCCGCTTTCAGATGCAGAGGTTCAGCGCATCCACCGTGCTGCCCTCGCGGCGATGTGGGAAATCGGCTTTGCTGATGCGCCCCCAACCGGAGTGGAGGCTCTGGTGGGCGCGGGGGCGGTGCTGGGCGAGGACGGTCGCATCCGCATCCCGCCGTCACTGGTT
Source organism: Pikeienuella sp. (assembly GCA_049608645.1). Classification (GTDB taxonomy): domain Bacteria; phylum Pseudomonadota; class Alphaproteobacteria; order Rhodobacterales; family Rhodobacteraceae; genus Pikeienuella. The sequence continues at coordinate 13,029 of JBMYXS010000050.1, read as the reverse complement.
GAAGACAGCCTTGCGATGGCGGCACGTGATTTCACCCTCTGCGCGCGTGATCCGGCGCATGATCTCGACCTGTCGGGCAAACGGGTGCATTTCGGGACAGCGGGCGCGGCGGTTCATCTGGTGGATGTTGAAAAGCGTGAATACCGCGATAGCAAGTTGCAGGATCTGTACGATGCTGCCCGTATCGTGGATCAACTCGACAATGTTCATTTCTTTCAGCGCCCGATGGTCTGTCGTGATGTGACCGACAACTATGAGTTGGATATCAACACGATCTACGCCTGCTGCGCCGGAACTTCAAAACACATTGGCACCAGTTTTGTTGAGCCGAGCCATTTGCCCGGCTGTTTTGAATTGATCCACCAGATAGCAGGTGGAGAGGAAGAATGGCGTGCGCGCCCGTTCATTTCCAATTCCAACTGTTTTGTCGTGCCGCCGATGAAATTTGCGACTGAGGCCTGCGAGGTCATGGAATATTGCATTCGCGAAGGTATGCCCGTGCTGTTGCTGAGCGCAGGGCAGGCGGGCGCGACAGCACCAGCCCCAATTGCCGGCGCGATCGTTCAGGCCGTCGCGGAATGCCTCGCGGGGGTGGTTTATGTGAATGCCATCAAACCGGGCCACCCAGCCGTGTTTGGAACATGGCCATTTGTCAGCGATCTGCGGACGGGTGCCATGTCCGGCGGCTCCGGTGAGCAGGCCTTGTTAACCGCGGGCTGCACGCAGATGCACCATTTCTATGGCTTGCCGGGGGGCGCGGCGGCAGGGATTGCCGATGCAAAGCTGCCTGATATGCAGGCAGGCTGGGAACAGGGTATCTCCAACGTAATGGCCGGGTTGACCGGTCTTAACATGGTGTACGAAAGCGTGGGGATGCATGCCTCATTGCTCGGATTCTGCCTGGAAAGCCTGATCCTTGGCGATGATCTGCTCGGGCAGGCCCTTCGGTGTGTGCGGGGGATCGAAGTCACCGACGATACGTTGAGCCTTGAAACCATGAAGGAGGTTTGCCTGGGCGGTCCGGGGCATTACCTCGGATCGGGGCAAACGCTTAGCCTCATGCAAACGGAATATATCTACCCAAAACTGGGCGACAGAACCTCCCCCAAGGAATGGTTGGAGATTGGTCGCCCTGATCTGGTCAAAAAGGCAATCGACGAAAAGCGCCGCATTCTCGATACGCATTTTCCGCGTCACATCAATGAAGCGGCAGAGCAAATCATCAGGGCCTCCCACAACATTCATCTGCCTCCCGCTGCTGTTGGGCGTTAGACAGACGCCCCACTGGCAGCAAAGAAAACTTGGCGTCAGTGGGGCAATGCAGTCATAATCTGGGCGCCGGGTTGGCTCAGCCTTGGCCAAAAGGGGGATGCCAGCATGAAAAAACTGATGATGACGGCCGCGGTCGCAATTTTGGCGGGAACAGGGGGCGCGCTGGCTGATGGCGCGGCATTGGTGATCGGCAATGCAGATTATACCCATGCCCCACGGGCTGTTGCAGCAGAGGCGGATGCGCGTGCCGTCGCAGAAAAGCTGACGGCGGCGGGCTATGAGGTGACATTGGGCGTTAACCTTACCCGTGTGCAAATGCGCGCGGCGATGGATCGTTTCGCCCGGAATGCAGTGGGCGAAGATCAGCTGGTCGTGTTCTACTCCGGGCACGCGATGCGCATGTCAGGCAGAACATTCCTGTCGCCGGTGGATTTCAACCCCGTGGGGCCGGTTGCCGTTGCCTTTGACAGTGCACCGTTCGAGGCCCTGCAAAGCCTTGCCAGCCAGGCTGAACAGGCCGTGATCTTTATTGATGGCGCGCAGCTTGACGGGTTTGCCGCGACGACCTTTGCTGAGCCTGGCATCTCATCTTTTTCCGCCGAAGCTGGTGCCGCCATTGTGTCAGCTGCTGCACCGGGCTGGGCCATACGGCGTAGCGGTGAGGGGCAAAGCAAGTTTGGCCGCACTATCATCGAAAATTTTCTTGAACCAGGCACAAGTTACGAGGCTGCGGTGGCGGCCTCCGGTGATGCGATCTGGACAGCGGGCGGCGTTGATGGCCTGACAATCGTATCGGCGGCCGAAGTTACCGAAAGCGCGGGCGGCGGTGATGATGCCGGGGTGGAGCTTGCGTTCTGGCGCTCCACGGAATCAGGGGGGCAGGCCGCCGATTACCGCGCCTATCTGGACGCTTATCCGGACGGTATTTTCGCAGCTATCGCGAGAAATCGCCTGGCTGAACTGGTCCCTCAGGGTACATCTGGTTCAACAGTGAGTACCGTATCGACGCCGGATGTTAACCCGGCTGAAGTCGGGGAAGAGGCGCTGAACCTGTCGCGTAGCGAACGTCTGGCCATTCAACGTGACCTGACCACACTCGGGTATGACACACGTGGTGTTGATGGCGTTTTTGGCCGCGGCACGCGCGGCGCAATCCGGGGGTGGCAGGAAAGCGAAGGCATCCCGGCCACAGGTTTTATCGCGGCGGGGCAGGCCAAACAGCTTAGCGATGATGCTGCCCGCGAAACCGCTCGTCTTGTAAAAGAGGCTGCCGAAGCTGCCGCGTTAAGCGCAGAGCAAGCCAAGGAACAGGAAGATCGTTTCTGGGCCCGTACCGAGCAGGTCGGCACAATCGCGGCGTATGAGCGGTACTTGTCACGCTATCCCAAAGGTGCCCACGCCAAAGATGCGAACCGCGTGCTCAGCCGTGCACGGGCCGCTGCGGACAGGGAGGATTGGGAAGAAGCCAAACGCCTGAACACTGCCAGTGCCTACAACCGGTATCTTGACCTTCACCCAAATGGGAAATTCGCTGAAATTGCACAACGGCGTTACAAGGCGCGCCAGGGAGAAACGGTCGCAAACGATGATGTTCGGGCCTGGCGGCAGGCAGAGGCAGATAATACCGCCAAAGCCTATCGCGATTTTGGACGCGCCTATCCCAATAGCCGATACGCGCCAGAGGCTGAACAGCGGGCAAGCGAATTGCTGCGCGTTGCCCGAAGCCGCCGTGAAGACCGCCTGAACATGACCGCCCGCGATTGGCAATCGCTGGAGCAACGGTTGGACCACCTTGGGTTTCGCGTTGGTCGGATTGATGGCCGCCCCGATGACAACCTGAGGCGTGCCATCTTTGACTATCGTCGCAGCAGGGGATTGGTTGAGCATCAATTTGTGGCGCAGGACTTGATTGACGCGATCGTAAAGGAAACCTCCGGCGCGTCACCAACAGGGCAACTGCTTGACAAGTTGTTCAAAAGCCTGCGGAAGAACTGACACACCAAACTGGCACTAGCGAAGTGAGATCGACTGGCATAGTGTTGTGCCAGTCGGCTTTCATTTGAGGGTGCCAGTTAATGAAGGAAATGCTATTCCCGATTGAACGGGATGAGGGGCGAACGCTTCAATCGCAGATCCGTGAGGAGTTGGAGCGTGCAGTGGCCTCTGGCCGGTTCATGCCCGGTGATCCCGCGCCTTCGACACGAAAGCTGAGTCAGTCTCTCGGTGTTTCTCGCAACACGGTTTCCATTGCCTATCAGGTACTTGTAGATCAGGGCGTGTTGGAAGCGAGGGAGCGTTCTGGCTATTACATCGCGCGGCAGTCTGCATCGACGGTCAGCCCGAACCGCGCGCCGGAAGCTCAGATCGGATGGGGCAATCGCCTGACGGCGCGCCCGTCCGGGTTTGAGCCTGTTCCCCGTCCACATGATTGGCGCACGGCACCGTTCCCCTTCATTTATGGCCAGTTTGACCCGGCGTTGTTTCCCATTTCGGAGTGGCGTGATGCGACCCGGAAAGCAATGGGGCGGCGGTGGCTCGAAGACTGGACGGAGGATCGCTATGTCGAAGATGATCCGATGTTGGTTGACCAAATTCGCCGCCGTCTGCTGCCCCGTCGCGGTGTAGCAGCAGAGCCCGAAGAAATTCTGATCACGCTTGGCGGGCAAAATGCCATCTATCTGGCGGCGGAATTGTTGATCCCGTTGGGTGCCCCAGCGGTTATCGAAGATCCGGGGTATCAGGATGCACGCGCGATCATGGGCGCGCGCACCGATTGCCTGCGTGCCCAACCGGTTGACGGGGAGGGCATGTTGGTTGACGAGCGGTTGGAGGGCGCGCGCATGATATATGTGACGCCAAGCCACCACTATCCGTCGATGGTTACCATGTCGTTGCCGCGACGCACGGCCTTGCTTGAAGCGGCGGAACGTTACGATTCGGTCATTCTGGAAGATGACTACGAACCAGAGGCCAATGCCGCCGCTGCGCCCCGCCCGGCGTTGCGCGCGTTGGATCGGCGGGGGCGGGTGATTTATGCGGGATCTTTGTCAAAAAGCATCATGCCCGGGTTACGCCTCGGCTACCTTGTCGGCGCGCCGGAATTTATTCAGGAAGCCCGCGCGCTACGTCGGATGCTGTTGCGGCACCCACCCGGTGTGAATCAACGAGTTGCGGCGATATTTATCGCAGCACGGCACCACGATATGCTGCTGGGCAGGATAAAGCGTGCCATGGCTGTCAGGCGTGCGTCTGCACTGACGGCACTGGCGCATTACGCGCCGCACTGGCACGTCGCAGGCGCCGAAGGTGGGGGCGGCCTTTGGGTTGCCTGCCCTGATGATGTTGATACGCGCCTGCTTGCCAAAGAGGCGATGAAAGATGGCGTTATGATTGAACCGGGGGACGTGTGTTTCGCGGCCGAACCACGCCCGCGCCATTTTTTCCGGCTCGGTCTTTCGGTCATTGACGAGAGCAAGGTGGATGAGGGCGTGCGCCTGCTTGTTGCGGCGGCTCGGCGGTTGACCTGACGCAAAACACGCACCGTTTAGCCAAAAAAACGCCCCCGGTGGTTGCCGGGGGCGTTTTCTGTTTGATGTCCTGTCAGGCTTAGATGATGCCGAGTGCGCGAGCAGATTCAATCGTCAGAATGTCGCTCTGAACACCCTGTGCATTTTGGTATGACGCAATGGCGCGGCGCGTGGCTGGGCCAACGTCACCATCAATCTTGCCGGTATAGTGACCCTGGGATTTGAGCGCAGTCTGCAAGCGGCGCACAACATCAGGCGTTGTGTTCACGTCGCAGAGTACACTGGTCCAGACCGTGCGTGCCGGGGCAACCTCAACCGTGCGCTTGACGGTCTTGTAGGATGCTGGAATTTCGGTCCGCTGTACCACACTTGGCGTGGCCTCAACCGTCTTGGTGACGGTGCCATATACCGCTGGGATATCAACCGTCCGTGTCGATGCGGGCTTATCAACAACACGCTTTGTAACGGTCTTGTAGACTGCGGGGGTTACCTTTTCGCGCGTGGTTGCGGGCGTGACCTCTACCCGGCGCTTAACCATTTTATATTCCGCTGGAATTTCGACGAGGCACATAACCTCACCAGTGGAGGAGCGGCGGTTTTGCAGGATGGTCCCGCCAAGCGCATTCGCGCCAACCGCAATGACGCTGCCGCCTGGCTTCCAGGTGGTGTAGGCATCGCGCACCTTCACCTTTTCGGTGACGGTTTTATAGGTCGCCGGAACCGTGATAAGCTCAGTTTTGGCGGGTGTCACAATCACGCGTTCCTTAACCGTTTTATAGGTGGCTGGAACAACTTCGATGCGCTGTGATGCTTCCTTTACGATAACCTTTTCCTTAACCTTTTTGTAGGTCGCGGGAATGACTTTCAGTTTGGCTGTCGCATCGCGATCAACGACCCGTTCCTCAACCGTTTTGGTTTGAGCAGGCTGCGTGATGCGCGCATAGCACTCACCGGGTTTTGCGTTGACCGGACCACCGGCACCACTGGGTGCGGCAGCACCGCCGCGCAAGACAAGCGAGGCAACCTGTGCTTCCAAGTCCGCCGACTTCGCATTTGCGGCATCAAGCTGTGCCTGAAGGTCGCTGGAGCCGCCTTCTACACAAGCACTGAGTGCAAATGCGCAAACGCTTGCCATAAGAATGGATTTCATTGTCACTGACCCCCTCAGGAATTTTTTTGTTACCACCCATGTCGCATCTACCTCAATTTTGGTGGTTCCGCGACAGAAAAATGGCCTGTTGACGGTGGGTTCTGTTCAACTTTTCTGATGAATGGGGTGGGAGGGTAAGTAAATCAGTGAAAAATACGCAGGCTGATAGCGGCGGCCGTTGAAAGAAACACATGTTTTCGCTGGCGGTGATCGCGGGGATCAGGCGAGGAAATCAAGGCCCGACACCTCCGCAATAGACAGATCCAGAAGCATGACAGAAACATCGTGATCGGCCACGCGCAAAAGCGTGCCGCGCGCCGTTTCCTCCATCGTCAGGTCTGCCCGGTCAAAACCGTCTATTGCGAAAAGCAATTCGTCTTGGCTTGGGTCAAAGTCGGTGATGATGTCATCGTCGCTTTGCGCGCGGAAAATGAATGTGTCTTCACCGCGCCCGCCACGCAGTTTGTCATTGCCGGCACCGCCATCCAGCCGGTCATTGCCAAACCCGCCCTTGATCAGGTCGCGGCCTGCATTTCCGACCAAGCGGTCTGCACCTGAGCCGCCCAATAAACGATCCGCGCCGCCACCGCCTTTGAGAGTATCATTGCCGTCGCCCCCGATCAGACGATCGCGCCCGGTTCCGCCTTTCAGCAAATCCTGCCCCTCACCGCCAAGAACAGTATCGCTACCGCGCCCGCCAAACCCGCGCTGGTCTTCGGACAGTGAGGCAAAGTCGATATGGTCAGCGCCCGCGCCGCCCCATGCGCTGTTGGCACCGCCAGTGGCAGAGATGATATCGGCACCCTGGCCGCCATAGATATCCGAGCCACCCGCCTGCGCGATCAATTCGTCGTCACCCGCGAACCCGCGTATAATGCCAGACGCACTGCCGGAAAATGCAGATGCACTGGGCGAGAATATATCGCGCCCGGAAGACCCCTGAAATTCGAACCCGTCACTTTGTGCCGCGGCCACAACCGTTTCGCCCAGTTCAACCACCCAGTTCGGGCGCGAGCCTTGCCCGATGGAGCGCCCCCCATTGGGATGAAAAACCGCGTCTACCGTCATTATGCCGTCGAAGGAAATTTCGCCAATCACCTCGGCGTTTCCGGCCGTCATACGGGTGAAAGTCAGGCCTGACAGGGCAAGCGGCGTTTCGTCGCCTGAATTGGCACCGGGGGGCAAGGCAGCCTCCCGTGCGAGGGAAACCTCAACAGAAATTGTCGGGTTCAGGAAGCTTTCTTCGGTACGCCAGGATTGACCGTTTCTTGTCTGAAACAGCGTCCCGGACGGGTTAAGCCGACTAACCAAGAAAGGGTCGGGCGCAACTTCGCCGCCGAGGGCGTCGAGAAAGTGAAAACCCGCATCTGTGGCGGTGATTGTTATGGGCATATGGGGCCTGTAGTCGCTCTGTTAGGAGGGGGTGGACGACAGGTTCATTTACGCGTGTCATAGTTGACGAGCGATTAACGTCGCTCGCCAAATTCATGCAGTTTTTCTGAAAACTGTTTTCGATGGGTTAAAGCGTTGCCAGTTCAATCGCGATGGCTGATGCAACGCGGCAGTTGTTCAGCAAAAGGGCAACATTGGTTTCAAGACTGCGCCCCTCGGTGGTCTTGACGATCTCACCCAACAGGAACGGTGTGACCTCTTTCCCGGCAACGCCGGCTTCTCGGGCGCGTTTCAGGGCCGCGTCGATAACTGGTGTGATCTCTTCGAGTGGAATTTCCGCCCCTGCCGGAACCGGGTTAACCACCAACTGCCCACCGGGGATGCCTAGCTGTCCGCGCATCTGGTGTGCGGCGGCGATGGCGCGGGCTTCGTCCATGCGCAGTGGCGCGTTCAGGCCGCTTTCGCGTGACCAGAACGCTGGCAAAGCGTTGGTCCCGAACCCGATGACGGGCACACCACGGGTTTCGAGAGCCTCGAGCGTTTTGGGAAGGTCCAGAATGGCCTTTGCGCCCGCACACACGACAGTTACGGGCGTTTCAGCCAATTCGGTCAGGTCCGCAGAGATATCGAAATCCAATTCAGCGCCGCGGTGCACGCCACCGATGCCGCCTGTTGCAAAAACGGAAATACCAGCAAGGCGCGCGGCAATCATGGTTGCGGCAACCGTGGTCGCCCCGGTTGCACCTTGCGTGAGAGCAGCGGCAAAATCGGCACGAGACAGCTTCCAGACATCCTTGGCGGTCGCCAGATCAGCCAGTTCCTCAGCCGACAAACCAATGTGAATGCGCCCGTTCATCACGGCGATGGTTGCCGGGACGGCACCTGATTTGCGCACTTCTGCTTCGGCTTCCTGTGCGACGGCCAGGTTGCGTGGCTGGGGAAGGCCGTGCGTGATAATGGTGCTTTCCAGCGCAACAATCGGCGCCCCTTCGGCGCGTGCGCGTTTGACACCTTCGGAAAAAACGAGGGGAGCGTTCATGGTCAGGGCCTTTCGTGCCGTACAGGCTTATATATTTGTGCCGGATACATAAGTTGCGGCTGCTTCTAGTGCGCGTGAAAGCGCATCATCGGGGGATGCGCCATTGGTTTCGGCTGCCACATGGGCCGCCATAAAGGTGTCGCCAGCACCGGTGACACGTTTTTGTCGAACGGCGGGCGGCATTTCGGTTGCGATTTGTTGACGAGAGCGGAACGTCGCCGCGCGCGGGCCATCCGTGACGAGCACACGCTCAGCACCTTGGGCGATCAGGGCTTCGGCGGCTGTTGGGGCGTCTTCGAAGCGCGCGCCGCACATGATGCCTGCCTCTTCAACATTTACATAAAAGGTTGCGCGGGGGTGCCCAAGCAGCGGGACCAACCGCTCCGCCTTGCCGGGGGAAGCTGGCGCGATGCGCAGATCAAGCGCGGCAAACAAGGGCGACGCGGCGATTGAACTGAGAAGCTCAGCGGTAAGATTGCCGTCCAACGCGGCAATACCCTGATAGGGGCTGGTGGCATTCCCCAATCGGCCATCTTTCAACGGGGTCAGAATGGCCTCGCCCGCGCGTTCAAGCGAATGCGCATCAGCAATGGCGGCAACCAGCCCGTCTGCGCCTTCGATCGCCATATAGATGTCTGTGGGTAGGTCAGGCAGCCGCGTAACAAAATCGGTCGCCACGCCCAGCGACGCGCAAGCCGCCAGCAAGGCATCGCCCTCTGCATCACGTCCTATGTGGGTCAGCAGAGTCGGCGCCAACCCAAAGCGGCGCACGGTCATGGCGATATTCATTGCGACACCACCGGGAATGCGCTCAATCCGCCCCGGGCGGTCTGCGCCGGGCGGCATTTCAACGTCGGTGCGTCCTACCACATCCCAAAGGACGGAGCCGATGCACAATATATCGCTGCGGTTTGTCATGTCGCCTATGTGGATGAAGCTGGCCTGTGCTGCAACGCTACCTCCGGTCGCAAGGGGGCAAAACGCGCAAGAACGCCGCGTTGACCGCCATGGCCTGCGGGGCTAGGTAACAGGCGACCCGCGCTCAGGAAAAAAGTCTCATGCCCGATACGATTGCCAATTCAGCACCAACCAGCTTTCAGGACATTATTCTTAGGTTGCAAACCTATTGGGCGGCAAAGGGCTGCGCCATTTTGCAACCCTATGACATGGAAGTTGGCGCAGGCACGTTTCATCCTGCGACGACATTGCGTTCGCTTGGGCCAAACACATGGGCCGCTGCTTATGTGCAGCCTTCGCGCCGCCCAACCGACGGGCGATATGGCGATAACCCCAACCGTTTGCAGCATTACTACCAGTATCAGGTGCTGATCAAACCCAGCCCGCCGGATATGCAAGACCTCTATCTCGGGTCATTGCGGGCCATTGGCATCGACATGGACCTACACGACATACGTTTCGTGGAAGATGACTGGGAAAGCCCGACACTCGGCGCCGCTGGCCTTGGATGGGAAGTGTGGTGTGACGGGATGGAGGTTAGCCAGTTTACCTATTTCCAACAGGTCGCCGGCCATGATTGCCGCCCGGTATCAGGGGAACTGACCTATGGGTTGGAGCGTCTGGCGATGTATATTCTGGGCGCTGAGCACGTCATGGACATGCCTTTCAATGCGCCTGACGCACCTATTCCGCTGACCTATGGAGACATTTTCCGCCAAACGGAGCGTGAATACAGCCGCTGGAATTTCGATGTAGCTGACACAGACACTTTGTTGCAGCATTTCAAGGATGCAGAGGCTGAATGCCAGCGCATCATTGATGAACCTGCGACAGACCCGAAAACGGGCCGCCACATCGTCATGCCGCATCCGGCCTATGACCAATGCATCAAGGCGAGCCACATCTTTAACCTGCTGGATGCGCGCGGCGTGATATCGGTGACAGAGCGTCAGGCGTATATCGGGCGCGTGCGTGCGCTTTCCAAACTTTGTGCCGATGCGTTCTTGCTGACCGAAGCGGGCGGTCACAAAGGCGAGGCAGCCTGATGTCGGGGCGCGTATTCATCTTTCTGTTTCTGGGGTTCACTGCGGTCTTTGCTGTAGCCCTTTGGTATTTCCAGACGCGCGGACACCTTGAAGAGGTAACCGGTGTTGATACGGTCACCATCGCGGGCGTTGCCCATCCGGTCACGGGGTACAAAGGGATCGACGCTGATACATCGCCCCTTCGCATGCGGGGGTGTTTTCAGCTTTCAGGCACGGTTGATGCGCCTGAGGTTGACGAACCAACCCCCCTGACCACCGCCGGGTGGTTCGATTGCTTTGACGTTGAAACCCTGACCGCTGACCTTGAAGCGGGGCAGGCGCGTGCGGTTCTGGCAGAATTCAACGAACCCTATGGTTTTAATCGTGTTGTGGCGATCTACCCCGATGGCCGGGCGTTTCAATGGCGCCAGATGAATGAATGCGGCAAAGCGCAGGCCGACGGCGGCGCGCTTCCTCCCCAATGCCCAGATACGAGTGAGTAAGACATGGCCGACCTTCTGATCGAGCTTTTCTCCGAAGAAATTCCCGCCCGCATGCAGGCGCGCGCCGCTGCTGACCTCAAGAAAATGGTCACGGATGGCATGGTGGAACGCGAGCTGACGTATGAGGCGGCGGCCGCCTTTGCAACACCCCGGCGCCTGACGCTTTCCATCAGTGGTTTGCTCAAGGAAACCAAACCAACGCGGGAAGAGCGCAAAGGCCCCCGTGTTGATGCACCCGAAAAGGCACTTGAAGGGTTTCTGCGCTCCACCGGGTCGAGCAAGGACGAATTGCAGGCCCGCGACGACAAAAAAGGCCAGGTCTGGTTCGCGGTGATCGAAAAACCGGGCCGAAGCGCGGCTGACATCATTGGCGAAATTCTACCCGCGACCATTCGCAATTTCCCATGGCCACGGTCCATGCGCTGGGGCGCAGGTGATCTGCGGTGGGTTCGCCCGCTCCATTCCATTATGTGCACCATGACCGATGAAGCCGGCACCGAGGTCGTACCCGTCGCCGTCGATCATATCGAAGCGGGTGGCGTCACTTATGGCCACCGTTTTATGGCCCCTGATGCCATCACGCCCGCCGGGTTTGATGATTATGTTGCCAAACTGAACGCGGCCAAGGTCGTGCTCGACCCCGTGGCGCGCCAGGAAAGCATTTGGGCCGACGCCACAAACATGGCCTTTGCACAGGGTATGGAAGTGGTTGAGGACAAGGGCCTGCTGGCAGAGGTCGCAGGCCTTGTCGAATGGCCTGTGGTTCTGATGGGCGAAATTGAAGATCGTTTTCTGGAACTGCCGCCAGAGGTCTTGCAAACCTCGATGAAAGAGCACCAGAAGTTCTTTTCCGTGCGCAACCCGAAGACGGGCCGGATCGAGAAATTCATTACCGTCGCGAATGTTGAAACGGCGGATAATGGCGCGACGATCCTTGCCGGGAACCAGCGCGTGCTGGCGGCCCGCCTTTCGGATGCGTTGTTCTTCTGGGAGAATGACCTGCGCACGATTGAGCGTGTGGGGATGAAAGGCATGGCCGCGCCACTGGCCGATGTGACCTTCCACAACAAACTCGGCTCGGAAGCCGAACGCATCGACCGCATCGCCGCGCTTAGCCGCGAAATTGCGCCTTTGGTGGGGGCAGATGCCGATGTGGCCGAACAAGCCGCCCGCGTGGTGAAGGCCGACCTGTCGTCCGAAATGGTCTATGAATTCCCTGAATTGCAGGGGATCATGGGGCGGTATTACGCACAGCGCGCTGGCCTGCCCGATGCCGTGGCTGACGCCTGCCAGACGCATTACGCGCCGCTGGGGCCGTCTGATGATGTGCCGACGGAGCCTGTGGCGGTAGCCGTGTCACTTGCCGAAAAGATCGACAAACTGACCGGGTTCTGGGCGATTGATGAGAAGCCGACGGGGAGTAAGGATCCGTTTGCGCTAAGACGTGCTGCGCTGGGGGTTATTCGGACCAATTTAACGACGGCGGCAAGGCTGACTCTGCTCGCGTTGTTTCTGCGCCACCTCGACGATTTTGATCGTTGGCAAAATTGGAAATTCGAAGTCGATGGCTTGGAGGCTACAGGGTGGTTTGAAGACTTCATTCAAATGCCTCGCGCGGTGGCGATCGAAGTTACGAAAACCACCATGCCCGAGATTCCTAAGTTGATAGCGCAGCGTTTTTCGTCCTTGGAAAAGAAACTGCACGACCAGATCGTCGATCTAATCAGGAGAATGAAATTCAGGCATTTCAGCCCGGAAACGAAGGCAAATGACCTCCTCGCCTTCTTCGCCGACCGCCTAAAAGTTCACCTCAAAGGCGAAGGTGTTCGACACGATGTCATCGACGCCTGTTTCCAGCTTGGCGGGCAGGATGATCTTGTGCTCTTGGTCAATCGCGTCAACGCTTTGCAAGCCTTTGTGAATACCGAAGACGGTGCCAACCTGCTCGCCGGGTACAAGCGCGCGTCAAACATCCTGACTGCGGAGCAAAAGAAGGATGGCGTCGAATACACGCTCGACCCGGATGCGAAATTCGCTGAAAGCGATGAGGAGCGGGCGTTGTTCGCCGCCCTCGATCAGGCCGACACGGCCATCAGGCCTGCTCTTGAGGCCGAAGATTTCGCCGCCGCGATGCAATCCTTGGCCGCCTTGCGCGCCCCGCTTG
>JBMYXS010000049.1:0-27510 GCA_049608645.1 Pikeienuella sp. | reverse complement strand
TGGCGCGGTTGACGGGGCTCGAACCCGCGACCTCCGGCGTGACAGGCCGGCACTCTAACCAACTGAGCTACAACCGCTCATCACCAGCCTTGGGGCGTTGCCCCTTGGCGTGAGGCGGGTTTTAGACAGGGTGTCACCGCTCGTCAAGCGCCTCTCGCACTGATTTTCAATAAAACATCATGCTATTTTTCAGAACGCAAAATTACCTAAGAATACCTAGGGGTTTGAAGGAAAAATTTGTTCGGGAAATGGGCGTTTTCGTCCTCCTGCCCGACAAAACGCGCCCCACACCAGAATCGACTAATGAATTTTTCGCGCAAACGCCGACGCCTATGTCGGCATGCGATCGAAAACGGCAAATCACGCTGTAAAGCGTGGGCCCGAAAACTTGTTTTGATGGGGGGAGCCTTCGCGTTAAGCAGGAAGGCTATGGTGGGCGATGAGAGGCTCGAACTCCCGACATCTTCGGTGTAAACGAAGCGCTCTACCAACTGAGCTAATCGCCCCCGCGCCCTAGTGGGGCGAAGCGAGACGGTATCTAGCGCATTCTGCGGAAAGCGCAAACCCTAAAATCACCCTTTTTGAAAATTTATTTTCCGCAAAGAAAAACGCCCCCACGTTTCCGCAGGGGCGTCGTCAAAAAGCGTCGAAAACAGGGCTTAGTGAGCGGGCAGACCCGCCTCACCAGAGGCCGCTTTCGCAGCCGCGGCCACTTCTGCCTCCGCATCCCACTCAATCGGCTCAGGCACCCGCACAAGAGCGTGTTTGAGCACATCCGAAACCGCTGACACAGGGATGATCTCCAGCCCGTTTTTCACATTGTCAGGGATGTCGGCCAGATCCTTCACGTTATCCATGGGAATCAGAACCGTTTTGATTCCCCCACGAAGCGCCGCGAGCAATTTTTCCTTCAATCCGCCAATGGGCAGCACATTGCCCCGCAAAGTCACCTCACCCGTCATCGCAATATCACGACGCACCGGAATATCGGTCAGCATGGAAACGATAGACGTAACCATGCCAATCCCGGCAGAAGGGCCATCTTTTGGTGTCGCGCCTTCGGGCACGTGAACGTGGATGTCGATTTTCTCAAACTCAGGCGGTTTCACCCCGTAGGCGGGCGACTGGCTACGCACATAGGAGGACGCCGCATCGATTGATTCTTTCATCACGTCGCCGAGCTTACCCGTAGTTTTCATCCGCCCCTTACCGGGCAGTTTCAACGCTTCGATCGACAGAAGATCGCCGCCGACCTCGGTCCAGGCCAAGCCTGTAACGACGCCCACCTGGTCTTGTTCTTCAGCCAGGCCAAACTTGAAACGACGCACACCCAGCATGTCGCCGAGTTTCGCTGAATCAACCACCACAGGTGCCTTGCCGCCCTTCACGATCTCCGTCACTGCCTTGCGGCACAGCTTGGCCAGCTCCCGCTCCAGGTTACGCACGCCAGCCTCGCGGGTATAATACCGCACGATATCGGTGAGGGCTTCATCCTTAAGCTCAAATTCACCGGTTTTCAGGCCGTGGCCTTTCATCTGTTTGTCGAGCAGATGGCGCTTGGCGATCTCAACCTTTTCATCTTCGGTGTAGCCAGACAGCGAAATGATCTCCATCCGGTCCAACAGCGGGCGCGGCATGTTGTAGGAGTTCGCTGTGGTCAGGAACATCACGTTGGAGAGGTCATATTCGACCTCCATATAGTGATCCACAAAAGTGGCGTTCTGTTCCGGGTCCAACACCTCCAGCATGGCTGACGCGGGGTCGCCACGGAAATCCTGCCCCATCTTGTCGATCTCATCGAGCAGGATAAGCGGGTTGGTCGTCTTGGCCTTTTTCATCGACTGGATGATCTTGCCCGGCATCGAACCGATGTAGGTCCGACGGTGACCACGAATCTCTGATTCGTCACGCACACCACCGAGTGAGATTCGGATGAACTCACGCCCCGTTGCCTTCGCAACAGATTTACCAAGCGACGTCTTACCAACACCCGGCGGGCCAACAAGGCAGAGAATCGGGCCTTTCAGCTTTGAGGACCGCTGCTGAACGGCGAGATACTCAACCATCCGCTCTTTGACCTTCTCCAGACCATAATGATCCGCATCGAGAATCTCTTCAGCCCGGTTCAGGTCTTTCTTGACGCGAGAGCGTTTGCCCCACGGGATCGACAACATCCAGTCGAGATAGTTCCGAACCACCGTGGCTTCGGCAGACATGGGCGACATCTGGCGCAGCTTCTTCAACTCAGCGCGCGCTTTTTCGTCGGCTTCTTTCGACAATTTGGTCGCGCCGATTTTCTCTTCGAACTCAGCGGCATCATCCTTGCCCTCTTCGTTCTCGCCCAACTCTTTCTGAATGGCCTTCATCTGCTCATTCAAATAATACTCACGCTGGGTGCGCTCCAT
Organism: Pikeienuella sp.; assembly: GCA_049608645.1. Taxonomy (GTDB): domain Bacteria; phylum Pseudomonadota; class Alphaproteobacteria; order Rhodobacterales; family Rhodobacteraceae; genus Pikeienuella. The sequence goes on along the minus strand of JBMYXS010000049.1, from coordinate 25,105 downwards.
CTGCGTTTTTACGCGCGTCTTGATCTTTTTCTCGACGCGGAGCACCGAAATTTCGCCCTGCATGAGGCCATAGATCTTTTCGAGACGCGCACCAACATCGAGCGTTTCAAGCAGGCTTTGCTTTTCGCTCAGCTTAACCGCCAGATGGCCTGCGATTGTGTCAGCCAGTTTCGCGGCGTCTTCGATCTCACCAATCGTGCCAACCGCTTCCTGCGGCACGTTTTTGTTGAGTTTCACATAGCGCTCAAACTCATCCGAGATGTTGCGCGACAAGGCTTCGATTGCGTCAGCGTCATCTTCGGTTTCTTCAACAATCGCGGCCTGCGCTTCGAAGAATTCATCATTCTCGACAAAACCTTCGATGCGCGCGCGCGCCTTGCCCTCCACCAGCACTTTTACCGTGCCATCGGGCAATTTCAGCAGTTGAAGCACATTCGCAACAGCGCCGATTGCGTAAATGTCTTCCGGTTGCGGGTTGTCTTCAGAAGGATCGCGCTGGCTGGCCAGCAAGATTTCCTTGTCTTCCTTCATCACGCTTTCAAGCGCGCGCACCGATTTCTCGCGCCCGACAAACAAGGGGACAATCATGTGGGGGAACACAACAATGTCACGCAACGGCAATACGGGAAGGGTGACTACGTCAGAGGTCTGATCGGTCATATGTCTGCTTTCTCATTCGGCGGGCGGCGCTGCCCCGGCATCCCGGCGGCAGGGCGGCCCCCTAAGGCCACTGGTACAGATTAAATACTTGGCGGCTCAGCGGGGAATTTCAAGCTGCGACGGCATGATAACTGCCAATACAACGCGGTTTTGTTATCCGCGTGGAGGGTGCCACCCAGAGGGCGACACCACATTCTCAGGACGCGCTCGCGGGTGCGTCGGCCTGTGCGTCAGAATAAATCATCAGCGGTTGCGCAGAACCGGCGATAACCTCTTCATTCACCACAACCTCTTCGACACCATCCAACGCAGGCAGGTCGAACATGGTATCAAGCAGGACGTTCTCCAGGATGGACCGCAGCCCCCGCGCACCGGTTTTCCGCTCAATCGCTTTTCGTGCGACCGCCTTCAACGCATCGTCGGTGAACGTCAGCTTGGCATTCTCCATCTCGAACAGCCGCTGATATTGCTTGACCATCGCGTTCTTGGGTTTGGTCAGGATAATAACCAACGCGTCTTCATCCAGATCGGTCAGTGTCGCGATGACAGGCAAGCGGCCAACAAATTCAGGAATCAGGCCAAATTTCAGCAGATCTTCTGGTTCCAGTTCCTGGAACAACTCCCCAACCTTCTGCTTGGTTTCGTCCTTGACGTCCGCACCAAAGCCCATCGCAGACCCCTTGCCACGCTGGGCAATGATCTTGTCGAGGCCTGCAAACGCGCCGCCGCAGATGAACAGAATATTCGTGGTATCAACCTGCAGGAATTCCTGCTGAGGGTGCTTGCGGCCGCCCTGCGGGGGAACCGATGCAACGGTGCCCTCCATGATTTTCAGAAGCGCCTGCTGCACCCCCTCGCCCGACACATCGCGGGTTATGGAGGGGTTGTCAGACTTGCGGGAGATCTTGTCGACTTCATCGATGTAAACGATGCCGCGCTGCGCCCGCTCCACATTGTAATCGGCTGATTGCAGCAACTTGAGAATGATATTTTCAACATCCTCACCAACATAACCGGCCTCTGTCAGCGTTGTGGCATCAGCCATCGTGAAGGGCACATCGAGGATCCGCGCCAAGGTCTGCGCGAGCAGCGTCTTACCGCACCCTGTTGGGCCAATCAGCAGGATGTTCGATTTAGCCAGTTCAACGTCAGACGATTTGGCCGCATGGTTCAACCGTTTGTAATGGTTATGCACAGCCACCGACAAAACGCGCTTCGCACGCGCCTGACCAATCACATAGTCATCCAGCACTTCACAGATTTCCTGTGGCGAGGGCACGCCCTCCGTCGATTTCACGAGGCCAGATTTGGTTTCCTCGCGAATAATGTCCATGCACAGTTCGACGCATTCATCACAGATGAATACGGTTGGCCCTGCGATCAGCTTTCGGACCTCATGCTGGCTCTTGCCGCAGAAGGAGCAATAAAGCGTATTCTTCGATTCGGTTCCGCTGGTTTTGCTCATGTGCGTCTCCCAACCTCACGGAAAACCCCGGAGGTACAGTGATTTAAGTCGAGATCGGTAAACAGAAGGTTTACACCCCATCTCATTCGTTGCCCCATATCTGCATGCATGGCCCAGATGGCGCAAGGGCGCGGCGGTGAATTTACCGCCGCGCCCTACATGTTCTGCATAACAAATGCGTTGAGTATGATTGCGGTCACACTCCCCCGACATTTGGGGTGAAGTTACTCGTCACCCTCGGTCTTTGGACGCTGTGAGACGATCTCATCAATGAGGCCCCAATCCTTCGCCTCTTGCGCAGTCATAAAGTTGTCACGGTCGAGGCCCTGCTCAACTTCTTCCAACGTACGGCCAGTGTGCTGCACATAGATTTCGTTCAGGCGCTGCTTCAGCTCCAGAATTTCCTTGGCATGCAAGGCAATGTCGGAGGCCTGGCCGCGGAAACCACCGGAGGGCTGATGCACCATCACCCGGCTGTTCGGCAGTGAATAACGCATGCCCGGTTCGCCGCCAGCAAGCAAAAGCGACCCCATTGAAGCGGCCTGGCCGATACACACGGTGGACACTTTGGAGCGGATATACTGCATCGTATCGTAGATCGACATGCCGGAGGTCACCACACCGCCCGGGCTGTTGATATACATTGCGATCTCTTTCGACGGGTTTTCCGCCTCAAGGAACAACAACTGCGCAACAATCACGGTGGCCATCTGATCTTCGACCGGGCCGGAAACGAAAATGATTCGCTCTTTCAGCAGGCGCGAGAAAATATCGTAGCGGATCGAGCCGCGCGCGTTGCTTTCCTCCACCGTGGGAATGACGAAATTGGTGAATGTGTCTTGCGGATCAAACATGCGGTGCGCCTTTTTCTGGTCAGGCCGAGGATACGGCCAAGATGCTTGTGAAAAGGTTTATGCACTCCCCGGCCCCGCTTCAAGTGACGCCCCCGGAATGAACCACCAGAAACGAAAAAAGGGCCGCACATTCCTGTGCGACCCTCGCTAACTTGTGGTTCGAAGAAATCAGTCTTCGAGTGCCTCAATCGCGGCTTCGAGATCGGCTTTGGAAACGGGCTTGTCGGTGACATCAGCCAATTCCAGCGCGTAATCGACAACCTTGTCCTCAAAGATAGGTGCGCGAAGCTGCTGCATGGCCTGCTCGTTGGACCGCATGAAATCAAAAAACTGCTTTTCCTGGCCAGGGTACTGCTGGGCCTGCTGGAAAATTGCCTGATTCATTTCCTGCTCAGTCACTTCGACTTCGGCCTTACGACCCATGTCGGCAAGCAAGAGGCCAAGACGCACGCGGCGCTCAGCAAGGGCTTTGTGCTCGTCAGTTGGTTCAACCTTCTCGTGGTCGTGGCCCTGAACGTCCGGGTTCTCATCGTGCCACAGCTGATGCGCGATCTGTTCAGCTTCAACAGTCACAAGGCTTTCGGGAAGTTCAAACTTCACCGACGCGTCCAGCGCATCAAGCAGTTTGCGCTTGACGATCTGACGGCCTGCACCAGCATATTCCTGCTCAAGGCGCTCTTTCATCTGGCCTTTCAGCGCCTCAAGGTCTTCGGCACCGAATTTTTTCGCCAGCTCGTCGTTGATTTCAGGTGCAGCAGGTGCTGCTACATCTTTGATCGTGCAGGAGAAAACAGCGTCTTTGCCGGCAAGGGCTTCTGCGCCATATTCAGCTGGGAACGTGACTTTGACGTCTTTCTCTTCGCCGGCTTTGGTGCCGACAAGCTGCTCTTCAAAGCCGGGGATGAACTGGCCGGAGCCGAGCGTCAGCGGGTAATCTTCAGCTGCGCCGCCTTCGAAGGCCTCACCGTCAACGCGGCCAAGGAAATCAAATGTTACCTGATCACCGTCTTCGGCTGCACCGCCATCGCGGGATTTGAAGCTTGGTGCGCTTTCCGCAAGCTTGACGAGGGCTTCGTCAACTTCGGCGTCTGCAACTTCGGCAACAAGACGCTCAAGTTTCACGGAAGCCAGGTCTGCATCAGGGATTTCAGGCAAACGCTCATATTTCAGGGTGACGCTCAGGTCGTCGCCTTCTTTGAAATCTTCGTTGGTGATCTGAATGTCTGGCTGCTGCGCAGGCATATCACCGGTTTCTTCGAAGTGAGCGCGCATCGCGGCATCAACTGATTCCTGAACGATTTCGCCCATCATCCCGTCGCCATACATCTTTTTGAGAAGGGCAATCGGCGCTTTGCCTTTGCGGAAACCCTTCATCTGAACCTGGGCGCGTGCCTCGGTCAGTTTGGCTTCCATCTTGGCGGCCAGATCAGCGGCCGGTACGGTCATGGCGTATTCGCGCTTGAGGCCTTCGGCCATCGTTTCAGTAACCTGCATTTTTTCCTCGTCTCGCGTTCGCGCGGGGGTAGTGGGTGGTGCGGGCGAAGGGACTTGAACCCCCACGCCTTGCGGCACGAGAACCTAAATCTCGCGTGTCTACCAGTTTCACCACGCCCGCACTGTCAGGCCGCCGCTGATGCAGCGCCCCATGAAAATCCGCGCCTCTATATCAGCGAGGTTTCTGCGGTGCGAGGGGAAAATTGCTTATCTGACCAGTTAAACTTTCCGAACGGCTAAAAGTGGAGCCTTTCATCCAACGCGACACCCGATAGAAAAGCAGGCCACGGGCTGTTCGTGGGTGATCTGGCCACGCAGCCAGTAGGCATCGAGACGTAGTGAAGGTTAGTAAATATACCTGATCTGATCAGTCCAGAACCGTTCCATGCGGCGCAAGTCCCCGATGATCTGGCCCAGACGTTCAGCGTCAATCGAAGTGCGCTCTGCCAGTTCCTGTGTGTGGCGCAAGAACAATTCGGCCACCACATCCCGCACTTCGAGCCCCTTTTCAGTCAGGCTGATGCGCACAGAGCGCCGATCTATCGAGCACCGCTGGTGATGCATGAAGCCGCCATCGACCAATTTCTTGAGGTTATACGAGACGTTAGAGCCTTGGTAATAGCCACGGCTTTTCAGCTCACCTGCCGTAACCTCATTGTCACCAATGTTGTAGAGCAACAGCGCCTGCACGCTGTTCACTTCCAATTTTCCCAGTCGTTCAAATTCATCTTTGACAACATCAAGCAACAGCCGGTGCAGTCGTTCAATCAGCGCCAGCGCCTCAACATAACCGGTACCGCTTGTTTCTGCGTCCAACGCCAACGTCGTTACGCGCCCTTGCATGCTCATATCCGTTTCCTTTTCGCAGCCTCTGACCATCAGTGGTGGGCGAAAAGTACGAAGACAGGGTTAATGCAACGCAGATTGGCGCATATATGATGTGCTTCAGTACGAAATACCGTGAAAATCTGCGATGATCCGCACCAAGGGCACGTGAGCGGATGGCGTCGGTTCAGCGCCACTTACCCATTTATAGATATCCTGGTCATTCTCATCGAGCAGGGTTTCATAACGGTCCAGCGTTTCGCTCGGCAGGTCAGCCAGCCGGGCATCAGCGAATCCGCCGAATATCAGATCCATTTCTTTCATTCCGCGGCGCCAACTGCGCATGCGCAGCCGTTTTATGCGAATCTCTGGCGTTTCAGTCATGCAAGGCCCCTATGTGAACGGTTCAACCTTGCCACAACCACGCGGCACCGCGCACCCCCGAACTGTCGCCATGACAGTTCTGAACGATTCGCGTGGTCACAACGTCCGAAAAAACATGCGCCCGCATCGCATCCGGCGCATCGCGATAAAGGCGTTCGATGTTTGAAATTCCGCCGCCCAATACAATGACATCCGGGTCCAGCACATTCACCACAGTCGCCAGTGCGCGCCCCAAACGCGCGATATACCGATCGAGCGCCGCAATCGCCGCTTTGTCACTGCGCGTGGCAATATCACGGGCCGTTACCCCCTCTTCCCCGAGATCACGGGCAAGAGCCGGGCCTGACAGATAGGTTTCGGTGCAGTCACGTCGCCCGCACCAGCAGGCGCGCGGCTCGTCAGGCCTGGATGTGTGGGGCAAGGGATTATGCCCCCATTCCCCGGCAATGCCGTTAACACCATTCAACAACTTACCATTCACGACCACGCCGCCACCGACGCCTGTGCCGAGAATCACGCCAAAAACCACCGGTGCACCCGCTCCGGCACCATCCTTGGCCTCAGACACAGCAAAACAGTTGGCGTCATTGGCAACACGCAGCGGCCTGTTCAGCGCAACTTCGAGGTCACGCGCAAAGGGGCGATCATTCAGCCATGTGGAATTGGCGTTCCGCACCAAACCCGTCGCAGGGGAGGGTGAACCCGGCATCCCGACCCCAACGCTCGCGCTGCCGTGTTTTGCCCCGGCAAGGTGCTCTACCTCATCAACAAGCGAGGCCAGCGTGGCAATCGTTGTTTCATAGCTGTTGCGGGGAGAGGTGATGCGTTTGCGCGCGCGTTCCTGCCCATTGTGGGACAGGGCGATCGCCTCGATCTTTGTGCCGCCGAGGTCAACACCGATACGCATCTGATCTTCGGAAGCCGTCACCTTTTCCCCCAATTTATATGTGGGAAACCGTCAAACAGCCAAAAGGGCGCGGAGCTTTTTCTCCAACCGTCCCGTGCGATCAGCCAAACGCAACTGATCAGAGCGAAGCTGGCGCAAGGCGCGCAACATGCTTTCCACATCGGTTTCGCTTTCTTCGCTGTCGTCGCCCGCCTCCGTTTCACCGGACATGAGCCAGATGAGCGATACATTCAAAACGCCAGAAAGCATCTGAACATGACTGGCGCGCGGGGCTGATTGGTCAAACTCCCACTCTTCCAGCGTGCTGACCTTCACGCCGATACGCTCCGCCAACTCTTGTTGTGAAAAACCCAATGCCTCCCGGCCAGCCGCAATGCGGTCGCCCAGGGTTGCCTGTTCTTCTCCGAAACCTTCCATCATTGTTCGCTCCTTCAAAGCGCAGTCAGGTGCGTGGCCTATCAAAGACCACCAGCACAGGCCACCAGCCAAACGTCGCATCTCCGTGATCACCGAGGCTGTGGAGGATTGAACCAGAACACAGGAAGGACGTATGGCCGCCACCGACAGGAAATGCCCCGCTAGCGTCGCAACGCAGCATTTCTGCCCGGGCAACCGCGACTGCGCCACTTGCGCGACAGGCCAGAAGCGGCGAAATGGAAACCATGAACCTTTTGCACGCCAATGATGCACTTGGGCAGCACGCGCCGTCCTATTACGCTGCGACTGTCCCACCGACGCCTTTACGCCCACAACTGACGGGGGCACACACCGCAGACGTGTGCGTCATCGGCGCGGGTTACACAGGCTTGTCAGCCGCACTGCATTTGGCAGAGGCAGGTTTGAACGTGGTTGTACTTGACGCTCATCGCGCGGGTTGGGGCGCATCGGGGCGCAATGGCGGGCAACTTGGCGGCGGGCAACGTGTTGATCAGGCAGAGTTGGAGGCCCAATTTGGCCAAGCACGCGCAAAGGCGCTGTGGGATTTGGGTGAAGCAGCAAAGGACCTTACCAAAGACCTGATCGCCAAACACAAGATCGCCGCCGACCTGACGCCGGGCATCATGCACACCGCCCACCGCGAGCGTTACATAGATGACCTCCGCCATGAAGTTGATCATATGGCCGACATTTATGATTACCCGCTGGAGTTCATCGACAAACCCGCACTGCGGGACATTCTTGATACGAAGGCTTATCACGCCGCTGTCCTTGATCGTGACGCCGCGCACCTGCACCCGCTGAAATATGCGCTTGGGCTGGCGCATGCCGCCGAAGCCGCCGGCGCGACAATCTATGAGTTGAGCGAAGTGACCGCCGTGACCAAAGGCGCAAAGCCGCACGTTGCGACCGCATTGGGGGAGGTATCGGCCAATCATGTAATTTTTGCCTGCAACGGATACCTCGGAGACATTGCCCCGGCTGTTGCGGCGCGCGTCATGCCAATCAACAATTACATCCTCGCGACAGAACCGCTTGAACCCGCGCTCGCACAACGCTTGATCGCAAATAATGCAGCGGTGGCAGACAGTAAATTTGTGATCAACTATTACCGCCTGTCGGCGGACAACAGGCTGCTGTTTGGTGGCCGCGAGAGTTATGGTTACAGGTTCCCTGCGGACATAAAGGCGTTTGTGCGCAAGGCGATGCTCGACATATACCCCCAGCTTTCGGAAACCGGAATTGACTATGGCTGGGGCGGTACTTTGGCGATTACGATGAACAGGCTGCCCCATCTTACACGTGTTTCACCGAACATGCTCAGCGCATCCGGTTACTCCGGCCACGGCGTTGCCATGGCAACCTTCTGTGGGATGCTTGCGGCGGATGCGGTGCGCGGTCAGGCGGATCGGTTCGATGCCATGGCGGCCATCCCGACCCCGCGTTTTCCCGGCGGTTCCAGACTGCGCTCGCCGCTATTGGCGCTGGCTATGGCATGGTACGCCTTGCGAGATCGCCTATGAGGGGGATGGTATTTGCCCTTTTGCTTTTGCTGATCAGCACGCCTGTGCGGGCTGATGGTACGTTGACGCTTGTTACAACCACATCGACAGAACACTCCGGCTTGATGGGCGTATTGCTGCCGGCCTATCGGGAAAAAACCGGTGTCACGGTCAGGGCAATCGTTGCATCAACGGGCAAGGCATTGCGCATCGCCAAGGCAGGCGATGCCGATATTCTGATCGCACATGACCGACGGGCGGAGTTGGCGCTGGTGGAAAAGGGGCACACGTCTTTTCGCAGGCCACTGATGCACAATGACTATGTTATTGTTGGCCCGGAGTCAGACCCCGCGAAAATCGCCACTTCCCCCACGGTGGACGATGCCTTGCACCGTATCGCTGTAACGCGCGCATTATTTGCCTCACGCGGTGATGACAGCGGAACGCACCGTCGTGAGGTCAACCTTTGGGGCATGGCCAACATCAAGCCGGGTGCGTGGCTGCTCGAAACCGGGTCCGGGCAAGGCCCAACGCTGAACTTTGCCGCAGCGCGGGGCGCTTACGCCCTTACCGACCGGGGCACCTGGCTGTTCTTTGGCAACAAGGCGGGGCTTACCCTCCTCTATGAAGGGGATGAGAAGCTGCGGAATGAATACGGTATCTCGATGGTCAACCCGAGCCACCACCCCCATGTGGATGGGCACAAAGCCCGCGCCTTTATTGACTGGCTCACAGGGTCAGAGGGGCAAGCCCTTATCACAAGGCACCGTATTGGGGGACAGCAGGCGTTCTTTGCATCCGCCCCCCTGCACAAAGACTAAGGCCCGCCGCGTTCGATGCGCGAAGTGTCGGAGAAACACTTGTGAGCCGCCCGCCCCTCTGGTACCTCCCCGGTATAGACGACGCCTGAACGGCTGAGCGGAATTCGGTGCCGATCGACCCATACAGGGGATCCACGCGCCGGGGTCGTCAAAAGGATCGCCCGTGGGCGACGCCTTCGCACAGTCCGGACCGGTGCCGACCATGCTGATGCGAGGAAGTGAACATGAATATCCGTACCATGCTTACAGCCGCTGCCCTGATTTCGATGGGCGCGACCACGGCACACGCGCATCTTGGCCATGTTGCCGAGGTTGCCGGGCATTCCCATTGGATCGGCCTTGCGGCTGTTCTCGGGGCCGCTGCAATCGCGGGCGCAATCGGCATCCTGTCGGGTAAGGAATCGGAAGACGACAGCGAAATCGACACCGAAGCAGAGGGAGAAGCAGCATGACCAAAACAGGTGTAATGATCTGCGGTCACGGGTCGCGCTCACAGGCAGCTGTCGATGAGTTTGCCAAACTGGCAGAGCGTCTGCCCGCCTATTTGCCGAAGGACTGGCCTGTCGAATACGGCTATCTGGAATTTGCCAACCCCGTGATACGCGTTGGCCTCGACAAGCTGCGTGAGCAAGGATGCGATGAAATTCTTGCCGTGCCAGGCATGTTGTTTTCTGCCATGCACACCAAAAACGACATCCCCACCGTGCTGAACAAATACGGTGCCGAACACGGCATGACCGTATCTTACGGTCGCGAATTGGGCGTTGCGCCCAAGATGATCGCCGCCGCCGGGGGCCGCATTCAGGAAGCGGTTGACAAGGCCAATGCCGAACTTGGTGAATTGCCCCTGTCTGAGACGTGCCTTGTGGTTATCGGGCGCGGTGCGTCTGACCCTGATGCCAACTCCAACGTCTCCAAAGTGGCGCGGATGCTGTGGGAAGGCTTTGGGTTTGGCTGGTGCGAGGTTGGCTATTCCGGCGTTACTTTCCCGCTTGTTGAACCTGCGCTGCAGCATGTTACGCGCCTCGGTTACAAGCGTGTCATCGTTTTCCCGTATTTCCTGTTCACCGGCATTCTGATCGACCGCATCTATGGCTTTACCGATCAGGTCGCAGCCGAGCACCCGGACATCCAGTTCGTCAAGGCAGGCTACCTGAACGACCATGACCAGGTCATCGCGCAGTTCGCTGAACGGGTCATGGAAATCAAGGAAGGCCAGGTGCCTGACAACTGCGCCCTTTGCAAATACCGCGAACAGGTGCTCGGCTTTGAAGCAGAGGTCGGCCTCGTTCAGGAAAGCCACCATCACCACGTAGAGGGTCAGGGCGCATCGGCACCGGGGTCCAACGTGGCCGATTGCAAGCTGTGCGATACGTTTTGCACTGGTGAATGCCGTTTGGAAATGGGCGGCCATCATCACCACGATCATGGCCATTCACATGACCACGGGCATTCCCATGACCATGATCATCACCACCATCATCATCACGCAGAATATCCCCATGCCGACCATCCGCATGGGCCAGAGAGCGTGAGGAAAAAGTGAGTTTCGCGGTGCGGTCTGATCCTCTTGCGCTGTGCCTTTCACATCAAAGTCCCCGCGCAAGACAGGGGCTTCGGCGTGTGCACGGCAACCCCGGTCTTGCGCCGGGGCCGCGGATAGCGGTGTGCAATCGCCCAACGGCCACGCCATGAACCACCTCCGCTACACCCGCGACCCGGCCGCCATCTACGCCGAGAGCTTCGCAACGGTGCGCGCCGAAGCGGCGTTAGACCATTTGCCCGAAGACCTGCAAGATGTGGCGATCCGCCTTGTGCATTCCTGCGGCATGACGGATGTACCCAACCGCCTTGCGTGGTCTGACGATGTGGTTTCCTCGGCCCGCGCCGCCCTCAACAATGGCGCGACGATCCTTTGCGATTGCGAGATGGTTGCCTCTGGCATCATTCGGCGGTTTCTGCCCACTGATGTAGAGGTTGCAGTAACGCTGAACCACGCAAGCACACCTGCCTTGGCAAAGGAGATCGCCAATACCCGCTCTGCTGCCGCTGTTGAACTGTGGGAAGACCGGATAGAAGGTGCAATCGTCGTTGTTGGCAACGCGCCGACCGCCTTGTTTCACCTGCTGGAACTTTTGGATGATGGCTGGCCAAAACCGGCGGCGATTCTCGGCTTTCCAGTGGGGTTTGTTGGTGCGGCGGAATCCAAGGCCGAACTGGCTGCCCGCCCACGGGATGTGCAGTTCCTGACCTTGCGGGGCCGCCGTGGTGGCTCCGCCATGGCTTCGGCTGCGCTTAACGCGATCGCGGGTGGCCTCGGATGAGCGCATGGCTCCATATCATCGGCATCGGCGAAGACGGCATGGCGGGGCTGTCGCCCACTGCCCGTGACCTGATCGAAAATGCAGAGGTGATTATTGGCGGTGATCGCCACCATGCCCTGTCACCCAACGTCACGGCAGAGCGGCTGAAATGGCCTTCACCCTTTGATGCGATGATAGACGAGATCACGCGCCACAAGACGCGCCGGCTTGTCATCCTCGTGACGGGTGATCCGCTCTGGTATTCGGTCGGTGCGCGCATCCTCAAAGCCATTCCGGCAGATGAGATCACATTTCACCCCCAGCTTTCCGCGTTTCAATGGGCTGCGGCGCGCATGGGCTGGTCGCTGGCGGATGCTGCAACGCTGACAGTGCATGGCCGTCCGGCGGAACAGGCAATCCCCTATTTTGCGCCCTGTGCGCGCCTGCTCCTCCTGACCAAGGGGGCTGAAACACCCGGCGATATCGCCAGGCTTCTCACCGAACAGGGGTATGGCGAAAGCCGCCTGACGGTGCTTGGCGCGCTCGGCGGCTCAAATGAATCCCGGATGGAGGGACGCGCTTCTGATTGGGCCGATGCGCCACCGCAAGCGCCCGCGTTTCACACCCTTGCCGTCGAATGCCATGCCACATCAGACGCGATATTGATTCCACGTGGCCCCGGCCTGCCTGATGATGCTTTCACCCATGATGGCAAGATGACCAAGCAGGAAGTGCGCGCAGCAACGCTCGCGAAACTCTGGCCCCGCCGTGGGGCGCTGCTTTGGGATATCGGCACAGGCTGTGGTTCTGTGGCGATTGAATGGATGCGCGCAGCCCGCGATGCGCAGGCCATTGGCCTTGAACCAAACGCGAAGCGCCGCGCGCTTGCAGAGGCAAACGCCCGCAGGCTCGGCGCACCACGCCTGAAACTGCTTGAAGCAAAAGTGCCAGAAGGTTTGGAAGGCTTACCCACCCCCGATGCCATTTTCATCGGCGGCGGCCTGTCCGAAGCCACCGCAGAAGCAAGCATCGCCGCCCTGCCCCGCCACGGGCGCCTTGTGGCCAATGCGGTGACGCTGGAATCCGAAGCAACGCTGATCGCGCTCCATAAAAAGCACGGCGGCGACCTCGTGAAAATCGCGGTGAGCCGCGCTGAACCTGTCGGCCCGTTTCGCGGCTGGCGCCCGCTGATGACCGTTACACAATGGAGCCTTGTGAAATGACCGGCACACTCCACGGTGTGGGCCTTGGCCCCGGTGACCCTGACCTGATGACCCTGAAAGCCCATCGCCTGATTTCCGGTGCCAAGGTCATTGCCTATCCCGCGCCAGCGGGCGGAGACAGCTTTGCACGCTCCATCGCCGCCGATGCCATACCCGCCGGGGCGACAGAGGTGGTCATTCCCATTCCCATGGATGTGCGCCGCTTCCCCGCTCAGGACGTATATGACAAGGCCGCAGAAGACATTCGCGCGCATCTGGATGCAGGCCGCGATGTGGTGACCCTGTGTGAGGGGGACCCGTTCTTTTATGGCTCGTTCATGTATTTGTTTGCGCGGCTTGCTGATGACTACCCATGTGAAATCACGCCCGGCGTGGCATCCATGACGGCCTGCGCCGCCGCCGCGCAATCGCCGCTGTGCGCGCGCAATGAAGTGCTTACGGTCATTCCCGGCCCGGTGGATGAAACCCAGTTGCGTGACCGCCTGCAAGCCTCAGGCGCGGCTGTCATTATGAAAGTGGGCCGCCACCTGCCGAAGATTCGCAACGTGATTGACGAACTCGGCCTGACCCCGCGTGCCACCTATGTGGAGCGTGCGACCCTTGGGGCCGAAGTTGTCCTGCCGCTTGCTGATGCGCCTGCAAAGGCACCGTATTTTTCCATGATCTTGATCGCAGGGGGCGACCCCTATGCGACCCGTTGAGGCTTCCCATGACCGCTAAACCTGTTGTCTTTTGGTTCACCGCCTCCGCCGAAGGTACCGCGCGGCGCATAGCCCAGGCCATTGGCGGCGAGGCGACCGGGCCGGACGGCGCGCCCGTTACCGAAACGCTGCGCAGCTTTTTCGCTGCCCGCCGTCCCCTTGTGGGTGTTTGCGCCGCTGGCGTTCTGATCCGCGCGCTGGCACCGATGCTGGGCGATAAATGGTCAGAACCGCCCGTCGTGGCTGTGTCTGAAGATGGTACAGCCATTGTGCCGCTGCTTGGCGGGCACCACGGTGCCAATGACCTTGCGCGCACGATTGGTGAAGCATTATCGGCAACCCCGGCCATCACCACGGCGGGCGATGTTGCCTTTGGCGTGGCGCTGGATTCACCGCCGGTGGGATGGGTGCTCGAAAACCCGGCGGATGCCAAACAGGCTATGTCGGCTCTGTTGGCAGGCGCACCTGCCACAATAAGTGGGGAGGCCCCTTGGCTTGCACCGCTGGGCGCAGCAAAAATGTCCGCCAAAGCGGGTGAAACCGCCATTACGCTGACAGTCGAAGGCACAGCACCGCTCACTTATTGGCGGCAAACCCTGTCATTGGGGCTGGGTTGCGCACGCGGCTGCCCGACCGACGAGATGGAGGCGTTGGTAAAAGACGCGCTCGGCACCCGCTCGCCACTTGAGGTTGCCGCTGTTTCCTCCATCGACCTGAAGGCAGATGAAGCGGCAATTCATGCGTTTGCTGCCAAGCTCGGCCTGCGCCCACAATTCTATCGTGCAGTCACACTGGAGGCCCAACGCAACCGATTGGCAAACCCGTCAGATGTCGTTTTTGCCGAAGTCGGCTGCCACGGTGTCTCCGAAGGTGCCGCGCTGACCGCAGCGGGTGAAACAGCGACATTGCTGGTCGAAAAGCGCAAATCAGCGAATGCAACCTGTGCAGTGGCGGAAATCGCAGGCCCCGCGATTCCCGGTGCCCGCCGCGGTCGCCTGTCGGTTGTGGGTATCGGCCCCGGCTGGTCTGAGTGGCGATCCCCCGAAGCCTCGCGTCTTGTGGCAGAGGCAGAGGAGTTGGTCGGGTATGGTCTTTACATTGACCTTCTCGGCCCGCTCGCCAACGGCAAACCACGCACGGATTTCCCCTTGGGCGGCGAAGAAGCGCGGTGCCGCTATGCCCTTGAAGAAGCTGGAAAGGGCCGCGATGTGGCGCTGATCTGTTCTGGCGATGCGGGAATTTACGCCATGGGCGCGTTGGTAATGGAACTGATGGACCGTGATGAAGCCAATGGCGGCGTTACTGACCCGGCAAAGCGGGTGGAGATTGTGAACGCCCCCGGCATTTCGGCCTTGCAGGCGGCGTCGGCCCGCGCTGGCGCGCTGCTTGGCCATGATTTCTGCACCATTTCGCTTTCGGACCTGCTGACCCCACGCGAGGCGATCATCAAACGACTGCATGCAGCGGCAGAAGGCGATTTCGTGATCGCCTTTTACAACCCCGTTTCCAAACGCCGCCGTACGCTGCTGGCCGAAGCACGCGATATCTTGCTGGCACACCGCCCGGCGGATACGCCTGTGCTATTGGCCTCCAACCTCGGGCGCCCGACGGAGACGCTCACCAAGCGCACGCTGGCAACCCTTGAAGTTGACGAGGTGGACATGCTGACCGTTGTGTTGGTTGGTGCCAGCCAGTCAAAGGCATTCGAAACGGGCGACCGCGCCGCGGGTGCTGATGGATGGCGTATGTATACGCCGCGCGGGTATGCCAAAAAGATGGTGGGCGCCGCGTAAAGCCGCTTGCCCCGCCCATATATTTTGCCTGTTGGACAAACCGGACAGCGCACCAACACAGGTTAGAGAGAACAGAACAATGAAAGTCTACTTCATCGGTGCCGGCCCCGGCGACCCCGACCTGATCACCGTGAAGGGCCAGCGCCTGATCGCGGAATGCCCTGTTTGCCTTTACGCAGGCTCCCTCGTGCCGGAGGCGATCGTCGCCGGTGCGCCCGAGGGCGCGATCGTCAAAGACACTGCGCCCATGACGCTGGACGAGATCATCGACGATATGGTTGCCGCGCAAGCCCGCGGTGAAAACGTCGCGCGTGTGCATTCAGGCGACCCCTCACTATATGGGGCCATTGCCGAACAAATTCGCCGCCTGAAAAAGCTTGGCATCGAATATGAAATCATCCCCGGCGTTTCTGCATATGCCGCCGCTGCCGCCGCCATGGGGCAGGAATTGACCATCCCCGAAGTGGCCCAAACCGTTATCCTGACGCGTACGGCGATGAAATCGAGCCAGATGCCCAAGGGCGAAGACCTTGATACATTGGGCCGCACGGGTGCGACGCTGGCCATTCACCTGTCCATCCGCAACCTGTTGGCCATCGAGCGTGAATTGTCACCGCATTACGGGGCCGATTGCCCGGTGGTGGTTGCCTATCGCGTCGGTTGGCCCGATCAGCAGTTCATTCGCGGTACCCTGTCCACCATTCGTCAGTTGGTACGGTCTGAGAAAATCACCCGCACGGCGCTGATCTTCATTGGCCCGGCACTGGCCGAAACCGATTTCCGCGACAGCGCCCTTTATGATGGGGCACACCCGCATATTCTGCGCCCCAAAAAGAAAAAAGTCGCATAAGATACCGGAATGACAGGCAAGGTCATCAACCTGCGGCAGGCCCGCAAAAGCAAGGCCCGCGAAGACAAGCGCGCGGCGGCCGACAGCAATGCCGCGCGCCACGGCCAGACCAAAGCGGAACGCGATGCCCTGAAAAACGAAAAAAGCCGCGCCCAACGCTTGCTAGATGGGCATGAGGTGGAGAACGATAGCGGCGAGTGAACAAGGAGCCGTTTCATATGACCACCCCTGCCCCCGCCCGTGTTGATGGTGCCGCTGCATCTGTATCGGAGGCGCTCGCCAGTCGCATGTCATGCCGGGCCTTCCTGCCCGATCCGGTGCCCGGCGAAATGGTGCGCACCCTGTTGGAAAAGGCCACGCAAGCGCCATCGGGCGGCAATCTGCAACCCTGGCATATCTATGCCCTGGGCGGGGATGCCTTGGAGGCGCTGAAGGCCGATGTACGCGAAGCCCAGAACAGCAAACCCATGGGTGGGCCGACCGAATACGAAATCTACCCCAACAAGCTCAAAGACCCCTACAACGCGCGGCGGCGCAAATGCGGCGAGGATATGTATGCCGCGATCAATGTACCGCGAGAGGACAAACTAGGGCGGCTGGCACAATTCAAACGCAATTTTGAACTGTTCGATGCGCCGGTCGGCATTTTCCTCTATCTGGATCGCACGATGGGGCCGCCTCAGTGGTCTGATGCGGGGATGTACCTTCAATCACTGATGCTGCTGGCACGAGAAGCAGGCCTGCACACCTGCGCACAAGAAGCATGGGCTTTGTGGCACCGGGAACTTGCCGCCCATCTCAACCCACCAGAAGACTTGATGCTTTTCTGCGGTGTAGCACTCGGATGGATGGACAGGGATGCCCAGATCAACACGGTAAAGACCGACAGGGATGTGTCTGACGATGTTATCAAATTGACGGGTTTCTGAAACACGCTCCCCCCACTACCCCGCACGCTGACGGATGATTTAGGTACCAATGATCTGGCGATTTACCTTCCTATGGATCACATTCTTGCCTCTGTCCTGAACGGATTTAGCGACGCTGCCTTTCTGCTCGACCGGAACCGCCGTGTGGTTGCCGCCAATGCTGCGGGCAAGACCGCCTTTGGCGTGGGAGGCACGGGGCGGGATTTTGTCTGGCACATCAGGCAACCCGATTGCCTGCGCCTGATTGATGAGGTCATAGACGGCGCACCGCATAGGCAAATCATTGTTGAACTAACCTCCCCCGTGCGGGGCTATTATCAGATCACAGCAGCACAGATCGCGGGTGAGATCGAAGAAGGCGGCGCATGTGTCATCGTCAGCTTTGCAGATGTTTCCCACATTCGTGAGGCAGAGCAGATGCGCGCTGATTTTGTCGCCAATGTCAGCCACGAGCTACGCTCCCCCCTCACGGCGCTGAGTGGCTTCATTGAAACGCTGAGCGGCCCGGCAAAGGGGGATGAGGCGGCGACTGATCGTTTTCTTGACCTGATGGGAAGCGAGGCCCAGCGCATGACGCGGCTGATTGCCGATCTTCTGCAACTGTCAAAGGTTGAAAATCAGGAACGTGTGCGGCCAACGGCACGCATTGACCTGCGCCAGATTGTTGAACGCGTCATCGCAACGCTGAGTCATCAGGCCCAGAAGGATGGCGTGCCCATGACCCTGAATGCCCCGGCAACAACTGCATTCCCGGTGCAAGGGGACGAAGATGAGCTTACGCAGGTGTTCCATAACCTGATCGAAAATGCCCTGAAATATGGCGGCGAGGAAAATCACGTAGCGATTACACTCAGCACGCTGCCCACCGCCCCCGGCATGATGGGCGGGGCGATCAAGGTTTCCGTGCGGGACACTGGGCCGGGAATCGAACGTGTTCATCAAGCCCGGCTTACAGAACGATTCTATCGCGTCGATACCGGACGTTCCCGCGACAAGGGGGGCACCGGGCTTGGACTGGCGATTGTAAAACACATCCTTCAGCGCCACAGGGGCCGGTTGACGATAGACAGCAGACCAGGGCAAGGCTCTGATTTTGCAGTGTTTATTCCCGTGATACCGTCCGCATAGTCATCGCGAACCTGCGCGGCGGCACGGAAAACCAGCCCGCCAATCCCTGACCCAAAGCCACTGTCATTAAACTGTTACACAACTGTCATAGACGGTTCACGCACTGGACATATCCAGAGCTCGTCCAGCCTGCACGATGTGGGTTTGACGATCAGAGGAGACAGGTTTCAATGCTGAAATTCACCGTTACCGCCGCGGCGGCGCTTATCGCAGTTGCAAGCAGCGCACAGGCCCGCGACCAGATCCGCATCGTTGGTTCATCCACCGTTTTCCCGTTTTCAACCGCAGTTGCCGAGGCTTTTGGTCGTTCCCCCGACTTTCGCACGCCGATTGTAGAAAGCACCGGGTCCGGTGGCGGGCTTAAATTGTTCTGCGCTGGTGTTGGTGTTGACCACCCCGACATCGCCAATGCCTCACGCCGGATCAAGGCAACGGAAATTGCCCAGTGTCAGGAAAATGGCGTTGAAGCCATCGAAAGCCAGGTTGGCTTTGATGGAATTGTTCTGGCCAATGCCAAATCCGCCCCAAGTTTTGCGGTGACACGCACCCAGATTTGGCAGGCTCTGTCAGCCGCTGGCGAAATGCCGGTATTGTGGTCCGACCTGGACCCGTCCCTGCCAGCGACCAAAATCGAAATTCTGGGGCCGCCACCGTCATCAGGTACGCGCGACGCATTTCAGGAACTGGTCATGCAAAAGGCCTGCCGCGCAGCGGGCCACGACAAGGCCTATTGCAAAGCGGAAGGTTCAGAAGTTCGCACCGATGGCGCGTTCATCGAAGCCGGTGAGAATGACAACCTGATTGTCTCAAAGCTCGAATCCAACCCCGATGCGCTTGGCATCTTTGGCTTTTCGTTTCTCGATCAGAATGGCGACAAGCTGAAAGGCGCAAAGGTCGATGGGGTCGAACCCACGTTCGACAACATCGCCGAGGGGGCCTACCCCGTGTCACGCACGATGTTCTATTACATCAAAAAGGCCCATGTCGGTGTTGTGCCGGGCATCATGGAATATGTCGCTGAATTTACCTCTGAAGAGGCTTCAGGCGAAGAAGGGTATCTGGTCGACAAGGGCCTGATCCCGCTGACCGAAGATGAATTGATCGCAAATGCCGCGCGGGTCGAGGCGCTGACCGTCATCACCGCAGCCGATCTCTGACCCTAACCACACCGGCGCCACGGCCTTTTCCGAAGGGGCGTGGCGCGCTGCATTGGGCCTTGTCATGCTACAACTCACCTTTCTTCTGGTCGCGCTTCTGACGGTGATCTCATTTCTGATGGCGCGCGCGCGGGCTGTCCGTTCAGTTGGCGATGCGACGCTGGCGGTGCTGCATTCGCGCCCGATCTATCACGGTACATATGCGGCGCTTTGGGTGGGTCTGGCCGGGGTCGTCGCGGCGAGCCTGGTGGCCGGCATCGGTGCTTCGATGATCGAGCGGACACTCGTTGCCACAATCGAAAGCGTTTCACCGGGTGCGAGTGCCATTCAGGTCGAATTGATCCTGTCTGACGCCATCGCCATCGCAGCAGGCGACATCCCATCCGCCACTGACGAAACGCGCATCGCCTTGGCCAGTAATTACCGCACGATGGAGGCAACGCGCCTCTGGGCCGTGTTTCTTGCAAGCACAGGCGCCGCGCTGATCGCTTTGTTCATCACCCTGCGGCAGGTCGGCAAGGACTGGCGCGCGCGCAATCGGGCTGAACGTATCATTGCGGGTTTTCTCTGGACGGCGGCGGCAATCGCCATTCTGACGACCATCGGCATTATCCTCAGCCTTGTCGGGGAAACGCTGAATTTCTTTGCCAAGATAGACTGGCAAATCTGGAAATATCTGTTCGGCACGACCTGGTCACCCCTGTCGGGCGTGCATTCGGGGGAAATGGACCCCGATGAGGTGGGAGCCATCCCGCTTTTTGCCGGCACAATAATGATCACCATCATTGCAATGCTCGTGGCGGTGCCGATCGGTCTGATGTCGGCGGTTTACCTGTCTGATTTTGCGTCCCCGCGCGTGCGATCTATCGCCAAGCCAATGCTGGAACTGCTCGCCGGGATTCCCACGGTTGTTTACGGTTTTTTCGCGGCCCTTACGCTTGGGCCTGCAATCCGCAACGCGGGCGAAAGCATCGGCCTGTCTGTAGCATCGGAAAGCGCCCTGGCCGCCGGGATCGTGATGGGCGTGATGATCATTCCATTTATCTCCTCGCTTTCTGACGATGTGATCAACGCCGTGCCGCAAAGCCTACGCGATGGGTCTTATGGGCTTGGCGCAACCAAGGCCGAAACCATCCGGCAGGTGGTACTGCCAGCCGCGTTGCCGGGTGTTGTTTCTGCCGTTTTGCTGGGCGTTTCCCGCGCGATTGGTGAGACGATGATTGTGGTGATGGCCGCCGGACAAGGCGCAAACCTGACAGCGAACCCGCTGGAAGCTGTGACCACCGTAACGGTGCAGATTGTCATGCTGATCACCGGCGACACCGAAGCCGACACCGCCGCAGGCCCGGCCTTTACACTCGGTTTCACGCTCTTTTGTGTGACGCTTTTGTTGAATGTGATCGCGCAGCGCATCGTGCGCCGCTATCGCGAAATGTATGATTGAGGATCGCGAAATGGTCGATATGAAAGCCCTAACCGCGCTTCACAGCTCCCCCCGCTCCGCCGCCCGTGTACGCGCCCGGCGTCAGGCGGAAATCCGGCTGAAATTCTATGGAATATTTGCGATTGCTTTGGCGGCGCTTGCACTCGTGACGTTGCTCAGTTCGGTGTTCAGCAAAGCTGGCGACGCACTGACTGAAAGCTATGTTACGCTGCCCGTTGATTTTACGTCGAGCAAGATCAATCAGGATGACCCGGCAGACGGCAATTACACAGGCTTGATGAAAGACAGCCTGAAAGATGCATTCCCGAACGTGAAAGGGCGCGGTGACAGACGCGCGCTCTATGGTCTCATATCCGCCGGGGCCGCCTATGAATTGCAAGCGCACACGATTTCACTGTTCCAGAACGCCGCCTCCACCGACGCCACCGCACCTTCAAACGGGTCGTTCCGGTTTCTGCTGTCAGACGACGCTGACCTGTACCTGAAGGGCTTTTTTGGGGAACTGCGAAAATCCCAGGGCCAAGGACGACTGACCCTGACGGGAGACTACGCCAAGATCGGCGGCGAGGTTACGCTCACTTCAACCACCCCCGACTTTGCGCAGCCTCTGGCGGCTGTGAAGGCCCTTTTGCGCGAAGACGCAAAGCGCCTGCGCGATGAAGCCGCCCGTCAGCAAAATGCGCAAACAGTGTTTGCAAACCGTGCAGTAGCGGCCACCGATGGCGAGCAGCGCGCCGAGCTTGTCACACAATCTGAACGCTATAGCCGTGAACGTGACCGCCTAATTGCTCAGGCCGATGAACTTGAACGCCGTGCAGCCGCCGATGGCGGCGAAGAAACCCTATCAAGCCAGACATCATCAGTTTTGATCGAAGTAAACGGTGGTTGGGTCCGCGCCAACAGGATCAGCCCCGCATCAATAACAGGTGAGGTTTACGCCCCCCTGACCACCAATGTCGCCGCAGCGCCAGGCACATGGCTGATCGAGATTATGGATCAGCCCGAAACAGCTCGCAAAGTTAACGACAAACAGGTCGTCTGGATCGAAACCCTGAAACGTCAGGGGGCAACAGAAACCGTATTCAACTGGCGGTTCTTCACCGCCGGAGACAGCCGAGAGGCCGAACTGGCCGGAATCTGGGGGGCCGTGGCAGGCACGTTCTGGACGATGCTGGTGACATTCCTGCTCGCCTTTCCCATCGGCGTCAGCGCCGCGATATATCTTGAGGAATTTGCGCCAAAGAACAGGTTCACCAGTTTTGTTGAGGTGAATATCAACAATCTCGCGGCGGTCCCCTCCATCGTGTTTGGCTTGCTGGGTCTTGCGATATTTGTGGGCGGGGTGGAGTTTGAAATCTGGGGCAAGACCATCGAAATCGGCGGGTTTGCCCCTCGCTCGGCCCCTATCGCAGGGGGAATGGTGCTGGCGTTGATGACATTGCCAACAATCATCATCGCATCGCGCGCCGCAATCCGGGCCGTGCCACCCTCGATCCGCGATGCGGCACTTGGCGTGGGCGCATCCAAACAACAAGCGACGTTTCACCATGTGTTACCCTTGGCCATGCCTGGTGTGATGACCGGTTCCATCATCGGCATGGCGCAAGCCCTGGGCGAAACCGCTCCCCTGATCATGATTGGCATGGTCGCGTTCATTGTCGATATTCCGGCAGGCGTAACCGACAGCGCGACGGTTCTTCCCGTGCAAATCTATCGCTGGTCTGACTTCCCCGAGCGCGCCTTCGAAGCCAAGACCGCCCTCGCGATTTGTGTGCTTCTGGCGTTCTTGTTGGCGATGAACATTCTGGCAATCATCCTGCGCAAACGCTTTGAGCGGCGCTGGTGAACCCCGTGACAAGAAAGAGTGCAGCCCCAGTGAAAGACGTTGCCCCCATGACCACCTCCCCACAGATCGACCGCCCCAAGATTACCGCCAAAGACGTGAACGTCTATTACGGCGACAATCGCGCCATCAAGGATGTGTCTGTCGATATCGCGGACAAATCAGTGACCGCCTTCATCGGTCCGTCTGGCTGTGGCAAGTCCACATTCCTGCGGTGCATAAACCGGATGAACGACACGATTGATATTTGTCGCGTCGACGGCACAATCACGGTTGATGGCACGGATATTTATGATCCGAAGATCGACCCGGTGCAGCTGCGCGCGCGGGTCGGCATGGTCTTTCAAAAGCCAAACCCCTTTCCCAAATCAATCTATGACAACGTGTCATACGGCCCCCGCATACACGGGCTTGCCGCCAACAAAACCGAACTTGATGAGATTGTCGAAATATCGCTGACCCGCGCCGCGCTTTGGGATGAGGTCAAAGATCGGTTGCACGAGCCAGGCACCGGCCTGTCCGGTGGGCAACAACAACGCCTGTGCATTGCCCGCGCGATTGCCACCGCGCCGGAGGTCCTGTTGATGGATGAACCATGCTCGGCCCTCGACCCGATTGCCACCGCCAAGGTTGAGGCACTTATTGATGAATTGCGGGAAAATTACGCTATTGTGATTGTCACCCATTCAATGCAACAGGCCGCGCGCATCAGCCAGCGCACCGCATTCTTTCACCTTGGCGTTTTGGTCGAACAGGGCCAAACAGATGAAATATTCATGGCCCCGCAGGACGAACGCACGCAAAACTACATCACCGGGCGCATCGGGTAAGGACAAGACACATGAGCAATCGTCACATCGTCACTTCGTTTGACGAAGAACTCGCACAGATTGAATCGTTGATGCTCGAGATGGGTGGCCTTGTGGAAACCCAGATCGGTGCCGCTGTTGACGCTCTGATCGCGCATGATGCCGAGGCAGGCCAGATGGTGCGCCGCCGCGACAAGGATGTCGATCAATACGAAGTTCGCATAGACGAACTGGCCACAAGCGTATTGGCACGCCGTCAGCCCATGGCAAATGACCTGCGGCGGGTGATCTGTTCATTCAAGGTCACAACCAATCTGGAGCGGATTGGCGATTATGCCAAAAACATCGGCAAACGCGTGAATGTCATCTCCGAATATGAACGCGTTGGTGCCTCTTCGGAAACCATCCGGCGCATGTCGGGGCTGGTGCAGGTGATGATCCGCGATGTGCTGGATGCCTTTGTGGCCCGCGATGCGGCAATGGCCGAAGACATCCGCCAGCGGGATGAACAGGTGGACCAACTCCACAATTCACTGTTCCGCGAATTGCTTACCTACATGATGGAAAACCCGCACACGATCACATCCTGCATGCACTTGTTGTTCATTGCCAAAAATGTTGAACGGATGGGCGACCACGCCACCTCCATCGCTGAACAGATCATCTATCTCGTGGATGGTGCCCTGCCCGATGACGAGCGGATCAAGGGTGATGTCACCAGCACCATGAACGTCGAGACATAAGGTCATGGCCGCCCCGACCGTTCTGATCGTCGAAGACGAAATCGCGCAGATGGAGATGCTCGCCTATAACGTAGAGGCACTCGGCTATACCGCTCTGCGCGCTGGTACGGGCGAAGAAGGGTTGTTGCTAGCGCAGGAACACGAACCTGATTTGATTATCCTTGATTGGATGTTGCCGGGCCAGTCTGGCATCGAAATCTGCCGCCAGATGCGCCGCAACCCGGAGATAAAGGCAACACCGATCATCATGTTGACGGCACGTGGCCAGGAAGATGATCGCGTGCGCGGGCTTGATACGGGGGCGGATGACTATGTGGTCAAACCCTATTCAGTGAACGAGTTGATGGCCCGGGTACGCGCCCTGCTGCGTCGTGCGAACCCCGGCGCAACCGGCGCAGTTCTGACCCATGATGATATCACGGTAGATACTGAACAGCACAAGGTCACACGCGGCGGCGCGCCAATACACCTCGGCCCGACTGAATACCGCTTGCTGGAAACATTCATCGCCAAACCGGGCCGCGTTTTCAGCCGCGAGCGCCTGCTCGACCTTGTCTGGGGCCGCGACATCTATGTCGAAGCCCGCACAGTCGACGTGCATGTGGGACGCCTGCGAAAAGCCCTGAAAGCGGGCGGGCACAACGACCCGATCAGAACGGTGCGCGGCGCGGGTTATGCTTTGGATAGTCAAGGGTAAAATATTCGCCTGCGCGTGGAGACAGCTGTTCACCCAGACCCTATGTTGGTACCAATTATTGAACATAGGTTTTAAACAACAATGAACAGCGCCACCGAAGACGCCCTTAAATCGTACCTCACAATGACCGACCCC
>JBMYXS010000048.1:0-27510 GCA_049608645.1 Pikeienuella sp. | reverse complement strand
CCGGTAAACTGGCGGATGATGTCATCGGGGGTTGGCAGGTCAGCAACATGCGTCAGGCGGATGATCGCCATTTCTGCCGCCATCATTGCGTTGGGCGCGCGCCCGACCTCTTCCAGTGCCTTGAGCAGCATTTGCCACATGCGTGTCAGGGCGCGCATGGGCAGGGCTTCGGCCAGCGTTTTGCCCCGGTCACGCTCGTCCGTTGAAACGGTTGGGTCATTGGCGTGCTCGGTGTTGATTTTGACCACGCTGATCCAATGGGTCAGCTCCGCCAGATCACGCAAGACAGCCAGCGGGTCGGCACCATCGGCGTATTGCCGCCCAATCTCGATCAGCGCGGCAGAGGCATCGCCCTTCATAATTAGGTCAAACAGGTCGATCACCCGGCCGCGATCAGCCAGCCCCAGCATCGCACGAACCTGATCTGGCCCGGTTTCCCCTGCGCCATGCGCAATCGCCTGATCCAGCAGAGATAGCGCATCGCGCGCCGACCCTTCGGCGGCACGCGTGATCAGCGCGAGGGCCTCTTCAGCAACGGTTGCGCCTTCTTTTGCAGCGATACCACCGAGAAACTCGATCATCACCTCAGGCTCGATACGGCGCAGGTCGAACCGTTGGCATCGGCTTAGAACAGTAACCGGAACCTTGCGGATTTCGGTGGTTGCGAAGATGAACTTCACATGCGCGGGCGGTTCCTCTAGCGTTTTGAGCAGCGCATTGAACGCGCTGGTCGAAAGCATGTGAACCTCGTCAATGATATAGACTTTGTACCGGGCGGAGGCCGCGCGATAACGGACGCTTTCAATAATCTCACGGATATCGCCGACACCTGTGCGGGAGGCGGCGTCCATTTCCAACACATCCACATGCCGACTGTCGGCGATCTGGCGGCATGGCTCACAAACACCGCAGGGCGCGATGGTTGGCCCGCCTGTTCCGTCTGGCCCGATACAGTTCAGGCCCTTTGCGATGATCCGGGCGGTCGTGGTCTTACCGACCCCGCGCACCCCCGTCATAATGAAGGCGTGGTGAATGCGATCATGCTCAAACGCATTTTTCAGTGTGCGCACCATCGCCTCCTGGCCGATCAGGTCGGCAAAGGTTTGGGGGCGGTGCTTGCGCGCAAGAACCTGATAGCCTTGCTCGGCAGTTTTTTCGGTCGGGTCCGCCATTTTGTCTCGCGCTGGATTCGAAGTTGCATCAAGCTAGAGAATGGCGGGCCGCTCCACAAGCGCCGCCAGCCATGTGGCACCAGTCTTGCGCGGATGCCACCACAGGTCGGTGGCCAACAAAAAAAGGGGGAAGCGAATGCAGATAAAATTTCTCGAAAATAATACCGGAGAGGTCATAACCTTCAGGCGATATGTGCTGAGTGGGGTGGGGTGGACGCAGACAGAGCAAACACATATTCTTGAAATTGTGCCGGGGTTTAACGCCTTGCCCGATGAAGCAGCAGAGGTGCCCCCCTATTACGGGTTCAATGCTGCGGTCGGGAAACGGGAGGCCCCGCCCTATATCCCGACATTCGAGCAAGTGCATACAGATGAATACTTCGAGCGCAGCCGTGTTGCCTTGATGCTGGGCGATGAGATGTTGTGGAGCTATTCTGATTTTTATGCCGATGGCGAGCTGATGAGTTCCCCCGGAGACTGGCAACTTGAGAAACGGGGTGACCTGAAATCACGAGGCGGGATCGAGATGGTCGGTGGTCATGGCAAGATAACCACCATGAAAAAGCTCACATTCACCCGCACGAAAATCACCTACGCCATTGTGACGGAGGAAGAGTTCGAGCGCATTATGATCGAATTAGCGGCGCGATAGCGTTGCCTGCGCGGTGGGATGCAAGCGTAGTTGGTAAGGCAGTATTACAATGAACGCCCGCCCGATGCAGCAAGCACGCAAAGCTGAACTGAATGATCTGGCAGGCGTTTTGGCATTGTTCAACGCTTCTGATGTTAGTGATGTGGCCGAAGATGTCACCGAAATTTGGGGGGAGACGATCGGCTCCCCCCATGTGGCCGTCTTTGTTGCGCATTGTGGGGCGGATATTGTCGCGAGCGCCATGCTGATCACAGCGCCAAACCTGCTTCGCAAGGGGCAACGCCACGGGTTTCTTGAAAACGTCGTAACCCACCCCGCGCATCAGGGGCGAGGCTATGGTACCGCCGTGGTAAGGGCCGCATTGCAGGCTGCGCGGGATGCGCGATGTTATCATGTGTTGTTGCAAAGCGGGCGGGCAGACCCCCGTGTTCATGCCTTTTATGAAGGTTTGGGTTTCGAACCGGGGCTGCGCACGGGGTATGTTGCGCGGCTTTGTGCGAATAATGCGGCCTGTGAAGATGAACAGTTGCCTCAGTGAATGGCCCCCATCACGACATTTGACGTGTTGATTGCGCGCCGTCCGGATAGGGTCAGGCCGAAGAAGCAGGAGAAAATGACATGGCGATTCTGAAACCCACGGATATTTACGGGCGCGTGACCTATGTGGGCGTGGTGCTCGACCGTCAGGTGACATTGTCGTCTGAACCGCGAGAGGAACTGGACCTGTCCTTTGAAGGGCCAGTCGGGGAATGCCACAGCGGGATGACGCGCCCGTCATGTTCTCGCGTCAAGCTGCAATATCCGCGCGGAACCGAGATCGGCAACGCCCGCCAGCTTTCAATTCTGTCGGCGGAGGAGTTGGCCGAGGCAGCCGCCGATATGGGCATTGATCGGATCGCGCCGGAATGGACGGGCGCGAACATCATCATCGAAGGCATTCCTGATTTTACAAAAATTCCACCCTCCAGCCGTTTGATTTTTGAAAGCGACGCGTCGGTGGTGAATGATATGGAAAACGGTCCCTGCAAATATGTCGGGCAGGAAATTGAGAACCATCATCCCGGCAAGGGCCTGTCATTCCCCGTTCATGCCCGTGAAAAACGGGGTATTTGCGGATGGGTTGAGCGCCCCGGCAAGGTGTCCGTGGGCATGTCTGTCAGGCTTCATGTTCCGCCACAGCGAATCTGGTCGCACGCCTGATCAGGAATATTCCCGGTTGGGAAAGGCCGTGCCCGCCGTCGTTTCATAAACAGTCAGCGTCGCGGCCAAAGTTTCTGCCAAAGTAAAGCGCGCCCGTACGCGTGCCCGGCCCGCCATACCAATGTGCGCGCGGGCGCTGTCATCCATGGCGAGGGCGTCCGACAGAATTTGCGCCAATTTGCCTTCATCACCGACCGGGAAAAGCCAGCCCGAAGACCCGTCTTCCATGACCTCGGGCGCGGCCGCCGTTGCGGGGGCAATGACAGGGCGGCCCATGGCCTGTGCTTCGATCAGAACTTGCCCGCCGTGGGTGGGTGACACTTCGCAAACCAGCGATGCGAGCTTCAACGCAGCGGGGACATCTTCAACGGGGGGGGCGCGCCGAAACGTGCCTCCCAATCCGGCGGCGATGATTTCAGTCTCCAACGCGGCACCGGCGGAATCCTCATCATCACCGATCAACAGGAACAAGGCATCCGCGCCGACCCCTTGCGCGACCGCGCGCACAAGGGCGCGGTGACCGCTGGTTTTGGTGATGCGCCCAAACGTCAAAACCACGGGGCGGGCATCTTCTGCAAGGCCGATGGCATCGGCAAGCGCGATGGTGCGATGGGCGCTGACGACCTCTTCGGCGTAAATATCCATATCGGCACCGCGCGGCACCACGGCGATGCGGTCGGACGTCAGCCCATGCCTGCCTGTTATGTCCTGGGCCAGAGATTCGGAAACGGCAATCGCCTGCTGCGCCTGAAACATCGCTGGTTGCGCGAAGGCACTGCGCCAACTGCTGACCGGGGGGGTGTGAAATGTGGCCATGAACCGCGCGCCTGTGGCCTTGGCAACCGCTTCGCCGATCTCGGCACTGGCGGGGTCGTGCACATGGACAACATCGATGCCTTCGGCTTGCGCCAATTCCGTGAGCAAGGCAGCGGCGCGTCGTTTGGCACGCCCGCCGTTTGTATCAAGTATGGTCAGATCTGACCCAGGTGCGCGCACACGAGCCGCCGCCGCGCCGGAAGCCGCCACAAGTGATCGACCACCCGCCGCCGCGATTGCGCCCGCGACATCGCGCACAGATCGCGCCGGGGTGGTAAAGCTATCGGCATTGATCATCTGCAATATGGTCAAAGGCTTGCCCGGCGCGACCGCGCCGTTATGGTCAGCCACATCTGGTGCGCCAACCGTTGCATCCTCTGGAAAAGGGCCTGACATGACCACTCCCGCCACGCTCACCCTCAGCGGTGATCGAAACATCGCCTACCACAGAACCGAAGCACGTGGCGAGGGGGCATCACGCCCCGGCGTCGTGTTTTTGGGCGGGTTCAAATCTGACATGGAGGGGTCCAAGGCCTTGCACCTTGAAGATTGGGCGCGGGAAGCCGGGCGCGGGTTCCTTCGGTTCGATTATACCGGTCACGGTCAGTCTTCGGGCGCATTCGATGAGGGGTGTATCGGTGATTGGGCAGCAGATGCGCGTGATGCTGTGTCCGCGTTGACCAATGGGCCGCAAATTTTGGTCGGATCGTCCATGGGGGGCTGGATTTCGTTGCTGTTGGCTCGTGCAGCGCCGGAACGGGTCGCCGCGTTGGTGGGGATCGCCGCTGCGCCAGATTTTACCGAAGACAGCATGTGGGCAGGCATGGATGCGGCCACGCGAGAACGCCTGATCACAGATGGGCGCATTGAAGAGCCGAGCGAATATTCCGATGACCCCTATATCATCACTCGCAAATTGATCGAAGATGGCCGCAATCAGTTGGTGTTGCGCCAGGCCCTCAATTTCGATTTTCCTATTCGATTATTGCAGGGCACCGCGGATGCGGATGTGGATGTTTCTGTCGCAATGCGGTTGCTGAACCACGTTAACGGGCCGGATACGCGGCTGACTTTGGTTGACGGCGCAGATCATCGGTTCAGCGGCGAACGTGAACTGGCCCTCCTGATTGAAACGATTGAAGCCTTGCCTGTGTAGGGCGTTGCCCTCGCCCCCGCTATCAGGTTTCTGACGCGCGGGTTAGCGAGAGGCGCGCTGTTTCAAGGTGTGCCTTCATCATGGTCGCGGCCCGCTCCGCATCGCGGGAGCGGATCGCGTTAACGATTTGGCGGTGCTCTGCGTTGTATTGGGCAATGATCTTGGGATCGAGGGTGAGTTGGCGCATCCGGGTCCATTCTCCTTGCCCGCGCACATCATTCATTTGCCCGATAATCCAGATCAGCAGGTTGTTGCCTGTTGATTGGGCCAGCGCGGTATGAAGCAGCGAATCGGCCTCCCCAAAGGCAACAGCGTCGTTTCCGCAGGCATCCATTTGATTGAGAAGCGTCTCAAACCGCTCAAAATCGGCCCGCCGCGCGTGCAAAACAGCCAAGCGGCAGATGTGTGGTTCCAGCGCAAACCGGGCATCCATCAACTCAAGCGGGCGCGCTGATTCGATGGGCGATTCCATCGGAGGCGGTGCCGCGTGAATCACATAAGTACCTGATCCTGGGCGAATTTCGACCAGTCTTTCGCGTTCAAGACGGACCAATGCCTCACGCACTGTCCCGCGCGAAACTCCATGACGATCCGCCATGGCGCGCTCTGCGGGCAACCGATCATGGCAAAGCAACTGGCCCGATAGAATCTCTCTGCGCAGGACAGCGGCGATGTCTGCCGACCCTTTGCGTTTGATGGTGCGTTGTTGTTCAACTTGGGGTGTGTCGATATTTTCCATGGTCCAAATTTAAACCAATTCGGATGAATTTCTACCAATTTTACCATTTTGGTTCAAAAAAGGTTGCCTTTTTCGGTCCGATTGCCCCCAATGCGGTGGGATCAGGCGTTCACTGCGCCGAAATCTGCAAAGTGAATGAACCAAATTAGGGCCGTATAGCCCTGAAACGTAAGACCTGAGCCAAACAAATACGACGCTGGTGACAATCCAGCGCGAATTGACCAGCAAGGAGAAACACGAATGGCCGAAACCGATCTTGAACGATTTGTAGAGCAGCCGGGACGCGACGAGAAAATCAAAGCCGTCCGCAAGATGATCGACGAAAAGGGCATCGAATACCTGTACCTGCAGTTCGTTTCCGTCACAGGCAAGATCCTTGGTAAGGGCATTCCTGCTGATCACTGGGAAAGCATCGCCAAAAAGGGCTTTCAGCTTGTTTATGGTGCGACGGTAAACCTGTTCACCGACCGCGGCGGCAATTATCTCGGTTATGGTCCGGAAGCTGGCGAGATGGTTGGCATTCCGGAGCCGGAAACATTCATGCAGCTGCCATGGGCCCCTGAAATCGGCCGCATGTACTGCACGCTCTTCCGCAACCGTGAAGAGAAAGAAAATCCCGGCGGTGCGCTGACCTCAGACGGTCGCGGCAACCTGCGCCGGATGCATGAAGAGTTTAAGGCCAAGCATGGTCGCTCGCTCCGCGTTGGTACCGAGCCGGAAATGATGTGGCTGAAGTTCGACGAGAACGGCAAGCCGAAGGACGGCTTTTCCAAGCCATACTGCTATCACATCGACCAGTTTGAATCGCTACGCCCTGTTTCCATGCAGGTGATCCGCTATGCGCGTCAAATGGGCCTCGACATGATCCAGGGCGACCACGAAGACGCGCCTGGTCAGTTGGAGTTGAACTGGATGTTCGATGACGTGCTGCGTAACGCAGACCGCCTGACGACATACCGACAGATTTGCGCACAGGTTGCGCGCGAAAACGGCATCTTCGCCTGCTTTATGACCAAACCGTTCATGGGTGTGTCGGCCTCTGGTTGTCACCATAACATGTCGCTCTGGCGTGGCGGTGAGGATGAGTTTGTCAAATGTGGGCAAGACCCTGACAACCTGCCGGGCATGCCTGAAAACTACATGTATGTACGTGGTGGTGAAAACACCTTCATGCCTGATGGCGATGATCCGCAGATGCCTGGCAAGGAAGGCCTCGAAGCGATTGGCGGCGTTGTGCACCACCTTCAGGCACTGACAGCGATTGGCGCCTCAACGGTGAACAGCTATCGCCGCTTGTGGGATACGGGTTTCTGGGCGCCTGTGTTTGCTGACTGGGGTTTCCAGAACCGGACAACGGGCCTGCGCGTCTCTGCACCAGGCCGTTTCGAATATCGTTCGGTAGACAGTATGGTTAACCCCTATCTCATGGGTTCCACGCTGCTTGCGGCGATGGATGATGGTATCGACAACCAGTTGGATCCGGGCCAGCCGGAAGAACGCAACATCTACGAAGCGATCAAGGCCGGCAAACAGGTCAAGAAGCTTCCGATGTCTTTGGGTGAAGCTCTTGAGTTCCTTGAGAACAACCCCGTTGTTCAAAAGGGCCTTCCTGGTGAGATGTATCGCCTGTTCCATGAGTATAAATACGATGAGTTCGCCCGCTTTAACGCGACCGTGACCGAGTGGGACAACGAAACCTACATGGAATGCCTGCCCTGATTTCAGTCCGCAATTTTGGGCTGACCTAATTCACCATGTGGTGCCTCTTTCGGGGGGCACCACCACCCTAAACCACCACTCTAACGGAGGACCACATTCCATGTGCGGAATTGCTGGACTGATCCACCGGGGGAAAAGCTCGAACGTAGGTTCCGAGATGACCCTGATGCTTCAGGCACTCAAACACCGGGGGCCTGACTCGACAGGTTACGCCGTTTACGGCGAGCCAAACGCTGGTGATTACATCATGCGTCTGAAGGTGGCGGAGGCTGAGGATATGAACCGCGGCCGCGGCATCCATCAGGTTATCGTTGACCGCATTGCAGAGGTTGAATCGATCCTGTCAGAGCATGGCGCATCGGTGAAATCCAAAGAAGCGTCCACCGAGTATTCCTTGCGGTACGTGCTGGGCCACAACGGCGATATGGCCAAGATGGCGGCGCACATCGAGGAAACCGATGGTGTTGAGATCCTTTCAATGGGCAGCGGCCTTGAGTTGATCAAAGACCTGGGCGATGCGTCTGATGTTGCCGGGCTTTATGGCCTGAACGACTTCAACGGCACCCACGCCATTGGGCACACGCGCATGGCAACGGAATCTGACGTTGATATCCGCTCTGCGCATCCCTACTGGGCCTTCCCCTATAACGACGTGAGCGTTGTTCATAACGGGCAGATCACCAACTATTGGATCCGTCGCCGCCAGATGGAGCAGAAAGGGCATCGCTTCATGTCCAACTGCGACAGCGAATTGCTCGCTGTTTACACAGCGCACAACCTGTCCAACGGGATGTCCCTGGAAGACACGCTGCGCCAGTCCATCGAAGACATCGACGGTGTTTTCACCTACCTCGTTGCAACGAAAGACGAGTTGGGCATGGCCAAAGACACGATGGCGGCAAAACCGCTCGTGCTTTACGAATCCGACGACATGATTGCCATGGCGTCCGAAGAGGTCGCCATCCGTGCGATCCTTCCTCAGGAAATTGACACTTACGATCCTTACGATGAGGAGGTCCGGGTATGGCGGGCGTGACCGACGCAGAACTGAAGGGCATGACGCAGGAAGAGCGCGTCACGGCCCTTGGCATGCGCACCGAACAGTTGACCGGCCGGTCAATGTTTATCGAATTTGACCCGGATGCAGAGGAACGCTTCACGTATCCCTGGGCACCCGAGGTTGACTTCAACAAGCGGACTGAAATTGACACCGGCGACATGACCACGACCGAAGTGAACGGCAGAATCCGTGAACTGATGGCCGAAGGTTATGGCACTATTGTCATCAAGGACCCACGCGGGAAACATTCCATCGGCACAGGCATCCTGAGCCGCCTGAACCTGATCATCGAAGGTTCAATCGGCTACTTTGGCGTGGGCCTGACTGACGGGCCAAACGTGCGCATCACGGGTCGTGTTGGCTGGTCATGCGGCGAGAACATGATGTCGGGCACCGTTGTGATCGAAAAGAACGCAGGTTCTACATTCGGCGCGGCGATCCGTGGTGGCGATCTGGTGTGCATGGGCTCTGTCGGCTCCCGCACAGGGATCGACATGAAAGGCGGTAGCATCATCGTCGGTGGCGACACCGGCGCGTTGTCCGGCTTTATGATGCAGCGTGGCCGGATGGTCGTGTGCGGCAATGCCGGCAAGAACCTGGGCGACAGTATGTATGACGGCACGATCTACGTGGGCGGCGACATCAAATCGCTCGGTGTTGATGCTGTGGAAGAGGAAAAGAATGACCTCGACCGTGCATGGCTGACACGCAAGCTGACGCAATATGGTCTGATGCCTGAAAATGGCATTGAGCACTTCAAGAAAGTCGTCTCCGGCAAAATGCTCTGGAACTACGACAATCTTGAACCCACCGAAAAGAAAATGATTCTGTAAAGGAGGCTGACACATGGCTGACGGAGATATGCCGACGAAGAAGCCTCTGGGCCGGGACCCATACCGGCTTGGCGATTCATTCGTCTTTCCCCCTGCGGTTATGGATGACATTCACGTCAAATCCGAACTTGGCCGCTATCGTATGCGCGGTTTCTCGCTGTTCAAGAAAATCCCCCATTGGGATGATTTGACCTTCTTGCCCGGTACGCTGACGCGTTTCGTGATCGAAGGGTATCGCGAGAAATGCGAAACCAAGACGATCATTGGCCCACGCGCCAAACGCCCGCTTGAACTGGATATTCCGGTTTATGTAACGGGCATGTCGTTCGGCGCACTGTCTTATGAGGCGAAAACCGCGCTTGCGCGTGGTGCGACCATGGCGGGCACGGCGACGTGTTCCGGCGAAGGGGGCATGATCCCTGATGAGCGTCGCTATTCGTCCAAATGGTTCTACCAGAACATCCAGTCACGTTATGGGTTTAACCCCCATCACCTGATGCTTGCAGATGGCTGTGAGTTCTTCATCGGGCAGGGCTGTAAAGTGGGCCTTGGCGGCCACTTGATGGGCCAGAAAGTGACAGACCAGGTTGCTGAAATGCGCTCCCTGCCAGCCGGTATTGACCAGCGTTCACCCGCTCGCCACCCCGATTGGCTTGGCCCGGATGACCTCGCCCTGAAAATTCAGGAGATTCGCGAGGCAACCGACTGGCAGATCCCGATCCAGCTGAAGCTGGGGGCTTCCCGCGTTTATGACGACGTGCGGATGGCGGTGAAATGTGACCCGGACAGCATCTATATCGACGGCATGGAAGGCGGCACCGGCGCAGGCCCGCACCTTGCTACCGAAGATACGGGCGTTCCCGGCATTGCAGCGATCCGTCAGGCGCGTAAAGCCATCGACGACCTTGGCAAACGCGGCGAGATTACGCTGGTCTATGCAGGCGGTATCCGTAACGGTGCCGACGTTGCAAAAGCCATCGCACTTGGCGCTGATGCGATTGCGCTTGGCCACTCTGTGATGATGGCGCTCAACTGCAACAAGGACATCCCAGAGGCGAACTATCCCGAGGAAATCGGGGCAGAGCCGGGGTATTGCTACAACTGTCACACGGGCCGTTGCCCGGTTGGCGTTGCCACGCAAGACCCGATGCTGCGCGCGCGCCTGGACCCGGATGCAGCTGCGGAGCGGGTGTACAACTTCCTCCACACGCTGACGATCGAAGCGCAGTTGTTTGCACGTGCATGCGGCAAGACGCATCTTCACAGTTTGGAGCCCGAAGATCTCGGTGCCTTGACGATGGAAGCGTCCGCCATGGCGGGTGTGCCGCTGGCTGGTACCAACCACACGGTTGGCATCGAAGACTATCATCACCTGTAAGGAGGACGGACAATGGCTGGAACGCAATATCGCGGCTCTGAGATCACAGACGTCAACCAGTTCATGGATGACGCGGCGGGGCTTGCCTCCGAACGTGAAAAGGAAATCGGGCAGCACATCGGCTATCGCTATGATGTGAACCTGGTTCCTGATTATCGCCGCATCACACCCTATCTTTCCAAGTACATGGAAGTGATGGGATGGGATGATCTGAACTGGCTCGAAGATGTTCATATGGGGTACGAAGACGGCAACGCCGCCGTTTTTGACCGGAACATCAACGGCTGGGTGCGGGTGCCTGACAACATCGAGCTGCCAGACAACCAACAGGACCGGGACATGATCGCGCGGGAGTTTCTTTTGAAATTCCAGATGTCAGATCGTCATCCATTGGGTACGCTTCGCAAAGCATATGCGAAGTTTTAAGGCGAATTCGGAACGAAAACGCCTTTACCCATAGGAGATAACAATGACCGCCCCCGCTGGACCGACCGTGAAGATCGCCTGCCTTCAGACCCGCCCGATGCCGGACTTTGCTTCCGCATTGGACGAGGCGCTGGGGCTGGCGGACCAAGCTGTCGATGCGGGGGCGGCGTTTCTATTGCTGCCGGAATATTGCGGTGGCCTTAAATCCGACGGTGCGGCCCTGACGCCGCCTGTCGCTGCCGAAGGCGATCACCCGGTTCTGCAAGGTCTGCGTGATTTTGCGGGTGCGCGTGGCGTCTGGATCATGGTCGGCTCAATCGCTGTGCAAGGCGCGGGCGGCAAGATCATAAATCGTGGTTACGTATTGGATGCCAGTGGCGCCATCGTCAGCCGCTATGACAAAATCCATATGTTCGACATCCAACTGTCGGACACCGAAGTTTACCGCGAAAGCGCGACGATCTCCCCCGGCGACCGCGCCGCGTTGGTTGAGACACCTTTTGGAAACATAGGTCATACCATTTGCTATGACCTGCGGTTTCCGCAGCTTTACCGCGACCTTGCGCAGGCTGGCGCAGATATCCTGACTGCACCCGCTGCGTTCACGAAAAAAACCGGCGAGGCGCATTGGCATATCCTTAATCAGGCGCGCGCGGTTGAGAATGGCGCCTTTATGATTTCGCCCTGCGCGATTGGCCCTGTGCCGGGCGGGGGGGAGGCTTATGGGCATTCGCTGATCATCGCGCCCTGGGGTGAAGTTCTTGCCGATGGCGGCGATCAGCCGGGTGTTGTGATGGCCGATGTTGACTTGGGGCAGGTGGCGGCGGCCCGCGCGCGTATTCCTTCCATTACCCATGACCGCGCTTTCACCAGCGCCTCAGAAACCGAACGGGGTGCTGCATGAGCCTTGCTGCGCAATTTGGGATAGACACGACCAGCGATCATCCGCTGCGCAAGGCTTTCCTCGGGTGGCAATGCCGCGTTCGCCAGATGATGATGCGTGATGAAGGCGGGCGGCCGACTGACGCGATCACGCCTGCACTGACCCTGCCCGGCGCTGACGAACCAATGGGCCATATCATTACAGTGATTTCCAAATCACCTGCCTATTCGCTAACGCCCGAAATGAATCACATGGCCAAGAAAACGCCGGACACGGCAAAGTGGCGTGAAGAAGCGTTAAAGTTTTTCTCTGCGACCTATTACCAAAAGTCGCATGAGTTTTCGGATATCCTTACCTCGACATTCCCGCCGCGTTCGACCGGCGCGGCGACCATAAGGGCCGCGGACCGGGTGACATTGACCTTTGATGCTTATGGTCAGCGATTCGATTTGGACTGCAAAGTCTGGAAGCTGAGTCGCCGAAACCCGCTCTATCAGGCGACGGTTGCGCATAACCGACTGTTCAACCCGGCCCTGCATCCGGATACGGAGGTCCTTGGTTTTGAACCAAATTGGGACCAATCCAGCAGCAACGCACAGGGGCGCTAAGCGGCCATGGCAAAGGGATATGTTGTTGCGCAAATCACGGTGGAAGACCCTGAGAAATACCCCGAATACGTAAGTATGGTTAAGCCAATCATCGAAAAATTCGGTGGGGAATTTTTGGTCCGCGGTGGCCGTTCCGAAAGCTACGAAGGGCCTGCGCCGGGAAATAGAACTGTAATAATCGAATTTCCTTCTTATGAATTGGCGCAAGAGTGGTATCATTCCGCTGACTACGCTGAGGCAAAGGCTTTGCGACAGGCTGCATCAAGCAGCGTCCAGACCATTGTCGAAGGGGTTTGAGGAAAAGGGAGCTGCCAATGTCCAAACGCGTCGCTATCATCGGAGCCGGTCCATCCGGCCTTGCACAACTTCGAGCTTTTCAATCGGCGGCCGCAAAGGGTGCGGAGATTCCCGAGATTGTTTGTTACGAAGCACAATCCGACTGGGGTGGCCTTTGGAATTACACGTGGCGGACGGGCGTGGATGAAGCCGGTGACCCGTGCCATGGCTCCATGTATCGCTATCTCTGGTCAAACGGCCCGAAAGAGGGGTTGGAGTTTGCCGATTATTCGTTCGAAGAGCACTTTGGCAAACAAATCGCCTCTTACCCGCCGCGCGCGGTATTGTTCGACTACATCAAGGGTCGTGTCGAAAAGGCCGGGGTGCGGGACTGGATCCGATTTAACAACCGCGTCCGTGATGTGCGCGAACTGGCAGATGGAAAATTCGAAGTCACCGCGCGTGACACCAAGGCGGACGCGGAAACGACCGAAGTGTTTGACCACGTTATCGTCGCCAGCGGCCATTTCTCGACACCGAATGTGCCCCACTATCCCGGTTTTGATACCTTTGGCGGCCGGATCCTGCACGCGCATGACTTCCGCGACGCGCTAGAGTTCAAGGACCAGGATATCCTGATCCTCGGTACGTCCTATTCGGCCGAAGACATCGGGTCTCAATGCTGGAAATATGGCGCGCGTTCGCTGACTGTTGCGCATCGAACTGCGCCGATGGGCTTCAAGTGGCCAGACAACTGGCAAGAAGTGCCCGCATTGGTAAGGGTCGATGGGAACACCGCTTATTTCAAAGATGGTACATCAAAAGATGTTCACGCGATAATCCTGTGCACCGGGTACAAGCATCACTTTCCGTTTCTGCCAGACAGTCTTCGCCTGAAAACGCCGAATGTTCTGGCGTCTGACGATCTCTATAAAGGCGTGGTCTGGAACCATAATCCCGATGTTTTCTATCTCGGGATGCAGGACCAGTGGTTCACTTTCAACATGTTTGATGCGCAGGCATGGTATGTTCGTGACATTATCATGGACCGCATCGCCGTGCCGGATATGGCCGCGCGGGTTGCTGATGTTGATGCGCGGAAAGCTGCGGAAGCGGCATTGGCCGATGATTACGCCTGCATCGACTATCAGGGTGCTTATACGCAGGAATTGATTGACGAGACGGATTATCCGTCTTTCGACGTCGAGGGGGCGTGCAAGGCCTTCTACGAGTGGAAGGGCCACAAGAAGGCGGACATTATGACGTTCCGCAACAACGCCTATAAATCTGTCATCAC
Source organism: Pikeienuella sp. (assembly GCA_049608645.1). Classification (GTDB taxonomy): domain Bacteria; phylum Pseudomonadota; class Alphaproteobacteria; order Rhodobacterales; family Rhodobacteraceae; genus Pikeienuella. The sequence goes on along the minus strand of JBMYXS010000048.1, from coordinate 13,295 downwards.
TGGCACTATGGCGCCAACGCACCACACACCGTGGAAAGATGCGTTGGATGACAGCATGGAGGTCTACCTCCAGAACGAATGAATGAGAGCACTGCAAAAGTGCCGATTTATGGGACGAATAATCGCCTGAACATACAGCGGAAAATCCGCATCAACTGGGAGACTACAATGACGAAATTTACCAAAACCCTCGCGGCGGGCCTTGTCGCGGCAACGCCATTCGCGGCCTTTGCCGAGGATAGCTCAGACCCGATCATCATTCCGATCCACAACTGGTCCAGCCAGATTGTGATGAGCAACGTGATTGGCCAGATCTTCGAAAGCATGGGCAACAATGTTGAGTATGTGACCACCGACAGCCAGGCTGTTTATGAATCAGTCCGCCTTGGTGATGTGACGCTCGAAGCTGAAGTTTGGGAAGGCGCATTCGGTGCATCCTATCGCGCGGCGAAAGCAAAAGGTGGCCTCGTCGAAGCTGGCGCGCATGATGCTGTCACCCGCGAAGACTGGTGGTATCCGATGTGGACCAAGGAAGCCTGCCCAGGCCTGCCTGACTGGAAAGCTCTCAACGATTGCGCGCATCTGTTCAAGACAGCTGAAACAGGCGACAAAGGTCGTTACCTTGATGGCCCGGTTGACTGGCTCAAGCATGGTAAAGAGCGCGTAGAAGCCCTTGGCATGAACTTCACCGTGATCAACGCGGGTTCGGCTGCGGCCCTCTGGGCGGAAATCGGCGCTGCCGAAGCTGACAAGAAGCCAGTGGTTGTGTTCAACTGGACACCAAACTTCGCAGAAGCCGTATGGCCAGGTGAGTTTGTTGAGTTCCCAGCATGGGAAGACGGCTGCGACAAAGACCCGAAAGTCGGTCCAAACCCAGATGCGCTCTATGACTGCGGTAACCCTGCGACGGGCTACCTTCGTAAAGTTGCGCACCATGAGATGACCGTCAAATGGCCTGCTGCGTACAACACGTTCACGAAAATCTCGTTCAACAACGCGCAGATCGCTGAAATGGCCAAATTGGTCGACATCGACGAGATGGAGCCAGAAGAAGCAGCGGAAGCATGGTTGGCTGCGAATGAATCAGTCTGGAAACCTTGGACTGAATAATCCGTTTCGCATCTGAATACGCCCCCGCCGCGCTTGTTGCGGCGGGGGTTTTTAGCAAAGGCCCACTATATGACCTCCCCCGTTATCTCTGCCCGCAATGTTTGGAAACTGTTCGGCCCTCAGCCGGAGAAGTATCTCGCCAAGTTGGACAAGGGGCGTTCTTTTGATGACATTCGCAGCGACGGTTATATCGCCGGTGTTCGTGATGTGTCCATCGAAGTGAACAAGGGCGAAATGCTGGTCATCATGGGGTTGTCGGGGTCCGGCAAATCAACGTTGGTACGTTGCTTTTCCCGACTGCACGACATCACCGGCGGTGTGATCGAAATAGACGGTCAGGACATTATGAAGCTCGATGACAAGGGCTTGATTGAAATGCGCCGTCAGAAAATGGGCATGGTTTTCCAAAGCTTCGGCTTGTTGCCCCATCGCACGGTGCTGGAAAATATCGCCTTTCCATTGGAAATGCGCGGTCAAGATAAACACGACCGCCGCGAGCGGGCGATGGAGGTTATCAAGCTTGTTGGCCTTGATGGCCGCGAAGACTATTTCCCGCGCGAACTGTCCGGTGGCCAGCAGCAGCGCGTGGGTATTGCCCGTTCGCTCGCGATTGAGCCAGATATCTGGTTTCTGGACGAACCTTTCTCCGCGCTCGACCCGCTGATCCGCCGCGAAATGCAGGATGAATTCCTGCGCCTGCAGGAAATGCTGGGCAAAACCATTGTGTTCATTACCCACGATTTTGACGAGGCGCTTCGCCTCGCGGACCGTATCGCGATTATGAAAGATGGTGCGGTTGAGCAATGCGATGTGCCCGCCAATATCGTGCTGAACCCGGCGACGGAATACGTGAAGAAATTTACCGAAGAAATCGAAAAATCGCGGGTTGTGAAGGCCGGTGTGATGGCCACTCTGGAGCCAGGGGCGGTTGCGCCTGCGGGGGTAAGTGTTGCTGCTGGGGCAACCATACACGACCTGGCCCGCCAACTGATCGAAGATACGCGTGATCAGTTGCCTGTTGAGGGACCAGGGGGCGAGTTTGTCGGTGTTCTGGACCGAAATCAGGCGCTGAATGTGTTGCTGGGGGCTGAGTGATGTCGGCAAGCGACACATCCCAGGTCGAAAAACTGGAAGACGCGCCGGATACGCGCCGCCAAATCGCATTGGGGCTTTTCCTCGTGGCGGTGGCCTTTGCCGTTCTGCGCCCGGTTCTGCCTGAGGGGCTTATCCGCGTGCCTGACAGCCTGATTGGCCCTTGGGACATCTGGCTTGGCGCGGCGTTTGATTGGCTGAAAGATGATCTTGGCCTCATTCATGTGACCCGGACGATTTCCGCAGGGCTTGAGTATGTTCTCGATGCGACAGCCAACCTGCTGGATGGCAAGCGTCGCTGGCCCAATCTTGGTCCGATTCCGTGGGCCGCCGTGGCGGCGGTTGCTGCTGTCATCGGGTATTATCTTGGGGGGTGGAAGCTTGCGGCCCTTGCGGGCGGTGCCTTTGTCTGGACGGCCCTGATCGGGCAGTGGAAGCTGGCTATGCAGACCTTGTCTGTGATTGCTGTTGCTGCACCTGTAGCTTTTTTCCTGGGCCTGCTGCTTGGCATCACGTCCTGGAAATGGCCGACCTTTGACAAAATCTTGCGCCCTATCCTCGCGGTGCTGCAAACGCTGCCGTTTTTCACCTATCTGTTGCCAGCGGTTATTTTCTTCAAGGTGGGGCCGACCGCAGGCGCTGTTGCGACCATCGTCTATGCCATGCCACCGATGATCCTGATGACGACGCTTGGCCTTCAGAAGGTCGCGCCGGAGATTGTCGAGGCTGGTAAAATGGCGGGGTGCACGCGGTGGCAAATGCTGCGCCATGTCTATGTGCCCGCAGCACGCACCGAGATTCTGGTGGGCGTGAACCAGGTTATCATGCTGTGTCTGGCCATGGTTGTTTTGACCGCCTTCATCGGCATGCCCGGCCTTGGTGCCAAATTGCTTGCGATGATGGGGTCGTTCAAGATTGGGCGCAGCTTTGAAATTGGCGTCACCATCGTTCTGGTCGCGGTCATGCTCGACCGTCTTTCAAAAGCTTGGGTCGTCAAACAGCCTGACCATATGCCACGCGGTACACCGTGGTGGAAACGCCACCTGACGTTCCTTGTGGCGGTTGGCCTGTTTGTCGGGTTCATCGTGCTGGCGCAATTCGTTGAGATTCTCGACACCATCGGGCGTAAGCAGCACTTCAGTCAGGGCAAAGAGATCGACAAACTGATCAAGGGCTTTCTCGACATTGATTCGGTGCAAGCGGTGACCGAATGGTTGCGCTGGTTCCTGAATGTCTGGGTGCTGATCCCGTTCCGCAACGCGTTGTTGTGGCTGCCGACCCCGACCATCATTTTGACGATGGCCGCGATTGGGTGGATGATCGGCGGGCGGCGCTCTGCGCTCATTGGCGGCGGGTTTTTCTTCATCGTTGCCATGACAGGCTGGTGGGATCGTTCCGTTATCACGCTTTATACGGTTGTTTCGGCTGTGACGTTGGCGACGATCCTGGGTTTGCCGTTGGCGATCTGGGCTGCGCGGTCTGAAAAATGGTCTGCGCGCATTCTGCTGGTGTGCGATACGGCGCAAACCTTCCCGAGCTTCATTTACCTGATTCCGGCAATCATGTTGTTTGGCATCAACGATGTGGCGGTGGTGTTCTCCATCCTGATCTTCGCGATGGTGCCGCTTGTTCGGTATACCATCGAGGGGCTGCGCAACGTGCCCGGTGAAATGACTGAGGCTGCGGATATGTCCGGGGCAACACGAAGTCAGAAGCTCTGGAATGTTCAAATACCGCTGGCGCTCCCGACCATGGCTGTCGGGTTTAACCAGGCCATCATGTTCGCCTTTTTCATGGTGATCATCGCGGCATTCATCGGCACGCAGGATCTTGGACAAGAGTTGCAGCGCACGCTTGCAGGTACTGATCTTGGCAAAAACTTCGTTCTCGGCATGTGCGTTGCGCTTATGGCGCTCGTGTTCGATCACCTGATTATGCGCTGGTCTGATGATCGGCGGAAAGCCCTCGGAGTAGGCTAATGGGTAAGACTGATTGATGGGCGCGCCATTTCAAACGCCCTATGAGCGGGCCGGGGTGATCACCCCGGGTTTGCCAATATTGCCCCACGGGACAGAGCGCCACCCGATCCCCGGCGGGGGCTCGCGCGGTGTTGCTATCGACAAGGGTGATGAGATCACCGTTGTTGACTTTGAGGGCCTCCAGCCATGTGAACTGGTGTTCTTTGCGCCCGATGGCACATCTGATGCCGGGATGATCGGTGCCAAGGGGCAGGGGGAGGCAAAGGGCCTTCAGCGCGCATTGTCCTGGGGTGATCCCTCTGGCCGCCGCGTGCTTGCCGCGTTGGAGAAGTCGGGGTTTGACCTTGGCAAAGCTGACGCCGTCAAAGTGTTCGATGGTGCCTCGCGCCCAGGTGACAGCGTTACCTTTACCGCAGGTCGTGATGGGCTGCTTATTGTTTGCGCGCCCGGTGGCCCCATGGCGCCTGAGGCGCAAGACGTGCCAACGGATATTATTCTCTACATCCGCCGGGCAAATCCAGCGGAGGGGAAGGGCGGCATTGCCCCGCCCGATCCGCTGGCGGATGCTTTGCTGGATTTCAATGTTCAGCCCGGAAATGCCACCGCCTACGAAGTGAAGGCTGGACAGTACGTACAGATATTGGATGTGCAGGGGCGAGAATGCTCTGATTTTCAGGCGTTTTCGCGACGGGCACTCGACAAGGGGTTGGAGCGGGATATCGACCCCACGACCACCCGCAGCCTGATGGGCAGCCTGTACCCAACGCCGGGCATCTTTTCGAAGTATTTCTCATCCGATCAGGAGCCGCTGGTCCAGATCGTGCAAGATACCTGCGGGCGCCACGACACGTTTGGACTGGCCTGCACTGCGCGATATTATGAAGATCTTGGTTACCCCGGCCACATCAACTGCTCAGATAATTTCAACATTGATCTGGCAAAGTTCGATATCCGCCCCCGTGGCGGCTGGCCTGCAATAAACTTCTTTTTCAACACGATGCTGGATGACACCAACGCGATTGGCATGGACGACCCCTGGTCACGCCCGGGCGACTATGTGTTGGTCAAGGCGCTGACAGATCTGGTGTGCATCTCCAGCGCCTGTCCTTGTGACATTGACCCTGCAAACGGCTGGAACCCCACTGATATTCAGGTCCGGGTCTACGGCGAGAACGAAGATTTCAAACGCTCCATCGGATGGCGTAAATCGGCGGAGGCCGACATGGAAGAAACCAAGAAAACAGCATTCCACGATTGCTTCGCGCGCCACACGCGCGACTTTGTGGAATATAATGGCTATTGGCTGCCCAACACGATGACCAACCATGGTGCCATCGCGGAATACTGGGCTTGCCGCGAGAAAGTCGCGGTGATGGACCTCTCTCCCCTCCGCAAATACGAGGTGACAGGGCCGGATGCCGAGGAACTGATGCAGGCTTGTGTCACACGGAACATGAAAAAGCTGAGCGTCGGGCAGGTGGTCTACACGGCCATTTGTTATGAGCATGGCGGCATGATCGACGATGGTACTGTCTATCGCCTTGGTGAGACGAATTTCCGGTGGATCGGGGGGAATGATACCTCTGGCCTGTGGCTGAAAGAGCAAGCGCAGAAAATGGGCTTGAACGCCTGGGTGCGCCCCTCGACCGATCAGCTTCACAATATTGCGGTTCAGGGACGCCATTCGCGGGATATTCTTTCCAAGATCATCTGGACGCCACCGCAACAGCCAACCATCGAAGAGCTGCCGTGGTTCCGCCTGACCATCGGACGTTTGAATGATTTTCACGGCCCGTCTGTCGTTGTTTCTCGAACAGGGTATTCTGGTGAACTTGGCTATGAGATTTTCTGCCATCCCAAAGATGCCGTAGAGGTTTTTGAGGCAGTTTGGGCCGCGGGGGAGCCTTATGGCATCACGCCACTTGGCCTAGCGGCACTTGATATGATCCGCATTGAAGGCGGCCTGATCTTTGCAGGCTCGGAGTTTGATGACAGCACCGACCCGATGGAAGCCGGTATTGGTTTTACGGTGCCGCTGAAATCCAAGACCGATGATTTTGTCGGCCGCGCCGCAATCGAAGAGCGTAAAGCCCACCCCCACCGCAAACTCGTCGGTTTTGAGGTCGAGGGCGGTATTGTGCCAACGCCCGGTGATTGCGTGCGGATTGGCAAGGCGCAGGTCGGTGAAATCACATCCGCGATGAAATCACCGATACTGGGGAAAGTGATCGCCCTTGGGCGTGTGGCGATTGCACATGCGGAAATTGGCACAGCGATTGAAATTGGTCAGCTGGACGGGTTGCAAAAACGCCTGAAGGCGACCGTTTCGGCCTTTCCGCATTTTGACCCAACCAAAGAGCGGGTCAAAGGCAACTATGGTGACGAAGGCTGACGGGCCTCGCGGAACAGGGCCTATGGCCCGGTTTAGCTTTGTCATTTTGACTGCACGCGCGACGTGGTTGTGCGTGCAGTTTGCGTTTGGAAGGTCAGCCGCCTGCTGATTGCACGATGTGCAAGTTGCGCTGCGCACATAAAAACGGGCCGGTCCACAATGGACCGGCCCGTTCATTTTTTGCCGCTATACCCTACTTTTGGTTATCAGCGCGCTTGTAGGCATCAAGCTCGTGGCGACTGCCGATGATCAGCGCGATGATGCAAAGCCCCGCCGAAATCAGCGTCCAGAGCGTTTCGCCACCGCCGGTCATGTAGATGGCGTTTGCGGTGTCGTTCCAGCTTCCTGTTTCAAACTGCATAACAGTGTCTCCTCTTTCTGATTATTCGGCAGGCGTTGCGGATACCGCAATGCCTTCGGGATAAGCCGATACTGGCACCTTGGCAGGGTCCAGACCCATGATTTCAGCCTGTTCGCCAACCCGCAGCAGCCCGCACATTTTCAGGATGAGCGAGACAACATAACCAGGCACAAAGCCGAGCAGGAAGAAGACGACAGCGCCGACCAACTGGCCGATGAAGCTGACCGTAGGAACACCCGCATCGCCCTGCAGCGCCGGCAGGCCAGAGCCCCAGATGCCGAGCATCAGCATACCATAAACGCCGATCGTGCCGTGAACGGTCACGGCACCCACCGCATCATCAATGCCGAATTTTTCGATCATGTTTGCCGCTGGTTTCAACAAGCACCCCGCGCCAAACGCAACCGCGAATGCAAGCGGTGGCCAGTAAACATCGAGACCAGACGCACAGGCGATGATCCCGGCAAGGGCACCAGACATCATCCAGAATGGATCACGGGTGATCATCCATGCACCAACGATGCCACCGGCAAAGCCCATCAGAATGTTGAATGCCAACGCAGAGAGCGTGATGGGCGTGCCGTAAATGGTGGCGAACTTGTCACCATACCATGACCAACCCTCGCCCGGCACGATCAGACAGGCCATCAAGAAGCCCCAGAACCCCACGATGATCAGCATAAGACCCGTAACCGTGAACGGCAGGTTATGCGCGCTGATATCATTGGCCGAACCATCGGCGTTGAACTTGCCAATGCGTGGTCCGAGGTTGATCAGAACACCAAGGGCAAAGAAACCAGCAACCGCGTGGACAAGGCCCGCAGCGCCAAAGTCATGCAAACCCCAATCGTTGACCAACCAGCCATCTGCATGCCAGCCCCACGCTGCGGCCACAACCCACGCGAAAGAGCCAAGCACGATGGCAAGAATGGTAAAGCCCACGACCTGAATGCGTTCAATCACAGCACCCGACATGATCGAAGCGGTGGTGGCAGCAAACATGGTGAAAGCGCCCCAGAACACGCCCGAGGTGTTGTCTGAAATATTCGGCCCCATAGCCTCAACCCATGGCGCGGCGATGCTGGTGGCATATTCAGCGCCCGAGAGGCCGTTCGGCCCGGCAGAAAGGGTAATGCCCGTTGGGAATGCCCAATAGACCCACCAACCGAAGTAGTAAAAAGTTGGAACCATGAACGCGAAGGCAAGGATGTTTTTGACACCCGAGGCCAACACGTTTTTGGCACGTGATGCACCCATCTCATAAGCCAGGAACCCGGCGTGGATGATGATCATCAATGGAATAGTGAGGTAATAGTAAGTTTCGGCGAACATGGTGTTCGTCGTGTTTACCTTTGCCTCAAGCTCCGCCACTCTGGCGATGAGCTCAGCAAGTTGTTCTTCCATCGTTTCCTCCCTGTTGTGCGGTGTTTAGCCCGGGCTGGGACCCCCCCTTTTTCCGGTGCCATCACCTTTGTTGTGATGACAAGGTTCCTACAAGGTGAATGGAAATGCACTGAAAATTGGAAAATACTGAACCAAAAAAATACCAAACAAGGCCAATTTTTTCGATATTGGTCGAATTCTGGGCCTGTTTAGCCAAATACTTTCATCTGTGCCCCACATTACGGTGGAGATATGGTCAAGGGCGTGCGGACGGGCTATCACTTCGCCACATTCGCACCAGCGAGAGGCACCATGAGTTTTTTCCGAAAATTGAAAGACCGGCTGACGAAATCGTCCTCCAAGATTGATGAGGGCGTCGCCGCGCTGATTGATGAAGGTGGCACAGCTCCGCCTGCTGCTGACGCGCGCCCGGTCGATATGGCACCCGCAAAATCAGATGGTCCCGAAGTCACCGCCGCACCGGCGCCTGCGGCCCCTGACACAGGTGAAGCGACGCCGAAAGTTGGCCTTGCTGCCCGCCTTGCGCGCGCTGTCACCGGTGGTGCCGTCGGTACGCCGGAGAAAAAGCGCGTGCTGGACGATGCGATGCTGGAACAGCTCGAAGAACTGCTCATCGCTGCTGATATGGGGGTTGAAACCGCGATGCGCGTTGCGGGCGCAATGGCCGAAGGGCGTTTTGGCAAGAAGCTTGGCGTCGAAGAGGTCAAAACCCTGCTCTCGGCTGAGGTTTCGCGCATCATGGAACCTGTCGCCCGGCCCTTGCCCATCTATGAAAAGCGCCCACAGGTTGTATTGGTGGTTGGGGTAAATGGTTCGGGCAAGACCACAACGATCGGCAAACTCGCCAGTCAGCTCAAAGCGGCGGGAAAATCTGTGGTGATCGCTGCGGGAGACACATTCCGCGCGGCTGCGGTTGAACAACTACAGGTTTGGGGCGAACGCGCTGACGTGCCCGTTCTGACCGCGCCCGAAGGGTCTGACCCTGCTTCGCTTGCTTTTGATGCCATGAGCCGGGCTGAAGCGGATGGCGCTGATCTGTTGTTGATAGATACCGCCGGGCGTTTGCAGAACCGTGCTGATCTGATGCAGGAGCTGGAAAAGATCGTTCGCGTGATCCGGAAAAAAGACCCGACAGCGCCCCACAACACCCTTTTGGTGCTGGACGCGACCACAGGGCAGAATGCGGTCAGCCAGGTCGAGATTTTCCGTAAAATCGCTGACGTTTCAGGCCTGGTGATGACCAAACTGGACGGCACGGCCAAAGGCGGTGTTTTGGTGGCGCTGGCTGACAAATTCGGTTTGCCAATCCATGCCATCGGTGTGGGTGAACAGATAGATGATCTTTCCCCCTTTGACCCACAGGAGTTTGCCGAGGCGCTAACGGGCGCGGCCGCTTCGCGTGGTTGATGCCCTGAACGACTGGGTGCTGAGCGTTCAGGGACAGGAAGCGGGGCGGCGCGCCGCGTTGATCCTTGCGCTTGTCTCCGCCGCCGCGCACGCGGCGTTTGGGGCCTTGCAAAAAGGCAAGGCGGTTGACCCGTGGCTGATCCGTGGCGCGATTGATGTCTGGTATTTCCTGATTGGCCTTGTGCTGGCGCTGTTTGTCTTTCCGTGGCCGGAGCCGATCATCTGGCCCATTCTTGTTGGGGTCTTTGCGATCCATTCGGTCTATAAGCTGCTGCTTGCGGGGGCCTATGCGCGGGGCGCTTTCACTGTGGTTTACCCGGTTGTGCGCGGGATCAGCCCCCTGGCCACGGTTGTCTTTGCCGGTTTTGTTTTTGGAGAAAGTTTTCGCGGCGGCCAGTGGGGCGGGGTCGCCCTTCTTAGTGTGTCGATCATGGCATTGGCGGCCCTGAACTTGCGGCGTGCAACGATCGACCGGGCGACGTTGCAAATGGCGTTGCTGCTTGCGGTGGCCACTGGTGTTTTTACCGCGATTTATACCACCTATGATGCCTACGGTATCCGCCTCGCGGAACACGCCTTTACTTTTCTGGTCTGGTTTTTTGTGGTTGACGGGTTTCTGTTTCCCATAATTTCCTTTCGCCTTTGGCGGCGAATGGAGGCCCGACCGCCACTGGCACCGATGCTCAAACGCGGATTTATCGGCGCGATCATAGCCTTTGTCAGTTTTGGGTCGGTAATGATGGCAACCCGACTCGATAAGGTCGGAGAGGCCGCCGCGTTGCGCGAAACATCGGTGGTGTTCGCCGCGTTCTTTGGGTGGGTTTTCCTGAAGGAAGAGGTCGGCCCGCTGCGCGCTGGCCTGATGGCGCTTATCGCTGTGGGCGCGGCGCTGGTAGAATTCGGGTAGGTGTCGGTGGCATCAGCAGACGCCACCGCATGCCATGATGATCAGTTCAGCGTGCTGAGATAGGCAGAGATGGCTTTCGCATCGTCTTCGCTTTTCACACGATAGCTCATGCGTGAATAGATTTCGTCTTCACGACCGAGGAAAGCACTCAGGAATGGCTTGGTGCCGCGGATGTATTCAGCGAGGTTGGCTTCATCCCACACCAGACCTTCATCCCCGGCTTCGATGAGCGTTTTGCTGTGGTCATACCCCTCAGCATGACCGGCAGTGCGCCCCATGATGCCAAACAGGTTGGGGCCGATTTTGCCACCTTTCAGGATCACATCATCACCGTTGTAAATGGAATGGCAGATTTTGCATTTTGTGTGGACGATTTTTTCGCCTTTTGCGGCATGGCCATCTGCAAGAACAGGGCTGGCAACAAGGGCGGCAAGGGCGGCAAGGGGCAGAAGGCGCATTGTCTACTCTCCGGCTGTATCGCGGTCGAAAAGGTCCGCGAAGGTTTGCTTCAGGGCGATATCAACATCCCGTAACGTAACGGGTATGCCAAGATCGACAAGACTCGTGACGCCAAAATCACGAATGCCGCAGGGTACAATCGCGCCGTAGTGTGACAAATCAGGCTCCACGTTCAGCGCAATGCCATGAAAAGCGACCCATTTCCGCAGGCGCACACCGATCGCGGCGATCTTATCCTCCGCCATGCCACCATCGGGGCGGCGGGGGCGGTCAGGGCGCACAACCCAAACGCCCACGCGGCCATCGCGGCGCTCACCTTTGACACCAAACTCCGCAATCGTGCGGATCACCCATTCTTCCAACATCCACACATATTTGCGAACATCGCGCCCCCGCGCGCCCACATCCATAAGGGCATAGGCCGTGCGCTGGCCCGGCCCGTGATAGGTAAATTCCCCGCCGCGCCCGGTGTAGTGAACCGGAAAACGGTCGGGCGAAAGCAGGTCATCACGCTTGGCGCTTGTACCTGCAGTGATGACGGGGGGATGTTCCAGCAGCCAGACGCATTCAGGGGAACGGCCCGCCCGGATGTCAGCCACGCGCGCCTCTTGCCACGCGAGGGCTTCATTGTAATCGACGGGTGTGTCAGTGATGCGCCATTCAACCATGCCCCTGACTATCGCGGTTTTGCTGGTGGGGGAAGGAGGTACAATGCATGTCTTTCTCACTGGCGGGCGTGGCGAGGTGGGCGGGCCGATCCTCAATGCCCTGATCCGCGCGGGTCATACAGTTGATGCCCTTGCACGAAGCGAAACTGCCGCGGCCGATATGGTCGCACGCGGTGCCACGGCGGTGCGGGGTAATCTGCAATCGCCAACAACCTGGGTGAACAGCCTGCGTGGCGCAGATGTGGTTATTCACGCGGCAGCGACCTTTGAAGATGATGAAGAGGCGGTTGACGATATCTTTGTCTCTGCCCTGATTGATGGCGCGCAGAAACGTGACCGCGCATTGCGCGTGCTCTATACCGGGGGGTGTTGGCTGTACGGTGAAACGGGTGACGAAATCGCGACAGAGACATCCCCCTATGCCGCGCCGGCCGCCTTTCAATGGGCCGTAAGGCACAGCGCACGGCTCCATGCGGTTGGTGCGGACGGCGGGATAGAAGCAATCACGCTGCACCCGGCGATGGTCTATGGGGATGGGGGCGGCGTGTTCGACCGTTTCGCTGCTGACGCGCGAAACAACGGGCGCATCCAGCTTTGGGGCAGTGGAAAGATTCGCTGGCCCGTCGTTCACCGCGATGATGTCGGAGAAGCCTATCGCCTCGCGGCGGAGCGTGGCGTGGCGGGCGAACACTATAACCTCAGCGCCGAAAGCGGCCTAGCGACAGGAAAGATCGCTGATGCAATCGCGCGGCGCTTTGGGGCCACGGGTCTTCACGAAATTTTGCCAAGGGAACAGGCACTTGCCACCCATGGGATATGGGCCGAGGGCCCAATGATCGATCAGCAAATGTCGGGCACCAAGGCCCGAATTTCCCTTGGTTGGAAGCCCGAATGGACCAACGCCTGCGCCTTTATCGAAGATGATATGAAATTCCCTGCTTAAACCTACGATTCGCTCTTTCCTTCCCCGATTGGCTTTGCTATCAGCCCCCTACTCTGACGAGATGCGGTCGTGGCGGAATTGGTAGACGCGCAACGTTGAGGTCGTTGTGGGGTAACTCCCGTGGAAGTTCGAGTCTTCTCGACCGCACCATCGATCAGAGCACTGGGCCATCGCGCCCGCTGAAACCTACCAAAAATTTTAGCGCCTTCATTGCCCCTCCTCGTTGGGGCATTGTTGCATCGTTGGCCGGGTTTTGGGCGTAGCTGGATGCCCAGTTACCGAAGCGCAGGCCGCTACCCCGATGCACGGCGCGGCCTTTCGCTGTAACTTCGCGGGACTTTCGGTGGTAGATTCGTCGGGGATCAGGGGCCTCGGCCCGCTCTACCCTTCGATCTCTTCGCGCAGGGCTTCGAGCGTTAGCCAGTCTTCCTCTGCCTGCATCAAAGCGGCCTGACGTTCGGAAAGGGCGAGGGACGCTTTTTCAAATTTTGCCGGGCTTTTGGTGTAAAGCTCGGGGTCAGCCATGAACTCTTCCAGCTTGGCGATTTCGATGCCAAGACGGTCTATTTCCGC
>JBMYXS010000047.1:0-28194 GCA_049608645.1 Pikeienuella sp. | reverse complement strand
TCTGGCGCACGTGATGGCCGCTGTTGCGCTCTTGTGCGGGGGATGATTTCACAACATATACCCGTAGTATGGGCTTCCGGCCCTATCGGCAGAAGGCGCAAAGACATGAACCATCTTGACCAATGGGTAGAACGTTTTCCCGGCCTCTCGCGCCTTGAACCTACGATCAAGGAACTGTTGTTAAAGCGCAGCAAGATCGTTTCGGTGCGGCCCGGTGCCATGCTTTTCGGCCCCGGCAATTCGCCGGAGAACATGCTGTTTCTGCTTGATGGCACGGTGCGGGTTCAGCAGGTGTCCGATACGGGCCATGAAATTGTGTTGTACCGGATCGAGGCGGGGCAAAGCTGTGTTCTGACCACGGCGTGCCTGCTGGCCTATGATGATTACAGCGCCGAAGGGATCACCGAGACAGAGGTAAAGGCCGCCGCCGTGCCGCGCGATGTGTTTGATGATCTGGTCGCACAGTCGAAATCATTCCGCGATTTTGTGTTCGCCGCGTTTTCCAAACGCATCACCGACCTGTTCCTGATGATCGACGAGGTTGCCTTTCAACGGCTGGATGTGCGCCTCGCGGATAAGCTGATCACCCTGTCAGCAGGGCAGGACACCATCGCGACCACCCATCAGAAACTGTCGGTGGAGCTTGGCACAGCGCGCGAAGTTGTCTCGCGGCAGCTTCAGGAATTTCAGCGCCGCGGCTGGATAGAGCAAAGCCGGGGCAAGGTGAACCTGCTCAACCGGGTACAGCTTGAAGGGCTGGCGAGCCGCTCACGATAGGATATTTTTCGCTTCGGTGACTTTGTCACCAACCTCTCCGCGTAAGGGCGCTATCGAAGGGATAGCTTTACAGGAGATAGCGACATGAAACCGAATCTGGGCACAATCGACCGCATATTCCGCTTTGCCTTGGGCATCATTCTGCTGGCCGCGCCGTTTATCAGCGGCATGGGCATATTTGCCTCCGGCACAGCCACCGCCATTGCCGTCATCGCGGGCCTGATCATGGTGGCCACATCCGCCATGCGGTTCTGCCCGCTGTACCGTATCTTTGGCATTCGGACGTGCAAGCCATGAGTATCGAAACCGCATTTACGCCTCTGCAATCGCTGGCCGGGGGCGCGCTGATCGGCCTTGCGGCGGTCGCGCTGATGGCGACGCTCGGCCGTGTCATGGGCGCAACCGGGGTTCTGGCCGGGTTTTTGCGGCCTGCCAACCTGTCTGACTGGTCATGGCGCGCCGCCATTCTGGCGGGGATGATCTCCGGCCCCGTGGCGGTCATGCTGATCACGGGCCGGTTTCCGGCGGTGCAGGTTCCGGTCTCTACCACCATGCTGATCATTGGCGGGCTGATCGTTGGCATCGGCGTGACCTTTGGCGGCGGGTGCACATCGGGCCACGGGGTTTGTGGCATGGCGCGCCTGTCGCCCCGGTCCATCGTGGCCACACTGACATTCATGTTGACCACCGGCATCACGGTTTTCGTGGTCCGTCACATCGCGGGGGCCTGAACCATGCGTTTGTTCATCACATATCTCATCGGTCTGGTGTTCGGCGTCGGGATTGCGATTTCCGGCATGGCGAACCCGGCCAAGGTTCTGAACTTTTTTGACATCGCCGGCACGTGGGACCCGAGCCTGGCCTTTGTCATGGGCGGCGCGCTGGTCGTGACGTTGATCGGCTATCGCGTCGTGTTGCGGCGGCCCGCCCCTGCGATGTCTGAGGTGTTTCACCTGCCCACCCGGCGTGATCTTGACCTGCCCCTGATCGGGGGATCCGCCTTTTTTGGTGTGGGATGGGGCATTGCCGGGTTCTGCCCCGGTGGCGCCCTGCCCGCGCTTGGCACCGGACAATTCGAAGTGCTGGTTTTTGTCGGCGCAACCGTCGTTGGCATTCTTGCCGCCAGACTGGTGCAAAGCCTGCTGGCCAAAAACAGCACCGCCGCGGCCTGAGCCGCACCGCCCACACAAGAATAGGATACCGACATGACCTATCCCGTTGATATGACCGTCAAACCCGAAGTTTCAGCGCATTTTGACGAAGCCACCAACACCATCACCTATATCGTCACCGACCCCAACAGCCAGCATTGCGCCATCATTGATAGCGTCATGGACATCGACTATGCCGCCGGGCGCATCACCTATGACCACGCCGATGCCCTGATCGCAGAGATTGAGGAACGGGGCCTGACGCTTGACTGGATCATCGAAACCCACGTGCACGCCGACCACCTGAGCGCGGCACCCTATATCCAGCAAAAACTGGGCGGGAAAATCGGCGTTGGTCACAAGATCATAATGATCCAGGAAACCTTCGGCAAAATCTTCAACGAAGGCACCGAGTTTCAGCGCGATGGCTCCCAATTCGATGCCCTGTTTCAGGATGGCGACACCTATATGATCGGCACCATGCAGGCCTTTGCCATGCACACCCCCGGTCATACGCCCGCGTGCATGGTGCATGTGATCGGCAACGCGGCCTTTGCGGGGGATACGTTGTTCATGCCCGATGGTGGCTCTGCGCGCTGCGACTTTCCCGGCGGCTCGGCGGGGGAGTTATATGACAGCATTCAAAAGGTGCTCTCCCTCCCCGATGAAACGCGGTTGTTCATGTGCCATGACTACGGCCCCAATGGCCGCGCGATCGAGTGGGAAACCACCGTGGCCGCGCAAAAGGCGGACAACATCCACGTTGGCGGCGGCAAGACCCGCGAACAGTTCATTGAGTTTCGCACCGCGCGCGATGCGCAGTTGAGCATGCCAAAACTGATCATCCCCTCCTTGCAGGTGAACATGCGCGCGGGCGAGGTGCCAACAGATCACGACGGCAACCCCATGCTCAAGGTTCCGGTCAACGCGATCTGATCAAGGAAAAAACGGATGAACATCAAGACATTAAGCGCGGGCGTATCTGTCGCCCCGCAGATCATGCCCGGTGATATGGCCGCCATCAGCGACGCCGGGTTTCGCGCCATCATCTGCAACCGCCCCGACGGCGAAGGCGCTGACCAGCCCACGTTTGAGGAAATCGCCACCGCCGCCCGCGCCCATGGAATAGAAGCTGTCTATCAGCCCATCGTAACAGGCAAGGTTGGCGATGATGACGCCCCGGAATTTGCCGCGCATCTGACGGGCCTGCCCGGCCCGGTGCTGGCCTATTGCCGTTCGGGCACACGCTCCGCGACGCTGTGGTCGCTGTCGCAGGCCGGAAAGCGTGATCTTGCCGATATCCTCGCGGCAACAAAGGCGGCCGGTTACGACATGGGCGGCGTCGCCCGCCGCATTGCAAATGGTGGCAAAACCCCGACCGACACGGGTGATGCCAGCTATGACGTGGTGATCATTGGCGCGGGCGCGGGCGGCATTGCCGCCGCCGCCAGCCTGCAATCACGGAAACCCGGCCTTGATATCGCAATCATTGATCCGGCGGATATCCACTATTACCAACCCGGCTGGACCATGGTCGGCGGCGGCATCTTTGCGCCGGAAGACACATCGCGCACCATGGGGTCGCTGATCCCCAAGGGCGTGAAATGGATCAAGGCCGCCGTTGCCGCCTTTGAGCCACAGAATAACGCCGTGATCCTGGAAGGGTGCCGCGTTATCAAATACGGCAGGATGATCGTTTGCCCCGGCCTGAAGCTGGATTGGCACAAGGTCGAGGGGCTGGTTGAAACCCTTGGGCAGAACGGGGTGACATCGAATTATCGCTATGATCTGGCGCCTTACACCTGGCAGCTGGTACAAGGCATGAACGCCGGGCGCGCGATCTTCACCCAGCCGCCCATGCCGATCAAATGCGCAGGCGCGCCGCAAAAGGCGATGTATCTGTCAGGCGATGCATGGGCCCGGCGCGGTGTTCTGAAAAACATCGACATTCAGTTCAACAACGCCGGTGGCGTGCTGTTTGGCGTCAAGGATTACGTTCCGGCCCTGATGGAATACGTCAGGAAATACGACGCCAGCCTGAATTTCTTTCACAACCTTGTCGCGGTTGATGGCCCGGCGAAAAAGGCATGGTTCGACGTCTGCAAACCCGACAGCCCGGTGGAGCGGGTAGAGATGGCATTCGACATGATGCACGTTTGCCCGCCCCAGACCGCACCTGATTTCATCCGCGTTTCGCCCCTGGCCGATGCGGCAGGGTGGGTTGACGTTGACCAGGCGACCCTGCGCCACAAAACCTATGACAACATCTGGTCACTGGGCGATGTGATGAACGCGCCGAACGCCAAGACGGCGGCGGCGGCACGTATTCAGGCCCCGATCGTGGCAGAGAACATGGTGGCCGACATGCGCGGCGGCGCGCCCGTGGCACAATACAACGGCTATGGCTCCTGCCCGTTGACGGTGGAGCGGGGCAAGATCGTGCTGGCGGAATTTGGCTATGGCGGGGCGATGCTGCCGAGCTTTCCAAAGTTCGTGATCGACGGCACCAAACCAACCCGCGCGGCCTGGTTCCTGAAGGAAAAGATGCTGCCTCCGGTCTATTGGAAGGGCATGCTGAAGGGCCGCGAATGGATGGCCAGACCTGAGAAAATCACCGTAAATTCGTAAATACAGCGCCGCCCCCGCCTTTTGTGCGCGGGCGGTTGCCAACCACCCGGACCCCCGATGAAACCGACCCTCATGCGCTACCTGCCCATTTTGACGTGGGGGCGTGAATACGACCGCACGGCGCTGGCCAATGACCTGATGGCGGCCCTGATTGTGACGATCATGCTGATCCCGCAATCGCTGGCCTATGCCCTGCTGGCCGGGTTGCCGCCAGAGGCCGGGCTTTATGCCTCTATCGTGCCGATCATGCTTTACGCGGTGTTCGGCACCAGCCGCGCGCTCGCGGTGGGGCCGGTTGCGGTGGTGTCGCTGATGACCGCAGCCGCGCTCAGCAACATCGTTGAGCAGGGCACAATGGGCTACGGCATCGCCGCGCTATCGCTGGCGGCTCTGTCGGGGGCTATTCTGCTGGCGATGGGGCTGTTCCGGCTGGGGTTTGTGGCCAATTTCCTCTCGCACCCGGTGATTGCCGGGTTCATCACAGCATCGGGCATCATCATCGCCGCCAGCCAGCTCAAACACATCATTGGCATCGACGCATCAGGCCATAACCTGCTGGAATTGCTACTGTCGCTGGCCGCGCATGTGTCAGAGGCAAACTGGATCACCACGCTGATCGGCCTTGCCGCAACCGGGTTTCTGTTCTGGGTGCGCAGCGGCCTGAAACCCCTGTTGGCGCGCCTTGGCCTTGGCGCTGGCCTGACGGGTGTTCTGGTGAAAACCGGGCCGGTTGCGGTGGTGGTGGTGACAACCGCCGCCGTTTGGGGGTTTGGGTTGGACGGGCAAGGCGTAAAGATCGTGGGCGAGGTGCCGCAAAGCCTGCCGCCCCTGACCCTGCCGTCATTTTCGCCTGATTTGCTCAGCCAGTTGTTGCTGCCTGCGTTCCTTATTTCCATCATCGGGTTTGTGGAATCCATCTCGGTTGCGCAAACCCTTGCGGCCAAGAAACGCCAGCGGATTGACCCCGATCAGGAACTTATCGGCCTTGGCACAGCCAATATCGGGGCGGCGTTTACCGGGGGGTTTCCGGTGACGGGTGGGTTTTCGCGGTCCGTCGTCAATTTCGATGCGGGCGCGCATACCCCCGCCGCAGGGGCGTTTACCGCGCTCGGGCTTGCGATTGCCGCGCTGGCGCTGACGCCGCTGATATATTTCCTGCCCAAGGCGACATTGGCCGCCACGATCATCGTGGCCGTGCTCAGCCTTGTGGATTTTTCCATTCTCAAGCGCAGCTGGGGGTATTCACGCGCTGATTTTGCCGCCGTGCTGACGACCATCCTGATCACGCTGGGTGCGGGGGTTGAGGCAGGCGTGTCGGCGGGGGTTGGTCTTTCGATCCTGTTGCACCTCTATAAATCATCCAAACCCCATGTGGCGGAGGTGGGTCAGGTGCCCGGCACCGAGCATTTTCGCAACATCCTGCGCCATGAGGTAATCACCGAGCCCAGCATCGTGACGCTGCGTGTGGATGAAAGCCTGTATTTCGCCAACGCGCGGTTTCTCGAAGACAAGATCCACAGCCGCGTGGCCGGGGATGCCGCCGTGCGCCACGTGATCCTGCAATGCTCCGCCATCAATGAAATTGACCTGAGCGCGCTGGAATCCCTTGAGGCGATCAACCAGCGCCTGCGCGAAATGAACGTCCAGTTACATATGTCAGAGGTCAAAGGCCCCGTGATGGACCGATTGTCTGACCAGCATTTTCTGGATGATATGACGGGGCAGATTTACCTGACCCAATATGCGGCGGTTCAGGATATTCTTTCGAAATCCTGAACCTGTTCTCAATGGGCCAGCCGTTTACCTTACAGCGCCCAGTTCGCCAAAGCTTCGGCCACGGCGGCGGGCTGTTCGGCGGGCAGCATATGGCCGGCGGTGGCAATGGTGGCAGATGCCGCGCCGGTACGCTCTGCCATGGCCAGCTGTTTTGCCGTAGGCACCACCACATCCTGATCTGCAACGATCACGATTTTTGGCAGATCCGTCGCGGCCAGCAGCGCCCCACGGTCAGGGCGCGCGGCGCAGGCGCGGGAATGGGCCGCATAGCGTTCTGCCCCATACCCCAACAGCCCCGCCGCCCGTTCTTCGAGCAGATCAGCGCGCCCCGCATTATCCGGGTGATACGCACGGGCAGAGGCCGCATTGGCAAGCTCTTCATAAGCACCGCCAAGCGCCTGCGCGGCCTTTTGCTCCCGCGTGGCGGCCAGTGTTTCGCTGTCGGCCCAGTCGTTGGAGTTTATCAGCGCGATCCCCGCCAGCCGTTCAGGGGCCAGGTCCAGCATCGCAAGGGCCACATAACCGCCAAAGGAATGGCCGCAGGCGATGAATTTTTCCGGTGCCTCTGCCAGCAATGCCTCTGCCACCGCCTCTACCGTATTCAGCGCGGGGCAATCCACCGCGACACCGGTCATGCCCGCAGGCAGGTTGGCGACCACACCATCAAAGGTGCGCGCTGTGTTGTTGATACCCGGTATCAGGAGAATGTTCATATGGCCCTCGCTTGGAATGAAATCTTGCCATTGGGTAGCGCGGGGCGGCACCTAGTATCAAAACTTATATAGGTTAGCCATGCCCGACACCACATCACATACTGCCCCGCCGCGTCAGGATATCTTCTTTTCCTCAGAGGGGACGACCGTTCGCGGCTGGATGTATCTGCCCGCCGGGCCCGCACCCCATCCAGTCATCGTGATGGCGCATGGGTTTGCGGCGGTAAAGGAAATGCATCTGGACAGCTTTGCCGAAGCCTTTGCGGCGGCGGGGTTTGCGGTGCTGGTGTTTGACTATCGCAGGCTGGGCGCAAGCGATGGCACCCCGCGGCAGGAAATTCACCCCGAAAGCCAGATCGAAGATTACCGCAATGCGATCACTTATGCCGCCGCGCGCGATGAGATTGACGCCGCGCGCATCGGGATCTGGGGCACCAGCTACAGCGGCGGGCATGTGCTGGTTCTTGCCGCAACTGACCCGCGTGTGGCCTGTGTCGTCTCGCAGGTGCCAACCATCAGCGGCAACGCCGTGACCCAAAGGCGGTTTACCCCCGATACCCTGAAAACAGTGGTGGAAGACCAGGCCGCCGACCGCCTAGCCCGGATGAAGGGGCACGCCCCGCAGATGAAAACACTGGTTGCCCATGATGCGGCTGACCGCCCGGTCTATGCCCTGCCCGAAGCGGCGGACTGATACCTTGGCGCGGCAAAGCGGGGCGGGCATTTTGAAAATCAGGTCACGCTGCGCTCGCTCGAATATTCGCGCGGGTATGAGCCGGGGGCCTATGTGCCGTTCATTTCGCCCTGCCCTTTGCTGATGATCGTCGCCAGCGAGGATGTCGTCACCCCGACCGACCTTGCACTGGCGGCCTATGAACAGGCAGGCACGCCCAAGGCCCTGCATATGATCGAAGGCGGGCATTTTCAGCCCTATGTCAGCGAATTTGACGCCGCCTCAGGGGCCGCCGTGCAATGGTTCACGGCGCATCTGTGAGATTCTATATATAAAGACTGACATATAAACCCCAAATTCTGTACCTTCCCCCTGACTCGAAAAAGTGAAAGGGACCGCCCGTGCTCGATATTCATACCCAGTTGATCCATTCAAAACTGAATGTGACCGTGCCCGAAGACACAGATAACCCCTATCTGCGCGGCCTTTTTGCACCTGTTGATGCAGAATACACCGCGACAACGGACGATATGGAAGTCATCGGTGAAATCCCTGACGACCTGAACGGTATGTATGTGCGCAACTCCCACAACCAGATGCACGCGCCCATGGGCACCTATCATCCGTTTGATGGCGACGGCATGTTGCACGCCATTAGGTTTGAGGATGGCAAGGCCACCTATCGCAACCGCCTGATCAAGACGGTTGGCTATCTGGCCGAGGCGGCCGCTAGCGGTGTGTCGCTGTGGCCGGGCATGCTGAAGCCGCACAAGGCAAACTTTCGCGGCTGGGGTGCCATGGGCACCATGAAAGACAACGCCGGCGTTGATGTGGTTGCCCACGCGGGCAAGCTGGTCGCATCCATGTCGCAATGTGGTGAGCCTTATCACCTTGATATGGACACGCTGGAAACCAAAGGCGTGCAGGATTGGGGCAAATTGATCCAGCCGTTCGGCCTTTGCTCTCACTTCAAGGTCGATAATGACACCGGCGACATGATGTTCTTCAACTTCGGTGAGACATATCCCTACATGCATTACGGTGTTGTGGGTGCTGACGGGAACCTCAAGCATTTTGAGCCGATCGAGCTTCCCGGCCCGCGCTGGCCGCATGATATGGGCATCACCAAACGCTACACCATTCTGCACGACCTGCCTTATCACTTTGACCCTGAGCTGTTGGCAAAGGGTCAGCGCAAACTGACCTATTTCAGTGAACAGCCCGCGCGCTTTGGCATCGTGCCGCGCCACGGCACCAACAGTGACGTGAAATGGTTTGAGGCCAAGCCGTGCTTTATTCTTCACCTGTCGAACTGCTACGAAGACGGCGATTGGGTGCACATGGATGGCTGCATCCAGAAACGCCCCGGCAAGCCGCAGGTTGGCGTGCAGGGTGCCGACGCTTATGAGCGCATTCGCCATCACCTCGACAAATACAACACCCACACGCACATGTACCGCTGGTCATTCAACATGGTCACGGGCGAAACCCGCGAGCAGGTGCTGGACGATGAGGTCACGGAATTCCCCGTTGTGGCAAACGACATCGTCGGCAAGCCCTATCGCTATTCCTTCAACACGTTGTTCCGCAAGGGTGATTGGGAAATGGCGGGCGTCAAACGCTTTGACCTGCAAACCGGCAGCGACCAACGCTATGAATATGGCGATAACCGCTTTGGCTCGGAACCCTGCATCGCCCTGCGCGAAGGTGCCACGGAGGAAGACGACGGCTATTTGCTGACCTATGTCACGGACATGAACGACAGCACATCTGAATGTCTGATCCTTGATGCACGCGATGTGGCCGCTGGCCCGATTGCGCGGATCAAACTGCCCGCCCGTATCACCAACGGCACCCACGCCTGTTGTGTAGAGGCTGATCGCCTGAACGGCGAGCGGGCCGCCTAAGGGTCTTGCCACACGGCCATGAAAGCCCCACCTTGCACCCGAATATAAGGGGCACCGAAATAATTCGGGCGAGGTGGGGCACATGCCGAAACAAAGCAAAAAGCTGAACAATCTGAGCCATCAGGTGCTGGGCGTGCTCGCGCGGCAACCCCGGTCGGGCTATGACATTGTCAAACAGCTTGAAAACTTTCGCCCCGCCAAGACCTCTCAGGTTTATCCCACCCTCGCGACGCTCGAAGACCTCGGGCTTGTGGCCTCGCAGGATGTTGAACAAACATCACGGCCCAACAAGCGGCTCTACACCGTAACAGACAAAGGGCGGCAACAGCTGATCAGCTGGATCGGCACCGAGCCGGATGTCCCCTATAACCGTGATGATTTTCTGACGATGGCATATTCGGCCTGGCTGCAAACGCCGGCGGAAACCATCGCAATGTTTGAAGTGCGCCTGTCGAAACTGGATCGTGTGATCGAACAGGTCCAATCGGCGCTGGCCGTGATCCTGTCCGATTTTCCCGAGGCGCTCGACGACCCCGGCAACTGGCGCTTTTACCGCTATAACCTGCAAAACCGACGTTTGTTGCTGGCGCAAAGCGAACAGACCTGGTGCCGCACGATGATCTATCAGCTACAAAAGCACGTGGAATAACGCGCGCGCGCCCGACTGGTCAGGCACCGGCACGACCTGGCGCAGGGGCCAATCGGCCCCCGCCCCCCCTTTGTCAGCCCTCGTTCAGGTCAACCAGAACCTGCGCAGGCCCACGCACCAGCAAGGTTGGCTGCCATTTGGGGTCAGTATCGGGCACAAGCGTCATATTGGGGAACCGTTTGGTCAGCGCCCGCAACGCCATCGCAATTTCCATCCGCGCGAGGTTCGCCCCAAGGCAGAAATGGATGCCATAACCAAAACTGGTGTGATCGCCCGCATTATCGCGCGCCACGTCCAGCGTTTCAGCCGGGCCGAAATAATCCTCGTCCCGGTTGATGGAACAGAGCGATATCATCAGCGGCGCGCCCTCTGGCAGGTCAACGCCACCAACGGTGACGGGTTTGGTTGTGCGACGGCGCCAGTTGATCACGGGTGGCCCGGCGCGAAGCCCCTCCTCCACCGCGTTCTTGATCAATTCAGGATCCGCCACCAGACGCGCCCACTGGTCACGTTGATCCAGCAGCATATGCAGGGTCGTGCCGATGGAATTGGTCGTCGTCTCATGGCCCGCCAGCAGCACGCCATAGGTCAGATTGTGAATTTCGTTGAGTGTGATTGAGTCCGGGTCTTCTGCATGAAGCGCAAGCAGGTGACTGGGGTAATCATCTTTCGGCTCTTTCTGGCGGGCCTTGATCAGATCGCCGCAGAATGTCCACAGGTCGAGCGTTTGCACCGCCGCTTCCATCACCTGTTCGGGGGTGCCATTGCCCGAGATCATCATAAACCCACTGTCGGCCCAAACCTTGATCCGGCGGGCGTTCACCTCTGGCACACCAAGCAAAAGGAACAGCACGCGGGCGGGCAATTCATAGGCAAAATCACCCATCAGATCGACGCGGCCCCGCCCTTTGAGCGCATCTGCCGCCTCTTCCACCATCTGTTCAATCTGTGCTTCGCGTTTCTTGAACTGACGCATGTTCAAAAAGCCCTGCGCGGCCTTGCGGATGCGGGTGTGCTTGGGCTGATCACAGTTAGCCTGCGTTTTCTCGCGGCTGAAATTATTGTCTTTCAGAAACTGCACAACCTCCGGCGGGAAGGAGTTGACCGGGTCATGCACGTTCGATGCAGAGAATGTCTGCGGATCACCGAAAATCTTGCGCGCATCAGCCCGCCGCGTGACGATCCAATAGCCCAGACCCTCATCAAAGAATACCGGAGCTTCGGCACGCTGACGCGCAAAAAACGCTGTCATTCCATCATGGTCATGGGGCCGAAACTCAGTCCATTCGGCGTGTGCAGGGCATTGTGTCATCTGAATTCCAGTTTTTGAAAGCTCCGATTTCGCCGCCAGATATATAATTATTTACATTTAGGTACAGTGATTTTTCCGCCATGTGGCAGGATTTTCATGTTCCGGCACGGCAAACCGTGAAAATTTTCCTTTAAAATAAACGCATACCGAAATTGGTTCGCATACATATATATAAAAAGTTTCCATATAAATGCATCTACCCAAATATCCACGCCACATCAGCCGTTGAAGCATCATCAAAGGGACAGACCTTGAACCACGTGTTTTCACCACGCGACGCCGCGCAGCGCGGCTGGGAAGACATGGGGCTTGCGGCACGGGTTGAGGTTCTGGCCCGCTGGCGCGATGCGGTAAATGCCGCGCAGCCCGCGCTGATCGAAGCGGTCAGCCGCGATACCGGGCGCCACGGCGAATCGGTTCGCGAAGCGGCCAATATTGCCAAATGGATTGACCGCTGGTCAGCCGCCGCACCTGCGGCACTGACGCCCGAAACCAAGCCCACATCGAACCCTGATTTTCATTCCACATCCTGTTTTTCGGCCATCCCGATTGTTGGCGTCATCAGCCCGTGGAATTTCCCCATGTCGTTGTCGCTGATGGATGCAATCCCCGCGATGCTGGCCGGGTGCGCCGTGATCATCAAACCGAGCGAGGTAACACCCCGTTTCATCGCGCCGCTGGAGGAAACCATCGCGCAGGTGCCGGAGCTTGACGGGATACTGACCTATATTCGGGGCGCGGGCGAGGTTGGCTCGGCACTGGTTGATACTGCCGATGGCATTGTCTTTACCGGCTCCACCGCCACCGGGCGCAAGGTTGCCGCGCAAGCCGCGGCGCGGCTGATCCCGTTCTTTGTGGAACTCGGCGGCAAGGATGCCGCAATCGTGCTGGAGGGGACCGACCTTGACCGCGCGGCCCCTGCCCTGATCACGGGTGCCACGCTTGGCACCGGGCAGCAGTGTTATTCGATAGAACGGCTTTACGTCGCCCGCAGCCTGCATGACGATCTTTTGGCACGGCTGGTTGAAAAGGCGCAAAAGCTGAACCTGGCCCTGCCTGAGCCGGGTGACGGGCAGATCGGCCCACTGATCCACGCGCCACAGGCCGACATCATCGCCGGGCATATTGCCGATGCGGTCGCCAAGGGCGCAACCGTGCACACTGGCGGTGAAATAGAACATCACGGCGGCGGCACATGGATCGCCCCCACGGTGCTGTCCGGTGTCACCCACGATATGCAGATCATGCGTGAGGAAAGCTTTGGCCCGCTGCTGCCGGTCATGGCCTTTGACACCGAAGAAGAGGCAATCGCGCTGGCTAATGATACAAAATATGGTCTTTCGGGTGCGGTGTTCGGCCCGCCGGACCGGGCCATGGCGGTGGCCAAGCGCATGCGCGCGGGCGGCATCAACGTCAACGACGCGGGCGCGACACCGTTCTTCATCGGTGATCCAACCGTGTGCAACAAGGAAGCCTTTGGCGAAAGCGGTCTTGGCGGCTCACGCTCTGGCAAGGATTCCATCAAACGCTTTGTGGTCCAGAAGATGATTGTAGAAAATGTAACAAGGGGCCGTTCGGCTTGGTGGTATGATGTTTGATTTCAAAGGCGATATTGTCTGGGTCACCGGCAGTGCATCAGGCATTGGCAACGCCACCGCGCGCCTGTTTGCCGAACATGGCGCGGATGTGGTTGTGCATGGCCTGAACCAGCGCGAAAAATCGCAAGCCCTGGCCGATGAGATCACCGCAATGGGCTGCCGCGCCATGGTGCTTGATGGCGACCTGACCGACAGCGATGGCGTTGATGCCATGGCCGCCGAGATCAAGAAGACCATGGGCGGCCTGTCTGTGATGGTGAATTGCGCGGGCGGGGCCAGCGCCGAGCGTTTTCCCGCATGGGAAACACCCAACCACATCTGGGATTCCACCATCGCGCGCAACCTGTCGAGCATGTTCTATACCTGCCGCGCGGTGATGCCGATGCTCAAGGAAAGCGGCAAGGGCCGGGTGGTGAATGTCTCGTCCATGACCGAGCGGAGCGGCGGCATCGTCGGGTCCATCGCCTACACCACATCCAAGGGCGGCGTGAACGCCTTTACCCGTGCATTGGCCAAGGAAGTCGCGCCGGAAGTGCGGGTGAATGCGGCCTCCCCCGGTTTGGTGGACAGCCCGTTCCACAGCGAAGATGCGAAATCGCTCTATCCTGAGCTGATCAAACGCATCCCGCTGCGGCGCATTGGCGACCCGATAGATTTGGCCGGACCTATCCTGTTCCTGGCCTCAGATCATGCAAGCTACATGACCGGCGAAGTGATCGAATCCAGTGGCGGCGTGCGCGTGCGCTAACCTGCCCCCCTTAAACCAAGAAGACACTCAACGAGGAGAGACTACCCATGAAAACCATCTTCAAACTTGCAGCAGGCGTTGTATCTGCTGCGGTTCTTGGAACGGCCGCGATGGCCGCCGATTTTCCAAGCCGCCCTATCGAAATCACGGTTACGTAAAAAGCAGGCGGCCTGACCGACGCTTATGCGCGCCTGATTGCAAAACTGATGCCAAAGCACCTGCCCGGCGATGCAGAAGTTGTCATCATCAACAAACCCGGCGGCGCAGGCACCATCGGCCTGACTTCGGTTTCCACGGCGGCGGCTGATGGGTATTCACTGGCGTTCACCACCAGCTCCCCCATCGCGATCCAGCCCCACTATGGCAAGACGCCTTACACCGCTGAAAGCTTCGCGCCGGTTGCCAAAGTGTTTGAGGTTGCCTCTTCGCTGAACGTACACAAAGACAGCGACATCAAGACCTACGAAGAATTCCTGGCTTATATCAAAGCCAACCCCGGCAAATTCACCTATTCCGCAACGGGCGGCACCGGCTCAGGCACCCTCATCGTAAGCGAGCAGTTTGCCAATGCGGTTGGCGCCGAAATGCGCTTTATCCCGTTTGAAGGCACTGCACAGCTGACCGCTGCGCTTTCGGGCAAGCAGATCGAAGGTTCCATGTCGATGCCAAACCTTCACCGTGGTGGCGATGCGCGCCCTGTCATCTTCCTGACAAACGCAAAACCAGCCCATGAAGCCTATGAAAACGTACCAACGGCGAATGAACTGGGCATTGATGCCTCCACCGATTTCTTTGGTGGTATCCTCGCGCCAGCAGGCACACCGCAGGACCGTATCGACATCATCGCCGCTGCGCTTGAAGCCACGTTGAAGGAGCAGGAACTGATCGATCTGTCCAACAAGTTCCTCGTGCCGCTGGTGTTCTCCGGCCCGGCAGAATTCTCCAGCATCGTGGAAACCGTTTCTGCCGCCAACAAGGTAGAAATGACGAAACTCGGCCTGATTGAATAAGTCATCAGCCCGTCAAAAGGTCTGGCGTGCTCCCTGCGCCAGACCTGTTTTTATGTGTGCCCACCACCCCCATCTGGCCCATATATGGCAGACCCGTATCTGTCAGCATTGAGGGAATTTGGAATGCGAAAACTACACCTCAATCTGGCGATATACGCATTTATCATTGCCGCTGGTGCCGTGACGATCTGGCAAACGTCAGACTTGCCGGAATCGCTTCCCGGTGATTTGGGCAGCGTATTTTTGACCTGTGGCTGGCGCTTGGCATCGGCATCTTTGCCTATCTGATGCGCAAGCTGGATTATTCCGTCGCGGGGTTTGTGCTGGCGTTTGTCCTCTCCCCCATCATCGAAACCAGCTTTCGGCGCGCCTTGCTGTTGGCGGCGGGTGACTGGACCGTGTTTGTCACCCGGCCCGTGTCGCTGGTGCTGGTGGTCTTGATGGCCGCGATGCTGGCGTTCACCTTGTTCAAGGTGATCCGTGCCCGCCGCGCCCCCGCCCCCGCGCCAGAGGCATAAGCCTTGGCAGATGGTGCCCCCCATAAGCCGATCAAGATAAACAAGCTCGGCTATCGCATTTTGGGCGCCCTGGCCCGCGCACCCCAATCTGGTTACGACATCGTCAAATCGCTGGTGCGGTTTCGCCCGGTCAATATCTCGCAGGTGTACCCCATTCTGGCGAAGATGGAGGGCGCGGGCCTTTTGGCTTCTGAAGAGGTGATCCAACAGGGCAAGCCCAACAAAAAGGTCTATCACCTGCGGGAAGACGGCACCGCATGGTTGCAAAACTGGATCACTGAACCGACGGAGCGGCCTGAACACCGCGATGAATTTGTCGGCAAGGTCTATTCGCTGTGGGCCGCCCCCGCGCCGGACCGTATCGCCCTGCTGCGGGAGCGTTTGTCACTTTTGCAAAGTGAAATTGCCCATTACGCCGATGAACTTGATGAATTGCAGGATGAGCATGGCGACCGGATCAGCGACCCGAACGCCTGGCAATTTTGCCGCCACATCCTGATGTCCCGCCGCATCGCCCTTTACCGGGAGGAACTGCGCTGGTGTGAGGATGTGATGGATGGGTGTATCTCCGTCGATCCGGCCAAACCGCCCGTGGGCAAGGTCGAAAATGTGTACGAGAAAATCCTCGATCACCTCGACAAACACCGCACCAAAACGCGCCTGTACCGCTGGCGGTTCAACATGAAAACCGGGCAAACCCGCGAGGAATTTCTGGATGATGAAGTGACGGAATTTCCGTTCTTTGCCAATTCCGTCTGCGGATACCCCTATCGCTATTCCTATGGCACATTGTTCAAGCCGGGCGATTGGCTGTTCACCGGGATCAAGAAATATGACCTGCTGAACGGCACTGATACACGCTTTGAATATGGGGGGGAGCGGTACGGCTCGGAACCCCACGTCGCGTTGCGGCCAAATGCAACGGCGGAGGATGACGGCTATATCATCACCATCGTCACCGACATGCTGCGCAATATGTCCGAATGCCTGATCCTTGATGCCGCGGATATCGCCGCCGGGCCAATCGCATCGATCGAATTGCCCGAACGTGTCTGCATGGGCACCCATGCCTGTTGGGTCGAAGGCCACCGCATTCGCGGCGAGGTCACCACATCCGCGCCCGAGGCATGGGCCTTGGGTCACTAATCCATCTGACGCGGCGCGGCACCTGCAACAGGGGGCCCGCCGCGCGTTTCAACCATCTGTCTGAGGGCTTCACCTATGAGCAACCTTCCAAAATACCGCGTTCGCGGCAGCGGCGATTTCACCCTGTTCCTGCTGCATGGCGCATATGGCGACGGGCGCTATTTCAATGACTTTGCCGATAGCGTCGCGGCACAGGGCTATCGCGTGGTGGACTGGGATTGCCCCGGCTACGGCGACAGCACCCCGGTTCACCCCGGCATCATCGAAGAATTTGCCAAGGCCGCGCGGGCCATGGTGCAGCACGAGGCAACGGGCACCAATGTCGTGCTGGGTCATTCCATGGGCGCGCTGATCGCGCCGCGACTGGCCAATGCTGAGCCCAAGGTTGACGGCATCATCCTGTCTGCCGGCTCCATGGGCTTCCCCAACCGCTCACCAGAGAACCAGAAAAAATTCCTCGAAGAACGCCTTGCGCCACTGGAACGGGGCATGAGCGTTCAGGAATATGCCGAACCGCTGATCAAGCACATGATGGGCAAGAATGCCTCTGGCCCGCAGGTCGATTATGTTTTCGAAGTCGTTCTGCAAATGAAAACCGAGACGTTCAAAACCTCGCTGAACGCGCTGACCCTTTACAATGGTCGCCCGTCACTGGAAGAATTGGACAAGCCCGTGCTGATGATCGCGGGCGAAGAAGACACCGCCTGCACCGCAGAGGGTATGCGCGTGATGAACGACATCGTCAAAGACAGCACCCTGCACGTGCTTGACGGGGTCGGCCATTATGGCTTTGCCGAAGCGCCGGAAACCTATCGCGGGCTGGTACTCGATTTTCTGTCAGACCGGTTCGGCAAATAGGCGCTGGCCCGGACTGACCTGCCAAGGGGGCAACCGGAAGTGATATGAGCCACGTGTTCCCCCGCAATATGACCACCCCACCCCCCACCGCAGCACGGGGGGTGGGGTGTTATCTTTATGACGCCGACGGCAAGGCCTATTTCGATGGGTCGGGCGGCGCGGCGGTGTCCTGCCTCGGGCATGGTGATCAGGCCATCATCAAGGCGGTGCAGGATCAGGTCGAAACCCTCGCCTTTGCGCACACCGGGTTTTTCACCAGCGACCCCGCCGAACAGCTTGCCGAACTGCTGATCACCAATGCGCCGGGGGATCTGGACCGGGTTTACTTCGTCTCCGGCGGATCAGAGGCGACCGAAGCGGCGCTGAAACTGGCGCGGCAATATCAT
Source organism: Pikeienuella sp. (assembly GCA_049608645.1). Lineage (GTDB taxonomy): Bacteria > Pseudomonadota > Alphaproteobacteria > Rhodobacterales > Rhodobacteraceae > Pikeienuella. The sequence goes on along the minus strand of JBMYXS010000047.1, from coordinate 10,344 downwards.
GTGGAACGTGGCGAGACTGGGCGCCGCCATGTGATCGCGCGGCGGCAAAGCTACCACGGGAACACTCTTGGCGCGCTGGCGGCAGGTGGCAATGTCTGGCGGCGGCAACAATTTGCGCCCCTGCTCATCGACGTGCACCACATCGCGCCCTGTTATGAATACGCCGAAAAGCGGGCAGATGAGACAAGCCACGATTACGGCCAGCGCGCCGCGCAGGAGCTTGAGGACAAAATCCTGGCCCTTGGCCCGGAAAACGTCATGGCCTTCATTGCCGAACCTGTCGTGGGTGCAACCCTGGGCGCGGTGCCCCCGGTGCCGGGGTATTTTCAGCGCATTCGGCAGATTTGCGACCGTTATGGCGTGCTGCTTATCCTTGATGAAGTGATGTGCGGCATGGGGCGCACGGGCCATTTGTTTGCTTGCGAAGCCGACGACATCGCCCCCGATATCCTGTGTATCGCCAAAGGGTTGGGGGCCGGGTATCAGCCGATTGGGGCAACCATCTGCACAAAGGCCATCTATGAAACCATCAAGGATGGTTCGGGCTTTTTTCAGCATGGGCATACCTATGTCGGGCACCCTGTCGCCTGTGCCGCCGGGGTCGCGGTGCTGTCAGCCATTCTTGAGCGTGATCTGGTCCCGCGGGTTCGGGCCATGGGCGCGAAACTGCACAGCGCGCTGAAACAAAGTCTTGGCCAGCACCCCCATGTTGGCGACATTCGGGGCCGTGGCCTGTTTCAGGGCATCGAACTGGTCGCTGATCAGGACAGTAAAACCCCCTTCGCCCCAAGCCAGAAGATCGCCGCCAAGGTAAAGGCCGCCGCCTTTGAGGCGGGGCTGATCTGCTATCCCATGGCGGGCACGCGGGATGGGCAGAACGGTGATCACATCCTGCTCGCGCCGCCCTTCATCATCGAAGATCAGCACATCGACGAGATCACCGCAAAGCTGACGCAGGCGATAGAGGCTGCGCTGTCGGGGGGTCCGCGTTAAGCGCGAAACGCTTTACCCCCTCATCATCCGCTGACGGCGGGCTTTCATACGCTCGTTCGCTTCATTCGTGCCATCGTGGAACGAGCCGAAAAACTTGTCCCACGGTATCTCGAGGGAGCCATAGTTACATTCAAAATACCGATGGTGCATCTGATGGTGAAAGGTGCCAAGCGCAAGGCGGTTCTTGTCTTTCACCACAAGCCCCTCAAACCCGGTGTGTGTCGTGGCGGCGGTCAGCGCGTAATATTGCAGATGGAACAGAATATGGACCGGATGCGCCGCCACCACCCAATGCACCAGCACCGAGCCGAGGAATATCACATGCTCCACCGGGTGCATGGACAGGCCCGACCACGGCCCGACGTTGATATTGCGGTGATGCAGCGCATGAACGTGTTTGTAAAAGAACGGAATGTGCAAAAACCGGTGTATCCAATAGAAATAAAAGCTCTCCCACACGGGAATGGCCAGAAACATAACGATGAACCAGACCGGGTGGGCCGCCCATGTCAGCATCGGCGCATAGCCATTGGCCAAGGCCCAGAACATCAGCACTTCATAGGCCGTCCACACGGTTACGCCACTGGCCAGCGTCCAGAACATGTTATCGCGAATTTGCCCGCCCAGGGTGAATTGCCGCCCGTTTTTCATCAGCGGGCGGGGGTCATAACGCAGGGTCTTGCCCTGTTTGGTGAAGGTATAGAAATAAAGGTGCAGCCCCCCTGCAACCACCGCCATCAGGATCAGGTTGCGCACATAGATTTCCGCGATCCAGCCAAAGGCAAATGTCTTGCTGTCTTCCAACGGGGGTTGGAAATAATAGAACGATATGAATGCGATACCGACGATGATCAGCTTTTCGGTGATCAGGAACCACCCGTTCCACACCCATGCCACCATCGCCATCGGGCGCAGCGGCCATGTGAAGAACGGCGAGACTTTCAACGGCACAGCGGGGGTATGGTTCCACCCTTTCAGCGGCGCTTCATCCATCAGCATGGCCTTTCGTGATGGGGTCGCCCCCGCGACAATCAAGCGTATCTGTCAGATATCCTTGCACACGCGCAGCGCATCATAAAGCGCGGCGTGAATGTTGCGCCCCGCCACCGCATCCCCGATCCGCGCCAGCAGGAACGCGCCGTCAGGGGCCGTGGGTTTCAGGGCTGGGTCACCGTTGACCATGGCGGCCTGATCAAGCTGGCCCCGGTTGCGGGCATTGGGTTTCAGCCTGTGGTACAGATCATCCAGCGGCGTGATGCCCTGTTCAAAGACCACATGATCAACCACGCGCAGGGTATGTTCCCCCGTCAGAACATGGCGCAGGTGAACCGCCTTGCGGTTGCCGGCGGCTTCCACCGCTGTCACCTCCTGCAAGCAGGTAAAGGTAACGCCCTGCGCCGCCAGATCACGCAAGACAACCGCCGCATTGGTTGGCCCAAGGTCAAGCGCCGTGGCCCGGTCGGGCGAAACATGGGCCACCGCGCACCCCGCCTGCGCCAACACATCAGCACAGACCAGCGCGGGGTGATCGCCCGTTTCGTCAAACAGCAACACATCCCCCGCCAGACGCGCCGCACCAGTCAGAACATCCCAGGCAGAGGTAATCAGGCCCGCAAACCCCGTACCCCCTTCATCCCCTTCACAGCCGGCAACCGCTGGCGCGCCGGGCCATCCGCCGGTGGCGATGATCACCACCTCCGGGGCCTCTGCGGCGATGTCATCCGGCTCTGCATAGGTGTTCAGGCGGACATCAACGCCAAGGGTTGCGCCCTCCTGTATCAGCCAATCGGCGACGCCCCAGATCTGGCGACGGGTTTTGCCCGTGCTGGCAAGGCGAAGCTGCCCCCCGAGGGTGTCACTGGCTTCGAACAGCACAACATCATGGCCACGCAGGGCGGAAATGCGCGCGGCCTCCAACCCCGCCGGGCCACCGCCGACAATCACGACCTTTCGGCCGTGCGGGGCCTTGGTGATGATATGGGGCATCACCCCTTCGCGGCCCGTCGCGGCGTTATGGCCACAAACTGCGGCCTTGCCCTGGTTCACACGATCCACGCAATAGCCGAGCCCAACACAGGGGCGGATGCGCGTTTCTTCGCCGCGCGCCAGTTTTGCAACCAGATAGGGGTCGGCCATATGCGCGCGGGTCATGCCGATCAGGTCAACATGCCCCTCCGCCACCGCATGGCGCGCCGTTGCGATATCGGCCACGGCCCCGGCGTGAAATATCGGCACATCAACCGCCTGCCGAATGCGCCCCGCGACCGTCAGATGCGGGGCAGATGGCATGCCCATTGGCGGCACCCACCCGGCAAGGCCAAGATCATCATAAGGCGCGCCCGCAAGAATGTTGAGAAAATCAACCATGCCACTGCGCGCGATGGACCTGGCTATTTCAACGCATTCATCCGCGTCCAGCCCGCCGCGCGCCAGTTCATCACCTGTCACCCGCATACCCAGAATGAAATCCGGCCCCACCGCCGCACGCACCGCCGCCAGCACCTGCATGGTCAGGCGCAAGCGGTTGGCAAGCGTGCCACCATATTCATCATCGCGCCGGTTGATCAGCGGCGACAGGAATTGCCCCAATAGGTGAGAGTGGGACAATATCTCAACCCCATCAAACCCGCCCTGCTGACACCGCCGCGCGGCGTCGGCAAATTGGGTGACAATGCGGGCGATGTCTTCGGGTTCCATGGCTTTGGGGAATGACCTGTGCGCCCGCTCCCGCACATCTGACGGGCCCGCAACAGGAAGCCAATGCCCATCATCCCACGCGGTGCGTCTGCCCATATGGGTGATCTGGCACATCACCGCCGCCCCATGGGCGCGCACGCCATCGGTCAGTGATCTGAACCACGGGATGACGCTGTCATCACCTGCATATAGCTGCCCGAAAACTGATGGGCTGTCTGGCGCGATGTTGGTGGAGCCGCCAATGATCGTCAGGCCAATGCCGCCCTTTGCCTTTTCCTCATGGTACAGCCGATAACGGTCACGCGGGTGGCCGCCCTGTTCGTAAGAGGGGGCGTGCGCTGTGCTGATGATACGGTTGCGCAGCGTCAGGTGCCGCAGCTGAAACGGACGGAGGAGGGGGTCATCTTTCATGCCAGTCTCACAATCTCTCACGCAGATCGGCAGGGTCTGCGGTCGCGGCGGGATAGTCCATCACAAAGGCGGTCTGCGATGCATGTTCTGCCCTGAACTTCACCACCCGCGCGCCGCTCAGGCAAGGGTTTCGCGGGCCAGCAGGATCACACCGGACAACAACATCAGCCCGATGAGCAGCCTGCTGAACTGATCATCACCAAGGCGTTTGAACACCATGATACCCAGTTGCGCGCACCCCATCGTGACCGGCAAGGCCACCACGATAAACGTCAGCGTTTCAAGCGTATAGGCCCCTTTCACCGCAAGCATAACCGCCGTCAGGCTCAGCACGGCCATATTGAAGGGCTGCAAGACCGCCCGCGTCTGGGCCTTGGTCCACGGGCGCAGGGCGCACCACATGGTTGGCAAGGCCCCGGAAATTGACGCCGCCCCCCCAAGCACCCCGGCACAAAACCCGACCACCATGTCAAGAAACGGCGTCGGGCGGGTCAGTTTCGGCAGGGCCGAACGCAGCGTGAAAAAGCACCCATAAAGGATCAGAAACCCCGCAAGCGTCAGCTTGAGCAAACGCGGCTCCACCACTGACAGGGCGGCAACGCCCAGAGGCACGCCGATCAATGCAGGCAAAAGGAACCGCAGCAAACGGCGCGGCTGGTCCATGATGGCCGCGCGCACCACCCACGCGCCCTGCAAACCGGGCATGACCGACAACACCACCGTCACCGCAACCGCCTGCACCGGGGGCATGATCTGCAACCAGAACCCCAGCGCAAACAGCGCCGTGCCAAAACCGGCAAGCCCGTTAATGAACCCGCCCGCCGCCGCGCCGAGGGCTAGCCATGCGAAAAACTCAACCGTCATGCCGCGGTGCTGCCTTATGAAAACGGGGCCATGGTGAAGCGGGCCAAGATAAAACAGGCCGCCCAGTTCGTCAGATGATAGCGCAGTCATCGCAGCGAACGCCGCAAACCGCAAGCAAGGCTGACAAACAGCGCAGCATCAGGTTGCTCAAACTTGAAATTCGCCGCCGCCTGCCCTGTTCCACGCACCATTTCGCGCTCTATCTTCGGCCCCTTTCGGCATCGAATTTGCTTGCCATTTCGGCTGATTTTGCCCAGATTACGCGGTGGATGGGCGATGGCGTCACCCGTGTAATTTGATGTGAAATATCCTCCTGAACGCCGGGACGTTTCTTTGCCGCGACCACGGCCGGAGGGGCATCCGCCTCCCCAACGCTTGCGCGCGCATCGAAGTAACAGGAGTGCAAGGTATGGACGAGCAGGATAAACCAAAACAAGCCCTTGTGCCCAAAGGCGTCGCGCATGTGGAACTTGGCAATTCCGCCACCGTTCAGCATATCGCGATTGTTTTGGTGCCCCAGTTTTCCATGTCAGCCTTCAGCGCGGCGCTGGAACCCTTTCGCATTGCCAACCAGCTGACCGGGCAACCCCTGTACCATTGGCGATTGCTGTCCGAAGATGGCAAACCGGTGCGCGCCTCCAACGGGGTAGAGGTATGCGTCGATGGCAACCTGTCAGACACCGAACGCGACACGCTGGTTTTTGTCTGTTCCGGGGTGGAGCCGCAAAAAATGACCACCGATGCGGTCGCCCATTGGGTGCGCCGCCAATGGCGCAACGGGCGCATCGTTGTTGGCCTGTGCACGGGCGCGCACGCGCTGGCACAGGCGGGCATTCTGAGCGGCAAGCAATTTACCCTGCATTGGGAAAACCTGCCCGCCTTTCGCGAAATGTACCCTGATCTGGAACCGTTGGAGCAGCTTTACACCGTCGATGGCCGCATTATGACATGCTCTGGCGGGTCCGCCGCCACAGATCTGTGCGTCAAACTGATCAAAGACAGCCACGGCCAGTTGTTGAGCCAGGAAGTGCTGAACATGTGCCTTGTGCCGTTCCAGCGCGCGGGCACGGACCGGCAAACCGCATCCCAGTCCGCCGCCATTGGCACGCGCAATCAAAAGCTGGTGGAAATGGTGGTCTATTTCGAAGAACACCTTGAAGAGGGTGTGAACCTCGAAGCGGCCAGCGCCCAGGTGGGTGTCTCCCGCCGTCAGATGGAGCGGCTTTTCAAACAATACACCGGCACATCGCCCCGCGAATATCTGATGAACATGCAGCTGCAACGGGGCCGCGCGTTGCTGGCGGAAACCAACCTTTCGGTGGCAGAGGTCGCTATCGCCAGCGGGTTCTTGTCTGCGGTCAGCTTTTCCAAGCGATACCGCAGCAAATACGGCCAGTCACCGTTTCAATTCCGGCCCTGATTCATTTCCGGCCCTGACCGGCTGGGCATTTCGGCAAAAGGAACAACAAATCGATCCGGCGGGGCAAATCAGCGGCATGACCCGCCCTGCCCCGCCGGATCGCGTGATTATTTGGCGCTGTAATCGCGAATGACGAAATGCTTGACCGTGGTTTCAAGCACATTCCAATACCCCCGGAACCCGTTGGGGATCAGAAAGCTGTCGCCACCGCGAAAATCCTGAACGGTGCCATCTTCGGAAATCAGCTGCGCGTGACCTGACAGAAAGACGCAAAATTCATCACGGTCGGTAAAGGCATTCCATTTGCCCGGCGTGCTGGTCCATGTGCCCGCCATAAGCGTGCCATCGGGGCTGTGAAAACGCATCTTGGTTTCGTGGTGCGGATCACCTTCGACCACGCGGTCAGGCAAATCGGCAAGGCGGCGGCGGCTGATTTCGGCATCCGCCTGAAAATCAATGACAGGTCCGGTCATGGCTTGTCCTTCGGTCTATCGTGTGGTGGGGCGCGCGCAGCGCAACGTCACAGAATCTCGTCACGCAGGTGATAATAGGGATACATCATGCGCTGGCCGAGGCGGCGGAACGGGGTCAGAACCCCGTGGCTTGGCAAAGCAGAGGTAAAGATCGGCAGGTCAAGCTCCTGCCCCTTGCCCGCGACCAGCTGCGCCATGCGCTTGCCGGCCTGCGCGGAATACATCACGCCGTTGCCGCCATAACCCATCGCGTAATAGATGGTTTCGCTTTTGTTGGGCTGAAAGATGCGGGGCATCATGTCGTGGCTCACATCGACCCAGCCCCACCATGAATAATCAAGGTTGATATCGGTCAGCGCCGGGAACTTGCGGAAAAGCCCCTTTTTCAACAGCTCAAGGTGTTTGGGGTTTTCAGCATCCGCACCGGTGATCGCGCTGCGGCTTCCGATTTGCACGCGGCCATCTGGCAACAGGCGATAGTAATGGCGCAGGGTGCGCGTATCGGTCAGCGGTGACATGGTCTGAATGCCGCATTCTTCAAGCTCATCATCGGTCAGCGGGCGCGTAACGATCGAGTTCGACAGAATAGGCATCAAACGGTGTTTGGTCTTGCTGCTCAGGCCCGGCGGGGTGTACCCGGCGGTGGCCAGCGCAACCGCGCGCGCGCGCACCGTACCGCCCGGTGTGGTCAGATGGTGCACACCATCGACGATTTTCCAGCCCATCACGGGGCTGGCGGTGTGAACCTTCGCGCCCAGCTTGCGGGCAAGGCGCACATAGCTGAACGCCAGTTTTGCCGCGTGAATACACGTGCCGTCGGGTTCCCACATCGCGCCGGCGGCTTCCTGATCCTTGACGTGATGCTCGTGCAATTCCTCGCGGCCCATAACGCGGCTGGCGTAACCAAAGGTGCCGTTCAGCAGGTCGCTTTCCTTTTGCAGGTTCGCCATCACCTTTTCGCGGTGCGCGATGTAATAATGGCCGCCCGGCTGGGGGTCGCAATCAATGTCGTCAGAGCCGATCAGGTCGTTGAACAATTCAAACGCTTCGCTGACTTCGGCATGCATTTTCTTGGCAACGTCAACGCCCCACCGCTGAATCCACTGCGAGCGTTTAAGCCGCCCCGATGAAATCTGCGCCTGACCGCCATTGCGCGTGGAACAGCCCCACGCAACGGTGTTCGCCTCCAGAACCGTGGCCTTGATGCCATGGTCCTTGGCCAGATGAATGGCGGTGGACAGGCCCGTGTAACCGGACCCGATCACCACAACATCCACATCAATATCACCGGCAACCGGGCCGTCATCCTCTGGCGGCTCTCCGGCTGTGCCAATCCAATAGGTCGGCGCATGATCACGATTGTGACCTGGTCCTGCATCTACAATCGGGTCGTAGTGCGGGTCATAGCTGGCTTTGGGCCAGTGGAGAGGGCGTTTGGAATCCGGCATTGGTCTGGCTCCCGGTGAAAGACTGAAATTAGGCTTTGAAGGGGGGGCGTGATTTGCGCAGGGCCTGCTTTACGATGATCTTGCCATCGCGCAGCGTGAACAGGTCAGCGCCCTCTGCTTCGATGCGCATGCCGTCAGCGCCCGTGCCGGAGAATGTCCATTCAGAAACAGCGCGGTCGCCGGATACGAAATGGCCATGATGCGCCCAATGCGCGTCTTTCATGCCAGCCCAAACAGCGGAGAACGCATTGGCAATCGCTTCGGCACCTTCGATCTTGGCACCATAAACTTCGTCGCCACCAACGGTGTAGAAAACGCAGTCATCTGCAAAATGGGTCATCACGCCATCAACATCGTGACGGTTGAACGCATCGAACGTATCGGCAAGGTCTTGGGCGGTGAGGGTCTTGGTCATGGTCGTCTCCGGAAATTCGCAACAGGGTTGTGGGCTGTGTTGCCGGTTTGCTTATTATCTTCCGCAGCGGCAGCACCTAACTCACGCGCTATAAGCCTTTGGCGCGCCGGCCTTAGGGCCAGATTTGGATTTGACTTATACCAGATTGACTGCAACCCTCGCCCATGGCCGTGAACCGCATTCCCCCTGAATCATTCTTTCTTGATCGTACCAGCGGGCGCGCCCTGCAAACGCAGATCCGCGAAACCGTGATATCGCTCGTGCAATCGGGCCATGCGGTGCCCGGTGCGCATCTGCCATCCTCACGAAAACTGGCGGAGCATCTTGGGGTCGCGCGCATGACGGTCACGCTGGCCTATGCCGAACTGGTCGCCCAGGCCATTCTGGAGACGCAGGACCGCAGCGGTTATGTCGTTGCCGCCGTCGATGCCATCACCAACCTGAAGCCGCCCGCCGATCGCGGGCCGCCTGAACAGGCACTGGAATGGGACAAGTTCCTTGGCCATACACTGCCCCGCCGTCGGCGGCTGGCCAAACCGCGTGACTGGCGCAAGCTGCGCTATCCCTTTGTCTATGGGCAGATGGATGAAACATTGTTCAATCATGCAGCCTGGCGCGATTGCACGCGACAAGCCATGAGCAAGCTCGACTTTGTCGATATGGCGGGGGATCTGGTCGATTCAGATGATCCGCTGTTGGTCAATTATATCAAATCCCGCTCGCTGCCCCGGCGCGGCATCACAGCACAGAGCGATGAAATCCTGATCACCGTGGGCGCGCAAAACGCGCTGTGGCTGGCGACCGAATTGCTGACCCGCTCCCGCCTGAATGCGGTGTGTGAGAACCCCGGCTACCCCGACACATTTCAGGCGCTGCAATGGTGCGGCGCGGATGTGTCTACGGTTGATGTGGATGGCGATGGCCTGCCGCCGGAGCATATTCCCCCCGGCACCAAGGCGGTTTTTGTTACCCCCAGTCACCACGCCCCGACAGGTGTGACCATGCCCGTCGCGCGCAAGCGGCAGTTGCTCGCCAAGGCTGACAGGGATGATTTTGTCATCATCGAAGACGATTACGAATTTGAGATGAGCTTTCTGGAGGCCCCCGGCCCCGCCATCAAATCCTATGATACCACGGGGCGGGTGATCTATATCGGCAGTTTTTCAAAGGCGATGTTTCCGGGGTTGCGGCTGGGTTATCTGGTCGGGCCGCCCACGTTTATCGCCGCCGCGCGGGAGGTACGCTCGATGATGTTGCGCCACCCGCCCGGCCATCAACAGCGCGCGGCGGCGTATTTTCTGGCGCAAGGGCATTATGACCTGCTGATCCGCAACATGCGCCGCAAACTGGAGGGCCGCCGCAGGGAGATGGAACTGGCCCTTTCGCAAACAGATCTGCACGTTGCGGGCGCAGCACGGTTTGGCGGGTCCAGTTTTTGGATAAAGGGCGCAGAGGGCACAGACACCGAAAAACTGGCGCAGGAACTGCTGACAGACGGGGTGGCGATCGAACCGGGCGCGGCCTTTTTCAGCGAAACCCACGGCCCCACCCCGTATTTCCGGCTTGGCTATTCCTCCATCCCCGAAGATCGTATCGCAAAGGGCATTGCGCTGATTGCCAAAC
>JBMYXS010000046.1:0-29202 GCA_049608645.1 Pikeienuella sp. | reverse complement strand
GATGTCTCATTTGAATGCCTCACAACCAATTTTGTCATATCCAATGCTCTCGCAAATCTCCTTGCTGCGAACGTGATCTTTTCGTTCGGTCGCTGGCCGCGCTTTCCCGAGAATATAGATCGCCCCGTCATTGGTGGTGATGCGGGCGTTATCGTTGACCGTGATTTGTAGCGTCCACGCACAGACAGCAGCACCGACCACACAAAGGATAAGACCAGGGTAGGTCGTCAGCACCGCAACCTTGAGGCCAACGCCCTCAAAAGTCGCCGTCTCAGCCCCTGCGGAGGCCCGAATCCGGGCGAATATAAGAGTGCCGCCCAACACGATCAGACTCAGGCCAACCAGCTCAGCAACAACCTGAACCATCAGGCGCGCGCTCAAGCCGCTTTGCGCCCGCATGGACCGCAAGAATTGTGCGTCGCTTTCGATTGCAGCGCGCAACTGAAACTCAAAATTGTCATCGGAAGGTTTGATGACCTGCTTGTCCAACAGTGTCACGGCGCGATCGAACGTGGGAGTGCTTGCCCTTGCTTCCATCCTTTCGATTTGAAGGTGCAGCACATAAACAATCGCCAGAACGATCATCGTGAAAGCGATCATCACGAAGGCACTGGCCCGATCGCGCATGAAGGCAAGTTCATTATCAACCGGTGGGTTGGGGGGAACAACCGGATCACTCTTAACCGGTGGGTCCGCCGGTGGTGTAGGATCACCCACAGCCTCAGGCGCACCTGTATCGGTGATATTCGACATAATTCTTCCTAACTGGCATTTTTCTAATACCATCAGGGTCGCCGCAAACTGGCGTTACGTCAACCAATTCCTCCACTGCCGCTGATTATTGAGACTTCTCTGCGGAGATAATCGCTGTATCGCTCCGATTTGTCGCAGAATGACTTCTGGATTAACCTTTGATGAGGCGTACAACCGTAGCCTTGTAATTAAGGGGCCTCATGCAAATCTATCTGCCCATCGCCGAAGTGTCTGTTAATGCCTTTCTTTTGTTAGGTTTGGGCGGAATGGTGGGCGTGTTGTCCGGCTTGTTTGGGGTCGGCGGCGGGTTTCTGATGACGCCCTTGCTCATCTTTATTGGCATTCCCCCCGCTGTGGCCGTTGCGACCGAGGCCAACCAGATTGTCGCCTCGTCATTTTCCGGGGTGCTCGCCCACTTCAAACGCCGAACCGTCGACATAAAAATGGGCCTTGTACTCATGGCCGGTGGTACGGTCGGGTCAATAATTGGCGTGCAGGTCTTCAAGATGCTGCGCGAAATTGGGCAGGTCGAACTACTGGTGTCGCTTTGCTATGTCGTTTTCCTTGGCATCATCGGCGGCTTGATGTTCATTGAAAGCCTGAATGCCCTGCGCAACAAACGCTCAGGCAAACCGCCAAAGCGCAAGCATCACAACTGGGTTCACGGCTTGCCGCTGAAAATGCGGTTCCGCCAGTCAAAGCTTTATATCTCCGCAATCCCACCCTTTGTTGTCGGCGTTTTTGTCGGCATTCTCGCGGCCATCATGGGGGTCGGCGGCGGGTTTATCATGGTTCCGGCGATGATTTACCTGCTGGGCATGCCCACCGCCGTGGTGGTCGGTACATCGCTGTTCCAGATCATTTTCGTCACCGGTCTGACAACGATCCTGCACGCAACGCAAAACCAGACAGTTGATGCGGCGCTGGCGCTGTTGCTGCTTATCGGTGGTGTAATTGGCGCTCAGATCGGTGCGCGCCTTGGTGTGAAGATCAAGGGGGAGCAACTTCGCATCCTGCTGGCGGGCCTCGTTTTGATGGTTTGCTTCAAACTCGGGTACGATCTGATCGCAACACCGAGCGAATTGTTTTCCATCGGTGGGGGGGCAGAGCATTGATCCGCTTGCTCGCCACCTTTCTCGTTTTCATCGCGACACCCCTTTGGGCGGAGAATGAGCGTGTCGTTGCTGCGCTCAGCCAAAACGCGGTGTCCATCACGACCGACTTTGCAGGCTCTCAGATTTTTGTTTATGGCGCGGTGGAGCGGAACTGGTTCCCCAATGACACGGACGACAATCTCGATGTAATCATCACGATTTCGGGGCCGGAAGAACCCGTCGTCATTCGCAAAAAGGCGCGTGCGCTGGGTATCTGGGTGAACCGCGAAAAAGTCGTCGTCGACAAGGCCCCCAGCTTTTATGCGGTGGCCACCACAGGGCCGCTGGCCGACATCCTCACCCGCGTGGATGATCGCCGCCACAAGATCAGCGTCGAGCGCGCCATTCGCCTCGTCGGTGTTGCTGGTGAAGTTGATGACCCGGCGGAGTTCAGCGACGCTGTCGTACGCCTGCGCCGGGCTTCGGGTGTTTATTTCGAGCGCATCGGCGATGTGGAGCAAATTGGTCAGACCTTGTTTCAAACCCGTGTTGAATTGCCCGCAAACATTGTGGAGGGCGATTACCTGACGCGCGTGTTCATCCTGCGTGAGGGCATGGTTCTGGACAGCTTTGAAACAGGCATCACCGTGCGCAAAGTCGGGTTGGAGAGGTTTGTCTACAACCTCGCCCATGAACAATCGCTGATTTATGGGATACTGTCTGTTCTGGTCGCGCTGTTCGCAGGCTGGGCCGCGTCAGAGGTTTTCCGGGTGTTCAGGCGCTGAACCGGCCCGCGTTTCGGTCATTTTCCTGGCGTGGCCATGGAAATGATTGCCAACTGTACCTGCTCCTGCAAACGTCGAGGTATGGAAACGCTTCCGCCCTCCAAACGCAGGCGACGCAAAGCCACGCCAGCCCCACCACCGCGTTCGCCCTATATCGCACGCAAACTCGGCACCTTTAACGTCCTGGCCGAAGCGGGGCTGCAACAGATCGAAGCGAATGCCGATCAGATCCTCCATGAAACGGGGATGGAGTTTCATGGCGACCCGGAAATTCTGGAAATATTCGCAAATGCCGGATGTGATGTTGTCGGAACGCGTGTGCGGTTTTCACCGGGTTTTTGCCGAAAGGTTATTCAAGCAACAGCACCACGCCAGTTCACGCAACACGCCCGCAACCCGGCAAATTCAGTTCAGCTTGGTGGTGATGCAACCGTGCTTTGCCCCTCGTGGGGGCCGCCTTTCGTGCATGATCTGGAGAGGGGGCGGCGCTATGCAACCTATGCTGATTTTCAGTCGCTCGTGAAATTGCACCATACACTGCCCTGGCTGCACCATTCCGGCGGCGTTGTTTGTGAGCCTGTGGACCTGCCCGCAAACAAGCGCCATCTGGACATGCTCTATACCCACATACGCCATTCAGACCGCGCTTTCATGGGGGCCTTCATCGGGGCAGAGCGTGCTGGCCACGCGATTGACATGGCGCGCATTCTGTTCGGTGAGGCGTTCATGGCTGAGAACGCTGTGCTCTATTGTGTGGCCAATACCAATGCGCCCCTGGTGATGGATGCGCATATGTCGGGCGCGCTGAAAACATATGCCCGCGCAGGCCAGCCCGTTGCATGTACCCCATGGGTCTTGACCGGGGCCATGTCACCCACCTCGGTCGCAGGCACACTCGCGCAGGTTCTGGCAGAGGCGTTGGCGGCGCTGTCCCTGGTTCAACTGATCAACCCCGGCGCGCCGTGCCTGATGGGGAGTTTTGCCTCCACCATGTCGATGAAATCGGGCGCACCCACATTCGGCACGCCGGAAGCAGGCTTGATGGTGCTTGCCGCCGGGCAGTTGGCGCGCCGCCTTGGGGTGCCACTGCATACGGTTGGCACCTTGTCATCCTCCAAAGCCCCCGATGCGCAAAGCCAGCAGGAGGCCGCATGGGGTCTGATGATGTCGATGTTTGCCGGGGCCAACCTGATCAATCACGCAACCGGCTGGCTCGAAGGGGGGCTGGTGACATCGTTTGAGAAAACCATCATCGACCATGATCTCTGCGGCAAGGTCGGGCGCTTTTTTGATGGTATCGACCTGAGTGAGAACGCGCAGGCCATGGCCGCTATCGCCGCGACCGGGCCGGGACAGCATTTTCTGGGGTCCGAACACACCCAGTCTAACTTCATGTCGGCGCTGTTTCGCCCGCTCACACCGGACGACAATTCATATGAACAATGGGCCGCAGAGGGCAGCCTTGATGCCGCCACCCGCGCCAATCACATCTGGAAAGACCACCTTGCCGCCTACGAAGATCCGGGGCTGGATGCTGAAACCGACAGGGCATTGTGCGATTACATCGCCATGCGAAAGGCAGAAACGCCAGATAAGGCCTATTTCTGATGGGCCTGCTGTTCGGCAATCAGGCGCAACGCATCGTAAAAGGGGCGGTGATGCGCCTCATACCCGACAAAGGGCGCGCCGAGCGCCGAAACTTCAGCACCAAAATCGCGCCCTGCTTCCGGTTTTTGGATTGCGCCACTGCTCAGGGCATTGCCATGCCATTCTGCGACCGCTTTCCAATCATCGGGCACCTTGTCATCCCAGCCAAAGGCGTGGTCCACAAAGGGCAATCCAACATGGGCCCAATACCGCGCCAGGGTCTTTTCCGGTGCCATGCGCAACTGAGTCGCCGTGATCACGAGCGGGTCAAGCCCAGCCGCGCGAAGGGCCTGAAACAACGCATATTGCGCCTCCATCCCCAATTCTTTGCGACTGAAATCAGGGTCGCGCTTTTGGTAAGAAATGATCGCCTCCGCAGGGTCACGGACCAGAAAGGCGTGCGTCATCGCGCGGGCAAATTCCAGATCATCCGGCAACGCGCCATCCACGTAATAGGCCATATCCTTGAAGAACACCGGTTGGGCAACCGCCCGTCGCAGGATCATTTCACGGATATCGGCATAGGTCTGCGGATGCCCCGGCTCCGGCGCAAAATCCGGGAAACAGCGTTCCTCTTGCGTCAGATAGTGATGATACATGAACGGCTCATGCAGCACATCGAGGTCTCCGCGCTCCCGCATAATGCGTTCAAATGCAGTGGAAACAGATCGGGGATGACACCAAAGCGCGTGTATATTCATGGCAAAACCATAGGGGGCAGCATCACGCCCGGTCAATCGGCAGGCCGGGCGTGAGCGGCACCATCGTAATAGGGGGCGGCGCAATCGGGCTAAGCACTGCCTATCACCTCGCCAAGCGCGGCGTGCAGGACGTTGTTGTGCTGGAACGGAACCAGCTGACCTCCGGCACATCATGGCATGCGGCGGGCATCGTCGGGCCCTTGCGCGCCACGCCAAATATGACCCGGCTGGCAAGTTACGCATTGGAGATGTTTCCAAACCTTGAGGCCGAAACCGGGATGAGTACCGGATACCGTCGCACCGGTGGGTATTGGCTGGCGCGGGAAAGGGCGCGTTTGGACGAATTGCACCGCATCGCGGACCTTGGCACGACGCTGGGGCTGACGCCGCGTATGATCGGGGCGGACAGCATCACCGTTCCCGGGCTTGAAACCGCCGGGCTGTGCGGCGCGCTGGAGGTGCCCGAAGATGCCAACGTAAGCCCCGTTGATCTGTGCATGGCTTATGCCCGCGCAGCCAAAGAACGGGGTGTTGAAATCAGGGAGAGGACCGGTGTCGCCTCGCTGCTGGTCAACGGGGGCCGTGCGACAGGTGTGGTGCTTTCGGACGGCGCGCAGTTATCGGCTGACAAGGTTATCCTGTGCACGGGCGCCTGGTCACGGGAGCTTGCCGCGACGGCGGGTGTGGCCCTGCCCTTGCAGGCCGTGGAGCACATGTATGTGGTGACAACCCCCATTCCCGGCCTGCCTGACCCCTTTCCGGTGATCCGCGATCTGGACAGGGGCATCTACATCAAGGGTGACGCGGGCAAGCTGGTAATCGGCGGATTTGAACCCAACGCCAAATGCTGGGACGCCCAGGGCCCCGAAGGCGACCGCGCCTTTCTTGAAATGCCCGAAGACTGGGATCAATTCGCGCCGTTCATGGAGGCGGCCCTCGCCCTCATGCCCGGACTGGCCGATGCAGGCATTCAGCACTTTATGAATGGCCCGGAGAGCTTTACCGCAGATACCCGCCCCCTTGTTGGTGAGACACCGGAGGTGGAGGGCTTGTTTGTCGCTGCAGGCATGAATTCGGTTGGCATCATGTCATCTGCCGGTATCGGGCGCGGACTGGCTGATTGGGTCGTTGATGGCGCACCAGCGATGGACATGTGGGAGGTTGATATCGCCCGCATTGACCCGCGGGCGGCCGCGCCTTCCCACATGAAAGCACGGATGGAGGAGGCGGTCGCGGACCTCTTTGCGCTTCACTGGCCCTACAAACAACCAACGGCGGGCCGGGGCCTGCGTCGAACTGCATTGCATGATCGATGGAAAGCGGCGGGCGCCGTGTTCGGCCTTACAGCAGGCTGGGAGCGTGGTTTGTGGTATGCGCAGTGTGCAGATGAACGTCACCTGCCCTACTCTGTGGGCGCGCAGGCATGGCACCCCGTCGCAAGACGTGAAGCGGCAAACATGGCCAAGGGTGCCGTAATGCTTGACCTTAGCCCCTTCACCAAGATCAGGGTCAGCGGCCACGATGCCCTGGCAGCGTTAAACGCGCTGACAACAGCACACATAGATGTCCCGGTTGGCCACGCTGTTTACACGCTTTTCCTGAACGATCAGGGCGGTATCGAGATCGACGCCACCATAACCCGGCTTGGCATTGATGAGTTTGAAGTCACCACGGGGGCCACGACGCGGCGGCGTGATCTGGCTTATCTTCGCCGCAACCTGCCCCCCGCCCTGCGCCTCATCGACCAGACAGAGGCCTTCTGCGTAATAGGCCTGATGGGGGCAGCCAGCCGTGAGTTACTGACCAGATGTGAAACGGATATCACCACCCTGCGGTTCGGCCACACCCGCGACGCCCCTATCAACAACACACCGTGCCGCATGACACGCCTGAGCTTTGTGGGGGAGTTGGGGTATGAAATTACGGTCGCCAATGCTGGTGCAGGCAGCGTTTTTGACACGCTTCGGAGCGCCGGGGCCGTGCCCATGGGGCATTACGCGCTGGAAGGGTGCCGGATTGAAAAGGGCTTCAAACATTGGGGTAACGACATCGGCCCGAACATCACCCCACTGGAGGCCGGGCTGGCGTTCACAATAGACTGGAGCAAAGAGTTCCGGGGCAAAGATGCGCTTGCGCAGCAACGTGCCGAAGGCATTCGTCAACGCCTTGTCTTGCTGCAGATCGAAGGCAACGCGCTTATGCTCCATGACGAGCCATTGTTTGAACATGGTCATCATGTGGGGTTGACCACATCGGGCGGTATCGGGCCGCGCACGGGGCTGAACCTTGCGTTGGCTTTGGTTGGAACATCAGCAGGGGAAACAATGGCCGAAACTTGCGCAAGGCGGTTTATGGTCCGCGTGGCGGGGCGCGACTATGCGGCAACGCCCCTGCGCCAGCCCCCCTTTGACCCGACGGGCGAAAGGATGCGCGCATGACGGACGCACAGGTTGTCATCATTGGCGGCGGAGCGATGGGGGTATCGCTGCTCTATCACCTCAGCAAGATGGGGTGGCAGGATGTGGTACTGGTTGAAAAAAACGACCTGACGCATGGGTCGACATGGCACGCCGCCGGGCTTTGCACCCATTTCGCCCATAACGCCACCATTCAGGAGCTGCGCGCCACATCGGTGCGCCTTTATCGCGATATACTTCCGCAAGAGACAGGCGAAAGCTGTGGCTTCCACCCCTCCGGTGCCATGCGCATCACGCGAGAGCCTGACCGAATGGATGAATTTGCCCATGTGGCAGGGTTATCGGCCTTTACCGGCTACCCGCTGCGGATGCTGACCCCCGAAGATATTGCTGAATTGCATCCACTTGCAAAACTGGATGGCCTGCTGGGCGGCATTTACGAACCGGATGACGGGCACGTGGACCCGACCCTGGCCACCAATGCCATGGCGCAGGTCGCTGTGCAAAATGGTGCCGAAATCAAACGGCGCTGCACAGTAGAAGCCATTACCCGCGACGGAGAGCACTGGCTCGTGGAAACGACGGCTGGGCGCATCCGCACAAGACATGTGGTGAACGCGGCGGGCACATGGGGGTGGGAAATTGGGCACATGATGGGCCTGAACATACCGTCAGTCCCTGTGCTTCACCAATACCTTGTGACAGACACCATCGCAAAGGTATCTGACCGTCAGAATGCAGGCTTACCGGAATTGCCAATGATCCGCGACCCGGAGGAAAGCTGGTATGTGCGGCAAGAGCGTGATGGGCTAATTCTCGGCCCCTATGAAACGGACGCACAGGTTTGGTCCGTTGATGGCGTACCGCCAGAATTTGGTGCCGAATTGATGCCGCCGGACCTTGATCGTGTCGAACACATCATCGAAGCCGCCATGGCGCGTATTCCGGCACTGGCAAGCGGCGGCATCAAAACTGTTGTGAATGGTCCGATCACATTCACGCCGGATGCAAACCCGCTGATCGGCCCCGCCTACGACTTGCCCAACGCATGGGTACTGACAGGTTCATCCATGGGGGTGATGGAAGGAGGCGGTGCCGGACGGTTCCTTGCCCATTGGATGACCCACGGTGCGCCGCCAATGGATGCGCTGGCGGTGGACAGCCGACGGTTCGGCGCATGGGCGGATCGTGATTTCCGTGTTGCCAAAGCCAAGGAATGCTTTGGCCTGCAATTCGGCGTGCATTACCCCCATGAAGAACGCCCGGCAGGGCGTAACATACGCCTCTCGCCCTTGCATGACCTGATGATCGCGCGCGGCGCCGTTATGGGCGCGGCCCATGGGTGGGAGCGGCCCAACTGGTTTTCCGACAAATCCGGTGACAAGGGGCAGGACAGCTTTCGACGCTCAAACTGGTTCCCCCATGTCGCCGCAGAGGTTGCCAACGCCCAAACAAGGGTCGCGCTGGCTGATCTGTCGGTGTTTTCCAAATTTGACGTGGTTGGTCCGGGTACGCGGGCGTTTATTGACACGCTGGGGGCGAACAGCGCGCCAGGGCCCGGCCGTATCGGCCTGACCCATGTGCTGACCCCGGCAGGTGGGGTAAGTGCCGAGTTTACGGTGACAATGCTGTCGGCTGATCACGCCTATCTTACATCCGCCGCCGCAGCGGAGGAAATGGACCTCGACTGTCTGCGCGCTCATGCGCAGGGCCGGGATGTTACCATCCACAATCAGACCGAAGCGACCGCAGTGATTGGGCTGATGGGGCCAAAATCGCCCGATGTATTCGCAACACTGACAGGGCAAGACCCATCATCCTTTACCTGGCTTTCAGCCCGCGTGATCAATGTGGCCGGGATGGAGGTCAGAGCCCTTCGCATCTCCTACATTGGCGAAGCGGGGTGGGAGTTGCACGTCGCGGCGAAGGACGCGGTGCGCCTGTTTGAAATGGTTGAAACAGCGGCACAGCCGTTCGGCGGCGGCCTTTACGGCGCTTATGCCGCCAATTCCATGCGCCTTGAAAAAGGCTATCGCGCGTGGGGCAGTGACCTGACCACAGAGCGCACTGCGCTGGAGGCAGGTTTATCAGCTTTTGTGAAAGCAGAGGGGCGCGTGTTTACGGGCCGGGATGCCATGCTGACCCGCGCTGCACCGTGGGAAATGGTCTTGCTGGAGTTGGAGCCGGGCGACGTGGACCCCTTTTATGCCCACACCGTCTGGCGCGGGGGGGAGCCTGTCGGCATCGTCACATCAGGTGCCTATGGTCACCGCACCGGACAGGTTCTGGCGCTGGCCTACTTGCGTGACCCGCAAGCCAGAGATCGCCTGTCAGTTGGCATTCTTCGCGGAGAGCGCGCCGCGCACATTCGGGCCAGCGCGCCCTATGATCCGGAAAACACACGCATGAAAGCCAAGGGAGTCGCACAATGACAGGCCACCCACTTCACACCGATTGGACGCTTGAAGGCACTGCCGCCCGCAGAGATCAGTATTACGCCGCATCGCTGAAGAAATTTGTGCCCTTCAAAGACCCCATCGTCTTCAGGAAGGGGCGTGGGCAATATCTGTGGGATACGGACGGGCGCAAATACACCGACCTTTTGGGCATGAATGTGTGCGTTTCCGTTGGTCATTCCCACCCCCGCGTGGTGGAGGCCGCAATGAACCAGGCACAAGACCTGACCCATTGCACAACCATGTTCTATCACCCCACGCCTGCGCATCTTGCCGAAGAGCTGGCCGCCACCATGCCCAAGGGACACGAATGGGTCGTGCACCTGACCAACTCGGGGTCTGAGGCGATAGACCTCGCGATGACGATGGCACGGACATATACTGGCAACCTAGATCTTCTGGCGCTGCGCACGGCTTACCACGGGCCAACAGCAGCCGCGCAATCAATCACGGGCATCTCCACATGGCGCCACCCCGGCATGCCGGGGAACGTCGCCTTTTTGCCCGAGCCCAACCAATATCGGGGGATATTCGGCCCCGGCACACAGCCTTATCTTGACGAGATTGACCGCACCATCGCCACCGCAACCGCCGGGCGGGTTGCGGGGATTTTTGTCGAAAGCGTACAGGGCTATGGTGGCATCGTTGAAATGCCACCAGGCTATATGGCCGGTGCCGCAGAGCGTGTGCGCGCGGCAGGCGGGCTTTATGTGGCTGATGAGGTGCAATCGGGCTTTGGCCGCACCGGCGATCATTTCTGGGGGTTTGAAGCCGACGGCGTTGTGCCCGATATCGTTGTGATGGCAAAGGGGCTTGGCAATGGTTTCCCCATTGGGGCCGTTGTCGCACGCAAGGAAATCGCCGCACCAATGTCAGAGCGTTTCCTGTTTCATACCTATGGTGCCAACCCCGTCAGCAGCGCCGCGGCCCGTGCCGTTTTGGCCGTGCTGCGCGACGAAGACTTGCAGGAGAACGCCCGTGTGGTCGGCGCGGCATTGCTGGCGCGATTGCGGGCATTGCAAGACAAACACACCGCGATTGGTGACGTGCGGGGAAAGGGCCTCATGCTTGCCATTGAAATGGTCAGCGACCGAGCCGCCAAAACGCCGGACAGAGACACAACCGCAGCGGTTTTTGAGGCATGCCGCGAACAGGGGCTTATCCTTTCCAAATCCGGCCCCACACAATCTGTCCTGCGCATGGTGCCACCTCTATGCTTGTCGCTTGAGGACGTGGACAGGGTGGCACATGGGTTGGACGCCGCATTCTCGGGCTTACGTTGAACGGCTCGCATCAGCGCGGCATTTTGGGCGGAGCGGCCTAAACCCCGCCTATTTTGGCCTGCAACGTACAGAATGATTGACTCTTGGCGCATCTTCACGCCCTTTAATCATATTCCCGAACATCGAACGCGCCATATTTCTGGCCTAGGACACCACATGACCAAGACCACACGCGTCGAGGCCCCAACCTGGGCGGCGCTTACCCTTTGCTATGCTGCTTACGTTGTGCTGACGGCCTATGCGGATGTCTCCGTCCTGGCCTATCTTGCACTGGCGGTCGTTATCGCGTTTTTCCTCTCGCTGCAGCATGAAATCATTCATGGTCACCCGACGCGATGGCAGTGGCTGAACGAAGCCCTTGTGTTCATCCCACTTGGCCTTGCCTTTCCCTACGAGCGTTACCGTGACACCCACCTTGCCCATCACCACGACAACCGCCTGACCGACCCCTATGATGATCCCGAAAGCTGGTATGTTGCCCCCGGCGACTGGCAGGCCAGCCCAGGTTGGTTCCGCATTCTGTTGACGATAAATAACAGTGCACTCGGCCGGATGATCATTGGCCCCGGCATGAGTTTCATTCGGTTCAGCATCGCTGACATTCGGTTGATGGCACAGGGTAAGCGCCAGGTAATCCGTGCGTGGCTGTTACATGCGGTGGGGGCGGCGCTGTTGCTTGCTGGGTTGTCATTCACACAGGTTTCGCCGCTGGGTTATGTTTTGTCGTGTTACGCTGCGCTGTCGCTCATTAATCTGCGCAGTTTTCTGGAACACCGCGCGGAGGAGCGTGTCGCCGGGAGGTCAGCTATTGTTGAAGATGCCGGGCCATTTGCGCTTTTGTATCTCAATAACAACCTGCATGCGGTTCATCACGCCCACCCGGACATTCCCTGGTATGAAATCCCCGCAAAATACCGCGCGCACAAAGACAGGTATCTTGCGATGAATGGCGGGTATTTCTTTCCCTCTTACTGGGCCGTGCTGGCGCGCCATGGATTGCGGGCCAAAGAGCCGGTGGCACACCCGCTGATGCAAAGTGGGGCTTGGGCACAGGCCGCTGAAAGGATCACCGCAGAAAAGGCCACCTTACAGGCAAATGGCCCAGCGCATGAGCGCAGCACATGATCGCCGCACTGCCGATGTATGATCTGCCGGAAATCCGGGCAGAAACAGATCGCCTCTGGGTGTCCATTCGCGATGCCCTGCGCGATGCAGGCTTTGCCGCGCCTGATCAGCTAACCCGCCCGATTGATGACCCGTGGCCCCATTGGCGCGACCCTGGCCTGACAGTCTCTCAAACCTGCGGCTTGCCTTTTGCGGCGAAATTATCGGGCACGGTGACCCTGCTTGGCACGCCCGACTATGATTTACCCCATTGTGGTCAGGGTGAGTATTACAGCGAAATCATCGTGCATGCCGACAATCCGGCCAAGACCATGGCCGGGCTGCGGGGGGGCCGGTTCGCCTATAACATGCGAGAGTCCCAATCCGGTTGGGCCGCACCCAACGCCTTGCTGGGACTGGCCCGGCAGTTTGATGCGCTTGTTGAAACAGGTAGTCATGCCGCCTCTGCCGCAGCGGTTGCAGAGGGGCGCGCAGATGTTGCTGCCATTGATGCTGTGACATGGGCGTTGCTGCAAAGGCATCACCCTGCAACGAAAGACATTCGTGTCATTGGCCGCACACAGGCCACACCCGGCTTACCCTATATATCTCGCAAAATGGCCCCAAACGAAGCCGTTGCGATGCGCGATGCGGTGGCGGCTGGAATCGAGGCATTGGACAACGAGGCCAGGGCCGCGTTGCTTCTGAAAGGGTTTGCACCCAAAACCGCCGAAGACTACGCGCCGCTGGCAAAGGGATGGGGCGCCGCATAGTAAGGCTTGGCCCAGCGCGGTTTCCATGATCCTCTCTCCCGCAAATCAGGAGGATACCATGGCCGAATTTGACATCATCATCTATGGCGCGACCGGGTTCACCGGGCGGCTCGTCGCAGAATACATTAACAATACGCACCCCAACCGCCCGTGGGCGATGGCCGGGCGCAGCGCCGAAAAGCTTGCCCAGGTGCGCGATGAAATGGGGCTGCCCGCTGATACAGCGATGGTGGTTGCGGATGCCTCTGACCCCGCATCAATCGCAGCGATGGTCGCCCGTGCTGGTGTGATCATCACAACCGTCGGGCCGTATCAGGCTTATGGCGAACCTTTGGTCGCCGCCTGTGCTGCTGCTGGCACTGACTATGTCGACCTGTCGGGTGAGCCGCCCTTCATGTGGAATATGATCGAAAAATATGATGCCCAAGCCAAGGAAACGGGCGCACGCATCGTGCATTCCTGCGGCTTTGACAGCGTACCGTTTGATATGGGCGTCTATTATTTGCAGGAACAGGCCAAGGCAAAGTTCGGCGCGCCGCTGACGGATGTGAAGGGGCGAGTACGCGGCATGCGCGGCACGTTCTCTGGCGGTACAGCGGCCTCCGGCATGATGACGATGAAGGCGGCGCAAGGTGACCCGGAGGTTATGAACCGCCTGATGTCACCTTTTGCCCTCACGCCCGGCTTTGTGGGCGTTGAACAACCCCACGGAGGCAAACCTTATGAAGATACGGATTTAGGGGCATGGGTTGCGCCGTTCTTCATGGCCCCCATCAATACAAAGAACGTACACCGCTCCAACATGCTGCTGGGCCACGCCTATGGTACTGATTTCACCTATGAGGAAATGATGTTCACCGGGCGCGGCGAAGCGGGTGAGCAAATGGCGCATAAGCTCGCGAAAATGAACCCGATGGCTGACAAGAACGGCCCCAAACCCGGCGAAGGTCCATCAAAGGAAGAACGTGAAAACGGCTCTTACGATCTGATGTTCACAGGTGTTGCGGAAAATGGCGAGCGTATGATCGTTGGCGTGAAAGGGGACCGTGACCCCGGCTATGGCTCCACCTCCAAAATGCTGACGGAATGCGCGCTGTGCCTGTTGGACGAAGCAGCAGACGCACCCGGTGGCGTGCTCACCCCGGCTCCGGTCTTTGGCAATGCGATCATCGAACGCCTGCGCGCCCGCGCTGGCCTGACGTTTGAGGTTGAGGCATGAACCGGTTTGATTTGACAGGGCGCACCGCCCTTATAACGGGGGCTTCATCCGGCCTCGGCGCACATTTCGCTGAGGTTCTGGCGGACGCAGGCGCAACCGTTGTCCTTGCGGCCCGGCGTATCGACCGATTGGAAGCCTTGGCTGCGAAAATTGGGGAACGCGCTGTGCCTGTGGCACTCGATGTGACCGACGCCGACAGCGTCGCCGCCTGTTTTGCGACGATTCAGGAAAAAACGGGCGGTGCCGCAGATATCATCGTCAACAATTCGGGCCTGAGCCGCGAGGCCTTTGCCACGCAAATGTCTGAGGATGACTGGGATCTGGTGATGGACACCAATCTCAAAGGCGTCTGGCGTGTCGCCAAAGCTGGTGCAAATGCGATGATGGAGGCAGGTAAAGGCGGCTCGATCATCAACATCGCCTCTATTCTGGGACTGCGGGTCTCCCCCACCCTGTCGGCCTATTCGGCGTCGAAGGCCGCTGTTGACCATCTGACCCGCGCCATGGCGCTGGAACTGGCGCGGGGGGGCATAAGGGTCAATGCGATCGCACCGGGATATTTCGAAACGGAAATCAACGCAGAGTTCATGGGCACCGAACTTGCCGCCAAACTGGTCAAAAAAGTTCCCATGCGCCGCACCGGAAAGCTGGAGGAACTAAGCGGGCCACTTTTGCTGCTCGCATCTGACGCAGGGGGCTACATGACTGGCGCAACCCTGGTGGTCGACGGCGGTCACTGTCAGATGGGTTTGTAAGCAACACCCACAGCATCACCACGATCAGACCTCCGAAATCACGGCAGGGCGAAGTGCACACCAGCATTTCGCCCTGTTTCGTTTTGGCCTTCCTGTACCAAAATTGGCTGATACCTGGCACACGCCCGGGGCCAAACGGCAATTACGCCGCATCTGTGCGTCAGATATTATCTTGAATAATACTCATGCATATCTTATCAAACACTCACGTGGTGATTTGGCGACTGGCTTGTGGACCACTTTAAACAACCCACTAAAAAGGTCAGGTGGCCGACGCCCCCGTGACCTTTGAACAGGCCGGGGGCTTTTTGATGAGGTGCCGTGTAATGGCAAAGGATGTTATGAGCGACGAAATGATGTCTCCCCGCACGGCAATGGTTCACGCAGGAACCCGTCGCAGCCAATATGGCGAATTGTCAGAGGCCCTCTACCTCACGCAAGGGTTTGCTTATCCTGACGCTGAAACGGCGGAGGCCCGGTTCAATGGCCTCGATGGCGACGACAGTTTTGTCTACGCCCGCTATGGCAATCCCACTGTCGCGATGTTCGAAGACCGTATCAAAACGCTGGAAGGTGCCGAAGATGCCTTTGCGACCGCGTCTGGGATGGCGGCGGTTCATGGCGCGCTTTTTTCCATGCTGAAAGCCGGTGACCATCTGGTTGCCAGCCGCGCGCTTTTCGGCTCTTGTCTGTATATCGTTGAAAATCTGCTGCCGCGCTTTGGGGTTGAAACGACTTTGGTTGATGGTGCGGACCTTGATGCCTGGCGCGCGGCCATGCGCCCGGAAACCAAGGTTGCGTTTCTTGAAACCGTCTCCAACCCAACGCTTGATATAATTGACCTTAAGGCAGTGTCAGAGATCGCTCATGCCGCCGGCGCACGCGTTGTGGTCGACAATGTGTTCGCAACACCAATCTATCAGCGCGCCCTGACGCTTGGGGCCGATGTCGTGGTTTATTCGGCGACCAAGCACATTGATGGTCAGGGCCGGTGCCTCGGAGGGGTGATCCTTGGCGAGCGTGACTATATCCGGGGCGAGGTTGAACCGCTTTTGAAACACACCGGCGGGGCGATGAGCCCGTTTAACGCCTGGGTCATGGTCAAGGGGATGGAAACGCTTGATATCCGCGTGCGTGCCCAGGCCGCGACCGCTGCGCAGGTTGCCGATGCCCTTGCGGCCCATGCCAACGCCAGCGGCGTGCGCTATCCCGGCCGCGCCGATCATCCGCAGGCCGCGCTGGCGCAAGCCCAGCTTACTGGTGGCGGTACAGTTCTCGCCTTTGAAGTTGCGGGCGGAAAGGCTGGCGCATTCCGTTTTATGAACGCGCTGAACATCGTCCTGATTTCCAACAATCTTGGGGATGCCAAATCCATCGCGACGCACCCGACGACGACCACACATCAGCGGCTGACCGAAGACCAGCGGGCAACACTCGGCATTTCACCGGGCCTGATCCGCCTGTCTATCGGGCTGGAAGACCCTGCGGACCTGATCCGCGATATCACACAGGCCCTCGACGCGGTTTAACGCGCTTCAACAAGACATCGCTCAGAACACCCGAAACGGTGAGCCAGACACAAAAATGCCGCCCCTGATCAGGGGCGGCATTCTGCATTTCAGAAGCTGATCAGCTCCGGTTCATGCGGTTGGCGATGAGATCATCAACAACCTCTGGTTCCGCCAGCGTGGAGGTATCGCCAAGCGCGCCGAAATCGTCCTCAGCCACCTTGCGCAGGATGCGGCGCATGATTTTGCCGGACCGTGTTTTCGGCAATCCGGGTGCCCACTGGATCAGGTCTGGAGAGGCAATCGGGCCAATCTCGTTACGAACCCAGTTGCGCAATTCAACCCGCAGTTCGTCGCTTGGCTCTTCACCCGCCATCAATGTGACATAGCAATAGATGCCCTGCCCTTTGACATCATGCGGATAGCCAACCACAGCGGCCTCTGACACCTTGGGATGCGCCACCAGCGCGCTTTCGACTTCGGCTGTGCCCATGCGGTGGCCGGAGACGTTGATCACGTCATCAACCCGGCCCGTGATCCAATAGTAACCATCTTCATCGCGACGGCACCCGTCGCCGGTGAAGTAGTACCCTTTGTAGTCAGAAAAATACGTTGCCACGAAACGCTCGTGATCCCCGTAGACGGTGCGCATCTGGCCGGGCCAACTGTCTTTGATGCAGAGCACGCCTTCGGCTGCTGTTTCATGGATCTCCACGCCTGATGTTGGCTCCAGGATGACTGGCTCAACACCAAAGAACGGCAACGTACAGGAACCCGGTTTGGTTGCCGTGGCGCCGGGCAGTGGTGTCATAAGGTGGCCGCCTGTTTCGGTCTGCCACCATGTATCGACGATGGGCAGCGCGCCTTTGCCAACCACATCATTGTACCAGTTCCAGGCTTCCGGGTTGATCGGCTCACCAACGGTGCCCAGCACTTTGAGCGCCGACAGGTCATGTTTTTCAACAGGCGCATTCCCGTGCGCCATCAAGGCGCGGATCGCGGTTGGCGCGGTGTAGAACTGGTTAACCTTGTGCTTTTCGCAAACGGCCCAGAAGCGGCTGACATCGGGATAGGTTGGCACCCCTTCAAACATCAGCGTGGTCGC
Source organism: Pikeienuella sp. (assembly GCA_049608645.1). Classification (GTDB taxonomy): domain Bacteria; phylum Pseudomonadota; class Alphaproteobacteria; order Rhodobacterales; family Rhodobacteraceae; genus Pikeienuella. The sequence continues at coordinate 11,602 of JBMYXS010000046.1, read as the reverse complement.
GCCGTTCGCCAGCGGGCCATAAACGATATAGCTGTGGCCCGTGACCCAGCCCACATCGGCGGTGCACCAGAAAACATCACCATCGTGATAATCAAACGTGTACTGATGGGTCATCGACGCAAACACCAGATAACCACCCGTGGTATGAACAACGCCTTTTGGTTTTCCCGTTGAGCCGGAGGTGTACAGGATGAACAGTGGATCTTCTGCGTTCATCGGCTCTGGTGGGCAATCGTTGGAGGCCGCCTCCATCGCAGCAGCATAGGAATGATCACGTCCATCTTTCATCGCTGCGCCCGCGCCCGTGCGCTCAACAACCAGCGTTGGCACATCACCGCAAATTTCCATGGCCTTATCGACATTGCCTTTAAGCGGCACCGCCTTGCCGGAACGCGGACCCTGATCAGCGGTCACAACCAGCACAGCGCCAGAATCGGAAATACGGCTGGCCAGTGCGTCGGGAGAGAACCCACCGAACACGATCGAATGGATCGCACCGATACGCGCACAGGCCAACATGGCATAAGCGGCTTCGGGGATCATTGGCATGTAAAGGATAACGCGGTCACCCTTTTTCACGCCCATTGATTTCATCACGTTGCCAAGGCGTGACACCTTGTCGTGCAATTCGCGGTAGGTGATGTTTGCGTCCACCGTGGGATCATCAGCCTCCCAGATGATCGCAGTCTGATCCGCACGGTCCGCCAAGTGGCGGTCTACGCAGTTGGCGCACACATTAAGCACACCATCTTCATACCATTTGATCGACACATCAGGATGGGCGTAGGAGACGTTTTTCACCTTGGTATATGGCGTCATCCACTCAAGGCGCTTGCCTTGCTCACCCCAAAAGGCATCCGGGTCAGAGACAGATGCGGCATACATCTCATCGTATTTCGCCTTGTCGGCATGGGCACCAGCGGCGAAATCGGCGGCGGGGGGATATGTTTGGTCGCTCATAGGGGCGGCTCCTATCGAGTTAGTGTCGTCTGGATATGCAAAGGGGGCCGAATGGCCCCCCTTGTGTGGTCTCAGGTAAGGCTAGATGGCAAGATATTCTTGACGCAACTCAGCATTGTCCAGCACCTCTTTCGCGGTGCCGTCAAACACAACCTGTCCCGTATCGAGGATCAGCGCACGGTCAGCCAGGTTCAACGCCGCGATGGCATTCTGCTCAACAATAATCGTGGTAATCCCCTGCTCACGGATAAGGTGGAGCGTCTTTTCGATTTCCTGCACAATAACGGGTGCCAAACCCTCGTAAGGCTCATCCAGCAAAAGCAGCTTGATATCACGGGCCAGTGCCCGGCCAATGGCAAGCATCTGCTGTTCGCCACCGGAAAGCGTCGTGCCTTCCTGTTTGCGGCGTTCGCCAAGCCGCGGGAACAGATCATAAATCCGTTCAAGCGACCACCCGATGGGCTTTTCGATCTGTGCCAGCTGAATGTTCTCTTCAACAGTCAGGCCCTGGATGATGCGGCGATCTTCAGGGACAAGACCCAGACCAGATTGCGCCGCTTCATAGGCTTTCATGTTGTGCAGTGGCTGATGGTCCAGCCACACTTCGCCGTGGGTCAACATCGGATCAGCCAGGCGCGCAATCGCACGCAAGGTAGAGGTCTTGCCAGCACCGTTACGGCCCAGAAGCGCGAGGATCTCGCCCTCATGGACATTCATGCTTACGCCCTGAACGATATAACTTTCACCGTAATAGGCATGGATATCCCAAGCGGAGAAATAGGCAGGAGCATTCGGCTGTGCGGGGGGGTGTGCGTCGGTCATGGTGTTATCTTTCAACATCAATGCGCGTTACGAGTGCGCGGTGCCGAGATAGGCTTCCTGAACTTTCGGATGCCCTTTGATGTTCTCCGGCAGTTCTTCGACGATTACCGTTCCCTGCGCGAGCACAGAGATTTTCTGTGCCAACGAGAAAACAACGTGCATATCGTGCTCAATGATCGCCATGGTGATATCACGGCTGGCTTTGATCTGGTGCAGCAGGTCGATCGTATTGTTCGTATCTGCACGCGCCATACCGGCCGTCGGCTCATCCAGAAGGAGGAGCTTCGGATCCTGCGCCAAACACATCGCCATCTCCAGGCGACGTTTGTCACCGCGGGACATGGATGATGCAATCATATTGCGCTTGTCGGCCATATTCACATCAAGCAGCATCTGTTCCGCTTTTTCGCGAATATCAACTTCGGTGCGCACCCGCGCCAGCGCGTTGAGCGCGAACGCCCCGTCACGCCGGGCAAAGCACGGGATCATCACGTTCTCAAAAACCGTGAGATCAGTGAAGATCTCAGGCGTCTGGAAAACGCGGCTGACACCGAGCTGGTTAATCTCGTGCGGCTTGATGCCAAGCAAAGATTGCCCGTTGAACAACACACTGCCCGTGTCGGGCATCAGTTTGCCGACGAAGCAGTTGAGCAGCGTCGATTTACCGGCGCCGTTCGGGCCGATGATCGCGTGGATCGTGCCCTCTTCGACGTTCAGGTTCACATCCGTCAGGGCCTTGAGGCCACCGAAGGCTTTGTTGACGTTCTGGACTTCGAGAATACCCATGGTCCCCTCCCTCACTCTGCCGGTGTCGATTTGGCGTCGCCGGATGCGTCTGCCTTTTTGCCGCGGGTCAGGCGATCCCTGGTCCGTTCGCCGCCTTCAACCAACCCGCCAGGCAGGAAGATCACGACCAGCATGAACAATGCGCCCAAGGTCAGGTGCCAGCCCTTACCCACGAACAGCGACAGTACCGCAACCAGTGGGTCAGCAATGATGCTGGGCATGAAAGAGAACCACGCGTCCAACACGCTATCGTTGATCTTCGAGAAGATGTTCTCGAAATACTTGATGAAGCCTGCGCCGAGAACCGGGCCGATAAGCGTTCCTGCACCACCAAGAATGGTCATCAGAACAACTTCGCCCGATGCGGTCCACTGCATACGCTCAGCACCAGCCAGCGGGTCCATTGCGGCCATAAGGCCACCGGCAAGACCGGCATACATGCCCGAGATCACGAACGCTGCCAGCGTATAGGGCCGGGTGTTCAGACCGGTGTAGTTCAAGCGCGTCTGGTTGGTTTTCACCGCCCGCAGCATCAACCCGAATGGCGAGCGGAAAATGCGGATCGACAGGTAAAACGCGGCCAGCATGAACACGCCAGCTACATAATAGCCCACGTTGAATGTGAACGACCACCCGGCAACCGCCCATTCCCAACTGTCACGCATCTGAAGACCAAAGAAGTCAGGTGCAGGAATGTTACCGGAACCATCAGCAGCAGCATCCAGAATGCGCGGGTCGCTGAGTGCGGTCTGCAAGCCCGTCTCACCACCCGTGATCGGCGTCAGAACCGAAGCCGCAAGGGCAAAGGCCATCTGCGCGAAAGCGAGCGTCAGGATCGAAAAGTAGATGCCCGAGCGACGCAGCGAGATAAACCCGATCAGCAGGGCAAAGGCACCCGCGACGAGCGTGGAAATCAGGATGGCCGGGATCACGTTGATCGTCAGCAGCTTGAGCATCCAGACCGCCGCATAAGACCCTGCCCCAAGGAAAGCCGCGTGGCCAAACGAGAGGTATCCGGTCAAACCGAACAGAATGTTGAAACCAATGGCAAAGATACCAAAGATCACAAACCGCTGCATCAGGTCGGGATAACCGGCGTTGAACTGCGCGAGCGCACTGTCGGCCGGGAACGGGTTCATAATGAAGGGAGCGAACACGACAAGCGCGATCACGATGAGAAAGAGACGAAAGTCTCGTGCGTTTAGTGCCAACATGTGGTCACTCCTCCATCACGCCGGCGCGACCAAGCAGGCCACGGGGACGGGTCAACAGGATGATGATAGCGGCGAGGTAGATAACCACCTGGTTGATGCCGGGCAGGAACTCGATCACTTCGCGCATGGACGCGATGCTCTCCAGGATGCCAAGGACAAACCCTGCAAGCACAGCACCCGAAAGTGAGCCCATGCCACCGACAACCACCACCACGAATGAAATCACAAGGAAATCCATGCCCATGTGGTAGTTTGGAGAGTTGATCGGCGTGTACATCACACCAGCCAAGCCCGCGACGCAGGCCGCAAGGCCGAACATCATCGTGAATCGTTTGTCGATGTTGATGCCGAGCAGGCCCACCGTCTCACGGTCCGCCATGCCGGCACGGACGACCATGCCAAATGTGGTGAACTGGAGGAAGGCAAACACAGCGCCAATAACAATCGCGGCAAACCCGAAATACACGAGGCGCCAGTAAGGATAGATGATCGTGTTCGGATCAAAACCAATGGCCGCGCCAAAATCAAAGCTCCCCGTGAACGCCTCGGGCGCAGGTGCGGGGATGGGGTTCGCGCCGTAGTAGGCCTTGATGATTTCCTGCAACACGATGGCAAGACCAAAGGTCACAAGGATCTGGTCTGCGTGTGGTCGCTTGTAGAAATGCTTGATCAGGCCGCGCTCCATAATGATGCCCACAAGGATCATTACGGGTATGGAAAACAAGATCGCCAGCGGTACAGCCCAGTCAATGATCCCTGCGGCTGTCGCCTCTCCGACGATGCTGTTCAGGTATGGCACCTGTACCTTGAGCGGATTGCCCAGGAAGTCTGTTTGAGTGGGGTCAATGACGGTGTGGCTCAGCGACAGGATACGCTGCAACGTGACCGCGCAGAACGCGCCGATCATGAAAAGCGCACCATGCGCGAAGTTAACGACACCCAACGTACCGAAGATCAGGGTCAGCCCCAGCGCGATCAGCGCATAGGCAGAGCCCTTATCAAGGCCGTTGAGGATTTGAAGGATAATTGCGTCCATGGATCATGTCCCGCAGGCGAGCGAATGGGAAGTCTCCCCGGCGAGGGCCGGGAAGACGGTGTCAGCATCGGATTTCAAATGAGGTATCCGTGCCGCGCCCCAGCATTCAGGGGCGCAGCGGGGCGCCTTATGCGCCCGGGTTACAAGTACCCAGTTCGCCGCCAAAGATGGAAGCATCGTACGTAACCTGAGCAGCAGGCGTAACCTCAACGATTTCGAGAAGGTCGAAATCAGATGTTGGGTTCTCTTTACCCTTCACAACCAGCACGTCTTTGAAGCACTGGTGGTCTTCGGCGCGGTACAGCGTTTTACCGTTGCCCATGCCGTCAAACTCAAAGTCTTCAAGAGCTTCGGCAATGCCGCATGGGTTGAACGTACCAGCACGTGCCGCAGCATCTGCATAGAGCAGCGTCTGCACGTAGCAGGTGTGCGCAGCCTGTGATGGCGGGAAGCCATACTCGGTACCGAAGGACTTAACGAAAGCTTTGGAACCTTCATCCGTCAGCGACCAGTGCCAGTTTGTCGAACCGTAGATGCCCTTCACGTTGGCACCAGCACCCTTCGCCATCAGGCGAGAGTAAAGCGGAACAACGATTTCGAAGTTCTTGCCGTTAACCTGCTTGTCACGCAGACCGAACTGAACAGCGTTGGTGAGCGAGTTCACCATGTTGCCGCCGTAGTGGTTCAGAACGAGAACGTCGGCGCCAGACTGAAGAACTGGCGCGATGTAGGAAGAGAAGTCCGTCTGTGCGAGCGGCGTTTTCACGGCTGCAACGGTTTCCCAGCCCATCGCCTCGGTCGAGGTGCGGACAGCTTCTTCGGTGGTGTAACCCCAGTTATAGTCTGCGGTCAGGTGATAAGCCTTACGATCCTTGCCGTAGTTGGCACCTAGGATCGGCGCAAGCGCAGCACCGGACATGTAGGAGTTGAAGAAGTGGCGGAAGCCGTTTGCCTTCTTGTCCTTACCAGTGGTGTCGTTGGAGTGGGTCAAACCAGCCATGAAGATGATGCCGGCTTCCTGGCAGAGCGCCTGAACAGCAACAGCCACACCAGAAGACGAACCACCGGTGATCATCACCGCGCCGTCTTTTTCGATCATGGACTTCGCAGAAGCGCGTGCAGCGTCTGGCTTGGTCTGTGTGTCGCCCGTGACAAACTCAACTTTCTTGCCGAGGACGCCAGCGCCATTCAGCTTTTTCGAAGAGAATGTGTTCAACATGCCGCCATCGCCTTCACCGTTCAGGTGTTTGACAGCGAGTTTATAAGCGCGAAGCTCGTCAGCGCCTTCGTCAGCATAAGGGCCTGACTGTGGCACGTTGAAGCCCAGAGTTACCGTGCTGCCCTGTGGAGCATTCAGGTATCCGCCGTGGCTGCCGGCCCAGACGTTGCCGCCAAAAATCGTCGGCGTCGCGAGACCTGCGCCGATAACGGCACCGCCCTGCAACAAACCGCGACGTGTCGGGTTAAACATTGACATAGATTTCCTCCCATCCGTGATCGGATCTTACCGGGGCGTCACACACTTGCCCGGCTGCATTCACCAATATTGGTACGTAAATATGCACCCGAAATGGTCAAGAACGCAATAAATCATTGCTTTTACTGGATTTTCTTGTCAATTTCATTGCGTTTCGCAGGTGCAAAAATGTAAAAAAATTTACTAACCCAACGTCAAGCTGTGGAAAGTAAAGGAAAAGTTACCAATGGTTCAGTCCCTCATTGGCCCACGGATCCGCGAAAGACGCCGGGCGCAAAAGCTCACACAGGCGGCACTCGCACGCGATGTAGGCATATCTCCGTCGTACCTGAACCTTATTGAGCACAACCGCAGGGGAATCGCAGGCCGGACGCTGAACGACATCGCGAGGCGGCTGGGCGCGGACCCGAAAGAATTTTCAGATGGTGCGGATGCGGGACTTATAGAAGGATTGACCGAAGCGGCCGCCGCCGCACAGGCGAGCGTCGGTAGCGCCGAAACAGACCGTGTGGGTGAACTGATCGGCAGGTTTCCGGGGTGGGCCGCGTTGCTGGTTCAGCTAAACAACCGAACCAAGGGACAGGCAGAAAGCCTATCCATGCTGTCGGACCGTCTGAACCACGACCCCTATCTGGCCGATGCAATGCATCTGATCCTTTCCAACATCACAGCCATTCAATCCACATCAGGCATTCTGGCCACCGCCGAAGGGCTCGATGAAGACAGGCGCAGACGTTTCATCGAAATCATTCACTCTGAAAGCGAACGCCTGACCGCAACGGCCAAGGAACTGGTGACCTATCTCGACAATCCGGAGGCACAGCCCCGCCATATCGGTGACGGCGCAGCCCCGGCGCAGGCAATCTGGGCCGAAATTGGCCACACTGCCCCCGCCTTGGAAAAAGCAGCAGCCAACAACCAATCAGAAAGCGCAGTCACAGCCATCATCAAGAACGCTGATCTGTCACAACGGGACCAGTCTGAGGCACAACGCACGCTGCATCGCCACGCGCGTCTGGCGCAAAACCTGCCAATGGCCGACTTCGCAACGACGGCGGCGGGCTGCAACTACGATCCCCTGGCCTTGTCGCGCGAAACAGGCGGGGCAATCGCTGATATCCTGTTGCGCTTATCACATCTTCCCGAAAAAGAAGACGCGCCCGTTTTTGGCATGATCGAATGCGACGCATCGGGCGGGGTGCTCATGCGCAAGGAACACCGCGCCATGACGTTGCCCAAGACAGGCAGCGCCTGCCCGTTGTGGCCGCTCTATCGTTCTTTCTCCACACCGGGGCAGTGTATCCGCGCGCAGCTTGAAACCCCCGATGGGACGACCTTGATGTCCTACGCGATTGCTGTAAGCGACGAGGCGCCTGCGCCCTATGGCATTCCGCCCGTCATGCGTGCCGTCATGGTCTTTTCCGATCATCCCGACACCCTGGCGGGACAGCGCAATGCCACCGCAGCCCTCCCTGTTGGGCCCCATTGCAGTGTCTGCCCAAGAAAAGCGTGCGCATCACGCAGGATGCCGTATATTCTCGGCTAGCTAAGAAAGTGACGCAGGTGTTCCACGAATCCCGGAGACAACCAGCGCACGACGTCGGGGGAGACGTAGGATGGGGAAAACTGTTCTGTTGGTTGAAGATGAGCCGCACATTATCGAGGCGCTCAGTTTTCTGCTGGAACAAGCCGGATGGGCTGTTCACGCCCATTCAGATGGCGGTGATGCGACAGAAATCGCAGCCAGCATAAAGCCTGATGTTGTTATCCTTGATGCCATGCTTCCCAACAAAAGCGGCTTTGACATCCTGCGCGAAATTCGCGCCCGCCCCGACCTGAACGGGCTGCCTGTTTTGATGCTGACAGCCAAGGGCCAAACCAAAGACCGTGCAGCGGCTGAGGCTGCCGGGGCTGATCTGTTTATGACCAAGCCGTTCTCCAACCAGGAAATCGTAGAGGCCGCAAACAAACTCGCCACCACCACATGATCGCCCAACGCACAATGCACAAAGCCCCCCGCGACGCAGAGCGCAGCGCCCGTGCCTTTCAGAAACGGCGCGACGCTTCTGCGCTGCTCACCATCCTGGGGGTTATCATGTTCGCCTCCCCGCTGATCTCTGCCTTTGGCACGGGCACCGGGCAGAGTGCCGTTCCCCTTGCTGTTCAATATGTCTTCAATACCTGGGCGGCGCTGATCTGCGGGGCGTTCGTTGTTTCGCGTGCCTTGTCTCGTCCAGAGGCCGGCACCACACAGCAGCAGACAGAAACCAACGATATATGACGCCATCGTTTAACCTGCTTCTGACCGTCTGTTTTGCCTATGCGGCTGCGCTGTTTTTCATTGCCTACCTTGCAGAGCGGAGTGCCACACGTGGGCACATGCGCTTTTTACGGTCCCCGCTGATTTATACGCTGTCCCTGTCGGTTTATTGCACTGCATGGACCTACTATGGCGCAGTTGGTTCCGCCGCGCGCAATGGGTTGGAGTTTGTTACGATCTACCTCGGACCAACCCTTGTATTCATCGGCTGGTGGTGGCTGTTGCGCAAATTGGTGCAAGTCGGCCGGGCACAGCGCGTGACCTCGATCGCTGACCTTATTTCCTCCCGATACGGCAAAAGCGCCTCCCTTGCCGTTGTTGCGACACTTTTGGCCGTGATCGGCACGACGCCCTATATCGCGCTTCAGTTGCAATCACTGACACGCAGCTTTGCAATCTTCGCAGGTGATATCGCAGGCCCTGGCGGATACGCCGGCTCCCCCCCCGCTGATACGCTCGTTGCGTTCTGGATGGCCGTTGGCCTCGCGATGTTCACCATTATCTTTGGCACGCGGAACATAGACGCAAATGAACGCCATCACGGTGTGGTGACGGCGATTGCCGTAGAAGCAATCGTCAAGCTGGTCGCGTTGCTGGCCGTAGGCGTTTTCGTTGTGTGGTCGGTGGCCAATGGCCCGGAGGATATTTTTTCACGAATGCCGCCAGACATGATTCAGGGTGAAGATGTTTTTTCATCTCGCTGGGTCACACTGATCTTCCTCTCCGCCACGGCCATTATTTGTTTGCCACGCATGTTTCAGGTGATTGTGGTCGAAAATGTCGATGAACGACACTTGGCAACGGCAAGCTGGGCGTTTCCGCTTTACCTGTTTTTGATGAGCCTTTTCGTTCTGCCCATTGCCATTGCAGGGCTGAGCGAATTGCCCGCAGGCTCCAACCCTGACCTGTTTGTTGTGACTGTCCCCCTATCCAAAGGGCAAGACGCGCTGGCAATTCTGGCCTTTCTTGGCGGCTTTTCGGCGGCAACCTCAATGGTCATCGTCGCCTCCATCGCGCTTTCGACAATGATTTCCAATCATATCGTCATGCCACTGTGGTTGCGTATGGGGGCCGGGCGCGTGCCGGCCTCTGACGACGTGCGCTCCGTCTTGTTGCGCAGCCGCCGTATCAGCATCGTCTGCATTCTGGCCCTTGGGTATATCTATTTCCAGCTTACCGGCGGCGGCAGTGCGCTCGCCTCCATTGGTCTCATCGCATTCCTGGGGGTGGCGCAGGTGCTGCCCGCCCTGCTGGGCGGTTTGTTTTGGTCGGGCGCAACACGCAAGGGCGCAATGGCAGGCATCGTCGCCGGGTTTCTGGTGTGGGGCTATTCACTGTTTCTCCCCAGTTTAGGACCAGGGTTTGAACTCCCCGCGCCTTTTACCCCTCATGCCCTTTTGGGCCTGACGATCGAAGACCCCCTGATCCACGCGGTGGTCTGGTCGCTTGGCATTAATACACTTGCACTTGTCGTGGTATCTCTCTGCACCACCCCCACCCCCGCCGAACGTCTGCAGGCCCACCACTACATCAAGGCACCCGAAAGGGCATCGGGAAGCAGTGTCGCGCGAACCGCGACGTCCGAAGAACTCCTCATTCTTGCACAACGCATATTGGGGCGTGACGAAGGCATTAGTTTTTTCAACAAGACAGCACGGGCGCAAGGTAAGCTGCATGGCTTGCCAAGTCCGACCGAAGAATTCATCGCTGATCTCGAACGCAAATTCGCAGGCTCAGTCGGCGCGGCGACCGCTAACGCAATGATCGGACAAATCGCGACCGGCGAGGCGCTCAGCTTCGAAGACATGATCGCGGTCGCAGACGAAACCGCCCAGATCATGGAATATTCATCTCGACTGGAAGCACAGTCGAAAGCGTTGAAAGAAACGGCCGACCAGTTGCGCACCGCAAATCAGAAGCTGACGGCTCTCAGCGCACAAAAGGACACCTTCCTCAGTCAGGTCAGCCATGAGCTGCGCACCCCCATGACCTCGATCCGCTCGTTCTCGGAAATCCTGAGGGACAGCGACACTCTCGATGATCAGGGTCGCGCCCGGTTTTCCTCCATCATCCATGATGAAAGCATCCGCCTGACACGGCTGTTAGACGACATTCTGGACCTGAGCTTTCTTGAAAACGGGCGCATCAGATTGAACATCGCATCAGTTTCACTTGGCTCCGTGCTCGACCTCGCACTAACAGCCACAGAGAGCCTGCGTCAGGAACGCAACGCCACAATAGAACGTGACACGGCAGCAGAGCGGCATTTGATCTCGACCGATGGCGACCGCCTCGCGCAAGTCTTCATAAACCTGATTACCAACGCCATTCGGCACGGTGCCCCCCCTGATTGCGCACCTCGCATCAAAATCAGCTGCCACATTCAAAAAGGCATGGTTGAGGTAATGGTTTCCGATTACGGCACGGGTATTGCCCCCGAACATATCGAATTGATTTTCGAAAAATTTTCCAAACTCGGGGAAAGTGGCATCGCAGGCAGTGCCGGCCTCGGCCTACCCATAAGTCGCGAAATCATGCGAAACCTCGGTGGCAGCCTTGAATACATGGCTGAGCGAAATGACTCCGAAACAGGTGCAGCCTTCAAAGTAACCATTCCACTGGCAAACTGACCGCCATCGGACAAGCACCTTCCAAGGAAAGACCACGCACTAAACGCCTCTACGCGCCCTAAGAAACCGCTTACGAAGATGGTCATGCCAGCGAAAAAGACCAGCATGCGACTTTCACGGAAAATTAGCTTCACCGCTTTTGAAAATAACCACATTTCCCCCTTGAATCTTGCTCCACTATGGTGATTTAAGCGTCGCCGGAGACGTGGCCGAGTGGTCGAAGGCGCTCCCCTGCTAAGGGAGTAGGGCTCAAAAGGCTCTCGAGGGTTCGAATCCCTTCGTCTCCGCCAGACCCCCATTTTCATCACTATGAAACAATCGCCCTCAGGGGCGTTTTGCGTCTATTTCCATAGACTT
>JBMYXS010000045.1:0-29917 GCA_049608645.1 Pikeienuella sp. | reverse complement strand
CGCTGCAATTCTATGACGGCCAGGCCCAGGAATATGCCGAATGGTCCCCGCCCACGCACCCGTATCCCTGGCTGGAAAAGTTTCTGGCCAAGGCACCTGAAGGACGTTTGCTCGATTTTGGCTGCGGTGGCGGCTGGGCGGCGGCGCGCATGGTTGAGACAGGGCGAGACGTCGATGCGCTCGATGGGTCCGCCGAACTGGCTGCACAGGCAAAACAACTGTTTGGCTTGAACGTCAGGGTCGCACGGTTTGATGAACTGAGCGAAACCGCGAAATACGCAGGCGTGTGGGCCCATTTCAGCTTATTACATGATGCCAAGGCCAACATGGCCGCGAATCTGAAACGCTTGCATGATGCGCTGATCGGTGAGGGGTTACTCTACATCGGGCTAAAGGCCGGTGAAGGTGAGCGGCGCGACCGCCTGGGGCGCTTCTATGCCTATTATGAAATGCAGGAACTGTCGGATCTGCTTGCCGATGCCGGGTTCCTCAACATTGACATACGCGGGCGCACCGGAGCCGGGTACGAAGGTGGGGAAAGCCGCGTTTGGCATGTATTTGCCCATAGGGGAGCTGCATGATGGCCAAGTTTTTCGCCTATACTGATGGCGCGTGCTCCGGCAATCCCGGCCCAGGTGGTTGGGGGGCGCTGATGCTTGCGCGCGAAGGTGACAAAGTCATCCGGGAACGCCCGATGTGCGGCGGCGCGGCTGATACGACCAACAACCGCATGGAGTTGACCGCCGCGATTGAGGCGCTGAATGCCCTTGGCCGCCCGACCGCAATCACGATCGTGACAGACAGCACCTATGTCAAAGATGGGGTGACCAAGTGGATTCATGGGTGGAAGCGGAACGGCTGGCGTACAGCGGCCAAGAAACCCGTGAAAAACGAAGATCTGTGGCGTGCACTTGACGAAGCTCAATCACGCCATGAGGTCACCTGGGATTGGGTAAAGGGCCACGCCGGGCACCCCGAAAATGAACGTGCTGATGAATTGGCGCGCGAAGGCATGGCCCCTTTCAAACCAACCAGGAAAGCCAAAGCATAGACCCTGCGATCTTGTGGCGCGCCCGTTGTGTGAGGTTTCGCGCAGGCAAAGCGGTGACAAACACCCCACTGGTTCATATAACTCGCGCAAATTTCCGACCTTAAAGGACGCGCACATGACCGTGAAAATCTTTGGCCACAAAGCCCCCGACACCGACAGCACCGGCTCTCCCCTGATCTGGGAATGGTACCTGAACGAAGTGAAAGGCACCGATGCCAAAGCTGTTCTGCTTGGCGAGCCAAACACGGAAGCTGCATTTATGCTGACGCGCTGGGGCTTTGAAAAGCCGGCGATCCTTGACGGCGGCGTCGCTGGCGAGCCTGTGGTCATCGTTGACACAAACAACCCCGCCGAATTGCCCGCCGACGTAAATGATGCCGACATTCTGGCAATCATCGACCACCATAAACTGGTTGGTGGCATCGAAACCAAGGGGCCAATCGACATCACCATCCGCCCTCTGGCATGCACAGCGACCATCATGCACGATCTGATGGGTGACGACGCGGCCAAGATGCCCGAATCCATCAAGGGCGCTATGCTGTCTTGTATCCTTTCCGATACGCTGGAATTCCGCTCTCCCACCACAACCGACCATGACCGCGCGCTGGCCGAGAAACTGGCGGGTGAACTGGGCCTTTCAATCCCTGATTATGCCGCTGAAATGTTTGCTGCCAAATCTGATGTTTCTGCTTTCTCTGACGCAGAACTCCTGCGCATGGACAGCAAGGAATACGCTGTTGGCGACACGAAATTCCGCGTATCCGTTCTGGAGACAACGGCACCTGCAATCGTTCTTGATCGCAAAGACAGCCTGATGGAAACCATGGGCACGGTTGCGACCGAAGATGGCGTTGATCAGGTCTTGTTGTTCGTTGTCGATATCCTGAACGAAGAAGCCACGCTTCTCGTGCCAAACGACCTGACGCGTTCAGTGGCAAAGAACAGCTTTGGTGCTGATGCCACTGGCGACACGGTTGTTCTGCCCGGTATCATGAGCCGCAAGAAACAGATCATTCCAAACCTGAAGGTCTGATCCCCCAAGACCTTTCAAGATTGCCAAAGGCGGGCAGCTCCACCTCGGGGCTGCCCGCTTTTGTTTTGGGAATCTTCCTGGCCAATCACCGGGTCACATTACGATATGTCGATAAGGGCACCCCACCCTATCCTTTTGCATACGATGCCCATACCACCGCCGCCATTTCTCGCCTCTTGGGACAATGATTGGCGCAAGTTGGATCGCTAAAACCTCTCTCAAGGCAAACAGCCAAGTAACAACCCGAGAGGAAAATACGATGATCTATCCAGTGATTTTGTGTGGTGGTAGCGGAACCCGTTTGTGGCCTTTGTCGCGTAAAAGCTACCCCAAACAATTCGCTCGTCTGAATGGCGAAACGAGTCTGTTCCAACAGACCCTGTCCCGTGTTTGTGGGGCAGTGTTTGAAGGGCCCATCGTGATGACCAACAGCGATTATCGTTTCACGGTTGCTGAACAGTTGTCAGATGCAGGCGCAGAAAATCCAACGATCATGATTGAGCCAGAGGGACGCAATACAGCCCCTGCTATCCTCGCAGCTGCGCTCAAACTTCAGGACACTCCCGAAGCGATCATGCTGGTCATGCCATCTGATCACGCGATCACTGATGAAGACGCATTCCGCCGCGCCGTAATGGTCGGTGAAGCCGCCGCCAGCAAAGGTGAATTGATCACCTTCGGTGTCCGTGCCGACCGTCCCGAAACGGGCTATGGTTATCTGGAGATGAGCAACGAAGTGACGGCGTTCGGCACCAAGGCCATGCCGCTCAAATCATTCGTCGAAAAGCCCGACGCGGCAACCGCAGAAACCTTTGTGGCATCCGGGCGTCACCTTTGGAACGCTGGAATTTTCATGTTCCGTGTTGCCGAAATTCTTGAAGCATATGAAATCCTGGCCCCCCGTCTGATGATGCCGGTTCGTCGCGCCGTTGACACGGGCCGCACTGACCTTTGCTTTTTCCGCCTTGACGAAGCGCCCTACAAAATGGCCGAAGATATCTCCATCGACTACGCCGTCATGGAAGCGGCAGACAGCCTGTCAGTCGTGCCGATGGACTGCGGTTGGAGCGACCTTGGTTCCTGGTCGTCTGTCTGGGAAGCGGGCAGCGCAGATGAGAACGGCGTGGTGCAGAACGGCGACACAACGGCGATCGACTGTGAAAACACGTTGCTGCGCTCGGAAAGCGAAGGCGTGGAACTTGTCGGCCTCGGCCTGAAAAATATCACTGCAATCGCCATGGGCGACGCGGTCCTGGTTGCCGATATGAGCCAGTCGGAAAAGGTCAAGGACGCGGTTGCAAAACTGAAGATCAAGAAGGCCAAGCAGGCAGAAACCTTCCCCCGCGATCACCGCCCATGGGGTTACTTTGAAACCCTGTCCCTCGGTGAGCGGTTTCAGGTCAAACGCATCGTTGTCAAACCCGGCGCGGCACTGTCCCTTCAGAGCCATGTGCACCGCTCTGAGCATTGGATCGTCGTAGCAGGTTCCGCAAATGTCACTGTAGACGACAGCGTCAAACTCGTATCAGAAAACCAGTCTGTCTACATTCCACTCGGCGCAATTCACCGCCTTGAGAACCCAGGTAAAGTAGACCTCCATATAATCGAAGTTCAAACTGGCGCTTATCTTGGCGAAGATGACATTGTTCGCTACGAAGATATTTACGACAGATCAGAAGCTGCCTAATTTTACTTACAATCCCTCAACTTTAACGGCCCCATTAGGGGCCGTTTTTTTGTGTTCATAGAGCCATTATACCAAAGTATAGCGCACATACCTGAAGTTTGGCCTTTTTATACATCCGCAGCCAAGAATCATTTTTCACCACGACATAGAAAGACGTCAGACACCAATTAGGGAATATCACAATGTTTGACGCAACATCCTCCGCCGCCTCCGCACTGAAACTTCGCCTCGTAGAGGACAAGCCCTCGATCAGTGTCGTGGGTTTGGGCTATGTCGGCGCGGTCTCCACAGCCTGCCTTTCCAGCCTCGGCCACCGGGTTGTTGGGGTCGACATCGACACCGCAAAGACACAAATGATCGCGGCCGGCAAATCGCCAATCCATGAAAAAGATCTCGAAAAACTGCTGACCGAAGGCGTGGAAAATGACCTTGTTTCAGCAACAAGCGACCTGGAACAGGCCGTTGTTGATACAGATGTAACATTCGTTTCTGTCGGAACCCCTACCGCCGCCGACGGTGGCTGTGATCACAGCTATATCGAGGCTGCGGCGCGCGCCATTGGTGCTGGCCTGAAGCGCAAGAGCGATTTCCACGTTGTTGTCATGCGCTGCTCCATCCCGCCAGGCGTGACCATGGGTTTTATGGCCCCGATCATCGAGGAAGTGTCAGAGCTGAAGGCCGGCGTTGATTTCGGTGTGTGCTTCAATCCTGAATTCCTTCGTGAAGGCGTCGCGGTCGAAGATTTCTACGCCCCACCCAAAACGGTGATTGGCGCGAATGACGAACGCTCCGCCAATATTCTCTCACGCATCTATGAAGCGGTTGATCACAAGCCAATCGTCACCTCCGTCGAAACCGCAGAGATGGTCAAATATGTCGACAACGTCTGGCACGCAACGAAAGTGACCTTCGCCAATGAGGTCGGTCGCCTGTGCAAACCCCTTAACGTGGACAGCCATGAGGTTATGGATGTCTTCGTACAGGACACAAAACTGAACCTGTCCCCCTATTACCTGAAACCGGGCTTTGCATTTGGTGGGTCTTGCCTGCCCAAAGAAGTGCGCGCCGTCGCGCATATCGCAAAGGAACAGGGTGTTGACCTGCCGCTGATCAACAGCCTTGGCGTGTCGAACAAGACCCATATCGAAGAAGCGACCGCCATGGTGCGCAAAACCGGTGCAAAAAAGGTTGGCGTTCTTGGCCTGGCGTTCAAACCCGGCACGGATGATTTGCGTGAAAGCCCGATCCTTGAAGTGATCGCGGCGCTGAACGCAGAAGGTGTTGAGGTAGAGATCCACGACACAGCCATCACGCCAGAGACACCGCTTGCCGGTCAGCTGGCCTATGTACGCCACGGCAGCCCGGGTTTGCAGGCCCTCGCCAGCGACCTACCCGGAATGATGCGCGGCAATGCCCATGAAGTCGCCGCCAGCGCCGATGCCCTGATCGTGACGCACGCAAATGATCTCTATCGTGATGTTCTGGCGCACACGCCTGACACACCCGTCATCGACGTGGTTCGCATCGCGGCAGAGGCCCCGAAATCCCAGTCCTACAACGGGATCGGTTGGTGAGCGGTTTTTGACACCCCACACCCCTCTTCAACCGCGGAGGCGTGTCAGAACGGCACGCCTCCAATTTCATGACCCTCCCTCTACCTTACGATTGAAAGGCTACCCTAATGTCAGAGGTTCAATCGCTGACGCGTATTGTCGGCACAGAAATATCAGAAGAACTGGAAGGCACCGTTGGTAATGACGCCGTTGTCGGCCTTGCAGGAGATGACACCATCTCCGCGAGCAAGGGCGATGACGTCGTCTTTGGCGATTACATCGGCGGCAACTTGCTCGAAGCCACCGAAGGCGCAACCAGCTTCGCTCAATTTGGCGAAAGCGGTGCGTGGAAAGTGACAGAAGAAGCCGGCGGCCACACCAGCATGACCCAGGCAGTCAACACCATTGCTGGCGAGACCTATTCGCTCAGCTTTGACATTGCCGCCAACTATGGCTCCGGCACGCTTTCCGGCGCGGTTGAAGTTCTGTGGAATGGCGTCGTCATCGACAGCTTTGACACCAACAGCGCATCGTTCAGCGCACATGAGGTATCCTTCAAGGGTGTCTCTGGTGTTGGTGAATTGACGTTCCGTTCGATCGACTCAAAAGAATCAACAGGCCCGGTGATCAACACTGACGGCCCGATTTTCCACTATGATTCCGAAGTCATAATCGGCGGCGAAGAGGTTACCGTCAAAGCCTTTGCCGAAGGTCAGACCAACATCTATCAGGTGTTGAATGGCACCCTGAACGTCTATGATCCCGTTTCGGAAACCTATTCGCTTGCCGGTGAAAAGGCGACGGTGGTTGCCAATGCGATTGGCTTCAACGTCGAAGATGACCTGATCTACGGCATTGCCGTTGGCAATGGCGTAGATAGCCGGGGCAACAAGGTCGAACAGTCTGACCTGGTAATGTACGATGCAACGGGCGCGAGCTTTCTCGTCGGTTCCACACCTTACCGCTCCTGGACTGGTGATTTTGACAGCAACGGGAACCTTTGGGCGTTCCATTCCAGCTTTGACCGGGTCACCAAGATTGACGTCGATAAGGTTGGCAAGGACGGCGAGGTCGCCTCAGTCACCTACAAAATGCCAAAGAAAATGGTGACAGACAACCTGTGGGATGTGGCTTTCAACGCCGAAACCCAGTGTTTCTCTGGCGTTACCCGCCCGACCGCCGAAGGCAAGCCGGGCTACCTCTACCAGTTCGACATCTCCGATGTCGCCAATGGTGGAGAACCGACGTTCACCAAGACCGCCATAACCAGCACGCTCGTTGATGGTGAAACCTTCGAAGGGATGCCCTATATCACCTTCGGCGCCGCGATCTACGATGCTGACGGCAACCTTTATGTCGGTGGCAACGGCGGCGACCACGACCTGAACGATGACACCGCAACCTCTGGCGGGATCTACCGCGTGGAAACGAACCCCGACACCGGGGAAACACAACTCGTCCTGATGGCCGCCAGCCCCAAATCCTATTCCAACGACGGCACCGCCGATCCACGGGCCATCGACCCGTTTACAGAAGTAGACAAATTTGCCTCTGTGCTGATCCGTCAGCCTTCCCTGACGCAACAACCCGACCCGGAAACAACCTTCGACGACGTGGTTGATGCTGGCGCGGGGCAGGATGAGGTTCACGGCGGCTTTGGCAACGATGTGATCGAAGGGCAATCGGGGGGCGACCTGCTGACCGGTGGCATTGGCGATGACCAGCTGTATGGCGGCAAGTCCGACGGTATCGCCCAGCCGCGCACCGATTATTACGACGAAGATGGCATTCGCTATAATGCAAAGGGCGAGATTATCGCGTCTGACGACGATAAACTGTTCGGCGGTGAGGGCAGCGATTATCTGCACGGCTCTTCGGGCAATGATTACCTGAACGGTGGTGCAGGTGATGACAAGCTGAATGGTGGTTCGGGTCTGGATGCCCTGTTTGGGGGAATCGGCAACGATTACCTCGCGGCTGGTGCTGAAAACGATCAGCTTCACGGTGGTGAGGGTGATGACCTGCTCATTGGCGGTTCTGGCGACGATCAGATGTTCGGCGATGCTGGTAATGACGATCTTCGCGGCGGTGATGGTTTCGACTTCATCGACGGCGGTGACGGCAATGACCAGTTGAACGGCGGCGTCGGGGATGACCAGCTTGTCGGCGGTGCGGGCGACGACGTTCTGAAAGGCAGCACGGGTAATGACACCCTGTCTGACAGTTCCGGCACCAACGCCCTCTTTGGTGGGTCTGGCGATGACAAACTGACCGGCGGCACCGGAGAAGACCTGCTGAACGGCGGCTCTGGCAACGACGCACTTTACGGCGGTGACGGCACGGATGTGCTCAAGGGCGGTAACGGCGACGACAAGCTGCACGGTGGTGATGACCGTGACAAACTTTACGGCGGCAAAGGCAACGACCGTATCGAAGGCGGCAAGGGCAGCGATTACATCAATGCTTCTTCCGGTGACGATGTGATCATCGGCGGCGACGGCAAGGACAAGATCTTCCTTGGCGGCGGCAGTGACATCGTGATGGGCGGAACGGGCAGCGACAAGTTTGTGTTCCGTACCGAGGACCTAGACGGGTCAACCGACACGATCCTGGACTTTACGCGCGGCCCTGGTGAGGTGGACAAACTCGACCTGCGCTTGCTGAACCTGTCGCTTGATGGGATGACAGAAGAAGACTGGATCGCTGAAAATGTTGTGCAAAACATCGACGACAGCGTCACAGTTTCGCTGAACGGCCTGACGATCAACCTCGCAGATCACAATGGCCTGGAAGAGGATTTCTTTGCTCAGGTGAGCGAAGGTATCATGCTCTGATCCACCCGATACAAATTACCCCACCCGCGCGCGCCGGCGCGCGGGTGGGTACAATAAGACCAATCAGAACAGGCCTTCGTCCTTGGCAATCATTGCCGCGTGGGTCCGGTTTTTGGCATCCAACTTCCGGCACAGCGTCTTCACGTGCAGTTTGATAGTCACTTCCTGAAGGTCCAGATCACGCGCGATTTCCTTGTTGGAATGCCCCTTGCAAAGCCCGTCCAACACTTGCAATTCCCGCTCTGACAATTTTGACTTTAGCGGGTGGTCAACCTCTGGATCTTCGGCAGTCATAAAATCAATGGGTGCGTATTGTTCGCCCATGATCATAAACTTAACCGCGCTGATCAACGACTTCGCCGCCATTGATTTGGGCAGGAAACCAGCGGCACCTGCGGCAAGGGCATCTTGCGCAATCGCTTTGTCCGCGGCCCCGGAAATCAGGGCAACCGGGCGGTCGCGATTCAACGCCTTGGCAGCCGAAAGGGTCGCCAACCCCTCCATCCCCGGCATGGAATAATCAAGCAGAACCAGGTCAAACGGTCCGCGTTTCTTGATAATTTCCGCCGCGCTGAAATAGTCATTGGTTGAGAGAACTTCAAAACCGCCTTCGCGCTGCAAAAAAGCAGAGATCGTATCGCGAACCAGTTCATGGTCGTCAGCGAGCAAAATTCGCATCGATTATTCTTTCCTTATTACTCTTCACGCTCACCCTGCGCGGCGCTGGTTGCCGTTACCAACGCGCCAATCAGCGCGGCTGGCAATGCCGGTTTTTCCAACTCTACGTCAAAGACCGCGCTGGAGCGACGGTGAAGATCATAAGCCGTACAAAGCACGATGGGCAAATCCCCCCTCGCAGCGCGGGCGGCGGCGGCCAGTTCCGCGCCATTCATATGAGGCATATCAAAGTCAGTCAGCAAGGCATCCCAGCTTTCAGGATCTTCCTGCAGGGCATCCAGCGCATCGCGAGGGTCTTCGACAACGGCTGTTTCGGCCCCTGCGCTTTCCAGAATGGCGGCATGAGTCTCCGCAACGCTGATGTTGTCATCACAAATCAGGATCAGCTTACCCGACAAATTTGCCGACGACGTGGGGGTCGTGAATTTCGGCGTTTTGGGCGCGGCGCTTTGCTCTGTTGGATAATAGATAGCAAATTCCGTGCCCGCACCGGGCGCTGACGAAATCGAAATCGCGCCGCCGAGGCCCTTTACGATCGTGGATACAACAGAAAGGCCGAGGCCCGTACCGCCATCCCCCTTTGTGGAGTAATACGCCTGGAACACTTTTTCGATTTGTTCAGGTGCCATGCCGGAGCCTGTATCCCTGACCCTGATCACTGCATAATTTTTCTGCGCATCGAGGGCACCGACCTGTAATACGTTCGGTGCCTCTTTCATCTGGTCGAGCGAAATGGAAATCTGCCCCTCTGCTTCACCAATCGCATCACGCGCGTTGATGCCAAGGTTTAGAACGATCTGGGTCAGGTCAGTGGGGTCCGCAGCGGCCAAAATGCGTTGATCTGGTACATCCAACGTCAAACTGATTTGTTGAGACACACCTGAACGCAACAGATCAAACGCTTCTGTCACGAGGTCGCGCAGGTCCGCCTGTTCCTTGATGGACCGGCGGGAGCCAAAGTCCAGCAACCGCTTGATAAGGCCCTGCGCCTGTACGCCTGCCTGAAGTATACGCGCAACGTGATCTTCAACCGGGCGCCCCCGTTTGATATCAGCCTCAATGAGCGCCGCAGACCCCGTAATGGCTGACAAGACGTTGTTAAAGTCGTGCGCAACACCCGCAGCAAGTTGGCCAATCGCCTCCTGTCGTTGCGCCGATTGTAGCTGTTCAATCAGCAACGCGCGTTCGCTCCGCGCCCTTGCGCGCGGTTTCATATCACGCACAACACAGACAACACCGATACCCGCAGCAAGCGTCACCGATACCTCTTGCAGCACCTGTTCGCCGGTTTTTGAAATGCCCGGAACTTCCGCCCGCCATGCGCCCTTGGATTTAATCGCTGGAATGGCTTCCCGCTCGATACGCTCCCATTGGTCCTCGGAGAATGCCGTACGCCAGGATTTGCCCAACAATTCATATTGATGCTCATATCCATACATCGCGAGATAGCTGGCGTTCGCGTAAAGAAGCCGCCCCTCATTGTCAGCGACGGCGATTCCGTCCTGACTGGCGTCGATCGCGGCGGCGCGTTGTGCCATGATCCGCTCATTCGCCTTCAGGCTGGTAACGTCCGTAGCGATTGAAACAACGCCTCCTTCTGCTGTTGGCCGGTTCTTTATCAACACAATGCGACCGTCCGGCAGCTCCGCTTCCCTGTCAGGTTCATTGGAATAAAGCAGCGCGCAATAATCGCGGGCCTTTTTCGCGGCGTCTTCTTCAGCCTCCCCAAGGTCGATCAGACGATTTTTCCAAAGCGCGGTAAAATCATTCTCTTCGCTCCAATCGGTGTGCTCTGTTTCGAAAAAGTCCTTGTACCGCCTATTGACCACGGCAATCTTGCCCTGCGGATTCAAAAGCAAAAAACCTTCTGATGTTGCGCCCAGGGCAGAGCGTAACCGCTTGGCCGCCTCTTCACGTGCGGCTTCAGCGTTCTTTTCGGCGGTGATATCAACCTGCGTGGCAACGATATACCGGGGAGAGCCATCATCACCCGCAATCGGGTAAAGCGTCAGGCGGTTCCAGAATTCTTCGCCGTTCTTGCGCCTGTTTCGCAGCTCGAACTCGCCAACGGCGGCATTGTTCACCGCAATACGAATGTTGGTGCGAATGTCGCTGCCCTCAGGCTCGGCACTCAGAAAACGGCAATTTCTGCCCAGCGCCTCCTCGCGCCGATAGCCGCTAAGCGTGGTGAAAGCATCATTCACATAGACAAGTGGCGTTCCCAACTGACGCAAATCGCCAATCGCAACGCTCGCGGCTGACCCGTCAATGACACCGGCCAGAAACGCATTGCGGCGCGCGAGGTCCACGGTTGCCAAACCGTGCGCCGCAACATCACTCAACTGGGTCAGAATATTGGCATCGGCCGCAGAAAACCCGTCAACCTGCCGCGCGAGGCAGATCAGCGCCCCGTTGGCCCCATCGAGGCGTACAGGCGACAACAGCGCAGACCCCATCTCGGGCCATCCGCGCACATCGCTCCACCATGCTGCATCACGGAGCGACACGATTCTGCGCGCCTTTTTTCCCCTCAACACCGCTGACGGGACGGATGTGCTGATGAGGCTTCGATCGGTCGCAAAAACCACTGTCGCGTCACCACCGTCAGCCCCTTTGACCATGGCAACAACATCGCAGGCGACAACTTCTTTGATAGCATCCAGCAGGCGCGCCAACCCGATTTCGGGGTCAGAGGCTGTTGCGACCGCAGAGAGGCATTGAACCAGCGCCTTTGATTCACGAAGCGCATTCGCCTCGCGCTTTCTCAGCGTATCAAGTTCGATCAGCGCCTCGCGCAGCGCCTCGTCTTTCGCCATTCTTTCACCTGCCGAATCCTCAGGCGTTGAATGTGACACATGAAATCATAAGATTTCCATGGCGATTATCCTCGTTGAGAACCGGGCCCTGTTCGCCAAAGGTGAAAACCCCGAGAAACGGCGCGCCAGAAAGCGCATGGTTAATGCCCGATGCCACCTGATCCATGTGATCCTGCACCGCCAACATACAGCCACCGCAATACACAACAAGCGCACCGGCAACCGGCCCCCCTGCCATTTCAGCGGCTTGCGCAGCCACCCTGCTCGCGCGGGAGGTCAGACTGTCAACACCGCCAACCATCAGGAACAACTCCTCCCCCTCATCCACATCAGCGAATAATTCGAGCGAGTCATCGGGGTGCGACGTCGCTGGGTGGGCCAATAAATAAAAGGGAACATCGGCAACCGCTGTGCTTTTGCGGCCCAGCGGCGCAAAAGTACTGTCGGCCAGAATAGGTTCAGCCTGTTCTGGCGTTTTCGCAGCGACCGTGTGGCCTGTCCATCCGGCATAGACCTGCCGCGCGGGGCGATGATCAATCTCGTAAACGCGCCGACCCGCCACTTTGGTAACCACACCGGATTTGCCAGCAGGGGCATAGCCGCTCTGATAGGTGCTTTGACTATCGGTTGAGGGGAACAGAACAGAGACAATCACCCCGTTTGGGGCCATCGTGTCGCCGTCAAACACAAACCACTCTCCAGCGATCGTATTGTCAGCCGCACTGCCGCCAACAATTTTCACACGGCGGCCAACGACATCCTCAACACCCGCAAGAACAGCTTCCTCAGACCCCGGCGCCGCGGTAAGCCAGATCAGCTCCGGCGCTTCGCCGGCCCTGCCGGCAGCGATGAGCGCCTTTTCGGTAGCGCGGGAAGCCGCGGCGCGGGGATCATTACCCATGTCCTCCAGGCCGACGCCAAAATCGCCGTCCTCATCCTCAAAGGCCGCGATGCCCAGACCTTGACCATTTTCAATGAAAGCCCCGTTATGGGTCATTACACCAAGGCATGAAGTTCCACCGTGGATCGCGGTATCAGGCCCGAATTTTGCGCGAATGGCATCTCGCACATCGTTCGGATTGTGCCCTGCCGCCATATGCACGACGACGTAATTGGGATTGTGCGTATCCAGCGACGCAAGAACATTCGAAATCGCAGCAGGCGTATCCTGCAATGGCGAGCCGCTTGTAGATATTTTCATGGTCCAACCCCTATTTTGCTAGAGGGGTGATAGACCAGCGTCGGCAACAAGGCTCGAACGCGAAAGGGTATTTCGACTATCCTTTGGTATAGGTCACGCCGCTCAGCAAGGGCTTGGTGCGTGGTTTCACGAGCATCTCGCAAGGCTGAGTAACGCTGTTCAGGAAGTTCAGCGCGTTTTTTCGGGATAAGCTGCCTCGATCATCACGCCTTCAAGTACTCCCAAAACATCAACCCAGGCTTTTTCAGTCGCAGCATCAAAATCAGCGCCGAGCAATTGGCGTAACGTCCATACCAGCGACTCCCTAACTGCGCTGTAGTGTTCTGGCTTTACGTCGTAGGATAAATGCCGGATCGCCAGATCCTGCGCAGCCGGCACCAGAGTATCAAGATCTGCTAGGTGATCGATAATAAGGCTCAGCGTCGCAATGAGCTTTCGCCCCTGTTGTGCAAGATCATTTTTGAAAAGTGCCCGGGTGTCTGGCGCAATCTTGAAAAGCTTGCCGTAAAATAACCGCGCCGTATCCACATGTGCAGCAGCAGCTTTTGCCCAGGACTCCCGAATAAGGTTAACAGTGTCTTGATCCATTCCTAAGCCCCGCATCAGTCGCAAAAAATACATTTTACGCCGATTTCATCCGCGCGGCTGCCATTTTCAATGCAGCCCAGAGTTTAGCAAGGTTTAATCACAATCAAATCCCGCCCCGGCGCGTGCACCTGTTACGATTGATGCTACGTTGCGGTCACCCGCCTTTTGCGGTCATTGCCGCCGCCTACAAAGCAACAGACGCCGCCCCGAATGAAGGAGAATCGGCGCTATTCCAGCCTGTGATCCCTTTATCAAAACTGGCTTCGGCTTTGGTAAGCGCAGCAGCGCCCCATCGAACCGGGAACCGACCATGAGGCACATCAAGTTACAAGGTGCCCACGCCTGACAGACATATCGTTGCCAAGCCTGCATCCTGACCCACCCATTCCGCTGAATTTCGCACGGCCCCAGAACATGATGCGATGGTGATCAAAAGGATGCGAATGTTATCATCATCGCAACCAAGCGATTCAAAGCCGACGCCAAACGTCTTCGAGGGCGACGATCTCATGTTTGCCGGATTGGGGGGACGTGTGGCGGAGAGACAGGGATTCGAACCCTGGGGACCTCTCGGCCCAACGGTTTTCAAGACCGCCGCAATCGACCACTCTGCCATCTCTCCGTGGAGGCGTTCTTAACGCCGCTTTTCGGCGGCGTCTAGCCTTCAACTTGCATCTCTGCACGGTTTCTTTCCGGTGCCATCCGGGTTATTCTGCGCGAAACGCCGCACAAGACGGCGTCCCCCGAGGCGGAGGCAGATACATGCGAAATGTTTTTAGGTCAGCGGCCCTGCTTGCAGCAGTCACGCTCATTGCCAGCGGTTGCGCAGAAACCCAACTGGGCGTTCAACTTGCGAAGTCAGCTTCGCGAGACAATGACGCGCAGCGTGGCGACCCGATTGTCAACAGCGATGCGACGATCGCACCCGAAGAGTTCGATGCACAAGGGCTCACGATCTGGGATGGCGCACGCACGCTTCAGGGCGTGTGGGTCGCGCACCCGCTCGCCACACGGGCCCGGCGGGTTCGCGTCGTGAATATCGCGACCGGGAAAACTGTCGAAGGGGCGATGTTCAGGCGTGATCCAGCTCTTTCCGGGCCCTCTATTCTCGTGTCCTCCGACACCGCAAACGGTCTGGGGTTGAAGCCCGGCGACCCGACGCAGCTTCGCATCGTGGCCTTGCGTGACCCTGACGCGATTGCAAGCACGCCGGTGACGGCGACCCCGACTCAGATTGAAACCGCGTCGGTAGAGACCGCCGCCCTGCCCGCCCCTACGAGTGCCCCGGCAGCCGCACCCACGTTTGAGCCTGCCCCGACGCCCGCCAACAACAACACGACGTTGACCCCGGCACCAGCAGCCCCGACTGTTGCACCTGCTGCGGCCCCCGCGCCCGTACCCGTGCCTGCCGTACCCGTGCCTGCCTCAACCGCTGTTGAGCAGACGACCGGGGCAAGTTCGGCACCCAAGCCACAGCCCCGCCCGGCCCAACTGGCAACGGCGTCAACGGCACCAACGCCCAAACCGACCGCCACCACCACCAGCACGCAGGGAACACCTTTGCAAAGTGGTGACTATGTTCAGGCCGGTGCATTCGGGGTTGAACCTAATGCACGCGCCTTGGTCGAAAAACTTCGTACGCGCGGCCTGCCTGCACAATATGTGCGTCGCACCGTCAACGGGGCAGATTTGAACATCGTGATGATCGGCCCTCTCAACGGGGAGACTGCTATCGAGCGGGCCAAGGCTGAGGCTGCGGCCGCTGGTGTTTCCGGGGCACGAAAGGTGACGCTATGATTTCCATTGCTTCCCCCATGCGCACGCTTTTGAGCGGGATCGCACTTTCAGCTATCATCGCAAGCGGTGGCCATGCGCTCGACACCGCCGCCCGCGCGGCGATGGTGGTTGATTTGACGTCGGGCACCGTTTTGCTCGACAAAAATTCCGAAGTGCCAATTCCACCTGCATCCATGTCCAAACTGATGACATTGAACATGGTGTTTGAAGCTTTGGCCGAAGGGCGCCTGTCGCTGGATGAGAAATTTCGCGTTTCTGAAAAGGCCTGGAAAATGGGCGGTAGCCGGATGTTCGTGCGCGAAGGCGACCGTATCCGCATCGAGGACCTGATCCGTGGCGTGATCATCCAGTCTGGCAACGACGCCTGCATCGTTCTTGCAGAGGGGCTTGCGGGCTCGGAGGAGGCTTTCGCCACCAAAATGACCGCACGCGCCGCTGAGCTTGGCATGACTGACAGCACATTTGCCAACGCGACAGGTTGGCCACATGCTGACCATCGCATGAGCGCGCGTGACCTTATTTTTCTGACCCGTCGCATGCTGACAGAATTTCCGCAGTATTATGACTATTTTTCGGAAACCGAATTTACATGGGATGGCGTCACACAAAAGAACCGTAACCCCTTACTTTACCTTGATATTGGCGCAGACGGCCTGAAGACAGGCCATACCGAGGAAGCCGGGTATGGCCTTGTTGGGTCCGCCAAACGCGGCGAGCGGCGCATCGCGTTTATGATCACGGGGCTGGATAGCTCCAAAGCCCGATCCGTTGAAAGCGAACGCCTGACGACCTGGGCCTTTCGGGAGTTTCGCACAGGCAAGATCGCAACTGCCGGGCAGATTGTCGGTGAAGCGGATGTTTGGATAGGATCAACGGAAACGGTCGCGCTGACCCCCGCGCGGGATATCATCGCAACCGCGCCCTATGGCGGCCTGGACAAAATGAAGGTGTCGATCAAATACGACGGACCGATTGCAGCACCCATCGCTGCGGGCGATGTCATCGCAGAGATGGTCGTTGAGGCACCGGGCCTTCCCCCCGTCACCACCCCCCTTACTGCCGCGCATAGCGTCGCCAAGGGGGGCGTGGTTTCGCGGGTGACTGGCGCGCTTACGCTGATGTTGGGTGCAGGCCAGCCCAGCGAGCAGCCTGATGCTGCTGCGGCGGCGGACTGACGGCGTGGCAGGTTTCTTTCTAACGGTTGAGGGCATTGACGGTTCAGGCAAATCAACACAGGCCCGCACCCTGGCAGAACGCCTAAAGAAAAGCGGCTATGACGTTGAATTAACACGTGAACCGGGCGGTGCCCCCGGTGCAGAGGAAATTCGCAACCTTGTGCTGAAGGGCGAACCAAAGCGCTGGTCACCGACGACTGAAATGTTGCTGTTTTTTGCCGCGCGTCGCGATCATGTAGAGCGCACCATTCAGCCTGCGCTCGACCGTGGCGCAATCGTGATTTGTGACCGCTTTACCGACAGCACACGCGCCTATCAGGCGGGCTCCCGCGATGAGGCGTTTGGCGGCGCGGGTGGTGTAACGCGCGAACAGATCGACATGCTCCATGATCAGGTTATCGGGCTGGACCCCGATCTTACGCTGATTTTTGATATGAACCCCGGCGAAGCCTTGGCACGCGGGTTATCGCGCGGGACTGACGAAGCGCGTTTTGAAGGCATGGGGGATGAATTTCAGGCCCGCATGCGCGAAACATTTCAGTCGATCGCCGCAGATGCGCCTGACCGCTGTGTGATCATTGACGCCAGTGGTGACCAGAAGGATGTGGCAGAACGCGTGTGGTCCACTATCCAAGCGCGCTTGCCCCGATGAGCGATGATGCGCCTGCGCCAGATCGTGTCGGCGACGCGCCCCACCCACTCGCCACACACGATCTGTTCGGACAAAGCGCAGCAGAGCAGTCGTTTCTGGAGGCATGGTCGCTCGGCCGATTGCATCACGCATGGCTGCTGACCGGGCCGCGCGGGGTTGGCAAGGCCACGCTCGCCTATCGAATGGCGCGGACACGGCTTGCCCATGCTGATGAAGGCGATGACGGTGGCATGTTTGGCGCGCCCCCCCCACCAAACACATTGTCGATGGATCCTGACCACCCCGTGATGCGCCGCATGCTTGCCGGGGCGGAGCCGCGCCTGTTTACTTTGCGCCGCTCGGTCAACGAAAAAACGGGCAAGCTGAACACTGTGATCCGTGTTGATGACGTTCGTCGGCTCAAGGATTTTTTCCAGATGTCGGCGGCGGATGGCGGGTGGCGGGTGGCTGTTCTTGATGCCGCTGACGAAATGAACCCTGCCGCGCAAAACGCGGTTCTGAAATTTCTGGAGGAACCACCGGCAAAAACCATGCTGATCCTGATCAGCCATGCCCCTGCCCGGTTGCTCCCAACCATTCGATCCCGATGCCGCACGCTGGCGCTTGGCCCCCTGTCAGCCTCCGATCTTGCCTCTGCCCTGTCTGGTGCGGGGATCACGGAATTACCCGCGCCTGAAGCATTGGCGGCACTGACCGGTGGTTCAGCCGGTGAGGCCGTGCGGCTGATGGAGGGGAACGGGCCACAAATCTATGGGCAGATTGTGAAACTGCTCTCAGGCGCGCCGGGTATGGACCGCCCGACCTTGATACGCTTGGCAGACGCCTGCGCTGGTCGCGATGCAGAGGCCCGCTATGATCTCACCTGGCGGTTGCTGATGCTTGCCCTGTCACGCCTTGCCCGCGCCGGTGCCCTCGGCGCCCCACAGACAGAGGCCGCAATGGGCGAAGCGGCGATGATTGCGCGCCTTGCGCCAGATGTTCACGCCGCCCGTATTTGGGCCGACACCATAGGCGAAGTTGAAAACCGCGCGGCCCGCGCACGCGCCGTTAATCTTGACCCTGCGCAGGTGATGCTTGATACGTTCTTCGAGATTGACGCGGCGGCCCGAAAGGCGCGCGCTGCTTAGATGCAGGACGCCTGAAATGTCGACGCCAAAAGCCACCGAGCCACAGATCAATAAGCAGCATGCCGCTGTGCCAGAGATTGTAGACAGCCATTGCCACCTCGATTTCCCCGACTTCGCGGCGGAATTGCCGGACGTAGTGGCGCGGGCCGTTGATGCGGGCGTCACGCGCATGGTCACGATTTGCACCAAGCTGCCTAACGAACCTGCCGTGCGTGCCATCGCCGAAGCGCATGATCCGGTTTTTTTCGCAGCAGGCGTTCACCCGATGAGCGTTGCAGAACACGCGCCCTTTACGGTTGAAGACCTGACAGCGATCGCCGCCCACCCCAAAATGGTCGGCATTGGTGAAACCGGGCTTGACTATCATTACACATCCGACAGTGCGGCGGCCCAGCAAAACGCCTTGCGCCTGCATATTGAGGCCGCACGCCGCACGGGCCTGCCTCTGATCATCCATTCCCGTGATGCAGATGATGATATGGCGCGCATTCTGTCTGAAGAACATGCGGCGGGCGCGTTCACTTGTGTCATGCATTGCTTTTCATCGAGTGCAGAGCTTGCAGAAACGGCATTGGACCTGGGGTTCTACCTGTCGATGTCAGGGGTCGCGACATTCAAGAATGCGGTATCGGTACGCGAAATATTCGCGGCGGCACCGCTGGATCGGATCCTGGTTGAAACCGATGCGCCGTACCTCGCGCCACCGCCCTATCGGGGCAAACGCAACGAACCTGCTTACACCGCATTGACCGCACAGGTCGGTGCCGATGTGTTTGGTGTGAGTCTGGCGGAGTTTGCGGCGGCAACCACCGCCAATTTTGACAGGCTGTTTACCAAAGCTGCCTTACGTCAGGCGGCCGCGTGATGGCGACACTTCGGTTTACCATTCTTGGCTGCGGCTCCTCCGGCGGGGTGCCTCGTCTGGGCGGGCATTGGGGCAAATGTGACCCAGCCAACCCCAAGAACCGCCGCCGTCGTTGTTCAATGCTGGCAGAACGGTTTGAGGGCGAAGGCGTCACCCGTGTACTGATCGACACCTCGCCCGATTTGCGCCAGCAACTGTTGGATGCAGAAATCGGCAATCTGGATGGCGTGCTCTATACCCATGAACATGCCGACCATGTGCATGGGTTGGATGATCTGCGCATGATTGTCTTTAACCAACGCCGCCGCTTACCCGTATGGGCTGATGAAAAAACCTCTGCATCTTTGCTGGAACGGTTTGGATACGCCTTTGTTCAACCCGAAGGCTCCCCCTATCCGCCGATCCTTGATCTGCGGCCGCTGGACGGGTCGGTAACGATCGAAGGCGCAGGCGGCGCGATTGATGCAACGCCGTTCCGCGTCGGTCATGGCTCAATCGACAGTCTGGGCTTTCGCATTGGGCCGCTCGCCTATTTGCCTGATGTGGCGGAGATGTATGACAATGCCTGGCCCGCCGTTGAGGGCGCTGAATGCTGGGTGGTAGATGCATTGCGGTATGAACCGCATCCAACGCACACGCATCTGGCACAGACCTTGGAATGGATTGAACGCGCCAAGGTGCCAAGCGCCGTGCTGACCAACATGCATATCGACATCGACTATGACACGGTAATGGCTGAAACACCCGACCATGTGACCGCGGCATTCGATGGCCGTCAGTTGGCGTTCGAAGTGTGACCCCCCGTAGGGGAGTGGTTCATGCAGTTTGACATCTGGTTAACTTTTGTTGTCAGCGCAGCCGTTCTGACGCTCATCCCCGGCCCCAGCGTTTTGATGGTTGTGGGGCAGGCCCTCAGCCATGGGCGCCCAACCGCGTTGAGATGTATTGCGGGTGATCTGGCGGGCGGGGTTGTGGTGATCGCGCTGTCGCTGCTTGGGGTTGGGGCACTGCTGGCGACCTCTGCGACGCTTTTTCAGGCCGTGAAATGGGCTGGCGTGGCCTATTTGATTTTCCTTGGCGTTGAGCACATCCGTGCAGCCCGCAAACCGCTTGCTGCAGCCGCTGTGCCGCCTTCGGGTTTTTGGGCGGGGTTTTGGACAGGGGTTCTGAACCCCAAGGGCATCATGTTTTACGTGGCGTTTCTGTCTCAATTCACTGATCCAACTGCCAGTTTCGCCACACAATTTACGATAATCGTTTGCACTTCGGCAGTTGTTGTGGGCGGTATTCTCGCGCTTTATGCCTTGCTGGCGGTGCAGGCGCGCGTGTTGTTTCAGAGCGACCTTGCACGCCGCCGCATCGGATACGCGGGTGGCGGCACCTTGATCAGCGGCGGCCTTCTTGTCGCTGCGACACGATAAGGAACAAACATGCTGACGCTGCTGAACGTCGTCATTCCCGTTTTTCTGGTTGTGGGAGCAGGCTACGCCGCATTGAAGTGGGAGATTATGGCCCCTTCAACCGGCGAGGCTCTGACAAAGTTCACGCAGAACTTCGCGGTGCCCTGCCTGTTGTTTCTTGCGCTGTACCGCCTTGATTTTGGTCAGGTTTTTGACCCGGAGCTGTTGTTCAGCTTTTATTCCGGCGCGCTGTTTTGTTTTGCGCTTGGCTTTGTGGTTGCGCGCAAGCTGTTCAAACGCCGCCCCGGCGAAAGCGTCGCCATTGGGTTTGCGGGGTTCTTCTCCAACTCTGTCCTTCTTGGCCTTCCGATCATGGAGCGGGCCTATGGTACAGAAGCTTTGGCACCCAATTTTGCCCTGATCGCCGTTCACGCCCCCATTTGCTATTTCTTTGGCATCACCGCGATGGAAATAGCCCGCGCAGACGGGCGAACATTGGCGGCGACAGCCAAAGTTACCGTGAATGCCATGTTCCGCAACACCATCTCCATGGCCTGTTTTGCGGGGATAACGGTTAACCTGATCGGCTTGCCCCTGCCCTCCGCCGGTGAAGCGGCGCTCGACATGGTGGCGCGTGCGGCGCTGCCAGCGGCGTTGTTTGGGCTTGGCGGTGTGCTGAGCCAGTATCGTATCCGCTCCGCTATCGGAGAGGCCCTGGCGATCACGGTTATATCCTGCCTGGTTCACCCGGCTATTGCCTATGTCCTGACCATGCATGTGTTTGAATTGGAAATCGCCTTTGTTCGTTCAGCGACGATCATGGCCGCGATGGCACCCGGCGTTAACGCATATGTTTTTGCCTCCATGTACCAGCGCGCGCAGGCAGAGGCGGCAACCGCCGTCATTCTGGCAACCGCATTCTCCGTGATCACGGTTTCAGGCTGGCTCTGGCTGCTGGGGGGCGCTGCGATAAATTGATCTGTGCTTTACGCAGGTGATTTTCGTCGCCACACTGACCTGGCAACCGAAAGGTATGGTCATGGCGAGAGATAATCCGCACCGCCCCTTTACCCCCCACCCTGAACTGATGGCGGTTACGCCAGATGTTTCTGGAAACGAAATCAATGGCCTGGGCGAGACAGAGCCGCGCGCGGCACGAATGGTTTATTGGGCCCCCGACCCTGACGACATTCCCCACGGCAAGATGCAGCGGTGGTTCTATTCCCGCGACCCTGATGACCCCCATATCGCCAAGGCCCGCGCAGACCGGGTCGAACGACTGGCGGCCGAAGTGCCGGAAATTTCGGGCCCACCACGGCAACAAAGCCCGGAGGAATGGGCATCTGCGCTTCAAGCCTTTGCAGATGATGGGCCAATGGAGATGGTCGGCGTCACGTCGATGAAACCGGACTACCTGCTCGAAGGCGCGCATGTGCCTGAGACGCGCATCATCATGGTTGGTGTTGCCCACGACTACGCGGAAATCAGTACCGCGCCACAAACCCGCGCAGGGGCAGAGGTGCTCAGGCAATATGGGCGCGCTGGCGCTGCCGCGAAACTGGTGACGGGATGGCTTCACCAGCAAGGGTGGGCCGCGCGCCCGGTCACGGGGCCGATGACCGGTGATCTGCTGATGATTCCGCCAGCCATCGACTGTGGTTTTGGCGAGTTAGGCAAGCACGGGTCGATCATATCAACGACGTATGGCGCATCCTTTCGGCTTGCGGCCGTGCTAACCGATGCGCCGATTGCCCTGACCGACAAGCAAACCCACGGCATTGATGACTTCTGCATGAAGTGCCGCATTTGCGAGGACGCCTGCCCACCAGAGGCGCTTGGCCCGCACAAACAAACCGTTCGGGGCGTTTCCAAATGGTACGTTAATTTCGACCGGTGTTTGCCGTTCTTTAACGAACATCAGGGATGTTCAATCTGCATCGCTGTCTGCCCCTGGTCACGACCAGGCGTTGGCCTGAACCTTGCCGCGAAACTGGCCCGAAGGGAAAAACGCCAAGCGGAGCCAAAGTAATCTTCGAAGGGGGTAAGACGACGAACGGGTTAAGACGACACGGGGAAACCCCTGCGGCACCGCTTCAGACACGGAACTGACCGCCAGCCTTGTTCAAGGCCTCAACAAAGCGGGCGTAGATCGCAGGATCGGAAAACGGGTGGCCATAACGCAACGCGTTATCATCATAGGTGCGCACTATTTTTCGCCCCTCAGCAAAGGCGGCTTTGGCCTCTTTCAGGTGTCCGGCCTCAACAAGGAACACCGCTCGCGCAAGATAGTTTTGAAACCAGCCCGGCCGAATGATGATTGAATATTCAATCCGCTCAAGCGCTTGTTCGATTTCCCCATCAAGGTAATGCGCCAATGCCTTGGTGCGCGCCCAAAGGCCGCTATGCTGATCATAGGGACTTAGCGACAGCGCCTGATCAGACAGTTCATGCGCCGCTGCGGTATCCCCTGCAAAAAGATGGACGCGACCAAGTTCACCGAGTGCACCGATAAGCCCCGGATCAAGGCGCAAGGCATGCCGCTGTCGCGTTTTCGCTTCGTCGAGCCGGTCATGGGTGCTGTTGGCAACACCCAGTGTAAACTGGGCCCAGGCGTGCCCGGGGTCCGCTCCCACTGCTGTACGCGCCGTCTCGCGGGCCAGTTCAATCGAACCAGCCACATCGTCACCCCATCCGCACCATGCATCCAGCATGTATGAGAACGAAAGAATACAGCGGGACGCAACATCATCCGGTTGCAAATCCAACGCCTGTTTCAGCAACACTTGCGCTTCGGCATTGTTGACAGGGTGCGATGTCCAGAACAGCCACCTTGCCTTCATCAGCAAGCGCCAATGGGCCGGTTCAATCTCTTTCGGCGGAGGCGCGGGATCGCATGCGAGGGTTTCGGACTGATCTCCCACCACCTTTTCAACAAAAATGGACGAAATGCGCATCGCCGTCCGGCGCTGCAACGTCAGCAGATCATCAAGATCATCCTCCATACTGTCGGAAAAAATGATGGCGTTGTCAGCGACCCGGTTCAACGTCGCGATAATGGCTGCGCGGTTGCCGCCAACACGAACATTTACCCGAAGCACATAATCAGCATGCCCGCGAAGGTCACGCGCGGCGCGGTCTACGGCAGCCTCCAGCGGCAGGAACGGGGCATCCAGCGCAGCGACCTTGATCCATATTGATTTCGAAAGATTGGCAACCAGCTCTTCTACAACCCCGGCCGCAAGATAGGCTTGTTCATCATCCCCGCGCAGCGCGCCGTGATGGGCGGCGTTCAGCACCGCAATCGTGGGCCTGATCTTGTTGACTGGCAGCACGAGCGGCACTGCCGGCGGCGGGCGCGCGCCTTCGGGTGCGGTGAGTTCGGCAAAGGAGCTTTGCGGGTCTGCCCCGTGTTCCCGATGCGCCATTTTCCGCAGCCGCTCATAATGGGCTTGCGCCTGTGCGCGGCTGCCGAGCGAAAACAGCGTGCGGATCAACGCTTCGTGCCCAGGCTCATGTGTCGGGTCCGCCGCGATTACCCGCTCTGCTGCTGCGCGTGCCCGCTCAAACCGGCCGGCACCCTGATCAAGCCCCGATAACCTTAGCGCCGCTGCAACGAACAGATCATGGTAATAGCCGCGACGCTCCTGCACCCACTCCTGAAAGGGTTCCGAACGCGCCGCATTGTCCGCCAGAAAATCCCCCGAATAGAGATCCAGTACCTGCGCGATTTCGTCAGCCTCGTCAGACATTGCGGCACGTTCAAATTCGGCACCATCAAACCAAAACGCCCCTTGCTTGAGACATAGCGACCGATCGTTGATGTCAAAAACACCGCCGAAAACATCTGTGCCAATGGCCCGTTTCAGGCGGCTAAGCTCTTGCCGCAGGCTACTTTTGCCCTGCGCCGGGTCAACGCTATCCCACAACAGGTTTACCAGCGTATCACGCGACACTTGTGCCGGTGCTTGCGTGGCAAGATAGACGATCATGCCAAGGGCCTTGGCACCAATTCCGGGAATCACTGCATCATCGCGCCCGTAAATGCCCGCGACGCCAAATCCTCTCACACGCAATATGGCCTCGGCCACAAGAACGTCCCCCACTCATACCACAGGCACGCCCTCGCCCGGTCTTCTTCCCCAAGTTGATCTGCGCCGCCGGAGAATTGCAACCTCAACGATACGTCTGAAAGCACCTTTTCGTGGTAAGATCGCGGCAAAGCCGCATCGCATGCCAATCTACCCACCTTGAACAGCTCTGCGGATAGACAGAGGCCTGTGACGCTGCTACGTCGCTCCCATGCTGAAACGCCTGTATGACTTTGTGATCGAGCTTGCCCAGACGCCACATGCCCTATGGGCCTTGGCGGTTGTCAGCTTTGTGGAAAGCTCGTTCTTTCCCATTCCACCGCATGTCATGTTGATTCCCATGGTGATTGCCCGGCCGGAACGCTGGGTGCTGATCGCTGGCGTTTGCGCCGGGGCATCTGTTGCCGGGGGTGTCGCGGGATATGCGCTTGGCGCATTTGCCTTTGACATGGCTGGTCTGCCTGTACTGGAATTCTACGGCTACGACGAAAAATTTGAAGCCTTTCGCGCCCGCTACAATGAATACGGTGCCTGGGCTGTTCTTGTCGGTGGGCTTACGCCATTTCCGTTCAAGATCATTACGATTCTATCCGGTGCAACCGGCCTTTCATTCAGCGTCTTCCTGATCAGCAGCATCGCCGCACGCGGTGCGGTTTTCTTTGTGATTGCTGGGCTTTTGCGCGTCATTGGTCCACCCATTCGGGAGTTCATTGAACGCCGCCTGGGGCTGATGGCCGCGCTGTTTATTATCCTCTTGTTCGGCGGCTTTGCTGCGGTCAAATTCGTCCTATGACACGTTACCTCCCCCATCTCGTTCTGATCGGTTCAGCGGCGGTTCTTGGCTCTGCCTTGGCCAGCCAGTTTTTCGGCGGCCTTGCGCCTTGTGAAATGTGCATATGGCAACGCTGGCCCCATGCCATCGCCATAGCCCTTATGCTTTTGGGCATCCTGATTGGCGGCGCGCGGGCGGGTGGCGTCTATCTGATCGCCGGGATCGTCTTGCTTGGTGGGGCGGCCATCGGCGTGTTTCATGCGGGCGTGGAACTAAAATACTGGGATGGTCCGGGCACATGCTCTGGCGGTGATCTGAGCGGCTTGAGCACGGCGGAGGCGCTGGAACTGATATTGAACGCGCCATTGGTCCGTTGCGATGAAATCGCATGGAGCTTTTGGGGCCTGTCCATGGCGAGCTGGAACGCGATCTGCTCCACTATATTGGCTGCCATTGCGTTCATCGCCGCAAAGCGGGCCTAACAACCCGAAATCACCCTGCCCTCAGGCTTCAAGCTCCGCATCCCAGTACAGAAAATCCATCCAGCTTTCGTGCAGATGGTTGGGCGGGAACCGTCGGCCAATGTTGTTCAGCTTTTCCGCCGTTGGGCGAAATGGCTTTTGCCTCAGGTGCATACGCGCCTCACGAAGGGTTTTGTTCCCCTTGAGCAGGTTACACCGCCCGCAGGAGGCCACGACATTGTCCCACGTCGTTCGCCCGCCTTTTGAGCGCGGGATGACATGATCAAACGTCATGTCGCCCCCGCAGCCACAATACTGGCAAGAGAACCCATCGCGCAGGAACAGGTTGAACCGCGTGAACGCAGGGTGCAGTGCGGGCTTCACATACTCGCGCAAAACGACCACCGAAGGAATGCGCATCTCCATTGAGGGTGAATGCACCACTTCTTCGTACTCAGCGACGATATTCACCCGGTCGAGGAAGGACGCTTTCACAGCGTCCTGCCATGGCCAAAGCGACAGCGGAAAATACGAAAGCGGTCGATAATCAGCGTTCAAGACCAACGCAGGATGATCGCGCAACCGCCCTGGGCTGCGCAAAAATCTGCCTGTGGCCGGGTCTTCTGTCTGTTGCTGCATAGCTATCCGGCCCCTGTCTGACATTACGTCAAATCAGCCGGTACGGCCCACTGCCGATCCGGCATTGCAGTGGACTATATATAGCGATCAATACTTGGCAAGACCCAAGATCAGGGCGCAAAAGCCAACGACAGAAAAAGCAAAGGCCAGCTTATTCGCCAAGCTGGTTTTTGATGAACTGCAGTGCCAGCCCCAGTCCATCAGGCGCGATGCCGTGACCCACACCTTTGCTGATGTGCCAGTTGACGGGAACCCCCGCTTCGGCCAATGCCGCGCGTGCTTCGTGGATGCTGTCGACGGGTACCATTTCATCCTGATCGCCATGCACCAACAGAACCGGCGGTTTGGAGGTAATCTCACCCGTGCCGTCGATATCCACCAAACGGCCAGAGAACCCAACAACACCCGCAAGCGGCGCATCACGGCGCATCATCACGTTCAAAGACATCATTGTGCCCTGGCTAAAGCCAATGACGATGGTGCGGTCAGGGGTCATCCCCTCCTCTGCCATCGCCTCATCAAGGTAAGCGTGAAGCGTTTTGGCAGCGCGCTGCGCGCCTTCGGCCATTGCCGTCTCAGTTGATCCATCCAGCCATGAAATCGGGAACCACTGCCGCCCCATCGGATTCACCGCACAAGGTTCTGGTGCGTTGGGGCTGCGGAATGCGGTGTTTGGCAAATGCGGCGCAAGCGCCTGTGCGATTCCGAACAGGTCGTTTCCATCAGCACCATAGCCGTGCAGCAGAATAACGAGTGACGTTGCCTTACCCGATGTTGCGTCGGCGCGTGGCCCTTCCAGAATGCTCATATCAGTCCCTCTCTGCCTTTGGTCGCGCGGTAATACGTGAACAAGATGCGCGCCGCAACGCCTCGCCATGGCGACCAGCGTTTTGCGATTTCTGCGGTTTCCTTGATCGTCGGCCGCTCCACACGGCCCAGCAGAACGCGCGTGGCTTCGCGAAGTGCCAGATCGCCAGGCGCGAACATGTCAGCCCGGCCAACCGCAAACATCAGATAAATCTCGGCAGTCCACTGACCGACACCTTTGATCGCGGTCAGCGTTGCCATCGCATCTGCCTCTGGCAAGGATCGTAACGCATCGTAATCTAGGGCCGCAGCAGCAATCGCCTGGGCGTAAACCGCCTTGGCGCGGCTAAGGCCCGCTTCGCGCAGGTCCGTCTCCGAAGCGGCCAGCACAGCGCGCTCTGTCACAAATCCAGCGGCCTCTACCCGCGCCCAGATCCCCGCGGCGGCGGCGGTGGAAACCTGCTGGCCAACGATCACTTTCAACAATGCGGCAAACCCATCAGGGTTTCGGCGCAGGGGAATGGCATCAATCGTTTCGATAGCACGCGCCATATCGGCGTCATTGGCCGCCAACCATGCCGCCCCCTCCGCAACATCATCCATCGTTTCGATTATTTTCATTTGCTCATGTGGGCAACAGCGGCGCCCCCCGTCAAGCGAGGACGCCAATCGCGTCAGAGAACATTGCCCACATCAGAGAATAAAGTCATCCTGCAGCAAGGTTAACGTTGGCGAGAGCTCAATCTCAAAGTCAGCAATCTGGTCACCGTCAACATCGCCTTGAACGATTGTAACGCCACCTGAGCCCGCCTCGAAACGCAGATCCCCCGCCGCGCCGCTGAACGCGGCACCGCCGATAAAGGTAAACGCCTGATCGTCGGCAAGAGCTGTGTTTGCATCAATCGCGGAGACATCAATGAGGTCATTATCCGATTGGCTGAAATCAGTAATCACATCCCGCGCCGCCGCGCCCGCGCCGGTTTCTCCGTCGTCAAACACAAAGGTATCGGCACCGGCGCGCCCCGTGAGCACATCAACACCATCGCCACCCGTCAGCTTGTTTGCGCCACCATCGCCGCGAAGATCATCGTCATCCGCAGACCCGGTCAGGTTCTCAATGCTCGTGTAGCGGTCGCCGGCGGCATCGCCAGTGTTAAAGCCGCGTGTCGCAAGATCAGCCGTAACCCCAACCAGTGAAGTCTCATAGGATGCGGTATCATTGCCTCCATCCCCCGACAGCACATCTCCATCCGCACCACCGATAAGCGTATCGTCTTCGTCACCGCCACTCAATCGGTCAACGCCGCCACTGCCATCGAAAATATCCGCGCTCGCGCCACCTGTGAGGATGTCGTTGAAAGCTGTGCCCGTGATCTGTTCGATATCAATGAACAAGTCACCACGCGCATCTGCCGTGGCAGCCTGACCACCAGTCAGGTCAATGCGAACGCGCGCCGTTCCTGTTTCGTAGCTGGCAATATCAAAACCATCACCACCATCCAGAACATCACGCCCAACGCCGCCAATGAGAACATCGGCACCATCGCCCCCTTTGATCCTGTCGTTTCCTGAGCCGCCATCGATAAGATCATCTCCATCTTCGCCACGCAGTTTGTCCGTACCGTCATTGCCGAAGATCGTATCATCGCCTCGCACACCAAAAATTTGGTCATCGCCCAACCCACCAATCATAACATTGTCAATGGAAGAACCGCGCAACTTGTCTGCAAAATTCGAGCCGGTTAGATTTTCGATGGATGCGAAACTATCCCCGACCGCATCACCCACTGCCACCAGACTACCCAGAAGGTCGACTGTCACAGCACTCGCTGATGTTTCATAAGATGCCGTGTCGAGCCCAGTGCCGCCATTGAGTTGGTCGCCACCAGCACCGCCAATCAGGGTATCATCACCATCACGACCGCGCAGATCATCAGCGCCGTCACCCCCTTCAAGATCGTTGGCCGTGGCATCACCCAACAGGATATCATTGAAATCTGAGCCCTTGATACGCTCGATATCAACATAGACATCGCCAGTCGCGTCACCCGTTGCCGCCGCTTGCCCGCTGAGGTCAACGCGCACCCGTTGACCAGCTGTTTCATAGCTGGCCACGTCAAAATCCGCACCGCCGTCGAGCAGGTCAGCACCCCGGCCACCAATCAGCGTATCGTCGCCCGTGTCCCCGCGCAGGGTATCATCATCATCGCCCCCATCGAGCGTATCATTGCCGATACCACCATCGAGGGAATCATCGCCCGCTTGACCGGCAAGATCATCGGCACCGTTTTCGCCAAATAACGAATCTGCGCCATCGCGCCCGAACAGGTCATCGTTGCCATCGCCACCGAACAGGGCATTGGCCAGATCATCGCCCAGCATCACATCGCGAAATCCGGTGCCAATCAGGCCTTCGATGCCGTTGAAAACATCGCCGACAGCATCACCACGCGCAGACACCAACCCAGCGAGATCAACACGCACGCGCGCCGCTGCCCCTTGGTAGGACGCGAAATCATCATCATCGCCGCCGGTCAGCTCATCCGCGCCGGCCCCGCCAATCAGCGTGTCCGCACCACCGCCCCCCAAAAGGGTGTCTGCGCCTTCGCCGCCGCTCAGTTCATTATTTGCTTCATTTCCCGTCAGCGCATCATCGCCAGTGCCAGAGTTCGCGTTTTCGATAACCACAT
>JBMYXS010000044.1:0-31562 GCA_049608645.1 Pikeienuella sp. | reverse complement strand
TGTACATCGCGGCGATCAGGCCGTCGTGCTTTTTCTCCACAAAGCTGCGTTTCAGCTTCAATGTGGGTGTCAGTTCGTCATCTTCAGCGGTCAGCAGTACATCAATAAGGCGGAAATCCTTGATCTGCTCCACACGTGCGAAGTCCTTGTTCACCTCATCGACCACATCCTTGATCAGGGCCTGAACCTCCGGCGCGGCACAGAGCGAGGCAAAGTTGTTGAAGGGGATGCGCCGATCCTGCGCGAATTTCTCAACATTCTCCTGATCAATCATCACAAGACAGGTGAGGTATTTGCGCTTATCACCGATCACCACAACGTCGGTGATGAAGGGCGAGAATTTCAGGCGATTTTCAATTTCGGCGGGGGTGATGTTCTTCCCGCCCGCCGTGATGATGATGTCTTTCATCCGGCCCGTGATGTTCAGATAGCCTTGATTGTCGATGTAACCGACATCACCGGTGCGGAGCCACCCATCTTCTGTGATCGTCTCGGCGGTTTTGTCAGGCAGGTTCCAATAGCCCTGAAACACGTTACCCGCTCGGTACTGAATTTCGCCGCCTTCACCGATGCGAATTTCAGCGCCCTCAACGGCTGTGCCGACGGTACCAACCTTATTGTCACCAAGCGTATTGATGGTGATGACACCCGAACTTTCGGTCATCCCATACCCTTCGAGCACAGGCACACCGATGCTGGCGAACCAGTGCAACAGCTCTGGTGAAATGGGCGCAGCGCCCGACCCACCACGACGGATACGATCAAGCCCCAGCATCCGGCGCAGGTTCTTGAGCACCGCAATATCCCAGAATTTGTAAGCCAGGGCGACACTGGCGGGCACCGGTTTGCCCTCGGCCTCCAGCTCTGCTTTCTGCGCACCTACTGCGCAGGCTTTCTTGAAGGCCCATTTCTGCATTCTGGTGCTGTCACCCACCAGAATCGACACGCGCGAATAGATCTTTTCCCACAGGCGCGGCACGGCCACGAACGTCTGGGGGGACACCTCTTGCAGGTTATCAAAAACCGTTTCCGGGCTTTCGGCAAAATTCACCGTCGATTTGAACGCAATCGGCGCGAAGCCGGAAAATAGCCGCTCCAGAATATGACAAAGCGGCAAGAAACAAATCTGGTCGTCCGTTTCGTAGACCGTGGCATTCTGCATTGAGGATGAAAGGGAATACATGATGTTTCCCTGCCCGATCATCGCACCCTTGGGCATGCCCG
Source organism: Pikeienuella sp. (assembly GCA_049608645.1). Lineage (GTDB taxonomy): Bacteria > Pseudomonadota > Alphaproteobacteria > Rhodobacterales > Rhodobacteraceae > Pikeienuella. The sequence goes on along the minus strand of JBMYXS010000044.1, from coordinate 30,338 downwards.
TGGTGCCGGAGGTGTATACGAGAATCGCAGTATCATCGGGGTTTGACTTGGCGATCTCCGCCTCAAACGCGCCGGGGTTGGCTTTGTCGTATTCGCGGCCGATTGCATAGAGCTCATCGAGGAAGATAACCCCCTCTTCGGCAAAATCATGCAGGCCATCACGATCATAGACGATCGCCTTGGTAACGCCCGGCATTTCATCCTTGACGGCGAGGTATTTATCGAGCTGTTCGTCATTTTCAATGAACAGGAAGCGGCTGTCGCTGTCATTGACCAGATATTTCAGCTGTGAGGCGCTGTCGGTTGTGTAAACGCCTGACCCGATACCACCAGCGCACTGCACACCAAGATCGGTATAGAGCCATTCCTTGTTGTCTTCGGAGAGGATCGAAACCACCTCACCACGTTTCAAACCCAAAGACATCAAACCAAGGCCGATCAACTTGGCATTCGCGTAAAACTCGCTCCACGAATAAGACAACCAGATGCCATAGTCTTTTTCACGTTGGGCAACCCGGTCGCCCAGTTCCTTGCAGCGTTTTTCAAAGAGCTTGGGCAGCGTGTCACAGCCATCAATCAGGAATGGGCCTTGTGTCATATCAACATTGATAGACAGGCCATTCACGATCCGCTGTGCGGGTGTTTCGGTTGTTTTGGGTGCGATTGCGTCCATCATCCGTCTCCCCTTAGCGCCATGTCTTGCGCTGTTTCCAGCGCCGTTGGCCGCGTTGATTATCTTCCTCGGAAATCCCGAGGTAGAACTCCTGCACGTCCTTTGAGTTGGCCAGTGTTAGCGCGTCATCCGCCATCACGATGCGGCCCAGTTCCATCACATAACCATAATCCGCGACCGACAGGGCCACGGCGGCGTTCTGTTCCACCAGCATCATTGTAACATGCTGTTCCTGATTCAGACGGCGGATGATTTCAAAAATTTCCTCCGTCAACAAAGGTGACAGACCGAGCGATGGTTCATCAAGCAACATCAGCCGGGGTTGCGCCATCAGACCGCGCCCAATGGCCAGCATCTGTTGCTGCCCCCCCGAAAGCGTGCCCGCCGCCTGGTTCATCCGCTCTTTCAGGATCGGGAAATAGGAATACACCATTTCCACATCAGCCGCGATATCGGCCTTGCTGTCCTTGCGCGTATAGGCACCCATCTGGATGTTTTCACCCACAGACAACAGCGGGAAAATTTCGCGCCCCTCTGGCACGTGCACCATGCCTTTGTTCACCACCTGGTTAGGTTCAGAGCCCTGAATTTCTGTGCCTTCCAGCTTCACGGTGCCCTTTTCAGGGTCCATCACGCCAGAGACGGTTTTCAGCAGGGTCGTCTTGCCCGCACCATTCGCGCCCAGAACCGTAACGATCTGGCCCTTGCGAACCTCCAGCGAAACGCCACGGATGGCCATGATCGGCCCATAATAGCTTTCAAGATTATCGACGCGCAGGACGACTTCGGATTGATCGCTCATGCGGCGTCCCCCTCTTCCTTGCGCACGGGCGCGGTGCCGCCTTTGGCGATGCCGCTGGTGCCGAGGTATGCTTCGATGACTTTGGGGTGTGATTGCACCTCAGACGGTGTGCCCGTGACCAGCTCCGTCCCCTCTGCCAGCGCCATCACACGGTTGGAAACGGCGGATACGAGGCCCATGTCATGCTCCACCATCAACACAGTAATGCCCATTTGCTTCTGAATGTCTTCGATCCAGAACGCCATGTCCTGTGTTTCTTCAACCGACAGGCCAGAGGCCGGTTCGTCAAGCAGCAGCAATTTGGGCTGCGTGGCCAGGGCGCGGCCCAGTTCAACCACCTTACGCACACCATAGGGCAGACCCGCAATCATCTTGTCGCGATAGGCTTGAAGGTTGAGGAAATCGATAACCTCCTCCACGGCATGGCGGTGTTTGCGTTCTTCTTCGCGGACCTTGCCCGTGAAAAGCAGCTCGCTCACCACAGAGGTTTTGCGGTGGCGATGCCGCCCCACCAGCAGGTTCTGCAAAACCGTCGCGTGTTCAAACAATTCGATGTTCTGAAAGGTACGCGCCACCCCAAGTGAGGGCACCTTGTCTGATGACAATTTCAGCAGGTCATGCCCATCAAACGTGATTGACCCTTCGGCCGGGGTATAAAACCGCGACAAGAGGTTGAACACCGTGGATTTCCCGGCACCGTTCGGCCCGACGAGCGCGAACACTTCGCCCTCCTCCACCTGCATTGTGACGTTGTTGACCGCAACCACACCGCCGAAACGCTGCGTGACGCCATTGATCTCAAGCAAGCTCATTTCACGCGCTCCGTCTTGAGGTAGGATTTCTGACGCTTGAACATGTCTTTCCGATAGAAGGGGAACAGTTCAAAATACGTGCGTATCTTCAGCCACCGCCCATAAAGGCCCATCGGTTCAAACAGGATGAACCCGATCAGGATGGCCGCAAACAGCGCACTTTCCAGGCCAGGCACGTTGACGTTGATATCGAACGTCGTCTGCAACAACGACCGCCCGTTGGCGATGGTCACAGGGATCAGGCCAACAACGATCGCACCCAGAAACGCACCATGAATAAACCCAAGGCCGCCAATGACGATCATCAAAAGCAGGGTGATCGACATGACCACATCAAACGTCTCATGCGTTACATAGGTTGCGTTATGCCCAAACAGCGCGCCCGCCAGACCAGCCGCGGTGCAGGACAGAAAGAACGACGTCGCCTTGGTGCGCGTCAGGTTAATGCCCATCGCCTGCGCCGAAATCTCGCTATCGCGCACGGCGGCAAAACTGCGCCCGGTAGGGGAACGTAACAGGTTGCGATAGATCGCCAGAACAATCAGCACGACCGCAAGCACCACGTAATAAAAGGCAAACGGGTTGGCGTATTTGTTCACCTCGTATCCAAAGATCGAAATATCGGGCACTGCGATACCACTGACGCCACCCGTCCATTCTTCACCCATCACGATGAAATCACCCGTCAGGATCGACATGGCAAGGGTCGCCAATGCCAGATAAACGCCGTGAAGACGCAAAACGGGGGAGGCAATGATGGTGCCAAAAAGGCCCGCCAAAAGCCCCGCGAGCGGGAAGGCAATCAACCACGGCACGCCCGCATTCAGCAGCAGCACATTGGCATAACACCCCATCGCCATGAAACAGGCATGGCCGAGGCTGGCCAGACCCGTTTGTCCGGTCAACAACATCAGCCCCATACCGACGATGGAAAAGATCAGAACCGACGTGAACTCACCCAAAAGGTACGCATCACCAATCGCCATGAAATAGAGCGGTAGCGCCAGCATGATTGCGAGCAACAGGCCATACCAGAACATCTGCGCGCCATGTTTGAACCAGCGGATGTCAGCATCATAAGAGGTCTTGAATACGAAACGCATGGGATCAGACCTTCTTCTTCTGGGTTTGCGAGAACAGACCACCGGGGCGGAAGATCAGCACCAGCAGCAGGATGGCATAAGGCGCGATCTGGCTGATGCCCGGCGGCCCATAGCGGGAGGCGATCGGCTCAACCAGACCAATGATAAGCCCGCCAAGCAACGCCCCCGGCAAAGACCCGAACCCGCCAATGGCCGCAGCAGCGAAGGCCTTGATGCCGAGCAAACCAGCAGAGGGGTCAATCGCGCCCTTGGAGGCGAACAGAATACCTGCAACCGCCGCCAGCGACCCGGACAGTGCCCAGACAAGGCTTTGGATCCGCTTGACCGGAATGCCCATGTAATAGGCCGCGAGCTGATTTTGCGAAGCCGCCTGCATGGCGACGCCCAGCTTGGTCTTGGAAAAGAACCCGTAAAGGCAGAACGTCAGAATGACGGTCACGATGATAATCGCGATCTCATCAATGCCCAGCACGACACCGCCAAAGCTCAGATCCTGTCCGGCAAAGGGGGTTTCCAGCGAAACCGGCTCATGCGTCCACAGCGACCCGGCAGCAAAACGCAGGATGAAACCCAACGCGATGGTCAGGATCACAATGGAAACCTGTGATTGCCCCGACATATGGCGCAACACGCCCCAATCGAACGCATAACCCAGAACACCCATGATCAGCATGGTCAGCGGAATGGCGAGGTAAAAACTCATCCCCATATATTCCGCGTTGGTCAGGCCGAGGCATATGAACGCCCCGATCATCATGAAGTCACCCTGAGCGAAGTTAACCGCTTCGGTGGCTTTGTAGATCAGCACAAAACCCAGTGCGATCAATCCGTATACGCAGCCGTTCGCAAGGCCGCTCACAACAAGCTGGATAAAGTCCAATAATACGCCCCCGCAAAAAGCGGGGCCTCCCTGAGTGTTTACGTGACGTTTTCGCCTTACGTTTGTCAGGTACGCTAGTGACGTTAGGAAAGATCGACAAGTCCCCAATCAAGCCGCCAAGGCATGACGTTGGGATAGCCCCACGTCATGCATGAGGGGCATTTAAACTAAGCCATTGTTTGGTTGAGGTTTTTAGGGGTTATGCTATGCGCAACAACCCAAGCGGACCGGAATGGCCAAATCATTACGAACAGCCGCCGTCACCGGAATCGGCAACTAAATGCTGTTCTCAAACCAGTGTTGCCGGGTGACACCGGGGCACGAAGGAGGTTTTCGCCAATGGCAGAAAGGCCATTTATTGTGGCCAAATCCTTTTTCGGCACCCGTCGCTCACGCTTTCTGGTCAGTCATCATCAAGCAAAATACGCGCCGCTGCCCCCTCTGGGTCGTCATATTGCTCATGTTTGACAGACCACAAGAACGCCCACAGGCCAGCGCCCCCAAGGATCAACGAAACAGGAATCAAGATTACCAGAATATTCATGCAGCCCTCCTGACCCGCAATGCGTTCACCAGTACCGTAACCGAAGATGTGGACATTGCCAGCGCCGCCAGCAGCGGCGTTGCCAAACCGACAAGCGCGATAGGCACAGCGATCAGGTTATACCCTGTCGCAATGCCGAAATTCTGCTGTGACAAACGCGAAGCGGCCTTGGCCGTTTCAAGAATGGTGGGCAAACTGCCCAAATCACCGCGCAGCAGGATCAGATCCGCCGCATTCCGCGAGGCGTCAAGCGCCGACGATGGCGCGATTGAGGCATGGGCCGCCGCCAGTGCTGCGGTGTCATTCAAGCCATCACCCACCATCAGCACCTTGTTTCCCTCCGCAGCCAAACGGGTCAACATGGTGTGTTTTTCTTCGCCACTGATGCCCGAGGCAACATTTGTTATGCCGAGCTTGTCGGCAATAGCCTGAACCGGGCCAGTGGCATCGCCACTCATCACCCGAACATCATAGCCACTGGCAAGCAAGCTGGTAACAGCGTCTTGCGCACCGGGGCGCAACCGCTCAAAGGTTGGCAATCGACAAGGGGCCGCCTCGCCAATGCGCAGCATCACCCCCCCGCCTTCACCGCCAAGCCATTCAGCCTTTCCAAGCCGGACAATCGCGCCATTCAACGTCGCCTCGACGCCCATGCCGGGCACTTCGTTCAGCCCGTCCAGCTTTGCCGGGGCAACAGCTGACAACGCCCCTGCAATCGCGCGGGATACCGGGTGGTCAGAGGATTGCGCCAGCGCCACTGCCACCGCTTTTTGCTCATCAGTCAGCGCAGAAAGCGATACATCAAGGCCAGGCTCGGTCAGCGTACCTGTCTTGTCGAAGATCACCACATCGACCTCCGCCATGCGTTCCAGCGCAGTGCCCGACTTCACCAGCACACCCCTGCCATAAAGCTTGCCAATGGCCGCCGTTGCCACAGCCGGTACAGCAAGGCCCAGCGCACATGGGCAGGTGATGATCAGAACCGCGATTGCGATGTTCAGTGCATTGCGCAGATCACCCGTCGCACCGGCCCAGCCAATAAAGGCCACCAGCGCCAGAAGGTGAACAGCGGGCGCATAGACACGCGCGGCGCGGTCAGCCAGCGCGGTGTAGCTGTTGCGGCTGTTTTCAGCCATCTCAACCAGTGCCGCGACCCGGCGCAGCGTTGTATCCTCACCAACCGCAGTTGCGGAAATGATGAAGGGCGCGCCAAGGTTGATCTCCCCCGCTTGCACGATTTCTCCGGTTTCAGCATGCGCAGCGGCGCTTTCACCGGTCAGGAATGACCTGTCTGTTGTTGCGCTCTCGCTTAGCAGTTTTCCATCAACCGGTGCGCGCGCACCTGTCGCGATCAGGATTTCGTCGCCAATCCGCAACGCGGCAACAGGGGTTTCAACAGCTGCGCCATTCACCATCCGCTGCGCGATGCGAACCTCCAGCGCAGATAACTCCTTGGCGGCAGAGCGCGCCGCACTGCGGGTTTTGTGATCCAGATACCGCCCGATCAGCAAGAAAAAGGTCAGCGACAACGCAGCATCGAAATAGGCATGATGGCCGCTGTTGAACGTCTCATAGAGCGACATGGCCGCCGCCAGAATAATCGCGAGCGAGATTGGCACATCCATGTTCAGCGCCCGCACCCGCAAGGCGCTCCACGCGCTCAGGAAAAACGGCTGCGCCGAATAGGCCACGACAGGCAATGCAATCGCGGCAGAAATCATATGGAAAAGATCGCGCGTTGCATCAGTCGCGCCGGACCAGACCGACACAGAAAGCAGCATGACATTCATCATCGCAAACCCGGCAACCGCCAGACGCGTCAACAACTGCCGACCCTTTGTGTCCACCGTGGTTTCAAGAATACCCGCGTCGAGCGGATGGGCCTCGAACCCGATTTTGGCCAATGTGTCCACGATGTTTGCCGGGGTCGCATCACCGCTGACGGCAACGCGTTTCAGCGACAGGTTCACCCGCGCGCTCTCGACACCCGGCAAGGCTGCCAACGCCCTCTCAACCTTTCCAATACATGCTGCACAATGGATGGTGGGGAGGGAGAAATACGCGCTGGGTTTTGCTGATTTTTGCGCCACCTCCACCGCCATATCACCCGCAGCACAAGCCGGACACGCCGCAAGGGAGGTCATTGTTCGACCTCTACAATCACACGCTGTTGGAACAACACGCCATTGGCCGCACGCGCCTTGATGCGCAGGTTCCAGTTGCCCGGACCAGCCTCAATCGGCGCAACCAGTTCGCCACCAACTCGCGCGAACGCAGGGGTTTGGTCGGCGGCCACACTGGTCGCGCGGCCAAAGGTGGCACTTTCGATCACGGGGGTAACCGCATCGCCCTTATGCTGAATGCTCAGGTGCAGGCGATCACCACGAACGGTTGCGGCAACATCCCATTCCAATGCCTCTTGCGCGGCTCGGTTTTCATCAAAACCCTGACTGGCAACATAGGAGTTCTTTACCTCTATCCCCGGAAAGGTCTGTACCGCGTTATAGGCAAGGGTCAGGTTAACGCTGATGATGATGCCAAAGGCGGCGACGAAACCGCCAAGCACGTGACGCCCTGTAATTTCAGTAGCCATTTTATTTGCCCTTTCCGTTGAACGTCGTCGCGCGGCCCGCCCGCGCGCCACCATCGGTATCTTCGACCCAGATCCGCAGGTCGGTGCTATCAGATCTCGCCGCGTCACTTGGGGACCGCGCCGTGATATAGACCCGCTGCAACAAGGTGCTATCGGCAGGCACAACCACCTGACGGCTCAATTCCTTGCCCTCAAGCGTGATGTGCAGAACCTCGTCACTGGTCAAACTCAGACGGAACACGCGATCTTCGCCCAGTTTGTTACGCAGACGCACATCATAGATGTTGCGCACCGAACCATCCGACAATGTGACAAAGGTGGGGTTTCGCACCGGGCTGACCGTCAGATCGACGTCGGAGCGGATGAACAATGCATATAACAGGCCAATCCCCACAAGCGACCACATGACCGTGTAAACAATCGTGCGCGGGCGCAATACATGCTTCCAAAGCGGTGTAGGGGCCGCGCCTGCGCGTTCCGCTGGCTCATCGGACAGCGCCAGATAATCAATCAAGCCACGCGGCTTGCCGATCTTGTCCATCACATCATCGCAGGCATCAATGCACAGCGCACAAGTGATACACTCCATCTGCTGACCTTCGCGAATGTCGATGCCCATGGGGCACACGTTCACGCAGGCCATACAATCAATACAATCGCCCAGCGGTGGCTCTTTATCCTCGGCGGGTGGTGGCGTTTTTGGCTCAGCCACCGCCTTGCGCCGATTGGGATATGGTGTCGGGCCGTAAACGGCCTCACCCGGTCCGGCGGCCGCGCTGGCAGACTGCGCGGCGGCGCGGCGGCGCGATTTTCCCTTGCCGCGCGGCTCCCCCCGCCAGTCACGATAGGCAACCGTGATGGTGTCAGGGTCCATCATCGCGGCCTGAATGCGCGGCCAGGGGCACATATAGATGCACACCTGCTCACGCATGAAGCCGCCGAAAACAAAGGTCGTCGCCGTGAGCACCGCGATGGTGGCATAGGCCACAAACGGGGCTTCCAACACCGCAAGATCACGCGCAAGTGCGGGCGCATCGGTGAAATAGAACACCCACGCCCCGCCCGTCATCACCGCAATCAACAACCAGACCAACCATTTGGTGATCCGCAACCGCCATTTACGGATGTCCCATTTCGCATGGTGCAACCGAACGCGCGCGTTGCGGTCCCCCTCGATCCAGCGTTCCACCAAAATGAACAGATCAGTCCACACCGTTTGCGGGCAGGTATACCCACACCAGACACGCCCGAGCGCAGAGGTGAACAAGAACAGGCCCAACCCCGCCATCACCAGCAACCCGGCGACAAAGTAAAACTCATGCGGCCAAATCTCGATCCAGAAGAAATAGAACCGCCTGTTCGCCAAATCGATCAAGACAGCCTGATCAGGCAGTGCCGGCCCACGGTCCCATCTGATCCAGGGTGTGAGGTAATAGATGCCCAAGGTGACAACCAGAATCCACCACTTCATGCGGCGGAAAAAGCCTGAAACACGGCGCGGGAAAATCGGCTCACGCGGAGCGTAAAGTGCCGGGGGGGTATCGGTCTTCATTGGGTCTTTCCTGTCTACACAGGGGGTGGGGAGGAAACCTGTTCGCACCTATCCCTTAGACCGCCTGAAATAGCGTTACCTTGATCTGAATCAAAAACGCGAAACACCGGAAAAATCCCAACGCAATGGCGAGGGCCGGTCTTGCTGACCGGTAGATAGCCAAAGAATACCGGCGCGCGCACCACTGACGGCGCCCCCACGCTGGTCAAATCCATCGAGGCGGAGGGGTACACCGCCACCACCTGCAACCCCACCGTAGCTAATTCACAAAAAAGAACCCCGGAACGATCAATGTGATCATTCCGGGGTCCAGGGGTACCAAAGGCCGAGGAGGGGGGCCTTTGGCGGGGGGGATATGTAAACCCTCTGAGGGGCGCGTTTTGCGAACAGGGCCACCTCAGAGGGGACCGCGAGCTGCGGTCAGACCGCTCTATTGCTCACCACCTCCCAGCGCATGAACATAGGCGGATACGGCGCGAACATCAGCTTCGGACAGGCGAGGCCCCCAGGCGGGCATCACACCAAAGCGTGCGTTCACAACAGTCTCATGCAGGGTTTCGCGGTCGCCGCCATACAGCCAGATCGCATCCGCGAGGTTGGGGGCACCTTGTTCCCGGTCGCCCCTGGCATCATCGCCGTGGCATGAGGCACATTGTTCTGCGTAAACCTCGCCCCCCGCCGCGGCCAACTCGGCCTCATGCGCCGGGTCCGAGAGCGAGACGACGTATTCGACAACCGCGTCGATTTCTTCTACGTCCAACATCTCGCCAAAGGCAGGCATTTCAGAATAGCGGGCGTCTTCATCGGTATCATTGCGGATACCATGGCGGACGCTGTGGATGATTGCATCCATCGAGCCCCCCCAAAGCCAGTCGTCATCCAGAAGGTTGGGGTAGCCTTTGGCACCAGCCGCGCCGGAACCGTGGCACTGTGAGCATTGCGCACGGAACACTGACCCACCGCGGGCAATCGCATAGCGGTTCAAATCAGCACTTTCGGGCAAGGTCGCCATATCAGCTTCCAGCAGCGAAGCGACCAGCGCCTCGTTTGCCGCTTCATGCTCGGCAATATCTGCGGCCACATTGGCCCGTGTGGACCAATTCAACAGGCCCGTTGTTGCCCCGTTCACCATCGGCCATGCAGGGTAAGCAATCGTATAGATCACCCCCCAGATGATCGTGGCATATAGCGTCCAAAGCCACCACCGCGGCAGAGGGTTGTTCAGCTCTTCGATACCATCCCAGCTGTGGCCGGTGGTCTCTACACCAGTGATTTCGTCAGTTTTCTTATCAGACATTTTGCAAGCCTTTCAGCGCAGTCTGCGGCGCAACGCACGCACATGATGCGCACTGGCCACTGCATGACGGGGCCTCAGCCACATCAATCTCATCCCGAAGCGGTATCCGGCTGACGTCGTCGTAAACGCGTGTGCTGCCAGGGCGAAACGCCCAGATGATGGCACCTACGAAGAACAGGAACATCGCCAGCAACACCCAGCTGTCAGCAATTTCACGAAGAAGGGAATACGTTTCCATCTTGGCCTCCTATCGGCTTGCAGCGGGGGTGAAGGTCGAGAAATCGACCATGGTGCCCAGGATCTGTAGATAGGCGATCATGGCGTCCATCTCGGTCAGCTCCGGCTGCCCATCAAAGTTCGAGACGGCGGCACCAGGGTAGCGTTCCAGCATCCCATCATAGTCGCTGTCCGGATCGGCCTGCGCACGGAAATCAGCCGCCGCCATTTCGATCTGTTCGTCCGTATAGGGGACACCAACGAACCGATGCGTTTTCAGCAGGGCCTGCACGTGATCGGGTTTGATCTTGGTGCGGGCAAGGAACGCATATTTCGGCATGATCGATTCCGGCACCACAGATTGTGGGTCCATCAGGTGATCAACGTGCCAGGCGTCAGAATACCGCCCACCAACACGAGCCACATCAGGCCCGGTGCGTTTAGACCCCCACTGGTGGGGATGGTCGTACATGCTTTCCGCCGCGAGGGAGTAATGGCCATAACGCTCCACCTCGTCCCGCATGGGGCGGATCATCTGACTGTGACAGGTATAGCACCCCTCACGGATGTAGATGTCGCGCCCGGTCAGTTCCAGCGGGGAATAGGGGCGCACGCCCTTCACCTTTTCAATGGTGTTTTCCAGCCAGAACAGCGGGGCAATTTCCACGATGCCCCCAATGCTCACAACGAACAGGGAAAAGATCAGCAGCAGTGTTGGGCTTTTCTCAAGCACCGCATGTTTTTTGAGTATCGACATGATCCGATCTCCTTATTCGGCGGGAGTTGCATGAGGGGTGGCAGAGGGGACCATCGCTTGCGCTGGTTTGCCCCCGCGAATGGTCATCCACATATTCCAGACCATGATCACCGCCCCGGCGAGGAACATGACCCCACCCAGACCGCGCACCACATACATCGGGAACTTGGCGGCAACGGTGTCGGCGAAGGCGTTCACAAGGAAACCCTGATCATCAACTTCACGCCACATCAGGCCTTCCATGATGCCCGTCACCCACATGGACGCGGCATAAAGAACGATGCCAATGGTCGCGAGCCAGAAGTGCCAGTTGATTGCAGACATGGAGTACATCTGTGCCCGGCCCCAAAGACGTGGTGTCAGGAAGTAGATGCAGGCAAATGTGATCATGCCGTTCCAGCCCAAGGCACCCGAATGCACGTGGCCAATGGTCCAGTCGGTATAATGGCTGAGGCTGTTGACCATACGGATCGACATCATCGGCCCTTCGAAGGTCGACATGCCATAGAACCCGAGCGAGAGAACGAACATACGCATGATCGGATCAGTGCGAAGTTTGTCCCAGGCGCCCTGAAGCGTCATCAGACCGTTGATCATACCGCCCCACGAAGGCATCCACAGGATGATGGAGAACACCATGCCCAGCGTCGTCGCCCAATCGGGCAGCGCGGTGTAATGCAAGTGGTGTGGGCCAGCCCAGATATACAGGAAGATCAGCGCCCAGAAGTGGATGATCGACAGTTTATAGCTGTAGACCGGGCGACCGGCCTGTTTCGGCACGAAATAATACATCATGCCCAGGAACCCGGCGGTCAGGAAAAAGCCCACGGCGTTATGGCCGTACCACCACTGTGTCATCGCATCCTGCACGCCTGAGAAGACCTGCACGGATTTGGAACCCCAGAAGCTGACCGGAACAGACAGGTTGTTGATCAGATGCAGCATCGCCACGGTGATGATGAAGCTCAGGAAGAACCAGTTCGCAACATAGATGTGCTTTTCCCGGCGCTTGAAGATCGTGCCAAGGAAAACTGCAAGATACGCCAGCCAGACAATCGTGAGCCAGATATCCACATACCATTCAGGTTCTGCATATTCCTTGGATTGCGTTGAACCGAGCAGATAACCCGTTGCCGCAAGCACGATGAAAATCTGGTAACCCCAGAACACGAACCACGCGAGGTTGCCGCCAAACAGGCGCGCGCTGCTGGTACGCTGAACCACGTAGAACGATGTCGCGATCAGCGCATTGCCCCCAAACGCAAAAATCACCGCAGAGGTGTGAAGCGGGCGAAGCCGCCCAAAGTTTGCATAAGGTTGCGCCCAATCAAAATTCAGCTCCGGGAAGGCAAGCTGAAACGCAATGAAAGTCCCGGCAAGAAACCCTGCCAGCCCCCAAAACGCCGTTGCAATGACCCCGGCGCGAATGACGCCATCACTATAGGCACCCGCCGACGCAGGTTGGGAGACAGGCTCACCAATGCCGCGCAGTACCCACACAAACATCCCCGCGGCGATCAACATGACCAATACCGCGTGGACCTGATAGGCGACATCATGCGCCCAATTTGCCGCCAAAGCAGCGATCAAAGCGATCACCGCCATGATCAACAGTTTAACATATTCCATCTGACACCTCGATAACCGCGAGCTCTGATCAACAGACGCTCCTGTTCGCAGGCTCTGATTAGAACGGCGCCAACGGGTAGACTTTGATCCAAGTCAAGTTTTCGCGAGAAAGTGCGATGGCGCCGGGAAATGATCGGGTTCCGGCCTGAATGGCACCTCATGGGGCTGGTGCAACAGGCTGTAATCATCCAATCAAGCGGCTACTAAGGCGGCAGAAGGCAGCGCGTATCAGGGCAAACCCAAATGAAAAAAACGATTCTGTTCGATATTGACGGCACACTGGCCGACATCGCGCATCGACGGCATTTCTTGACCGATGGCAGGCGTGACTGGCGGTCATTCAACGCGGAAATGGGGGGTGATACGCCCAACGCGCCGATTGTGGAGTTGTACCAAACGCTGTGGGCCAGCGGGCAGTATGACCTGATGCTTCTGTCCGGGCGCAGCGAGGATCAGCGCGCCGTCACCGAAACATGGCTAACTTGGAACGAAATCCCGTTTGATCAGCTACTCATGCGCGCATCGGGCGATTACCGTTCTGACGTGGTGGTAAAGAAGGAATTTCTGGAGCGTATCCGCGCCGCCGGGAAAACGGTGCTGTTCGCGGTTGATGACCGACAGTCGGTTGTCGATATGTGGCGCGAGAACGGCGTGACGTGCCTGCAATGCGATGTGGGCGACTTCTGAGCGAGGCAAGCCGCCCTCAGAACATCACCCCACCATCGGAATCATCGCCCGTCGCGGCCAGCAAGGCAGACATGTCGACAACCTCGAAATTCCGTCTGTCGGAAAAGCGCAGCACGTTATCCTTGCGCAAGGCCGATAGTTGCCGCGAAATCGTCTCCAGCGTCAGGCCAAGGTAGTTGGCTATCTCTTCGCGAGTCATTGGCAGCGCGAGCGCCACCTTGGGCTCACCCAACATGTCTACGTTCTGGCGGCGCACCAGCATGTAGATAAACGTCGCGATCTTTTCACGCGCGGTTTTGCGGCCCAAAAGCAGCATCCATTCCCGCGCGGCCTCTAGTTCATCGAGCGCAATTTCCATAAGGCGCTGGGAAATATGGGGCGTTGTTTCGATCAGATGCTCGAACGCCTTACGCTCAAAGCAACACAGTGTCGTTTCCGTGGTCGCGGTAACGTCAAAATCAATTTCCGTGCGCCCCGGCTTGCCGATGAAATCACCCGGCAGCAACAGACCCACCATCTGTTTCCGGCCATCTTCGAGGGTCTTGCTAAGGGTCGCAACACCAACCACCACCGATGCCACATAGCGCAGCTGATCACCGCGCCAGACGATCGGCTCCCCCGCGGCGAAGGTGCGATAGGTCTTTATCTTTTCAAGCTGCGCCAGCTCATCTTCATCGGCACGCGCGCAGACGGCACGGTGCCGGATCGGGCAACTGCTGCAACTGACGCGCGATTCGGTGCCGGTCTTCATGCGATTTCGTCCTCTGGGCGAAGCGGTGCAATTCGTGAAAGTCTGGTGGCCACAACCTAGAGCATCCATACCCAAGGGGGCAATGAGCCGTTTTATCTCAAGTAGTTGGAACGTAACGTCAGACAATCAGCCGCGTCTGCACGTCGCATGCAAATGCGCTCAAGACGGAAAAGGCGCGCCAACCCGGTTTTCCCAAGTCGGCACGCCCGCATCATGTACCCGCATAGCGTTTAGCCGGGGGGCTGTCTCAGTTCGACAGCGCAGCAACCGTCTGACCAGAAGCCGCGCGATACCACCGTGCGATGGTACGACGGTCTTCATCCGACAGGTCGGTGATATTTGCCGGGGGCATTGCAGTGGACACCGCGGATTGAATGTAGATTTCGCGGGCGGCGCGGGCGATATCTGATGTGGTTTCCAGGTGCACGCCTTTCGGGGCCCAATGCATCCTTTCCCACACAGGTTCGCGCGCATGGCACATGGAACACCGGCCAATGACGATGTCCTGCACCTCCTCAAAGCCGGCGGCATTGGCAAAATGCTGTTCGGTTTCGGTCAATGGGCGACTTTCAAGCGTGTCATAGTCACCATCCCATGACGACGCCGTCGATAACCACGCGATGATCACAAACAGAATGACCGTCGCCGCCCATGTCCACGATGGGCCTTTGCCCGTGGCATGCATGGTGTTGAAGTAATGGCGGATCGTAACCCCGGTCAGAAAGATCAGCGACGCGATAATCCAACTGTATTCCGTCGCAAACGCCAGCGGATAATGGTTCGATAACATCAGGAAAATGACAGGCAGCGTCAGATAGTTGTTATGGGTCGAGCGCAGCTTGGCAATCTTCCCGTATTTGGCATCGGGAACGCGCCCTTCCTGAAGATCTTTCACCACAATGCGCTGGTTCGGCATGATGATCAGGAACACATTCGCGGTCATGATCGTCGCGGTAAATGCCCCCAGATGCAGCAGCGCCGCACGGCCCGTGAAGATCTGATTATAGCCCCATGACATCGCAACAAGGATGACAAACAACAGCAGCATCAAAACCGTAGGGCGATTGCCCAGCGGTGATTTGCACAGGAAATCATAACAAACCCAGCCGATCGTCAACGACCCCGCCGAGATCAGAATGGCTTGCCAGATGGCCAGGTCCGCCTTGGCCGGATCAATCAGGAACAGTTCCGCACCCACCCAATAGACAACCATCAGCAAGGCCGCACCAGACAGCCACGTGGCATAGCTTTCCCACTTAAACCACACGAGGTGCTCAGGCATGTTTTCCGGGGCAACCAGATATTTCTGAATATGATAGAATCCGCCGCCGTGAACCTGCCATTCTTCGCCATGGACACCGACAGGCAAATGCGGTGATTTCCTCAGCCCAAGGTCAAGGGCCACGAAATAGAACGAAGACCCAATCCATGCGATTGCGGTGATGACGTGGAGCCACCGGACAGCGAAAGCTACCCAGTCCCACATGATGGCAAGATCGTACATCTGATGGTCCTCTGCTTTTTCTCAATAAATCTACCCAGTCGGGTTCTTTCGCGCTACGCTAACTATTCTTCAAGGAGTATCAAAAAAAAGCGCATAATGGCTTACCTCGACAACATCCGCACTTTCGTCCGCATCTATGAGCTGGGCAGCATGTCTGCGGCGGCACGCGACTTGCGTATCTCGCCCGCGGTCGCATCGGCGCGGATTTCACAGTTAGAGGCGCACCTCGGTGTTCGCCTGTTCCAGCGCACCACCCGCAGTTTGAATGCCACCGAGCAAGGCACGCTGTTCTATGACGGCGCGTGCAGGGTGCTGGAGGCCATCGAAACGGCAGAGGCCGACATCGGGGATGTTACCGAAAACCCGCGTGGCACGCTGCATATCGCGGCGCCGCTTGGGGTGGGCCGCAGGTTGATTGCGCCGCACACACCGGAATTTGCCGCCAACTATCCGCTTGTGGATATCCGCCTGCGCCTCAGCGACCGTAAGGTCGATCTGATGGTCGAAGGGTTGGATATCGCCTTTTTCCTTGGCCAGCCTGAAGATTCCAGCCTACGCATCCGCAAAATCGCAGATTGCGAACGGGTGCTCTGCGCCAGCCCCGAATATATCGCCAAACATGGGCACCCCAAGCGTGCCTCCGAAATTGAACGGGGCGCGCATAACTGCCTCAATCTGCGGTTTCCCGGCGCGACAGAGTTTCAATGGGAACTGACAACCATTGATGGCCCGCGCAGGTTCGATGTGCGCGGCCGTTTCGAAAGCGATGACGGTGATGTGCTGACCGACTGGGCGCTCGCCGGGGAAGGCATTGCCCTAAAACCGGTGTTTGAAATCGCCCATCACCTGCGTTCAGGCGCATTGGTGCCTGTTTGCGAAGACAATCCGCCCCTGCCGGTGCAAATGGCGTGCCTCTATTCCCACCGACGGCACCAAGACCCAAAGGCACGCCTTTTCATGGAATTTATGAGCGCACGTATGGAAGATGCGTTGGCGGCGACACACAGGTAATGCGGCGCAGCCTAACTTCCGCGATAGGTCGAATACCCAAAGGGCGAGAGCAGCAGCGGCACATGATAATGCGCCATCTCTGACATTCCAAACCGCAGCGGCACTGTATTCAAAAACCGCGGTTCCTCCGGCGCGACGCCGCACCGGTCGAGGTAGGCACCGCAATGGAACACCAGTTCATATTCCCCCAGCGCAAATTCTGCCTCGGGCAAGATCTGCTCATCGGTCCGCCCGTCAGAATTAGTCACCAAACGGCGCAATAATGTGCGTGTTTCGCCTTCGATGCGAAACAGTTCAATTTCCAGACCTTCGGCCGGGCATCCCCGTGCCGTGTCAAGCACATGCGTTGTCAGATATCCGCTCATTTACACACCCTTTGTTGTTGATTGCGGAAGATGCAGGCACCCGCGCGAATACGAAAGGCAAGATTCCACAACAGTGCTTCTAATTTTTCTTGAAAAACAATACGCATTTTATGTCGTATGAGTTCAGTGAACAGAGGAGTGCAATGATGAACCGTTATCCACGTGACCTTCATGGTTATGGAGCCACCGCACCAGATCCCCGGTGGCCGGGTAGCGACGGCAAATCTGCCAAAATCGCCATTCAGATCGTTTTGAACTACGAAGAAGGCGGTGAGAACAACATCCTGCATGGTGATCCGGCCTCCGAAGCGTTCCTGTCCGAGATTGTCGGCGCGGCCGCCTGGCCTGATCAACGCCATTGGAACATGGAATCAATCTACGAATACGGGGCGCGCGCGGGGTTCTGGCGACTGCATCGTTTGCTCAAGGATCTGCCAATCACGGTTTATGGTGTGGCAACGGCGCTGGCCCGCTCTCCCAGTCAGGTCGCCGCGATGCAGGACGCCGGGTGGGAGATCGCCTCCCATGGTCTGAAATGGATCGAATACAAAGACGCCACCCCCGAAGATGAAGCCGCCGATATGGCCGAGGCAATCCGCCTGCATACAGAGGTGACGGGCGCTGCGCCGCGCGGATGGTACACAGGCCGTTGCTCCGACAACACCGTGCGCTTGGCGGCAGAAACGGGCCAATTTGCCTATGTTGCTGACAGCATCGCCGATGATCTGCCCTATTGGATGGAATTCGGCGACCATGATCAGCTGGTCGTGCCCTACACGATGGACGCCAACGACATGCGGTTTGCCACGCCGCAGGGGTTCAATTCCGGCACGCAGTTCTTTGAATATCTGAAAGCCAGCTTTGATGCGCTTTACCGCGAGGGCGGCGAAGGGGCCGCAAAGATGATGTCGATTGGCCTGCATTGCCGCCTGATGGGCCGCCCCGGTCGCGTTGAGGCGCTGCGCGATTTTATCGCCTATGTCCAAGGCCATGATGGCGTGTGGTTTGCAACCCGCGAACAAATTGCTGACCATTGGGCCGCGACCCACCCCCACACCCGCTGGGAACGCCCCAGCGAGATGGATCAGGCCACTTTCGTTGGGAAATACGGCAGCATCTTTGAGCATTCTGCCTGGATCGCCGAAGGGGCCTTTGGGTTGGAGCTTGGCCCCGCGCATGACACTGCGGTTGGCCTGCATAATGCATTGGCGCGGGTGTTCCGCTCCGCCAGCGAAGATCAGCGCCTTGGCGTGCTGCGTGCGCACCCCGACCTTGCCGGCAAACTGGCGCAAGCCAAACGCCTGACCGCCGAAAGCACCTCCGAACAGGCGGCGGCGGGGTTGGATGCGCTGACCGATGACGAACGCGCAACATTCACCGAAATGAACGACGCTTATGTTGCGAAACACGGGTTCCCGTTCATCATCGCGGTGCGCGACCATAACAAGGCCAGCATCCTCAGCGCCTTCAAGCGCCGGATCGACAATGCCCGCGAAGTGGAATTTGCCGAAGCCTGCAAGCAGGTTGAGCGCATCGCGCATTTCCGCCTGAAAGACATCCTGCCATGACCCGCACGCTGATCCCACAACCGCTGACCGCAACCGCTTTCGCCCCCTTCGGGGATGTGTTGGAGGCCGTTGGCGCGCCGGACAAGATCATCAATCAGGGCCTGTGCGGGCGCCACCATGACAAAGCACAGCTTGATTTCAGCGAGGGGCGCGCCGGGATCAGCATTTTCAATGCAGAGGCCCGCACCCTGCCGCTGACACTTGATATGGTGGAGCGGCACCCGGACGGTAGTCAGGCGTTTCTGCCCATGCACCAGAACCCGTATCTGGTTGTGGTTGCAGAAGACAACGCAGGTGCCTCTGCAAAACCGCAGGTCTTTGTCGCCGCACCGGGACAGGGCGTGAATTATCACCGGAACATATGGCACGGGGTTCTGTGCCCGCTACACGCGCCCGGATTATTCGGCGTTGTGGATCGCATCGGTGAGGGTGCCAACTTGGAAGAATACTGGTTCGATCAGCCCTGGGTGATCGAAGCCAGCTAAAGGCACCCGCACAAAAGCGGGTGTTTCGCAGGGTCATAGGGGGAGGAACTTGACCATGACAGACCACTCAATCGGGACGCCGGAACAACTCCGCGATCCACATTATACACCACCGCTGCACAAGGCGGTTCCACTGGGTATCCAGCACGTTTTGGCGATGTTCGTCTCCAACGTGACGCCAGCCATCATCATCGCTGGTGCGGCTGGTTTTGGCTTTGGGTCGGATGCGGGCGCACAGGGGTTCCCTGACATGACGTATCTCATCCAGATGTCCATGCTGTTTGCAGGCATCGCAACCCTGTTCCAGACCATCGGCTTTGGCCCGGTCGGCGCGCGCCTTCCCATCGTTCAGGGTACGTCGTTTGCATTCATCCCAATCATGATTCCACTGGTTGCGGGCAAAGGCGTCGAAGCGATGCCCGCGCTTTTTTGCGGTGTGATCGTTGGCGGTCTGTTCCATGCGTTCATCGCCACGTTCATCGGTAAAATCCGCTTTGCCCTGCCGCCGCTGGTGACGGGTCTTGTGGTCACGATGATCGGCCTCGCGCTGGTGAAGGTTGGCATTCAATATGCCGCTGGTGGTATTCCGAAAATCAACGATCCTGAATATGGCTCGCTTCTGAATTGGTCAGCGGCTGGTGTTGTGATCTTTGTGACGCTTGGCCTGAAGTTCTATGCCAAGGGCATGCTGGCGGTATCGGCTGTCGTAATCGGTATCATCGTTGGTTACATCTATGCCTTGGCCATTGGCATGGTCAGTTTTGGTGGCAACTTTGGCATCGCCGCAAGTGTCGGCAAAGCCTCCATGTTCGCCTTCCCTGTGCCGTTCAAATACGGGTTTGAATTCAGCATGGCCGCGATCATCGGGTTCTGCCTGATGGCGTTTGTCTCTGCCGTTGAAACTGTTGGCGATGTGTCTGGCATCACCAAAGGTGGTGCGGGCCGCGAAGCGACTGACAAGGAAATTTCAGGCGCGACCTATGCTGACGGTGTCGGCTCTGCGGTTGCAGGTATCTTTGGCGGCTTCCCGAACACATCATTCAGCCAGAACGTCGGCCTGATTGCGATGACTGGTGTCATGTCTCGGCATGTGGTGACGATCGGTGCGATCTTCCTGATCATCTGTGGTCTGATCCCCAAGGTTGGTGCCGTAATCCGCACCATCCCGATTGAGGTTCTGGGCGGCGGCGTCATCGTGATGTTCGGCATGGTTGTGGCCGCCGGTATCTCCATGCTCTCGGACGTTAAATGGAACCGCCGCAACATGGTGATCTTTGCGATTGCCCTTTCGATTGGTCTTGGCCTTCAACTGGACCCAAAGGCCGTTCAGTACCTGCCGGATACGTTGCGCATTCTGATGACATCGGGCCTGCTCCCCGCTGCGCTGATTGCCATTGTGCTGAACCTTGTCCTGCCAGAGGAACTTTCGGGTGAAGCCACCGAGGAAGTTTCCGGCGGCATGTCCGGTCACGGCTCAGGCTCGCTTGACGGGAAATAACCTCAACGCTCCGGCGTGAGTACAAAACGAAAGGGCGCCCCTGATCGGGCGCCCTTTTTTTCGGAGGTCAGGATTGTCTGTTACGGTGAAGGCTCGCGGGGGTGTCCTGCCCTATTGCACACCGTTCAAAAGCAATATGCCCGGCAACCAGCCTGTAATAACCCCGCTCAGTAATGTGACCCATGCGGTCGCACGCTGGATGGGCCGCCCAAGCGTAAGCAGCAGGAAATACATGAACCACAGGCCCGCCCAGATGCCCCAGCTGATCGCCAGCCACATGCCAAGCACCGTCTCTGCCGCCAGCAGATCCTGTACCGCCACCGGGGCGACTGTTACCGCGATAAACAGACTGAACCAGCCCAGACCGCGGCCATCAAAATCAAACATGCGGTTCGTGGCGACCCACAAATAGGTGCCACTGAACAACAGCGTAAGGCCCGCAGATTTGATGGTGCCGATCTCAGCACCGACCCGCAACGCCGTCACCATCGCGATCAGGAACGTGATAGAGCCGACAAAGAGGTTGATAAAGACGATTTCGCGATCAGCAATCCGCCCAAACAGCCAGATGCCGTTCACGAACAAAACCGCCCCCACGAAAAGCAGTGCAAGACCAGTTAGCAAGGCAATGTGCCTCCGTCGTTGAAAAGGCTCTTGTGCCGAATATCGTTGCCTATCCGTAGCTTGAAACTGGCGTCCCGGCGAGGGCGGCAATGTTCAGCAGGCCACGCACAGTTACGCTGGGCGTTACAATATGCGCGCGATTGCCCATGCCCATCAAAATCGGACCAACTTCCAGCCCGTCGGAGACTGATTTCAACAAGTTCCGAGCCGCACCGGCCGCATCGGTATTGGTGTAGACCAATACATTCGCCTTACCGGTCAACCGGTTGCCTGGCATCAGACGCTCCCGCAATTCAGGATCAAATGCAGCATCGGTGTGCATTTCGCCTTCGTATTCAAAATCGCAGCCAGACGCGTTGAGAATGTCCAGCGTCGCGCGCGCCACCTCACCGGAACGACTGTTCAGGTTGCCGAATTGGGAATTTGAACAAAGCGCAATCTTCGGTGCCAGACCAAACCGATTTACATGCCGCGCCGCTGATATGATTGTTTCGGCCAGCTGGGTTGGCGTTGGCTCTATGTTCACATGCGTATCGGCAATAAACAGCGGCCCCTTGTCCAACAGGATCAGCGACAGCGCACCCACAGGGTGAAGCCTGTCAGTGGCAAGAATCTGGGTGATGTAGTTCAGGTGCCACTGATATTGCCCAAAGGTTCCACAGATCATCGCGTCGGCATCGCCAAGCTCCACCAACGTCGCTGCAATGGCGGTTGTGTTGGTGCGCAGAATGGCCTTGGCCAGATCAGGCGTGATCCCTGTGCGCGCCATGATCTCGTGATAGCGCGTCCAGCAGCTCCGATACCGTGCATCATCGTCAGGGTTGACCAACTCAAAATCACGACCAGCCTTGATCGAAAGCCCCTCGCGCAGGATGCGGGCCTCTACCACATCGGGGCGACCGACGAGAATGGCGGTTTCGCTGAGTTCCTTGTTCATCTCCTGAACGGCGCGCAAGACCTTGGGTTCCTCACCCTCGGAAAAGACAATGCGGCGGCGCTCCAGCCTTGCAGCTTCAAACACCGGGCGCATGATCAAAGCGGACCGAATGACCGTTGATTGCAGCTTCGCGTGATAGGCTTCCAAATCAACTTCGCGGGTTGCGGCACCGCTTTCCATTGCCGCCTTTGCAACCGCTGTTGCAATCGCAGGCAACAGGCGTTGATCGAACGGTTTGGGAATCAGATAATCAGGCCCGAACGTCAAACGCTCCCCCTGATAGGCGGCGCCTAATTCTGCGCTGGCCGTTTCCCGTGCAAGGCCGGCAATCGCCTCTACACAAGCCAGCTTCATCGCGTCATTGATATCGGTGGCCCCCACATCCAACGCGCCCCTGAAAATAAAGGGGAAGCACAGGACGTTATTCACCTGATTGGGAAAATCGGACCGGCCTGTCGCGATCAATGCGCCGGGTGATACAGCCCGCGCAACGTCAGGCATGATTTCCGGTGTTGGGTTGGCCAGGGCAAAGATGATCGGATCATCCGCCATCGTCTCAACCAACGCAGGGGGCAACAGACCCGGGCCAGACAGGCCCAGAAACATATCCGCGCCCTTGATCTTTTGCTCCAGCGTCACATCCGCGCCGCCATGGGCAAAGGCCATCTGCTCCGGGCACAGGTCCGTGCGATTTTCATGGAGCACGCCGTCACGGTCGAAAACGTGGATGTTCTCCGGCTTTACACCCATCTTTTTCAGCATGGTAAGGCAAGCGACGCCCGCCGCACCCGCGCCAAGCGCAACCACACGCACATCACCGGCCTTGCGGCCCGTCAGACGCAGGGCGTTGCTCGCAGCGGCGGCCACCACGATCGCGGTGCCGTGCTGATCATCATGGAAAACGGGAATGCCCATCCGTTCACGGCAAAGGCGCTCAACAATAAAACACTCAGGCGCTTTGATATCTTCAAGGTTGACCGCGCCAAATGTCGGCTCCAACCGACAAACAAGGTCCGCGAGCTTTTCCGGGTCTGCCTCATTCACCTCGATATCAAAGCAATCAACGCCAGCGAATTTCTTGAACAGAACGGCCTTGCCTTCCATCACGGGTTTGGAAGCCTGGGCACCAATACTGCCAAGGCCCAAAACGGCCGTGCCGTTGGAAATGACGGCAACCAGATTGCCCTTTGCCGTATACCGGCGCGCGTTGGCTACGTTTTGTTCAATCTCCAGGCAGGCTTCTGCCACACCGGGGGAATAGGCAAGACTAAGGTCGCGGCCCGTTGCCATCGGTTTAGTCGCCCGGATTTCCAACTTACCTGGCTTTGGAAACTCATGGTAATCAAGCGCCGCCTGTCGGTCAGCGGCCTTCTTGGGATCGTCAGCCATAGGGGTAAAACCTTCACTCATTTATCGCGGGCATTTATCGCGGGCATCTATCAGGGGGCGAATGCCCCTGCGTCATTACCCAGTGGATAACACCCGGCGCGTCAACTCGGCTAGGTCACAAACGCCAGATATCTTTCAAACCGCGCAGCCACATCCGCATCCGGTCAGTCGTGGGGCAATGTGATAGGGATGCGTATGCTGCATGTTCAAACATCAACTTCAATCGCCACGCCTTGTTCAACGGCAAGGTCAACAACCGATGCCGCAACCGCAAGATCCTGCAACCCAACGCCGGTGCCATCAAACAACGTAATTTCATCATCACTGCCCCGGCCCTGATGGGTGCGATTGATAACGGCACCAAGCTGGCTTACGTCGCCTTCCGCGATTAGCCCGCGCGCAATCGCATGTTGTGCCTCGCCAATAGAAACAGACTGCGCCACTTCATCCGTGAACACCGTGGCACGAGCCAAAAGGGTTGGGTCAACTTCCTGCTTGCCCTTGGTGTCCGTACCCATGCAGGCGATATGTGTGCCAGGGCTGACCTGATCCGCGCCCAGGATAGCGTCGAAAGATGAAGTGATCGAGATAATGACGTCCGCCTCGCGCATGCCATCAAGTTCAACGGCCTGAAACGGCAGGCCAGCTTCTGCGGCTACCTTTTCAAGGTTGGGCAGCATTTCGGGGTGAAGATTCCAACCGATGACCTTCTCGAACGAACGCTGCTCCAACGCTGCGCGCAGCTGGAACGTCGCCTGATGGCCCGCGCCAATCATCCCGATGACCTTGGCGTCTTCACGCGCGAGGTGCTTGATGGATACGGACGATGCCGCCGCCGTGCGCAATGCGGTCAGCAGGTTACCGCCAACCATGGCGCGAACGCGGCCCGTGTCCGGGTCAAAGAGAAAAACCGTGGATTGGTGGTTTATCACCCCATGCTTTTCGAGGTTGTTCGGCCAATAGCCGCCCGCCTTGAGGCCGAGCGTTTGCCCCGCGCGGTCAAAACCGCCCTTGAACCCATAGAGCGCATCTTCATGCCCAATCGCCTCGCGAATGACGGGGAAATTATAGGCATCCTGCGCGGCCATCGCGGCGAAGACCTGCTCAACAGCATCAAATGCCGCTTTGCGGGTCATCAGCGTGGCGATTTCACGTTCCGGTACGATCAGCATGTTCTTGTATCCTTATCAAATGACCGCCCGCGCGCGCCCGTCCCTCTCCCCAAGGTTCATGGGCACGCGCGGGCGGTTTGGCTGGGCACGAGCGCCCATCCCCCCTGACTTGTTGGCGATCAGTAGGCTTTGCCGCGCGCAGACACCGGCCAAACCGTTTCAACCTTGCCGCCACGCACACCGACGTACCAATCATGCACGTTGCAGGTCGGGTCGCAGTGGCCGGGCACGAGACGCAGCTTGTCGTTGACCTTCAGGGCACCATCAGGGTCAGCAACAACACCGTGCTCATCGGAGCATTTCAGGTATTCCACATCATCACGACCAAAGATGACCGGCAGACCGCTGTCCATGGATTGCGCCTTAAGGCCCGCATCAACGATGGCTTTGTCGGCCTTGGCGTGGCTCATCACCGAAGTCAGGATAAAGAGCGCATTTTCCCACTCCCCCTGATCGATCCGCTTGCCATCCTTGTCGAGGATGCGGCCATAGTCCGCGTCCATGAACGCGTAGGAACCGCACTGAAGCTCGTTGTAAACGCCGGATGCGCCTTCAAAATAGTAAGACCCGGTGCCGCCACCGCCAACGATGTCACATTCAAGACCGACGGCTTTCAGGCCCTGAACCGCATCGCGAACCTGTGCGATGGCAATGTCGAGCTTTGCCTTGCGGTCTTCGTATTTGTCCATGTGCTGCATCGCGCCCTGATAGGCCTGGATGCCAGCAAATTTCAGGCCCTCTGCGCTGTCGATCAGTTTGGCGATGTTCACAACGTCCTGCGTGGTGGTCACACCGCAGCGCCCCGCACCGCAGTCAATCTCCACAAGGCATTCGATCTGCGTACCGTGCTTCACCGCAGCGGCAGACAGATCAGCGACATTCGCCGGATCATCCACGCAACAAATGGTGCGCGCGCCAAGTTTGGGCATCCGTGCAAGACGGTCGATTTTCGCGGGCTGCGTGACCTGATTGCTGACCAGCACATCCTTGATACCGCCGCGCGCGAACACTTCGGCCTCTGACACTTTCTGGCAACACACACCGCAAGATCCGCCAAGTTTTTCCTGAAGCAGAGCAACATCGACCGATTTGTGCATCTTGCCGTGGACGCGGTGGCGCATGCCGTTGGCCTTGGCAAAATCGCCCATCTTCCTGATATTCCGCTCCAGCGCATCAAGGTCGAGCACAAGGCACGGCGTCTGGATGTCTGCTTCGTCCATACCGGGAACCGCAGGAACATCATAACCGACTTCGAGGTCTTTGAAATTGACAGGTGCATTCATGGTTCAGTCTCCCACTTAACTCTTCATCCAGGGCAGAGCGCCCAGATCGACGTTGCCGCCCGTGATTACGACGCCAACGCGCTTGCCCGCGAAAACGTCAGGATTTTTCAGAATGGTCGCGAGCGGCACGGCGCAGCTTGGCTCCATCACGATCTTCATGTGCCGCCAG
Organism: Pikeienuella sp.; assembly: GCA_049608645.1. Lineage (GTDB taxonomy): Bacteria > Pseudomonadota > Alphaproteobacteria > Rhodobacterales > Rhodobacteraceae > Pikeienuella. The sequence goes on along the minus strand of JBMYXS010000044.1, from coordinate 4,037 downwards.
GTGAGTATCATCGCGTCGATGATCTCCTGCTCGGACGCCGTCAAAATGTCCGTCACGTGGTTCGAGACGAAATGCCATGTCAGGTCTTTGAGCGGCACTTTGAGGCCATCAGCCACCGTCACCGGGGCGTCGTCAGCAATGATGTGGCCGGCCTTGAAACTGCGGGCCGCATCGTCCGCCTGCTCGGGTTCCGCCGCGATGATCTGCATATCGGGCGCAAGGTTCGACAGCGTCAGGCACGTGCCCGAAATCATGCCGCCGCCGCCAATGGGCGCGACAACCATGTCGAGGTTCCCGCCGTGGTCTTCCATCTGTTCCAGCAACTCGCGGGAGCATGTGCCCTGCCCCGCAATCACGCGCGGATCATTATAGGGGTGCACGAAATCACCGCCGGTCTTGGCCTGTACCTCAGCAAAAACCGCTTCGCGGGATGACGTGGATGGCTCACATTCGGTGATGATACCGCCGTACCCGCGCACCGCCGCCTTTTTCGCCTCTGGCGCTGTGCGCGGCATGACCACATGGCACGGAATGCCCCGGCGCCCGGCGGCGTATGACAACGACAAAGCATGATTGCCGGACGAATGCGTGCAGACGCCCTTTTGTGCCTCTGCATCCGAAAGCCCGAACACGGCGTTGCATGCGCCACGAACCTTGAAGGCCCCGGCTTTCTGAAAGTTCTCGCATTTGAAGAACATCTCGCAGCCTGCCATTTCGTTCAGAAAACGTGACGTCAGGACAGGGGTGCGGTGGATATAAGGTTTGATCCGCTCATGCGCGGCAACCATGTCTTCGAAGGTGGGGATATACATTGGTGTCGTCTCTTATGCGGCAGCTTTGTGGGCGGCGGGCGTGCCGTGGCGGTAAAATTCCTGCGCGGCGGCAACGCCGGAACCGAGTTTGATGTCGAGGCCAAGGTCAGCCATCACCATCTCGGCAACACCAAGACCAGACAGCATCATCGCATCGGTCAACTGCCCAAGGTGGCCGATGCGGAACACCTTGCCCGCGACGTCACCAAGACCCACACCAAACGCCATGCCGTATTCGCTTGCGGCGCGGGTGACGATGTCAGTTGCATTGAACCCTTCGGGCGTGCGGATCGCGGACACCGTGTCGGAGTACAGATCGGGTGATGCGGCGCACAGCTCCAACCCCCATGCCTCAACCGCGAGGCGCACGCCGGTGGCGATGCGGTGATGCCTTGCGAACACGTTTTCGAGGCCTTCCGCTTCGATCATCTCCAGCGACAGTTTCAGACCATTCATCAGGCCGACAGGCGGGGTATAGGGGAATGCGTTTGCATCGTACCCGTTGCCCATGTCGCGAACATCAAAGAACGTGCGGGGCAAGGTCGCGCTTTCGACCATGCTCATGGCCTTTTCGCTGAACCCGACGATGGCAAGGCCTGCGGGCAGCATGAAACCTTTCTGTGAGCCGGTCACAGCAATATCGACACCCCATTCGTCAAAGCGAAAGTCCATCGACGCGATGGAGCTTACCCCATCAACGAACAACAATGCCGGGTGGCCCGCTGCATCCAGCGCCTTGCGCACGGCGGCAATGTCTGACTTCACGCCCGTCGCGGTTTCGTTGTGCGTGGCCAGAACAACCTTGATCGCGTGATCTTTGTCAGCACGAAGGATGTCTTCGTATTTGTCGGCGGGCAGGCCCCCGCCCCATGGCGTTTCGACAATCTGAACATTCAGGCCGTGGCGCTGGCACATGTCGATCCAGCGGTGGCTAAACATGCCATTGAGCGCGGCCAATACGCCGTCACCAGCGCAAAGCGTATTGGTGAGTGCCGTTTCCCAACCGCCCGTGCCGGTGGATGGAAAGATAAAGACGCGCGCGCTTTCAGATTTCAGAACACGCCGCACCCCCTCAAGGCAGGGATGCAAGATACTGCCGAACACAGGTGAGCGGTGGTCAATCGTTGGCATGTAACAGGCCTGACGAATGGCTTCGGGCATGTTGGTCGGGCCGGGAATGAAAACGGGGTTCTGAAAGCTCATGGTCGTATCCTCGGTAAGTGCGTGAGAGGACCATAGGGACCGTACAGAACGCCGTAAATTTTTTTGAAATCATTTTTCAAAAATGAATTTCTGCAGAAAACAGTTTATTGCCAATGAGTTATATTTTTCACATAATGAAATATGCTTTCATAAAAATGGGGAAAGACTTTATGGCCATTCAGAACAGTCCCGAAGAGCCAACCCGAAAACACCGTGGCCGCCCCCGTGCGTTCACCGAAAAGACCGAGCAAAACACGATAAAATCGCTGGATCGCGCGTTGGTGGTTCTGGCCGAACTGGCAAGGGTGGAGGGCGCGACACTCAGCGCATTGGCAAGCGGGCTTGGTGAATCCCCCGCCACCGTCTATCGCGTTTTGATCACGCTTTCGTTGCACGGTATGGTCGAATGCGATGAAGCCACGCAAACATGGCATGTCGGGCCGGACGCTTTTTTGATCGGGTCGGTGTTCCTGCGTCGCACCAGCCTGATTGAACGCAGCCGCCCGATCCTGCGCGCCCTGATGGATCAAACCGGGGAAACCGCGAACCTTGGCATTGAAAAGGATGGGGCTGTTCTTTTTGTCAGCCAGGTCGAAACGCATGCCCCGATCAGGGCGTTTTTTCCACCGGGCACACTTTCACCGCTTCATGCTTCGGGCATTGGCAAGGTATTGCTTGCCCATGCCAGCGAAAAGGCGCTGATACGGTTCGCCAGCGAGGGGTTGGAGCGGTTCACCGAGCACACACGGGCCGACCTTGGCGCGCTCCGCGATGATCTCGCGGACATTCGCACGCGCGGGTATGCCGTCGATGATCAGGAACGCAACCTTGGCATGCGGTGCATCGCAGCGCCCATCAGAAACATGCACGGCGAGGTGGTTGCAGGCCTTTCCGTATCCGGGCCAACCAGCCGGGTTTCCCCCGAAATGGTCAAAGACCTCGCCGCAACCGTGATAGCGGCCGCTAACGCCACCTCCGCCGCTATCGGTGGGTCATAGTAGGTTAGTTAAACGTGCCAAGCTTCATGTGACGGTTGACGTCCTTGTACAAAAGATACCGGAACGCACCGGGGCCGCCCGCATAACAGGCCTGCGGGCAGAACGCGCGCAGCCACATGTAATCCCCCGCTTCAACCTCTACCCAATCCTGATTCAGGCGATAGGCGGCCTTACCCTCAAGCACGTAAAGGCCGTGTTCCATGACATGTGTTTCCAGAAACGGGATCACTGCGCCGGGCTGGAACGTCACCACGGTGACATGCATATCATGGCGCAGGTCAGCAGGATCAACAAAGCGCGTTGTGGCCCATTTGCCCTCCGTATCGGGCATGACGGTCGGCGCGATATTCTGCTCGTTCAGGATCAATGGTTCAGGGTGGTCCAGCCCCTCCACCGCTTCATAGCGTTTGCGGATCCAGTGGAACCGCGTGACGGCACCCGAATTGTTGCGCAGCGTCCAGGCCTCGCCCGCTGGCAGATAGGCATAACCACCTTCAGCAAGCTCATGGGTTTGCCCCGCAATCGTCAGGGTGAAACCGCCCTCCACCACAAACAACACACCCTGGGCACCACTGTCCTGTTCAGGCCGCTCGCTGCCGCCGCCGGGTTGTACTTCCATGATGTAATGGGAAAACGTCTCCGCAAATCCGCTAAGCGGTCGCGCGATGACCCACAGGCGCGTCTCATCCCAGAACGGCAGGAAGCTGGTCACGATGTCCCGCATCGTACCTTTGGGGATGACCGCATATGCATCCGTGAACACGGCCCGATCCGTCAACAGGGTTGTCTGGTCGGGGTGCCCGCCCGTTGGCGCATAATAGGTTGGCTTGGTCATCGCTTAGGCTCCATCTTTTCGTTGATTATCAACTTGGTACATCGGGGGAGACAATCCAACCTCCCGCGCTCCGAAAGGAATGTTCGGTATTATTTGAAAATCACGCTGCCCCCGGCTTCCCACATCACAGCGGTCGTTGCAGCACAGGGTTCGCGCAATAAAACAGGCGCGCGCGATTGCCCATCGCGC